>JAXLVX010000099.1:0-7263 GCA_046328795.1 Anaerolineales bacterium | reverse complement strand
CGGTTTCGTAATATTGCCAATCATAATAAAATACATTAATCAGTTCTTCCTGTGTATCTAGAAGACAACTTGGCGTTTCCTGGCTTTGTTGATTTTTGTACCTAGTTTCTGCTCTATTTGCAAATTTAACCAAATCAACACCAGCGCCGCGAAGATAAGCCGATAATGTGCTCGGTTGTGCAGAAGGTTGAAACACTTGTTGTACGAATGGTTCAGCGGTTTTCTGATCGGAAATTGCTTCATCAAACCGATCTGTTGAAGCATTTACCCAATCCGTTGCCTTTGGTCCATTGCAGTTGAAATAATCTGAGCCTTGATAAGTCAACCAACCTACAATAATAACTATTAAAGCTATCGTTAAGCGAGTTGAAAGCCTTTTCATAATATTCCTCCAAAATACTAAAACAGGTGGAAGATTTCGTGAAATTCCATTACACGTCTAGCAACCCCAACACAACTGGCAACAACTATATCTTCCGCGAAATTACCGGGCGCGTCGCGCGATACGTCTCCATGCCCCTTACTTTGCCGCAAGCTTCTTGCTGGCGTTCATGATGGTCATTCCAACCATTTCCTCGTTTTCATAGCGCACAACCACATCGTTATCTAATAACTCAGAATCATCTGCGTGGCTGGGTTTTTTGAAGTTAATGTACAGCACATCCGCATCTTCATCGTAGGATAGCCAGATGTTTTTTTGATTCAACTGCAACACTTGCGGCACAAAAGTAAGAACGTGATTTAAATCTACCGTTGCCATATTTTCTTTCTCCTTTCCAACTGTTTCCAGCGTCTGGTCAGAAAAGCCGTGATCACAAAGCCATCGTCTTGATCAATTTCTCGATACACAGCGACAATATATTTTCCTGACTCGACCTCGCGCGCGGCAATCAACTCTCCCGAATTTCCTTCGAAGATCGCCAGCGGTTCCTGAACGGTCTCCAAGGTGTCGTATAAATATCCAGCCATTTCCGCGTGTTCTTCCGTGATATGAACCCAGCGCTCGTCGGGCAACCGAATTGTAACGCCATTTACAGATTTGGCTTTGTACATGCTGATCTGTCACTCCAACAATCCCAACACCACTGGCAACAATTGCTTCTTCCTCGAAACTACTCCTTGCGCGTCACGCGTGCCATCGGCGAGCGGAGGGTAGGGCAGGTCGCCCAAAATAGGCGGGGCATTCGATGAGACGATGAGCCTGCTGGTGCCGCGCACAATATCGGTGACGAGCAGCATGGCAAAGTCGAGGCCGCGTTTGTCTTTGAGTTCATCAAGCGCTTTGGCGAGCGGAGCAAGATGTTCGGCAAGTTGCAGGAGGTCGGTCACTTCGGCTTGCGCGATGGCGAGTTTGAATCCGCCGGCTTCGTATTGTTTGATGTCGGTGCTGACGATCTCGTGCGGGTCACGGTTCGAGAGACCGGCTCCCGCCGAGAGCAAGGCTTTGCCGAACGATTCGATCGTCTCGCCTGTGAGCGGACTCCCGCCGACGAACGCCCAGCGCGAGAGTCTCTCGGCGGCGTCTTTGTCGCGTTGCGTGGTGGTGGGAGAGGTCAAGATGAGCGTGTCAGATAGAAGTCCAGCGAGAAGCGCGCCGGCGAGGCTGGGCGGCATGGAGAGTCCCGCTTCCGCCGTCTGTTCGGAAACGAGAGTCGAGGTCGAGCCGACGGTATCCACCGTGAATCGAATCGGCGTGTGGGTGTGCGGATTGCCGAGGCGGTGATGATCTAGAATTTCGAGCAGTTCGGCTTCCTCCAGCGCGGCGATCGCTTGACGAGGCTCGTTGTGATCAACCAAGATTATTTTCAAGCGCGGCGGGTTGAGGATGTCGCGTTGACGCGCGATGCCGAGATACAAGCCGCTTTCATCTACCACCCAATATTCGTTGGCTTCGTCGCGCAGGATGCGGTTGAGAAAATCGCGGATGTGACCGCTGGCGGGAAACTTCGACGCGTTGGCATCTGCCGCATCCTTGCACGGAGCCGACATCATCTCTCGCACGGTTGTATCGCCGGGGCGTGGACCGAGTTTCTGTGTGAAATATTTGAAGAGACTCAAACCGTTGATGAGACCGTATGGCGTGCCGTCCTCATTCACGACAGGCGCAATGCCGCCAGTCTTGCTGGCGAGCGTCCATGCGAGACCGAGTTGCGCGTCGGGGCGCAGGCTGTCGAGCCTTTGCATCACCGATTCGAATCGCGGCGACGCATCCGAGAGCAGAACGGGCGGATCGAGCTTCAATTGTTTGAGGAGCCACGCCGATTGCGGATTCAATGCACCCGCGCGCGCCGCGACAGCCTCTACGCCATCGCGTTCGCGCAGAAGCCACGCGTAGCCCATGGCGGAGGCAATGGAGTCGGTGTCGGGGTTGACGTGTCCGATGACGAAGATTTTGTCTGCCATTTATTCTTTCAGCATCAACTGGTTGATATGCTCGTCGAGATCGTCCATAGTTTTCATGAATGCCGATTCGAGGTCAACGTGATGCGCCTTTGCCAGAATGATAACAGACCAAAGGCAATCTGCAAGTTCGTGCGCGAGTTTGTCATGCGCTTCTGATATTTTGCGCTTGCCTTGTAACGCTACGATCAATTTGGTCAAGTCGCCAACGTCGCCGACGAAGCCTAGCGCAAGTTCTTCGGTCGTCCATTCCGCGCCGTATTGCTTCTGTTCAAGCAGGGCGTATTTTGCGCGGACTTCAGCCGCTCGTTGAATGATTGCTTGAAATTCCATTACTTCTTCATCGCCCGCCACACGCGTTCGGGCGTAGCGGGGATCACATCCACGTTCACGCCGATGGCGTCGAAGATGGCGTTGCCTACCGCGGGCGCAACCCCGTCCATGGGAATCTCGGCGACGGCTTTCACGCCGAACGGGTGACTCGGCTCGAAGGTCTCGACGAAGATCGTTTCGAGTTCGGGCATCTCGTCCGCGCGGAAGATGTGATAGCGATCCAGGTCGCGTTCGATGGCATTGCCTGTGTCATCGTAGCGCATCTCTTCGCAGACCGCGTAGCCGAGGGCTTGAGTCATGCCGCCTTCGATTTGTCCCGATGCCGTGAGCGGATTCACGATCACGCCCGAATCAACCGCCATGACGAGTTTATCCACCGTGACCGCGCCTGTGTCGGTGTCCACGGTCACTTCGGCGAATTGCGCGGCGAAGGGAGGGGGAGAGACTGGCGAAACGTAACTCGCCACGCCCATGATCTGCTCTTGTTGATCTTTGTGGAGGGAGTGCAATGCAATTTCTGCAAATAAAACAGATTTTCCGTCTGGGGCAATCGCGAATCGATTCTCAAGACGAATCTCCTCCGCCGTGTATACGTGTGTACTTGTTTCCGTGTTTACTTCGCTATTCAGCATCATCGCCGCGCGGACTTTGACTCTTTCCGCAACAACGTTCGCCGCCTTCACCGCCGCCGCGCCAGAGATGTAAGTCGTTGACGAAGCATACGCGCCCTTGTCAAACGGCGTGAAGTCTGTGTCCGATGAATAGCAGATCATATCTTCAAGCGGAACTCCGAGTACCTCCGCCGCCATTTGCGCGAGGACGGTATCTGAGCCTGTGCCGAGATCTGTCGCGCCGACGAGCATGTTGAATGAGCCGTCGTCGTTCATCTTGATGGATGCGCCGCCCATATCGAGGTAGGGAATCGCTGTGCCTTGCATCACCATAGCGATGCCGATGCCTTTGCGTTTGTAGGACAAATTGGCAATTTGTCCCACGCGCCACGATTCATTTCCATATTTATCATCCCATGCGATCGCGGCTCGTCCCTGTGCGACACATTGTTCCAACCCAACGGTTTGGACGATCTCAGGTCGCGGCTCGCGTCCCTCGTTCCATGCGGTGGAAAACGGATGATACTCGCCGGGGCGAATCGTATTTTTCAAACGGAAATCAATCGGGTCAAGATTCAACGCGCGGGCGATCTTTTCCATGTGACGTTCGACGGGCCAATATCCCTGCGGCACGCCGTAGCCACGGAATGCTCCAGCAGGAGGCGTGTTGGTGTACACCACATCCGCATAAAATTGGATGTTCGGACTCTTTCGATAGTCGCCGTCTCCCACATACAACGCCATCGCTTTGTGACCCGTGTTGCCCGTGACGGTGAGCGCGTGACAGCCATACGCGCCCGTGTCGGATAACGCGTACATCGCGTTGGCTGTGATCGTACCGTCTCGCTTCACTCCCGTCTTCATCCTGACTCGCATTGGATGCCTTGAGCGTGCCGCGATAAATTCCTCCTCGCGGGTGTACTCGTAGAAGACGGGTCGCTTCGTTGCAATCGTGAGATGCGCGGGGACATCTTCCATCAACACTTCCTGCTTGCCGCCGAATCCTCCTCCGATGCGCGGCTTGACCACGCGGATTCGCTTCACGGGCAAATTCAACACAGGCGCGAGCATCCTCCGCACATGGAACGGAACTTGCGTGGATGTGCGAATCACTAAACGATCATCTTCGTCCCAGTATGTGACGCACACATGCGGCTCGATGGAAACTTGTTGAACTTTTGGAACTTCGTATTCCGCTTCGAAAATTTCATCCGCTTCTTTGAATCCTTTTTCCACGTCGCCGATGTCAATGCGGATGTGCGCGGCGAGATTCTTTTCGGGATTCGAGTCGGCAAAATTGACATACTCAGGCTCGTCGTGGATTCGAATCGCGTCGGGCTTCATCGCCTCGCGCGAGTCGAGGATGGAATCCAGAATTTCATATTCCACTTCGATCAGCGTCAATGCCTTCTCTGCAATTTCGGGGGTCTCCGCCGCAACTAACGCGACGCGGTCGCCGACGAAGCGGACTTTGTGATCCAGCGAAAACGTATCGAGCGGACCTGGGATCGGATCGGATTGTCCCGCCGTTGAATACACCACGCGCGGAATATCTTGAAACGTAAGCACAGCCGCGACGCCCTTCAATTCTTTGGCTTTGCTCGCGTCAATTTTTTTGATGAGCGCGTGCGCGTGCGGTGAATGCAACACTTTCGCATACAACATGCCGCGCACATCCATGTCCGCTGTGAACGCGGGCTTGCCTTGCACGAGTTTGACCGCGTCCACTTTTTTCTCGGGTTTGCCAACGGTTTGCCACGTTTTTGATTCAGGCGTCACCACAACTTTCGGGCGAGTCATCACGCCAGCTAGTTGCGGCGAATCAAAATCAGATGGCGAGGATGAATCGGTTCGCGGCGCGCCGAAATCCCAGTTGATCGTGTCCACTCGAATCGGCTCATCCCCGCGCATCACCGCCGCCGCTTTCAACACGGCTTGCACAGGTTTGAGATAACCCGTGCATCGGCACAACACGCCGCTGATCGCCTCGCGCACTTCCTCTTCACTCGGATTCGGATTCTTTTCCAGCAATGCCTTCGCCGCAAGGATTTGCGCGGGCGTGCAAAATCCGCACTGGATGGCGCCCGATTCGACAAACGCCTGTTGCAGCGGATTCAAGCCATCGGTCTTTTTCCACCCTTGATCGGGATGTTCGCCCAACGCTTCGATCGTGACGACGAGATGCCCCTCCGCTTGCGCCGCGAGCATAGACCCCGCGTTGACAGGCTTGCCGTCCAGCAGAACCGTATCCGCGCCGCTCAGCCCGCCCTCGTCGCCGAACTTGACGCCGTAGTAGCCGAGCCGCCGCACGGCGGAGAGTAATGTTTCTGATGGCGCGCAGTCTATTTCGTGTTTGGTTGAGTTGATAACCAAAGTGATTTTCATTGGTTCTCCTTAATTTTTTCCCTGATGTAGAGAATGAATTTCTCGGCTTCTTCTCTATTTTCCGATGTTATTTTTATGGCGAAGAAAACTTGATTGTTATTTTTATTGTGAAACCAGATCCATTCCTCTTTGTATAGTCTCATCAAGAATGCTATCAAACTACAGACACAAAATATCCCATAAACCACTGTGAGCCAGGGGGCTCGGCTGTAGCTTGGGAAGAATAAGATTGATAATAAATAGACAAGAAAAGGAATACCTAATAACGAGAAACCAACTGAATTCCATCTATCGTCGCCGATTCGAGCACGAACGACATTTTCGTTTAGATCTTTATAAGAATATTCATACTCTATACGGCTGAACGGATTGCTAAATGTTTCTATAACCTTATCCTCTGTAATTCTTAATTTTCTAAGCGCATTGTACTCTATGAGGCTACGATATGAAATTTCCATGATTTATCTCCGTATGTGAAGCAAAATCCCGCTCGACAACCTTCAACCTTTGACTTGTAACATTTTTCTTAGTTCATCAATCACAATTTTATTCCCATTTTCATCTTTGTAGAACCACACATCCCAGCCGTTGACGGGGGCGCCGTTCATCAGCGATTTTGCCACAAAGTGAATCGAGCCGGTGACCTCGCCGCACTTGACGTGTCCGTTGGCGAGGATTTTTGCTTTCTTGCCGTTCTTTGCGAAATACAGCGTTTGCCCGGGGTTCAACAATCCGTTTTCGAGCAATGTCCCAAATGGGATGCGCGTTTGCTTGCGTTTCTCGGAAAGGATCAACACCTCCGCGGGGGAGGAGAGTACCGCGTCAATGCGTTGTTGCGCGACCTTGATGTACTTCTTGTCACGTTCGATGCCGATCCAGTTGCGACCGAGTTTCTTCGCGACCGCGCCGGTGGTGCCGGAGCCGAAGAAGGGATCGAGGATCAAGTCGCCCGGTTGAGAAGAAGCGAGGATGACCCGGTAGAGAAGCGCTTCGGGCTTCTGAGTCGAGTGGGCTTTCGTCCCGTTATGTTTGACGCGCTGTTTGCCCCTCACGAGCGGAAGTTCCCAATGCCGCCAGTCGGAGCGCATCTGCAGATCTTCGTTGAGGGCTTTCATGCTGTGATGATTGAATGTGTACTTCGTGCCTTTTTTCTTTTGCGCCCAGATCATTGTTTCGTGCGCGTTGGTAAAACGAACGCCACGAAAATTAGGCATGGGGTTGTCTTTGATCCACAAAAGGTCGTTGAGAATCCAAAATCCCAAGTCTTGCATGATCGCGCCGATGCGGTAGATATTGTGATACGTGCCGATGACCCAGATCGTGCCTGTGTCTTTCAAGACTCGCTGGCTGGCGCGTAGCCAATTGCGTGTGAACTCATCATACTCCTTGAAACTCTTAAACTGATCCCAGCCGTCGTTCACCGCGTCCACTTTAGTTAAGTTGGGACGATACAACTCGTTGCGGAGTTGCAGATTATACGGCGGGTCGGCGAAGATCACATCCGCCGAGTTCGCGGGGAGCGTTTCAAGAATCT
>JAXLVX010000098.1:0-7354 GCA_046328795.1 Anaerolineales bacterium | reverse complement strand
CATTATTTCACCTTCCCATCTTGCGGAACATATGTGCCGACCACGCGAGACTGCGGCATGAAATATTCATTCGCCACGCGCTGAATATCTTTTGCCGTAACCTTCGCCAGCTTATCGAGATACGTCTGGAACCATTCGTAGTTCGCAAACATCTCGGCATAGCCCATCCAAAACGCTTGATTGGTGATGTTCTCGCTCCCATAGGCAAAGATGGCGCGGGCTTGTTTGATGGCGCGGGCGATCTCTTCCTTTGAAACTTTTTCTTCCTGCGCGCGTTTGAGTTCTTTATCCAACACGGCGAGCGCCTCTTCAGGTTTGCGTTTGGGATGGATCGTCATTGTGATTCCATACAGGAACGGATCAATCGTTGCGGACGCGCCGCCGTGCACGCTGACCGCGAGTTCCTTGTCCACGAGCGCGCGATAGAGGCGGGAGGTTTTGTTTGAGATGCCTCCGCCGAACATATTGAGGTTGCTGGGACCGGCGAGCAAACTGTCCAGCACGGTGAGCGGGAAAAAGTCGGGGTGCGAGGCGGCTGGGAAGCGGTAACAAGCCTGCACGTACGAAGTTGAACCGGGTCCTTCCACGCTGAGTCGCACCTCCCCATTCTGCGAAAGTTCCTCGCGCGCCACACGCGTCGGCTCTTTTCCAGATGGGATTGACTCGAACAACTCGCGGATGCGCGCCAGCATTGTATCGGATTCGAAATCGCCCGCGATCGTCATCACCGCGTTATTCGGCACGTAAAATTCGCGGTAGTGATTGTAGAGATCGTCGCGCGTCATCGTGCGCAAATCCGCCATGTCGCCGATGACCTCGTGATGATACGGATGCACGCGGAAGGCGGTTTGCTGAACCGCCTCGCCAAGCATGAAGAGCGGCTCGTTCTCACTGCCCTCGCGCTCCGACATGATGACCGTGCGCTCGGAGGCGACCTCTTCGGGTTTGAATTCGCTGTTCATCATGCGATCCGATTCGAGGCGCAAGCCCAAATCAATTTTGTCGGCGGGCATGGTTTCGTAATACGCCGTCCAATCGAGGTAGGTCATCGCATTCCACGCGCCGCCTTCGCGCGAGATCGCTTTATCGAGAATGTTCGCGGGGAATTGCGGCGTGCCTTTGAACTGCATGTGTTCGACCCAGTGCGAAATGCCTGTGCGCCCTTGCACTTCGTCGCGCGAGCCAACGCGATACCACACCCACGAGGAAATGATCGGCGCGGTGTGAATCTCTTTGAGGAAAACTTTGAGTCCGTTGGAAAGCGTGGTTTCGGAATGAGAATTATTCATGAGCAGGTCTCCAATTTTATGGGTTGGATAACGGCGAGCAGATCTGATTATCTTTCCAAACCGCGTTCGGTTCGACAAGACAATAATATGGCTTGACAACGCCCTGCAAGCCGACGAACGGCTCGTGCAGTTGCGTATCTTTGAGCGGGATATTGACCGGAATGCTCAGATTGATCGGAACTTGAATCGGGTTGCCGTTGGGGTCAGTTTTGACCGGCAGAGGAAAATCAAGAATAACATTGAGCGGTGTGCCGGCGGGAAGGGTGACAACAGCATCGGCGTCAATATCCACGCCACCGGTGTTGATGATTACGTGAGCGCCGTTAATGGTCGTCGCGTCGGCAAGGACAATTCGCGTGGTCGTTCGGACAGGCACGGTAATATCGAGCGGAATCGCAGCGTTCACCGGCACCGTAGTGGAGATGGTCGCCTCATCCATTCTGACAAAGTTTTCGTACAAGCCGCCGAGCAGACCGGCGAATTGGTCATTGGCTTGGAACGGAGTTTTGCCCAACACTTGAAGAAGAATGAGAAGAATTCCGATCAGCACAACGTTGACGATGGTCGAGATAACGCTGGCAACTGTCCAAAACGCGGGGAGGATTTTGTAACGGGATGTGCCCGCCGAGCCAGAGGTGGGAGGAAGAGTCGGACGGGGCGTCTCAGGGCGATTCAAGCCTACCCTTCGATTGACGCGCGTGCGTTCGTTCGCTTCCGTCTCGCCGCGCAGAATCCGCTTGAAGCGATCTATCACGTTTTTAGGGTTGGGTGATGGTTGTGACATACGACCTCCTGCCGATACGATACTGCCGCAATCTTAGCATAGTTATGAAAAACCGTATGAAAGTTATGAGTCCGCGTTCATCTTGTGAGTGAGTTTCATTTTGACTATAATCGCCTTCACACTTCAACCGCAGGGCAATCAGGAGGCAGTTTGACAAACCAATTCAATGTCGCTGTGATCGGCGCGGGACCCGCAGGCATGTTCGGCGCGCGCGAAATTGCAAACACCGGCGCGCGCGTGGCGTTGTTCAACCGCGATATCAAACCGGGCGGGCTTGCAGAATACGGAATCTATCTCGATAAATATACGATGAAGAACGGCTTGCGAAAACAGTTCCGCGGCGTGATGGAACACGCGAACATTGATTATTACGGCAACATCAGCATCGGCGCGAACGCCGACCTCTCGCTCGACGATCTGCGCGCGTTGGGCTTCGATGCCATTCTCGTCACGGCGGGCGCGCAGGGAACCAAATGGCTCGGCTTGCCCGGCGAAGACCTCATCGGCGTGTATCACGCGAAAGATGTCGTCTATCACTACAATCATTTGCCGCCGCACAGCGAGGGATCGTTTCGATTCGGAAAACGCTGCGCGGTGATCGGCGCGGGCAACGTGATGCTCGACATCACGCACTTTCTCTCGCGCGAACAAAAAGTGGATGAGGTCACCGCCATCGTGCGGCGCGGGCCTGCTGAAGTGAAATTCGAAAAAAAGGAAATGGAATACGTGATCGCCTATCTCGATCAAGCCGCGCTGGATGAAGAGATCCAACGCGTCACTCCGACGATGGAGGCTGTTCGCCAAACCCCAGCCGACAGCCGCGCTTCGATTCTGGAAGCCCTGCCGAAAGCCCTGCCCAAGACATCGGACACTCGCTTCAAATTTATCTTCCTCGCCTCGCCCGTGCAAATGATCGGCGAGAACGGATTGCTCACGCAGGTGGAGATCGAAGATAACATCCTCGTGGAAAAAGACGGCGAGATCAAAGCCAAAGCGACCGGGAACAAGCGGCGGTTGGATGTGGAAACGGTCGTCTTCGCTATCGGCGATAAAGTGGACGAGGCGTTCGGTCTGCCGACGGAATGGAACGAGTTCGTAAAGAATCCAACTCCGCGCTTCCCCATTGACGGTCACTCGTACGAATCGCCATTCGAGGATGTGTTCGTCGGCGGCTGGTCGCGCAAGGCGAGTTCGGGTCTCGTGGGCGTCGCCCGCAAGGATGGCACAAACGCGGCGAAAGCGGTTCTGCAATATTTGGGGACGAAACAAGCGGGAGAATCAAACGTCTCTGCGGTTGCAGAAAAACTAAAATCGCTTGGCAAACCAGTCGTGTTGAAAGAACATGTGAAAAAACTTGAAGCCGTAGAGGTAGAAGAAGCCAAAAAACACGGCATCGAAGAATTCAAGTTCGATAGTAATGAAGAGATGTTGAAAGCGGTGGGGTTGATGTAACATGGTATGTCATTCTGAGCCGCGCTCTTTCTTTTTGCGGCGAAGAATCTCCACGTCAATCTCAGAGACCCTTCGCTAACGCTCACATCGTCCCGATGTCCTTCGGGAGGGGACATTGCATATGAAACGCGACCTATATTTCAGCAAGCCACTGATGAACGCGGCAGGGTCGTTAGGATTCGCGCCAGACTTCCGAAGTCTTGGAGACTTCGGAAGTCTCGATTCATTCGGCACGTTCGTGACGAACCCGATCTCGCTTCGTCCGCGTTTGCCGACTGCCCAACCGACTGTGATCGAATACCCCGGCGGATTCCTCCTCCACACGGGACTGCCGAACCCCGGCTTCCATGCCGCGTTGAAAAAATACTCCGCCAAGTGGAGTCGTTCCGACCTCCCTATCATCGTCAACCTCATGGCAGACCGCCCCGAAGAGACTCAGCAAATGGTTCGCATGTTGGAGTCGCATGAAAACGTGATGGCTGTGGAACTCGGCTTCGCTCCCCTGCTCGCCGACGATATTATTTTGCTCACGCTCGAAATGTGCTTGGGCGAACTGCCGCTGATCTTTTCATTGCCGGTGGAACAGGTACTGTCGCTCGGTCCGCGTTTGTTGCAGGAGGGAGCGCAGGCGATCAGCATTTCCGCGCCGCGTGGATCACTGATGACTGATCACTTGATCACTGGAAGGTTATTCGGTCCTTCGTTATTCTCGCAAACTCTGCATGTTGTCGAATCCGCCGCCAAGTTGGGACTCCCCATCATCGGCGCGGGAGGCGTGTGGACAAAACAAAACGCCGACGCGATGCTCTCGGTCGGCGCGCTGGCAGTACAAGTGGATGCGGCGCTGTGGAATCCCGCGATTACTTTTTCTTAAACACAAAGGGCACGAAGTACACAAAGTTTTTAAGTCTTACGATCTTAATTCCTTCGTGACCTTTGTGTCCTTTGTGGTGAGAGAGGTTTTCGGCTCCAACACCATCACGGGGATATGCCGATGCGCGGCGCGTTCGCGATATTTTCCATAGCCCGCGTACAATGAATTTGCCAATTGAAAATATTTTTCGCGTTCCTCATCGAACACTTCTCGCGCAATATATTTTCCGATCCTGCCATTGATCCGCGCTTCACATTCGGGATTCGCTTTCAAGTTGTAATACCAGCCGGGGTTATGCTCCCCGCCAAAATAGGACGCGATCAACGCGATCTTCTCTCCGTCTGGAAAACCGATCAGCGGCATGACGCGCAGTTTGCCCGTCTTCGCGCCCCTCGTTGTCAACTGGATGACTTGTAATCCGACAATACGAGTGACCGTGAGTTTTCCGCGCGTTGCCCACAAAAGAAAATTATCGGCTCGATATAAAATTTTCGCCAAGAGCGCCGAGATGGGTTTCAACATCAAAAAACGATGGGACAATTTTTGAATCGAGTTAGGTTGAACGTTCATTTTTCCAGCCAAATCGTCACGGGTCCGTCGTTGTGGATTTCCACTTCCATGTGCGCGCCGAATTTTCCTGTTTGAGTCGGGACGCCGTGTCCGCGCAGCAACTCCACGAATCGATTCACCGTTATTAGTAACGGCTCCGGCGTGCTACATCGGGTCCAAGAGCGGCTTCAATGAACGAGGTCGGCGTCCCTTTTGGGTGTTTGCGTACAACGTAAATTGCGAAACGACGTCTTCTCCCCTTTCACGTCCAACACGGATAGATTTGTCTTGCCCTGTTCGTCTTCGAAGATGCGGAGATTCGCGGTCTTCTCCGCAAGGAAGCCTGCCTGCTCCTCCCCGTCACCGTGCCCAACCCCCAACAGAATCAACAGACCCTTTCCGATGGAGGAAATAGTTTGCTGATCTACGGTTACGCTGGCATGGGAAACACGTTGGATGAGGACTCGCATGGGAGGGAAAAGTAAACAAGGAAACAAGTAGACAAGTACACAGGTTGTAACACGTCATGCGTAACTTGTTTACGTGTGTACCTGTCTACCTGTATACGCTCCTCACGGCAACGCCATCGCCTCTCTCACCTCAACCATCGTCTCTTGCGCTATCACGCGGGCGCGCGAGGCTCCGTCGTTCAGCACATCAGTCACAAAGTCGGGTTTAGAGGCGAGTTCGGCGCGTTTGGCGCGGAACGATTCAAGATGCTTGTTCAAATTCGCGGCGAAGCGCATCTTGCAGTCCACGCATCCGATTCCCGCGCGGCGGCACTCGACGTTGATCATATCCACTTCGTCTTGCGGCGAGAAGATCTTGTGCATCGAGAAGACGTTGCACACGTCGGGGTTGCCAGGGTCGGTTCGTTTGACGCGCGCGGGGTCAGTGACCATCTCGCGGATGCGGGCAGTCGTCTCTTCGGGCGTGGCGGCGAGTTCGATGTGATTGTTCAAACTCTTGCTCATCTTCGCTTTGCCGTCAATGCCCAACACCTTCAACACTTCGGTATGCTTCACTTGCGGCTCGATGAGGACTTTCGTGTTGTAGCGATAATTGAACGAGCGCACGATCTCGCGCGCAAACTCCAAATGCGGAGCCTGATCAATGCCGACGGGAACGATGTCCGATTTATACAAAACGATGTCGGCGGTCATTAGGACGGGATAGCCGAGCAAGCCGTAGTTGGCATTTTCAGGCTGTTGGGCGAGCTTCTCTTTGAAGGTCGGCAGGTCAGTGAGCTTGCCCATCTGCGTGACCATCGAAAGATACGTGTGGAGTTCCATCACTTCAGGGACATGCGATTGAATGAACAAGATCGTTTCGTCAGGACGAATCCCCGCGGCGAGCCAGTCGAGCGCCATCTCAACTGTGTTTTGCTTTAACTCTTGAGTCGTTTCAACTGTCGTCAACGCATGAACATCCACGATGCAATAAACGCAATCGTAGTCATCCTGCAACGCGACATAATTCCGAATCGCGCCCAGATAATTTCCAAGATGTTGTCGTCCTGTGGGCCTTGCTCCTGAAAATACACGTCCTTTTTTTGGCATTCATAACCTCGTTTTTATAGACCTCACAGGTCTTGAAGACCTGTGAGGTCTTTTTGATCATTCTCCAACCAACTTCCTCACCAACCCCACGACCTCCCCCGCCTCGGCGTGACGATGTAACTGCAACTTTGAAAACAGCAACTGCCCGTTGACCGTCACTTCAAAGCGACCCTCATCGGAAGGAATCAACTTGATCTCTTCGATCACATGCTCATAGTGCCTGAGCAACTCACCCATCAGGCTCACGGCCCGAGCGGTGTAATGTCAGACCGCGCAGTAGACGATTTCGATTTTCAACATCGCGCCTCAACAGTGGCGCGATTATATCATCGTGATACGAAGGGAATTAATCGTGGTCGGGTTTTTCCAGCCGACGCGTCAACGCGAGCAGGAAAACCGAAACGATCACCAACACAACGGACAACGCCAGCGCAACGCCGAGATTTCTCTCAAACCCCAAGTAAATCGCCATCGGCATGGTTTGTGTGACTCCCTCTAAATTCCCCGCAAATAGGATCGTCGCGCCGAATTCGCCGAGAGCACGTGTCCAGGTGAGGATGGCTCCGCTTAATAGCGTTTTGCCTGTTAGCGGCAACATCACCTCACGAAACATCTGCCAGCGATTCGCGCCTTCAACGTTGGCGGCTTCTTCGAGTTGTTTATCAATGCCTGTGAATCCAACTCTTGCCGAGCGGATATACAACGGTGCCGCGACAAACATCTGAGCCATAACTACCGCTACAGTTGTGAATGGCAGCGAAATCCCGATCAGGTTGAGATACGAACCAAATAATCCCCTGCGACCAAACGCGATCAACAATGCCAAGCCTGCAACCGAAGGCGGTAG
>JAXLVX010000097.1:0-7829 GCA_046328795.1 Anaerolineales bacterium | reverse complement strand
AGGAAATTGTGAGGAAGGTGTTGTTGGAGTTGGGGAGGAAAGGATGAATTATGAAGGATGAGGATCGTTGACGGCGGACGATGGATGGTCAATGGTCTACCGTCCATGGTCAGAGTTAGACGCCTGATGTGAGCGATTGAATAACTTCAATCTTTCACACCCGATGTCTAATCGGGGTAGCGCAAGATGGCATCTTGCGTTACATCAAATTTCAAAGGAGATTTAAGCCATGCCCGTAGATGTTGCAATGATCGCTTTAGGAATGGTGGAGACCAAAGGACTCGTCGGCGCGATTGAAGCCGCGGACGCGATGGTCAAAGCCGCAAACGTGACGCTGATCGGCAGTGAGTATGTCGGCGGCGGATACGTGACCGTGATGGTGCGCGGTGATGTTGGCGCGGTGAAAGCCGCAACCGATGCAGGAGCCGCGGCGGCGAAGCGCGTGGGCGAACTCGCGTCTGTCCATGTGATTCCGCGCCCGCACGGCGACGTGGAGATGATCCTGCCGCAGAACAGCAAGGGTTCGTTCGGCGGACGCGGTAAAGAGAAATAAAGTAGACAGGTAAACAAGTACACAAGTAGACAAGTAAACATGGGCGCACGCAAAACGTGTGTACCTGTTTACGTGTATACCTGTCTACCTCCCCCATGCCGCGTCAACTTTTTACTGCGGAGGATATCCGCCGCCTTGCGCGCGAACGCGCGGGTCCGCTTGTGCTTGCGCCTGACGATATCGTCACACACGAGGCGCAGGACGTCGCGTTCGCTTTGGGCGTGAAGATGATTCGAGAAGCCGAATCAGCCAGCCCGTCGAAAAGAAGCGAAGCATCCACTGCCGCGAGTCTGCCGCCGTTGAAAGTCGTCAAAATGGCGAACGTCCAGATGGAGCAATTCATCGAGGGCAAGACCACCGCCGGCACGCATGTCTGGCTCAAGGATGTGGTGGTCACGCAGGATCGGTCGCCGATGGGCGCGGGTTTTATGTCGCTCGATAAAGGCGAGATGCAGTGGACGCTGACGTATGACGAGATTGACATCGTGCTTGAGGGCGAACTCGTGATCACGCGCGGAAGCGAACAGGTGCGCGGCAAAACGGGCGACGTGATTTACATCCCGAAAGGTTCGAGCATCACGTTTGGAACGCCGAACTGGACGCGCTTTGTGTATGTGGTGTTTCCTGTGAATTGGAATGAGAAGTAAAGGATGAATTATGAAGGATGAAGGATGAAAGAAAGAGGAAAGACGAAAGATGAATCCTGATCTTTCAGCCCTTCTGCGGCAGGCTGATCATGTGATGGCTGGAGGCAATGGTCACGACCCAAATTATCGCGGCGCGGTTCATGTCGGTGTTGATTTGGGGACGGCGTACACGGTGCTGGTCGTTCTCGATGAAAATCATCAGCCGATCGCGGGTGAGTATCAATTCGCCGAAGTGACGCGCGACGGTCTCGTGGTTGATTTTATCGGCGCGGTGGATCTGTTGCGTTCGATGAAGTCGAAGGTCGAGAAGAAACTCGGGTTCAAGTTAACCTCCGCCGCGACGGCGTATCCGCCAGGCGTGCCGCAAGCGGAAGTCCGCGCGACTGCGAATGTGTTGCACGGCGCGGAACTCGATTGCACAGGCGTGATTGACGAGCCGACCGCCGCGAACAACGTGTTGAAAATCCGCGACGGCGCGATCGTGGATGTAGGCGGCGGCACGACAGGCATCGCCATCTTCCGCGATGGGGAGGTTGCCTACACCGCCGATGAGCCGACAGGCGGCACGCACTTCTCGCTGGTGATCGCTGGCTCGACAGGCAAATCGTTCGAGGAAGCGGAAGCGATGAAGAAGAATCCGAACGAGCAGACGCGGTTGTTTCCCGTCGTCCGCCCTGTGATGGAGAAGGTCGCTTCGATCGTCAATCGTCACGTGGAAGGTCATCAGGTTGACAAGTTGTATTTAGTCGGCGGCACGTGCGCTTTTGTTGGCATGGATGAAGTGATTCAAGAAATGACAGGCATCGAAACGGTTTTTACCGAGCAATCCGCTGTTCGTTACGCCGCTTGGGATTGCGATGAATAATTGAGATAGCTCCGTTGGTTGAGTAGCGAGCGCAGTTTGCGAGCGTATCGAAGAACCAACGAGTTTCAAATAATTTTGTAACAAGTTTTGCATTACGCACTGGTGGTCTCGATACGGTCTCGGCTGACGCCTCGACCTACTCGACCACCGAGATAATCGGAGAACTCAATGGCATCAGATCAATTTTCATTACGCGTATATTCCTACCTCGACCGAATGCAGCCGCAGTACGCGGCGTTCGTTGGGACGATCACACCAGGCGACCTTCCGACGGAGGCATGGCTTTTACTCTTTACGTTGAGGTCGCTCAGGCGAAGTATTTCGGCTGGTGGACATCGCCGTCAAATCAACGGAAGCGAAACCTGGCGCGCAACTGGTCGAGCGCGAGTTTGGCATGTTCGAAATCCATTCGCATTCGCAATCCGAAGTGTTGGAAGCGGGACGTATCGTGCTGGATCGTCTCAGCTTGAAACCCGAAGAACATCAAGCCGTTCATCGCGCACTCCGTGCAGATCATCACCAACGTTGACCCATATCAGGCGCAGTTGTTGAATCGCTTCCGCCGCGGCTCGATGCTCGTCCCTGGCGAGACGATGCTCGTGCTGGAATGCGCTCCCGCCGCGTACATCAACTATGCTTGTAACGAAGCCGAGAAGGGGCGCGAATATCAAGATATTGCACGTTTCGTCTGTGGGACGATTCGGTCGCATGTGGCTCTCTGGTTCCGAAGCGGAGATCGTCGCGGCGCGGAATTCGGCGGTCAAGGCGTTGGAGGGTTTGGATGGGAGACCTGAGAAATAAAGACAGAGGATTAGAGAATAGATTCATGGTGGTCGAGTAGTTCCGCGATGCTCGTCGCGGGACGTATCGAGACCACATGTGTAAATTGGTATTTGGAGATTAGTGACTGGAGACTGTATGCCCAAGGTCTTTTATACTGAACGCGATATTGATGAGATGAAGGCGCGCGGGGTTGCGTCGTTGGACATCACGGATAACGTGGTGGTCACGGACGCGGCGTTGGAACGCGCGATGAAATATGACATGAAGATCAACCGCGCCGATTCATCGTCCGCGCCGAAAGCAACGTTGAGCGGCTCGGTGAACTTGGTCGCGGCATACCCGCGGACGGAATCCGCTGGCGATGCGGAGTTGAAGCAAAGGATCAAGTCCGCTGTGCTGGCGAAGTTGGATGGGCAGGTGGATGGGGCGATGTTGGATGCGGTTATTTCACGAGTCGTTTCTTCGCTCAAGTAAAATTCCATTCGTTCACTTGGAAAAACAGAACCCGCCGTATGGCGGGTTGTTTGTTTATTCGTGATGTGTCACCCTGAGGGAGCGATAGCGACCGAAGGGTCTCGCTCAACGTGATGGAGATTCTTCGTAGCGCCTTGCGCCACTCAGAATGACATTTCATGCGGTCGGCAAATTCTTTTTAGTGGCGTTCAGCAGGTCAATCATCTCTTCGCGGATGTGTTTGTTGAGGAAGTGATGTTCCAGCGTTGACAAGGGCAGGAAGCGCGCGCCTGCGACGACGTGGATGCAGTTCGCCGATCCGCACAGGCAGATGAACGGCGCGTCCATTTCCCATTCGGTGGAGGGATAGAAGAACGAAAGTTCCTCCCCCTTCTCGATGTCGCGCCGCGCAACCATTTGCATGTTGGCGGTATCGAGGATCACGTTCGGGTCGCACGAGTGATTCAATGCGGCGAGTTTGCCCACGTCCGTGTGTTCGGTGCGGTCAATTTGAACAGTGAATCGATTCGGTTTGTTCACCACTTTCTCGCGCGGGATCTCGCAGATCACCTCTCCTTGCTTGTATTGCTGTTTTGTGACCAGACTCCTAAATTTATTTTCGGTCTTGATCACAAGCGTTTCCATCGAAACCATAGATTTGTCCTTTCGTGTTGTCGTTTCAAATATAACGAATCTATGAATTAGATTCGTCTTCAGAACCTGATTGAGGATTATTTTTTGCTCGCTTTGTTAGATAGTAGATCACCGCCCCAAGGACAGCTAGCGGCATTGCGCACATCGAACAGGCTGTTGCTGACAATATAGTTTGTATTATAAAACTACCAGAACCTGGATCGAGATATTTCAAAACATTTGACCCTATTAATGGAGTAGCTATTAATGCGCCAACCAGCACACTTCCAAATAGTAGAAACCGATTTATTCCTTTGAAATTGGAAACACTCGTTTTGTTTAGCGCAGAAGTTTTGCGTGCGAAGTAAATATCATTCACTGAAACTCCATCACATTGCAGTCGTTTGAATGTTAGCCGAGATTGTTTCGTCGCGAAGAACAAGAGCGCTCCTCGCAATGACATGTATACAAATAGTATAACGATAATAAAATTAATTTCAAGGGTTTTGAAAACGAAAATAAAAACTTTAAGGTCAAGCGCGTCCCTCCTCCGAACGGCTAGGATGCGAACTAATCGAACAACCGATATATTTATTTTTTGTATGCAGTACACTGCGAACACTAGGTTCATTCAAACCGATATGTTATAAGGAGATAATCATGTCCAATCCATTTACTGAATTTTCAAACTATTTGACCTCCGCGGTTGAAAAAGGCGGCGAAAGCACTGTCATTGTTGACGCGCGTAAGCGTTATCCCGCCAGTGGAATCGCGTATGCTGAAGACCTCGTCCTCACTGCCGATCATGTGGTGACGCGCGAAGATATCAAAGTGACTTTGCCTGACGGCAAGAGTCTCGCGGCGACAATCATGAGGCGCGACACCGGAAGCCAGACCTTGCGTTGTTGCGGATCGCGCTGAAAAAGTATTGAAGCCCGCGAGGGCATCGAGCGATGCGAGGGTCGGTCAGCTCGTGCTGGCGCTTGGACGACCAAACGCTTCGGGTATGCAACCTCCGTGAAGATCGTCACAGCGATAACGGGGCCCCGCGCGCACGCATCGCGGCGGCTTGCTCGATGAATACATCTCCACGGAAACAACGCCGTATCAGGCTTTTCGGGCGGACACTCGTCAATACCGAAGGTGAAGTTCTTGGTCTGAATACATCAGGTCTCGGGCGCGGTTCGGCGCTGACGATCCCGCCAAAGTGGCATGGCGCATCGCGGATGAACTCGCAAAACATGGCTCGGTCAAGCGCGGGTATCTCGGCGTGCGCACACAGCCCGTTGAAATCCCCGAAGCCGCGCGGGAAGAGTCTCAAGTGCGAACAGAAAAGCGGATTGCTCGTCTTGTGGCTCGAAGAAAACGAATCGCGCAAAAAGGCGGATTGTTCGTTGGCGATACCATGTTTGCCGTTGCGGGGCACTCAGTCAGCGATCCCGATGATCTCTTCGCCTCGCTCAAAAAAGCGACGTTGTCAGCAAATCCGTCGTCGTTGAAGTTCTGCGCGGCGGCAAGGCTGAGAATGTCAATGTGATGGTGGGCGAACGAAAGTGATCCGCGTCTTGTTGAAACTCTCGTCATGCATTACGCGCAGGACTGCCAAGCCTTGTCCGCGTCTGACAAGACGATCAAGGTCGTAAATGATTCATTGGATGAAGAAAACGAAGCGGACGTGACGATCACGTCCGCTTCGTTCGCTTTTATCTGGATTTGAACCTGCCTCGCTATAGTGTTTCAGATCCTCCTCCTGAGCGACGACCAGCCCGATGTCCGAGAAATCGAAGCGTTAAAAATGCGCGTGTGAAGATCCTGCCGACGGATTAAACCGCCGAAGGAGTGACCGCCGCCATCCGCGCATTGTCGCAAGGATCTCATTGTCGGAGCGCCGCATCTGTTATTTGAATCGGAAAACGAATCCGTCGAACGCGGTCCGCTCACCGAGCGAGAATTGGAAGTGTTGGGATTGTTGGCGCAAGGATTGGCGAACAAACAGATCGCGGTGGAGTTGGGAATCAGCGAACACACCGTGAAATTTCACGTCTCTTCGATCTATACAAAATTGGATGTGACCAACCGCACCGAAGCAGTTCGCGCAGGTCTGCGCGGCGGATGGATCGCGCTGTAAATTAGCCTTCTTACAAAAAACATTTTGCCACAGAGAACACAGAGAAATGCTTTTCTCAAAGGTCTCTGTGTTCTCTGTGGCTGAGCAGGAATCGCTTATACAGGCGGTCAATTAAATTCCGTGACCGCCCACTGGACGAGTCTCGAAGCGTTCGCCAAAGCCAGCGATGAATGACTTGCCGCGCGCAATCGCTTGTTGAACAGATGGCAGCGACAGCGACGCGCGATGACTCTCCTGACTATCCCAGACTTCAGTAACCCAAATCGCGTCTTCATCTGTTGGGTCTTGCGCGACCACGTAACTCAAACATCCAGGCATTTCGTTGACGCCGTTCAGCAGGATGGCGATCAATACATCGCGCTGACCTTTTGTTGCTTTTATTTTCCCGATCAGACCATACATTTTCTGCTCCTGTAGTAGCGACTTTAGTCGCACTTGTGGCTATTTGACGACTGAAGTCGTCACTACGTGTTAATCATTCAATGTTACTAGAACATCGCCAATTGACTGACTGCGCGTTTACCATCCAACAAAACAAACGGGGAAACACGCGCAACGATAATTCCCATTTTCCGCAGATGGGCTAAATCACGAAACTTTGTCGTACGCCGCGCTTGAAGGATCGCGTCGGCGTGTTTTGGTCCGATGCCAGGGATGCGAAGAAGTTCGCGCCGTTCCGCTTTGTTGATTTCAACAGGATTATCTTTCAAGTTCATTTGCGCCCATGCCATTTTGGGATCGGCGTGGAGGGGGAGATTCTCGTTTTGCGTGAACGGCATGTCTTCCAAGTCGAAGCCATAATCGCGCAACAAGAATGAAGCCTGATACAAACGATGCTCGCGCATTGGATCAATGGCGGCTTTGTTTTCGAGCGGCGTATCGCGGATGGGATGGAAGGCGGAAAAATACGCGCGCGTGAGTCGCACGTTTTTCATCAGCCAGTTTGTTATTGTCAATAATTCGAGATCGCTCTCGTCCGCACCGCCCGCGACGAACTGCGTGACCGTTGACGGATATTTCACATTCCAAAATTTGTACGCAGGCTGGCTACGTCGAATCTCCTCGACCCATTTCAACGGGCGGAGCAATTCTTCGATGAAAATTTTATGTGGGGCAAGTTTCGCAAGCCGTTCGGTGTTCGGCGCTTCGAGATTGATCGAGACTCGGTCGGCGAGTTGCATCATCCGCTCGACCTGTCCCTTCTCTGCGCCAGGCATGATCTTGAGGTGCATGTATCCGCGGAAGCCCATTTTCTTGCGGAGGATCTCCGCCGTGTCAATAATTTTATTTTGCGTGTTCGCTCCGCCCGCCGCGATGCCCGAACTGAGAAATATACCTTCCGCCATTTTCGCCTTGTTCATCTTCATAAACAATTCGGCAAATTCCTGCGGCTTGAACGTGGCGCGGCGGAAGTCGCGTCCCGCGCGGAAGGGGCAGTAGTAACAATCCCGTTCACACGCGGACGAGAGAAGCGTTTTCAGCAGGACAACTTGTTTTCCGTTCGGGAGTTGGGCGGGATGGGTGAACGCGGCGCGTTTCTCTTTGGGCGTGAAGCAAGCAGGCTTGTTATCGTGCTGAGCGGAGCGAGCGCCAGCGAGCGCAGTCGAAGCATCTTCCGCATGTTCCAATTCCATCTGGCTGGAAAGTTCAACCAAAGTATCAAGCGCGTTCATGGTTTGGATTATAGAACGGATATTCTATTTTGACAAGTTAAGACCTGACAGGTTTTTAAAACCTGTCAGGTCTATATGCCACCTTGTTATAATC
>JAXLVX010000096.1:0-7994 GCA_046328795.1 Anaerolineales bacterium | reverse complement strand
CGGCTCACCGCGCAGGATTCGTCCCGCGAGCGCGTGGGCGCCAGAGATGCCCGTAGCGTACGAGTAGACATAATAGTCCGAGAAGAGATGCTGGAACGTAGACCAGATCATGCCGACGCGGGGGCGATCCACTTTCACTTTGGGACCGAATCCCTCCGCGAACAGATCCGCCATCAATTCCTGCATCGAGTCGGCGGTCAGCGCTTCGCCACGCTCCACGCGTTGGTGAGTCTCCAACTCGAAGCGCGCCAGAGTTGGCATCTGGAAGAAGTAGCGGAAGAAATTGTGTCCGACCGCTTCTTCGATCAACGCGATCAACAAGTTTTTATCCTTCACTGTCTTGAGCAAATGACCGCGCATCATCGCCTGATTGAAATTCGACGCGACCTCCGCGACGAACAGCGAATAATTGTTGTACACGCGCGGCTGGTTTTGACCTGTGAGATACGAGTGCATCGAGTGACCGAGTTCGTGCGCGAGCGTGCTCATGCTTCCCACTTCATCGGTGTACGACATCATAATGAAGGGATGCGTGTCGGGCGCGACGCCCCACGAGAACGCGCCGTTCTGTTTGCCTTTATTCGGGTAAATATCCACCCAGCGATCTTTGAGACAGCCTTGCCGCAACACGTCAACATAATCTTTGCCGAGCGGCGCGAGACTTTCAGAGATCAGATCCACCGCTTTTGTGTACGGAACTTTCGGTTTGCTCTTGACGATCGGCGCCCACATATCGTAATACGTCACCTCGCGCAGACCCAACGCTTTGCGGCGCAATTCAAAGTAGCGATGCCACACAGGCAGTTTCTTTTTGAACGTGTTGATCAAATTGTGGAAAACCGATTCGGGAATGTTGAGTCCGAACAACGACGCACCCAGCGACGTGTCGAACTTCCGCGCGCGCATGTTGAAGATATTATTTTTGATCGAAGTGTTGAGATTCGCCGCGAGCGTGTTCCTGAACTCAAGATGTTTGTCCATGTAGCTTTCGAACGCGCTCTGCCTCACCTTGCGGTCGGGATGTTCCATCAACGATGTGTGGATGTTTCCCTGTGTCACTTCGATCTTCTTGCCCTTCTTGTCTTTCGCGGGCGCAAATTTAAAATCCGCGTTCACCAACATGCTCGAACTATTTTGCGCGCCGCCGAACGGGTCGCCGACCATGCCGAGCAATTCTTCCACTTCGCCCGAACGCACATGCGCCTGTTGTCGGAACAGATCGTCAAAACTGTGCGCGTACACTGCAAGCTTGTCGATTCCGCCGATCCACTCATCGAGTTTGGCTTTTCCCATCGCGATCAATTCAGGGTTCACGAACGACAACGCGCCTGAGACTTGTCCTGCCACGCCCAGCTCGCCGAATAACGCCGCAGATTTTTGATCTGTCGTCCATTTAAATACGAAACCCGCGCATAAAATTTCTTCGCCTTCCGCCAACGCCTCCATCATATCCTGAGCATACCTCCGCGCTTTCGGTTGAGCTCGTTCTCGAATTTTTTCACGTTCGGCAGTTCAGCCAGGATCGCGCCGACCTCCGCCTCCCATTCCTTCGTGGATCGAAAAACGCTCTCCGCATTCCACGTACCCGGTTGATCTTATCAGCAGGATCGTGTTCGCCATGATTGATTTTCCTTTTCTGATATAACCCCGCGTCTCTCTCAGGGTCGGCTTGATTCGGCTTTCGTCCAGATTTTACCACCCTGACGGTTCCCTTCTTCCCGCGGAGAGTGGGTTAGTGAGGGCGAATCCCCGCGTACTCTTTCGAACCGCCAAGCCCGCGAAGAACGCAAAGAAAGAATTAAATCTTAGCGCCCTTCGCGCGCTTAGCGGTTAATTTTTTGAGACTCGCCTTTCCTCAAACACTGCGATGGAGAGTCACCTCGCCAACGAAAAACAAATCCTCGCCCCCGCGTCGGGCTTTTGATCTGCCCAAATCCTCCCGCCATGCGCCTCGACGATGGCGCGCGCGAGATAGAGTCCAAGCCCCGCGCCTTTCGTCTGCTTGACCGCTTTCGTCGAGCGATAGAATTCATCAAAGATGTGCGCAGGTCTTTTGCGTCAATTCCCTTTCCCTCATCGGACACGCAACCGCCAACTTGTTCAGGATGCACCGTGCCGTCAACATCTTGATCTCGCCTTTCGGCGCATACTTCAAAGAATTGGATACAAGATTTGCAATGACCTGCTCAATGCGAGTTTCATCCGCAAGCACGATGGGAAAATTTTCAGGGAAGTCCGCGACGATGGTGTGATTCTTCGATTGCGTCGAAATTTCTCCGCGATCCGTTTTGCCAATGCGGGCAAGGATACATCCGCGCGATTCAGACTCAATCCGCCAGCTCGCAACCGCGACGCATCGAGAAGATCGTCAACCATTTTGCTCAAGCGGGCCCGCTTCCTTCGATCACCGCGAGCGAGTCGCTGATCGTGCGCTTGTCCCATTTGCATCGTCGCGCCGCAATGTGGATGCGCACTTTGATGAGCGCGACAGGCGTCCGCAGTTCGTGGCTCACGATCGAAATGAAAGTCGCTTTGAGTTCATCCGCTGTTCTGAAGTGTAATGTCTCGCACAGCGACGATGATGCCACGCGAAGTTTCCTGTCTGGTGAAAGTAATGGCGCGTATGTGACCTTGTTGCGGCAACGATGGCGGCATGCGTTCGAGGTCGCTCTCCACATACAAAGTTGCATTCGGTGGAGGGCCAGCCGTTTGACATCGCCTCATCCAGTGTCGCGAACCTTGCGGATCGCCATCCCAGCGGATCACATCGTTGTGAGGATGTTCACGAGTTCATCGTGAGTCTTGCCATAGATTCGCTCGAAGGCGTCGTTGACGCGCTCGATGGTGAGGTCCGCGTTGAGGATGATGATCCCATCTGCGGCGGAGTCGAGAAGCGCGTCGAGTCTCTGCTTTTCATAAGAGACTTGCCCGTAGAGTTGCGCGTTGTACACGGCAATCGCGGCTTGGTCTGCAAACGATTGAAGGATCACGCGGTCGTTCGGAGTGAATCCGCCCTCGTAATTTCTGAAAATGAAAATAACGCCGATAACTTGTCTGTGCGCGACAAGCGCGAGCGCGGTGCCGTTGAGGAGTCCCATGCTGGCGGTGTAGGTCAACTCTCCCAACATGCGGTTGAGTTCCATCACATCCAACTCGCGCACGTCTTCGTCTGCCAGCAGGGGGGTGAGGTAGCTGAGGAAAGCCGGGGCAATCCCATGGGCGGCGGCGACGCGCCAGCCATCCCGTTCTTTGAGCGCGATGATGCCCGCTTGTCCCGCGAGCATTTCCACCGCGATCAACAGAATCCGCGCGAGGAGTTTTTCGAGGTCGAGTTCCTGCGTGAGCGCGCGCGAAAGTTCGAGGAGGTAATCTCTCTGTCGAACACGAAAGTCTGGAAGCATGTTGCGATTTTATCACTCGGATCGAGAGAAATCGGTATGAGGAACGTTGTATTCCTTGAGATTGTTTTTCCGTCTTGGTTTTACAGATTTTCCATACCGGGGATAAGTTTCGGCTGGCACCTAGATGCGTCCCTCTGCCGTTCAATGCGAACTAATTTGGATTCTGTTCAAGTCAAGTTGATAAATCTGTCTGTTTTTGGAAACTGACATTCAATGCTCTGCGCGTAGGCAGATTGGGCATTTGACCCTGACAAATTTGCTCAACAAAGTATTTTTAATAAGGATTATAATGAAATTACAATTTTTTGTAAGCAGATTGTAAAGTGAGAGATAATGAATAGAATCCGCCCTCAATTTATTTCCATTCTTTTAACCACAATAACAATAATTGTACTTCTTGCAGGCGCTCCGGGGTTTGGAATATCCCCGGCACTTGCATTTTCAACTTCGTTTAGTAATGCAACTTTTGGAGGGATTCCGGATAGTAGTTGCATTACTCGCACCTTTGTTGTTACCGCGCCTGTAGGTAGTCCCAATTTCATCATTTCTGATGTCAATATTGGCGTTAACGTTACTCACCCCCGACGGAGCGACGTAAGCGCCGCTCTTACTTCTCCAGCCGGTACAGTTGTAGATCTTATATCGGGCGGCGGATTGGGTTTTCCCGTGATCGCTAGCCCGGATAATTATGAAAATTACGATGTTCTGTTGGACGATTCGAGCATCAACTCTCTCTATGACAATGATGATGATAATACTGCGGCGCCATTGTATGACCGGAACGCTAAACCCTTTGAATTGCTGACGGCATTCAAAGGCGAAGATGCGGTTGGCACATGGACGCTCACGGTTTGCGATAATCGCGCCGGACAGACTGGTTCCTTTAATAGCGCGGAGTTGACTATTTTTAGCGCAGACCCAACCAATGTAACAGGCATGGTATTCACCGATTACAACGACAATGGCGTCCGGAATCAAGGCGATGTGGCTGTGCCCGGAGTTACCGTAACTGCTTACGATGCCACCGGGAATCAGGTTGCTCAAACCACAACGCTCCCTGATGGTTCCTATACTTTTAGCGGGATTGCTGACGGCACCCAACTACGGATTGAATTTTCAAATATCCCATCCAACTTGCGCCCCGGCGCGTTTGGGGCAGACTCTGGCACGACAGTTCAGTTCGTCACTGTGCCAGCCGCAGGCGTAGACTTGGGTTTGAACAAACCGGATGAATATTGTAATGAGAACCCGTGGATCGTTTCGCCTTGTTTTATCAACGGTAATCCGCTGATACCTGGCGGCACCGCAGCAGGCGCGAAAGTATTGGTTTCTATACCGTACAATGCGTATGGACGTCAGGATACTAATATTGAAAATACGCTTGCCACCGGCGCGCAGATCGGCTCGACTTGGGGGTTGGCATTTCAACGCGCCACTGGGACCGTGTTTGCCGGCGCGCTTGCAAAGCGACATGCAGGGTTAGGGCCACTTGGTCCAAGCGGCATTTACACCGTTGTGATGGATCCGGATACGGGTCAGGCGAGCTCTGGGCCATCAAACTTCATTAGCCTCGATACGATCATTCCGTCTGATTTTGGCGATTCGATCCTTGGAAATAATACGGCTCGCGGACTTCCAGCTAATTCAAATATGCCAAATAATGATCCTACCGCATGGGACGCGGTAGGCAAGACAGCGATCGGCGATATGGATATGGGGACGGACGACGATACTTTATGGTTGATCAACCTTGCCAACCAAACGCTATACAGCGTGTACGTTGGCATTCCGGCGCAGCCGCCTACCGCTGGTGATATAACGGCATACCCAATTGCTCCTTATGTAACGGGCGTAACGGGATGTGTAACGAACGACGTGCGACCATGGGCTGTGGAGATTCATGAAGGAACAATATACATCGGTGTTGTATGCTCAGCAGAAAGCACCCAGAACGTAAACAATCTGCACGCTTACATTATTAGCATGGACGAAGACACGCCCATCGGCTTTTCTTTGGTTGCCGATATACCGTTAAATTACGCGCGCGGTATTGTCAGTGACCCGGATGGCGGGTATCCTGCCGCGTGGCGCCCTTGGTCAACGAAGATGACTTCGTTATGCACAGCGCCATGCGCGAGCGAAGATGACCTCGCCTACGAAAAACAGATCATCTACCCTCAGCCGATCCTTTCGGACATTGAATTTGATACAGATGGTTCGATCATCGTTGGCTTGATGGATCGTCTTGGTCACCAAACTGGAAATGCGAACTATGCCACATCGAATGCGTGGGATGATGATCCGGGCAACCCGGCGATCGGCGTGACGCTTTACAACAAAGACACGTACGCGCAAACGAATGCCATCATGTCTGCCGGAGCCTTATATGAAGGCGTATCCGGCGGCGACACGCTGAGGCTTTGCCCCGGCGCAGGTTACGTGTTGGAGGTCAACGCATCTTGCGGGGGGATCACTACCGGAGGCGCCGGAAACCTTCAAGGTCCCGGTGGCGGCGAATATTATTGGCAGGATATGTATGTGGATCAATTCGGACCCTCCACGGACCCAACTGCCGGCATACACAATGAGATCACCTTAGGCGGGCTGTTGCTTGTCCCCGGCACGAACGAGGTCGCCGTCTCGGTCTTTGATCCGTTCTCGTTGCGGGCTGGCGGAGTTGCGTGGTTCAATAACCTTACTGGAACTCGAACCCGCGCGTATGAAGTCTTTGGCACGGATGAGGGTGGAGGCTCCTCCACGTTTGGAAAAGCCGCAGGCTTGGGCGATATCGAAGGCTTCTGTTTCGCCGCGCCTATAGAGATTGGCAACCGCGTCTGGATTGACGCGGATAACGATGGAATCCAGGATGCGGGAGAAAATCCGATCGCCGGAGTCCGTGTGGAGTTGTACGATCAGAACGGGAATTTCATTGATTTTGTTACAACCGATTCCACTGGCGCGTATTTCTTCAGTTCGGGACCCGGCGCACCATCAGGCAACCAAAAATATCTGATTGACGCGTTGAACCCGAACTCACAATATGAGATTCGTATTCCGCTCAACCAGCCCGTCCTCGCTGGTTTAACGCTGACCACCAGTAATGCAAATGGAAATGCGGAAGACCAGCGCGATTCAGATGGAACGGAGGTTAGCGGGAACGCGGTTATCACCGTCAACACCGGGGCTCCCGGCGACAATAACCATACGTACGATTTCGGTTTTGCCGGATCGTATAGTTTGGGCAACCGCGTTTGGCTGGATGATGGAACGGGCGGAGGCGTGGCAAATAACGGCATCCAAGACGGCGGCGAATTGGGTATTGCCAATGTCGTTGTCAATCTCTATGCGGATAACGATAACAACGGCGCGCCGGATGGTCCCGCAGTTGCAACCCCAGTAACCACAGATGCGAACGGATACTATCGCTTCGATAACTTAAATGCGGGACGGTATATCGTGGAGATCCCGGCGGCGAACTTCAATGCGGGCAACCCATTGTTCAGCCTCGCCAGCAGTTCGGTGGATGAAGCCAACCCGAATCTCGATGTTGACCTTAACGATAACGGCATAGGCACAACGCCAGACATCCTGAACGGAATTCGCAGTGGCACGGTTGAACTTGGTCCACCGGGACCTGTTGAACCAACCAACGAACCGGATGTTCCTACAACTGGTCCATTCGCTGGGCAGGGCGCGCCGGATTCGAATGCGAATATGACGGTAGACTTCGGCTTTGTCCCCTCGTACAGCATTGGCAATCGCATCTGGTTCGATACCAATAACGACGGCGTCAGAGCTGCCGGAGCGGGCGGCGAGCAAGGCACGCCCGGCGTCACCGTCCAGCTATATTCGGTTGACGCGCTCGGCAACACAACGCTTGTTGGCACAACGACAACCGATGCTAACGGGTACTATCGCTTCGATGGACTTCCTACGGGTAACTATCAAGTCGTTTTACCCGCTTCTAACTTCTCAGCCGGCGGCGCGCTCGTTGGATATTGGAGCAGCGGCACCGTGATCAACCCCGCTGGCAACAATACAGAGACTACCGCGCCGCTCGCCAATACCGATATTGACGACGACGACAACGGCACGCTTCAAACCGCAGGGACGTTTGCCGGCGCCGTCGTCAGCAGTGTCGTCACCTTGGGACCCGGTCTCACAGAGCCGGTGGTGGGCGTGACGCCCGGCGTACCGGGAATCGAAGTGGATGTTCCGTTGGGGCAGGGCGCAATTGACCAACGCGCGAACATGACTGTTGACTTTGGTTTCTATCGCCTCTCCTTGGGCGATCTCGTCTTTGAAGATGTAAACAACAGCGGCGGGTTCGACGCTGGCGACGTTCCTCTTCAGAATGTGCTGGTCCATTTGTTCGCCGCCAATGGAACGACTGAGATCATTACCGGCAAGGATGGAATCCCCGGCACCGCCGATGATGCCTTTGGTCCCGACGGCATCCCTGGTAACGGCGATGATGGTCAGGGCGGCATACTGACCGATGTGAATGGCAACTACCTTTTCAATGGATTGGCTGAAGGAAGTTATATCGTCAAGGTGAACGCTCCGAACGGTTACACCAGCACGCGCGATGAT
>JAXLVX010000095.1:0-8572 GCA_046328795.1 Anaerolineales bacterium | reverse complement strand
TATACCGCCTCTCTGTTTTTTGTCATCCCGGGCATCTCGCTGTTATTTCTGTTTTCAGAGCGATGGTTCCATTTGTATTATTCCTCTGTCAGCCAGATCTCTTCGGCAGTTGCACCGTTGGTGATCGAGCGCGGACCGTGGTACCTTGTCGCCTTACTCTATTCTTATTTGATCAGTCTGGCAGCGATTGGCTTGCTCATCCGCCGCGCCATTCAGCATCGAAATATTTATCGCCGCCAGATGTATGTGCTGATCGCCGCGGTCTTGATCCCCGTTCTGACCAATATTGCGTATCAATTAGCGCTTAGCCTTCTGCCAAAATCATCCCTGCATATTGATCTTACGCCTGTCTCTTTTACGGTCACTGCCGCGCTGATCGCCGTTGGCGTGTTCGGGCTTCGCATCTTTGATCTTATTCCCATTGCGCGCCACAACGTATTGGAACATATCCCAGAGATGGTCTTTGTGGTGGATGCGAACGATATCGTCGTGGATGCTAACACCATTGCCCAACGAGTCTTGGGCAAGGATATGGATGACATCATCGGACACGATCCGCTGGAAGTGTTCCGCGAGTGGCCCCTGCTCCTTCAAAGTTTTTTATCTTCAAATGAAACTCACGAGGAGATTCAAATCCCCGGCGACCCGCCCCGCACGCTCGAAGTGATGGTGACTGCCCTGTACAACTCGGCGAGTCAGCTCGAAGGGCGCGTGATCGTGGCTCACGACATCACCGAACACAAATGGCTGGAGAACGATCTCAAGTTTGCCAATGATACCCTCACGCATCAACTTGATGAGATCAACAAACTGCGTGACGAATTGCAGGAACAGGCGATCCGCGACCCGCTGACGGATGTCTACAATCGCCGCTACATGAACGAATTTCTATCGTTGGAAGTTGCCCGCGCGGAACGCGAAGGGATTCCGCTCTCTGTGGTCATCATGGATGTTGATAATTTCAAGAAATTCAACGACACCTATGGTCATAAATGCGGAGATATTGTCCTGCAAAAGATCGCCTCTTTCCTTGTTCAGCAAACGCGCAAGAGCGACGTGGTCTGTCGGTTCGGTGGCGAAGAGTTCGTCATTCTCATGCCTGGCGCATCGCTCGAGACCGCGTACGAACGCGCCGAGACGTGGCGTCAGAGTTTTTCGGAAACTGCGATTGAATATGAAGGCATGAAATTGTTCGCTACGTTTTCGGCTGGAGCGGCATCCTTTCCTCAGCACGGGTTGACGGATGAGACTGTCTTGCAAGCCGCAGACCGGGCTTTGTATCAATCTAAAGATGCGGGCAAGAACAAAGTGACCATGTACGGCTTGTGAACTTTTTTAACCGCGAAGGCGCGAAGGACGCAAAGAGATTTAAGGAGGAAGAAGAGATGCCAGATATAGAGGCGATTGCTAAGGATGTTGTTGATTGCGCGATCAAGGTGCATAAGGCATTGGGTCCCGGTTTGCTAGAATCGGCATATCAACATTGTCATTCTTATGAACTCAAGCAACGCGGTTGGGATGCGGAAACGGAAGTAAAACTTCCTCTAGTGTATGAAGATCAAAAGATCGACGTAGGATATAAGATTGATACACTCATAAATAAATTGGTTATTGTTGAGAATAAGGTCGTTGAATCCCTTTTGCCGGTTCACGAAGCCCAATTGTTGACGTATATGAAGTTGAGCGGATGTAAACTCGGTTTCCTCCTGAATTGGAATGTTCCGTTGATGAAACATGGAATCAAGCGATTCGTCCTTAACCTCTCTGGGGAGACTCCCTACCCTAAAAGGTCTTCCCTTCTTTAAAAAATAAACTTCGCGTTCTTCGCGTCTTCGCGGTTAAAATAATTTTAGGAGATACAAATGCAAATAGATATTATCGGTGTGCCAATGGATTTTGGTCAGAGTCGCCGGGGGGTGGATATGGGTCCCAGCGCGATCCGCTATGCCAGCCTGCGCGAACGATTGCAGGCGTTGGGTCACGATGTCGAAGATAAGGGCAACATCGAGGTTCCAATTTCAGAAACGTGCACGATCACCGAGCCAAAACTCAAACACATTGATTGCATCGTGCCGATGGCAAGACGCGTGGCGGGCGCGGTTGCCACCTCCATTCAGAGCGGACATTTTCCGCTGGTGCTGGGCGGCGATCATAGCCTCTCCGTTGGCTCTGTGCGCGGCGCGGCGAAGAACAAGCGCATCGGCGTCATTTGGCTCGATGCGCACGCCGATTTCAATACGCACGAAACAACACCTTCGGGAAATATTCACGGGATGCCGCTCGCCGCATTATGCGGACTCGGCGATCCGCGCCTGACCGCGCTGTGGGGCGAAACGCCTCCGGTCGTGGACCCCAGCCGGGTCGCCATTCTTGGGGCGCGTGACCTAGACTCCGGCGAAAAAGACAACTTGCGCAAAGCCGGTGTGCTTGTGTTGAGCATGGAACAGATTGACCGCATCGGTATGCTTGCCGCATTGGAACAATGTATCGGGCGCGTCAGCCGGGATACAGACGGCATCTATCTTTCCATGGATATGGACGCGCTCGATCCGCGTTTTGCGCCGGGGGTTGGCACTCCGGTGCCAGGCGGGCTGACGTATCGCGAGGCGCATCTTGCCTGCGAGGTGATTGCAGAGACGGGTAAATTTATCGGCATGGACATCGTCGAGGTCAACCCGATCCTGGATGAAAAAAATCACACCGCCCAACTCGCCGTCGAGTTTGCCGGCTCCGCGCTTGGCTCGCGCGTGTGGACGGGATAAATGCCGAAGGGCAGCGTCGGCTCACGCAACGGTGGCAGTTTCATGTCAAAGAATGAAGCGGGGCTTTCCATCCGCTGTGTACGGTAAAATTCAGTCATGCCTCCTATGTATGGACCCGTCCTCATCGTCGAAGATGTCCCCAATGTCCTTGAACTGCTTGAAGTCACCTTGCGATTCAAGGGCTATGCTGTGATCACGGCGCGGAATGGGGAAGAAGCGCTCGAAGTGATAGCGAAGCAGAAGCCCGCGCTCATCATCACCGATATTTTGATGCCGAAACTGGACGGATATGCGTTCGTGCAGAAACTGCGCCTCCAGCCTGAGACGCGCGCCATCCCGGTTGTGTTTTTATCTGCCACGTATGTTACGCCGGAGGATAAAGAATTTGCTCTGAGCCTCGGCGCTTCGCGTTTCATCGAAAAACCGATTGACACCGAGGATTTTTTGCTGACGGTCGCCGAGCTGGTCACTCAGCAGCCTTTCACTCAGCCTCAACCGCTCGACATGGAACGGTTCTATCAAGGCTATCGCACGCGGCTTGAAAATAAATTGCGCCACAAGAATTCTCAGATCACGCGCGCCGAGCGGCTCATGCTCACGCTTCCGCCCGACCAGAAGCCCGCATTCGAGGCTCTGCTTCAACAGTCCATGCGCGACCGCGATGAGATACAGACCGAACTGTACGATATTTATAAGACGCTCGAAGGCTTGAGAAAATAATTTCACAACATGCGGCGGGCGCGAACCCGCCGCAAATTTTTTTGGGAGCATGAATGCAGCCGACACTTTCTTATCTGGAAGACCTTGCCCGCGAAGCAGGCGCGATTTTGCGAGAGGGTTATAACAAACAACATGAAGTAAGCTATAAAGGCGTGATTGATCTCGTGACCGAGGTGGATCGTCAATCGGAAGAGTTTTTGTTGGCGAGGGTGAAGTCAGATTTTGCCAGCCATCACATTGTCGCAGAGGAAAGCGGGGTGATCCATGGAGACAAAGATCACAGTTGGTACATTGATCCGCTGGATGGGACGGTGAATTATGCGCATCACGTTCCTATTTTTTCTGTCTCAATTGCCTACGCTTCTTCCGGGGCGTTGAAACTGGGCGCGGTGTACGATCCGTTGCGCGATGAGATGTTCGCCGCCGAACGCGGGAAGGGCGCTTACCTCAACGGCAAGCGATTACAAGTTTCGTCCACGACCGAATTACAGAAAAGCCTGTTAGTCACCGGCTTCCCTTACGATACGTGGAATACGGCGCAAGATAATTTTGCTAACTTCGTCCATTTCGCCAAACTTTCGCAGGGCGTGCGCCGCCTCGGTTCTGCCGCGTTGGATCTGTGCTACGTGGGCGCGGGTCGCTTTGACGGCTTTTGGGAACTCTCGCTCAAGCCATGGGACGTGGCGGCGGGAGGCTTGGTCTGCGAGGAGGCAGGCGCGCGCGTGACCAACATCCGCGGCGATGCGGATTTTATTTCCCCGCCGCAATCCATCCTTGCCACTGCGCCCGGCATCCATGCGCGTATGTTGGAAGAGTTGTCCAAACCCTGAAGTCCGTCACTTTCTGTTTGTAACAAAATACAGATGGAATCTGCCCTAAAATTCAGTACAATTAGGCAAAGGTTTGTCAGATCGAATGACAAAGTCGTCCATCCCCATTAGCAAAACAAAGATCATTGTCCCGACACGCCGCCGGGAGCTCTTGTCGCGCCATCGGTTGTTGGAGAAATTAAAATCTCACCTCGAAAATAAACTTGTCCTGCTCTCTGCTTCCGCGGGATATGGCAAGACTTCGCTGTTGATTGATCTGGCTAATCAAACAGATATGCCGGTCTGCTGGCTGACGCTCGACCCGTTGGATCGTGATCCGCAAAGGTTCATGGCGTATCTGATCGCGTCGCTTGCCGAGCGTTTTCCCGGGGTGGGGGAATCATCCCTGAACCTGTTAAATAATCTGAAAAGTATCGAGACCGATGCCGAGGCGTTACTGGTAGAGTTGACCAACGAACTCTACGATCGCATTGAGAGCGATTATCTCCTCATTGTTGACGATTACCATTTGCTTGACGAGACGCCGGTGATCTCTTCCCTGATCAATCGCTTTCTTCAATTGGTGGACGAGAATTGCCACCTGATCATTTCCTCCCGCACGCTTCCTGAACTGGACGATGTGACATTGATGGTTGCGCGAGAACAAGTGGCGGGGATCAATCACATGGACCTGGCGTTCCAGCCGCGCGAGTTGCAAGCGTTATACGCGCAGAATCATCACAAGCATTTATCGGATGAGAAAGCGAATGAACTCATCAACAAGACCGGTGGTTGGATCACGGGCATGGCGCTTTCCGAAACTGCGGGGATGCAGGTTGCCAACGTAGACACCTATTCGTATTTGGGACGCCAAGTGCTTGATCAACAGCCGCAACACATCCGCGAGTTCCTGCTGCGAACTTCCCTGCCTGAGGAATTCAACGCGGAATTCTGCGAGATCGCGCTTGGTCCGTTCTATGCGACACCCCCTAGCTGGCTTGAGTTAATGGGATGGGTCCTTGATAAAAACCTATTTGTCCTCCCGTTGGAAGATGGCCGCTGGCTTCGTTATCATCCGCTCTTTCGCGAGTTTCTGCAATCGCGTTTGAAAAAGGAGCGTCCGCAGGAAATCCAACCGATGCTTGAACGGATGGTGAAGGCATACGAAACGGTTGGTGAATGGGAGAAGGCATATTTCACATGCAAGCAGATTGAACGACACTGACGCACTGGCAGGATTGGTGGAGCGTGCCGGCGCACCCATGCTACAGACGGCGCTGGTGACGCTCGAAGGATGGATTAATGCCCTGCCCGCGGCAACGATCTCGTTCAGCGCGGATTGATCTCTCTGCGAGGGGCGATATCCGCAATGAAGGGAAATCTACCTGAAGCCAATACCTTGTTGGATTTGGCTGTAGATTCATATAAGAAAGAAGGCAATGCTGGCGGCTTGGCGCTTGCGCTCGTGCGGCGCGCTAATACCCTGCGTGGTTTGGGGTTATATTCTGATTCGTTGAAAGACACGGCAACGTGCTTCGTATGGTGGAGCAGTGATTCTTCCCTTCAACCTTTATACGCAGAAGCATTGAGGATCAAGGGTTGAACTCCTATCGAATGGGTGAGTCTCGAAATGCGATCAAGTACCTTGAACATTCCCTATCGTTGTATAAGGAGTTGAATGAATCGGGAAACATTTCGATTCTATTGGCAGAGACTGCTATGGTACGTGCCGCAACAGGACACCAAGACCGCTAAAGATCTTTATCAAGAATCCACTCAGCAGATTACGGCTCGAAAAAAATCTGAATGCACAAGCAGATACGCTAAACAATCTGGCGGTTTTGTATCTTCAATTAGGTGAGTATGAACTTGCTTCTGGGACATTCGAAGAAGGTCTTGAATGTGCAAAGCAGCCGTAATCATCGCGCTGAAGCTCTTATTCTTACTGGACTTGGCGATCTTTATAGCGAGGTTGAGGAGTTCTGAAGCGGCGATTCAAGCATACGAACAAGCTGCGATAGTTGCAAGCGATGTGTCTGGATTATTCATTTCTAATTATCTAATCCTGGCACAGGCAAATTTAGCTCTCTTACGTAAGGACGTGGAGTCCGCGTCTAATTTTCTTAAGTTGTTTCAGAAAAAATGAAGATTAATCCGTCCAACTATGAACGTGGTTTATGGACGTTTCTTGAAGGCAGATTTCAACTCTTAATAGGTGAATACAAAAGGCGGTCAATCTTTTAACCGAAGCGAAATCCAGTTTTCTACAGGATGGAAGAGATGCAGAATGTCAATGGAGCAGGGTTTGGCTGGTAGCGACCTACGGGCAGATTGCTATGCAAGAACAGGCACGGTTTGAGTTTTCCAGCCTTATTGAGTCGGGAGATAAAACAAATCATGCTTTGCTAATTGCTGTGCTTCAAGCATCGTCATGGCTTTCCTCGCTACAAAGCGATGTGGAGATAGGTAAATCTATTGGTAGAATGCTGGAACAATCGAGGCAACTACGCGAGGACATGCCGGGGTATCGTAGATCTCTACGCAGATTGGCGCAATCGATTCGGATGCCATCTGCAGGACTAAAGGTTCGCGCTTTTGGACGAGGTGAGGTTGTCGTGAATGACAGAGCAGTAAATATATCGGATTGGCGAACTCAGTCGGTACGTGATCTTTTCTTCTATTTCTTATATATCCAAGAACCGCTAACCAAGGAACAAATCGCCAACACATTATGGCCAGATGTTGATAACCCTCAAGCCATTAAAAAACGATTTAAGAACGAGATTTATTGGCTTAGGCGCGCCGCAGGCAGAAACGTGATATTGTTCGAAGAAGAGAATTATCGTTTCAATCGTGATCTGGATTATGAATATGATGTTGAAGCATTTGAGTCATATCTCAAACACGCTCAACAGACCCAAGATGTGATCGAACGGATAGGGTTTTATCGAAAAGCAACGGAACTCGTAGAGGGTTCGTATCTTTCAGAATTGGATGATGATTGGGTGTTATTAGAGCGGGAGAGGCTTGGGCGCATCTATCGCTCGGCTTTGGATGAATTGGCGCATTTATATTTGGACACCAATCAGATAGATGATTGCCTAGCAATATGCAAAATCGCGCTGGGACAGGATCGCTTCAATGAGCTGATCTATCAAGTGGAACTACGCGCGTATGCGGCAAAAGGGGATAGGGCTTCGGTTATTCGACGTTTTCAGGAATATCGAACTTTGCTGGCGGAAGAATTAGGTTTAGAACCCTCAGATGAATTACAACTTACCTATCGGGAACTGATCTTGTAATGAAATTTGTCTAGTCTGATTTTGCAGTCTGTTTTGTAGCCTGGGTATGAGTAAGATGGGGGAAAATTATGAACAAGAGGTTTCCAATGAATACTAAATTGTCTCTATGCTCTCCTTCCGATGGTGGAATGGGTGGTCGCAGATCGCCCTCTGACGGTGGCATGGGTGGTCGTCGTTCACCCTCCGATGGTGGCATGGGCGGACGTCGCTCGCCTGCTGATGGTAGCGCTGGCGGACGCTAGTTCTACACCAAATACCTGAAAAGGAGACTACCATGGCAATCCTTACCTTTGAAGCCTACACTGCGCCTGCTATGAGTCATCGCCAAGTCACAGTCGAACGGACCGGTCTTCATCGCTTATTCGCCGCGGCTGTTGTAAGCGGTCAATTCCGCGATATGCTGATACGACAACCGGAAGAAGCGTTGGCGAAAGGCTATCTGGGTCAGCCTTTTACGCTCACAGACCGCGAGTCGACCGTGATCAAATCCATTCGCGCCGAGAACTTGGCAGATTTTGCTCAAAAAGTTCATCAAGCGTTGCAAGCGAGTTAAACCCCGAAACGAGCGGAAGCGTCAGGATTCATTCTGAGCGCAGTTGCATTGGATGACGCGGCGGAGTTGGGGGCGTAGTGGCAAAGGGAATCACTATGCCCCGCGTCCGCCGTGTTTCGTTTTTAACATGGACAATCAGTTGAGTCTATTCACGGGGACGCTTTCGAAGCTTGGAGTATCCCTTCAAGCTTTTGCCGACTTTACCGTTTTACTTGACCTTGACGGTTCTGTGCTGGAGTACCGATTCGATTCGCCCCACCTTCAAGAGCGTTTTCCAATTCTTTTGCATAGCAGTAAATTCCAGGAAATTCTTTCGCCTGAGCGAGCGAATGATCTAGAGCGTCAACTCTTAAATTTGAGAGAATATGGGGAAACATTGCCGTTTGAATTCTCCATAACTACCCCAGAGAAGAGATGGTTCGACTC
>JAXLVX010000094.1:0-8599 GCA_046328795.1 Anaerolineales bacterium | reverse complement strand
GGCGGAACGCTTACCGCCAACCCCGGCTCGCAAACAATTCAACTGAGCGGCGGCGGTTTAACAGCGCTTGGTTCGCCCGGTGATAGTTGTGTGATCTTTGTTGACGTGATCAGCACTCGCCCCGGCACATACATAAACACTATCCCCGCTGGAGCATTGACTGCCAACGGCGGCATAACGAATAACGATCCCGCCACTGACACTTTAACGGTTCTCTCCACGTTCAGCCTGGGTAACCGCGTCTGGTTCGACACCGACAACTCCAGCGCGATCAACGGAACGGAAGTGGGCGTCAACGGCGTGACCGTTCAGTTGTACGCGGCAGACGCGGGCGGGAATCCCACCGGCGCGGTTCTCGCCACAACGACGACCGCCAACGGCGGCTACTATCGCTTCGACAATCTGGCCGCAGGCGACTATGTGGTGGTCATCCCAGCCAGCCAATTCAATGGCGGCCCGCTGACCGGCTACTGGAGCAGCGGCACAACCCTCAACGGAACGGGTGTCGTGAACGAAACCGCCGCGCCCGATCCCGACAATGACACAGACAACGACGACAACGGCACCCGCCAAACCGCGGGCGCGTTCAACGGCGCGGTCATCAGCGGCGCGGTCACGCTGGGGCCCGCCGCAAACGAGCCGATCAACGACACGGATGCCGATCCCACCAACCCAGCGGGCGAATCGCCGAACGATTACAGCAACCGCACCGTCGACTTTGGCTTCTATCGCGGGCAGTTGGGCAACCTGGTCTTCGTCGATGCCAACAACGACGGCGCCTTCAACGCCGGGGAAACGCCTCTCGCTGGCGCAACCGTTCAACTCTTCGCCGCCAACGGCACAACTGAGATTAACGTCGGAGTTGACGGCATCCTCGGCACAGCAGACGATGGCGCGGGAGGGGTCACCACCGGCGCGGGCGGAACCTACCTCTTCTCCGGACTTCCCGAAGGAGATTACATCGTTCGCGTCACCCCGCCTGTCGGGTACTCCAGCACCGTGGATACCGCCAATAACGGCGATACAACCGATGCAAATCAAAATATTGACAACAACGACAATGGCATTGGCACAGCAGTTGGACAAGCCTCCAGTTCGGTCGTCACTTTGAACCCCGGCAATGCGGGCGCCGCCACCAACAACACCGTCACAGATGCCACCGGCACCACCTACGATCCCACCGTGGACTTCGGCTTCGTTGGCAATAGCGGTGGTTTTGTCAAATCCATTGCCTCCACAAGCGAAGCGTTCACAGCCGGAACGGATGTGGCTATTGGCGAGATCGTCACCTACGAAGTAACGATCAACCTGCCCGTCGGAACACCGCTGACGAACGTTACGCTCACCGACCAGATGGATAAGGGACTCGCCTTCGTAGACTGTCTGTATGTGGAAGTGGCTGGCGCCGATCAAACCGCAGCCGTCTGCCCGACTGCAACTGTATCCTCGATCACCGACCCGGGCGACTCGGCAGCCAACCCGGCAAACCCGGGCAGGCAAGTGGTTTTCACGATTGGCAATATCGCCGCTCAGGCAACTCCCTCGACCCTGTTGGTCCGCTATCGCGCCATTGTGCTCGATGTGATCGAGAATCAAGAAGGCGGCACGTTGAACAACAGCGTCACCTGGGCATGGACAGGCGGCTCCTTTACCACCAGCGCGCCAAATGTGCGGATCCTGGAACCGGACCTGACCATTGATAAAACTGCAACACCTTCCAGTAATGTTCTTGTAGGATCAACCATTCGGTTCACGCTCTCGATTGAACACACTCTCCAGAGTTCAACAGACGCTTTTGATGTAGTGGTAACAGACATCCTGCCGCCCTCGCTCGAATATGTGCCGGGATCGGTAGTCTACGCCGGGCTTGCGCCAACTACCCCGGCGCCGCCTGCCTATCCGGGAGCGACATCCAACCTAATATTCCAATGGGATCTATTCCCGTTGGGCGCAACATCTACCATTACTTTTGATGCCCGCCTGTTAAGCGCGCCAGCCGCGAACACCGGCTCGGTTGCCTGGACTTCCCTGCCGATTGATCCGGGTATCGGCGGGTTGCCGGTCCAGTTGAGTGTTCACAATGTCGAATCGACAGAACGCTGGTACGATCCACTGGATGCCGTAAACGTGTATGGCGTGTCGGCTACGGTGAATATTAACGGCAGACTCCCCAACGATCTGCCCGATACCGGCTTTGCCCCATTCGTGAAGACGGATATGAGTAACTTTGCGCCCGTGCAATACACTCAGACCGACGGGCTGTTCGTGGAGATCCCATCGCTTGGCATCAAAATGCCGATCGTAGGAGTGCCGCTGAAGAACGGGGAGTGGGACGTATCCTGGCTGGGAGATCAGGCTGGGTGGCTGGAAGGAAGCGCGTTCCCATCCTGGAACGGTAACAGCGTGCTAACGGGACACGTCTACGGATACAACGGCTTGCCGGGTCCGTTCTTCAATTTGAGCAAACTCAAATATGGCGACAAGATCATCATCCATGCGTACGGCGCGAAATTCACCTACGAAGTGCGCGGCAGTGAAGTCGTCAAACCGAACGATGCGTCTGTCATGAAGCATGAAGAGAAGGCGTGGTTGACATTGCTTACATGCAAAGAATACGACGCCAAGACCAACACGTATAAAAAACGTTTGATGATACGGGCAGTACTAATAAGTGTTGAACGGTAATCCTAATCGAACACGGCGCTCCGTTTGGAGCGCCGTGTTGTTTTCTGAGGAAAAAACTCAAAATTTTTGCCTGCCCCGTTTGCATGCACATATGTGATCTCTGTGGCAAAAATGACTTTTGCAAGAGGTCAACTAACTCAACGCCGAGAGCAGATCGTTCAACCTCACCCCGTCCAGTGATGGAAATATAGCATCCGCCTCGCTCACGCGTTCTCGCGGACCCAAGCCAACCGAGCGAAAGCCGCCCGCGCGAGCGGCTTCGATTCCTGCGGCAGCATCTTCCACCACCACACATTCTGAGGGCGGCAATTCCAACTGCTCGGCGGCATGGAGGAACAAATCTGGCGCGGGTTTCTGACGTTCCACGCTGTTCCCATCGGATATCGCGTCCAGTAAGTTCGCAATGCCAAGTCGCTCAATAACTTTTGGCGCGTTCTTGCTGGCTGACCCCAACGCGGACTTCAACCCAGCCGCGCGGATTTCTTCGAGAAGTGCGAGCGCGGCGGGCAATAGTTCTTGCGGGGTGATCTTGTCAATCAATTCGAGATAGTGCCGATTTTTCCGAGCCATCAACTCGACGATCTGTCCACTCCGGGTTTCCGTCCATGGAGGATCAGCATCAACGATTCGCGGCGCGGGATGCCGCGCAACGCTTCGTTTTCCTGACGTGTAAAGGGGATGCCCAATTCGTCGGCGATCTTCTTCCACCTGAGAAAGTGATATTCGGTGGTGTCAGCCAACACACCGTCGAGGTCAAAGATGAAACCTTTTATCGCGGAATTCATCATTCAAATCTCCAATCCACAGATCCGAAACGTGCGATCATCACGAAACAGGTTCTGCGGCTTGCTCAGATGCTATAGGGTTTGTAATCTCAACAACTGCGGGCTTCCCTCGGTGAATGAATCGAAATGAAAGCCGCTTCCAATGCCTGGGCAAGCGCGGCTGTGTCGTCCAACCCTGCGGCGTCACTCGCAGACCTCCAAACCCGAAGACAACTGCCTGCCATGTGCCGCCCGCTGAAGCGCCATGGATGCCATCGCCGGCGTTGCCGCGCACATCTCGCAGGTCCGCGCGAACCGCACGGATAAAATGTTCATAGGCATCGTCAGGTTTTCCGACTTCGCACGCCATAATCGCCTGAATGGATGGTCCCAACGAGGAGCCAAATGTGTGATCGGTACGCGCGGTGTAGTAATCATAGTTGATGCGAATTTGATCATCGGTAAATTCATTGAACAGAAGATATTGGAGCATGAGCACGTCCGGCTGTTTGATCACCTGAGTTTCGTTACAGCCCTCAATGCCAAACAAAGCCTGCGCAGAAATATTCCGAGGCTCCAACGAAGCCAGATCCACGTCGCGGCGTTGGAAGTAGCCCTCGAATTGTTCGATCAGACCGTCGGCGCGGACGGGAAGGTAAATCTGAGACAAAACCTCCGTCCATTTGGCGAGCCGGTCGGGGGCGAGTCCGAGGCGTTGGGTCAGTTCATCCGCTTTTGCGCGAGCATGCGCTTTGAGCCAGTCCAACACATCCAACGCGGTTTGTAAATTCCATTTTGCCATGCGGTTGGTGTAATAATTATTATCCACGCGATCGTGATATTCATCGGGTCCGACCACATCATTGAATTCATAACGTTGAGCGTCTTCATTCCATTCCGCACGCGAAGCCCAAAACTTTGCCGTATCAAGAATTAATTCAGCGCCCTTTTCGATAAACCAAGGATCGTCGCCTGTTGTTTGCCAATAGCCATAAGCGGCGTAGGCAACATCCGCCGAGATGTGTATTTCGATATCGCCCGTCCAAATGCGAATGAGTTTTTTACGATCCGCAAAATGCGGCAACCACGTGGGTGTCACTTCTTCCCCTGTATCAGCGCTCTCCCACGGGAATTGCGCGCCTTCAAATCCGTTGTCCTTCGCTTTCTGTCGCGCGCCAGGCAGGCGTTCATAACGATAATCAAGAAGGTTGCGGGCGATCTCCGGCGCGGTGTAGAGAAACAATGGAAGCATGAAAATCTCGGTATCCCAAAATGCGTGCCCACGATACCCAAAGCCTGAAAGAGTCTTTGCGCCGATGCTGACGCGATTATCGCGATGAGGAGCCGCGATCAACATTTGGAAAATATTGAATCGGATGGCAAGCTGCGCCTCCTCATCCCCTTCGATCTCGACGTCACAACGATTCCATTCGCGGACCCAAGCCTGCTTCGTCGCCTCGAACGCGGACTCCCAACTTGCAGCGGCGCGGACGCGTTCCTCAGCCATCTCAACAGGTTTCGCTGCATCACGTGAAGTTGCGATGCCTACCATTTTGTCAACGGTGATCGCCTCGCCGCGTTTCGCAGAAAACGACATACTCAATGTGGGGACGCTTTTTGCATCCCAGTATTCCGAGCGGACCGGGGCTGAACTTGTGATAAGCCTCATCGCAAGCGCGAGGTCAATTTTGGAGGAGCGGGTCCGGCTATGAAGATGGTAAACGCCATTCCTTTCTCCTTGACCGATCCATTCCCAATGAGCATAGCCCTCGTTGTCCATATTTCCATTCAGGCTGGCGCGGATCTCCACTGTGCCGTCAAACTCAGGTGTGACCCGGCATCGAATACACAGCAAGTGTTGGTCTGCCAGTGATGCAAAGCGTTCAAAGACGATTGTGGCAGAGTTGCCCGAAGGCGAGCGCCAGCCGACGGTCCGCGTTAGAACGCCGGTGTGAAGGTCGAAGTGACGCTCAAAATGCTCGACCGTGCCGGCGTCAATCGAGAAGCGTTCTCCGTTCAAATAAATGTGTACAGGAAGCCAGTCCGGCGAATTTGCTAGTTCGGTGAAGACTAGGGGCACATCGTCGAACACGCCATGCACAAACGTCGCGCGCCGCTCTTTGGGGTATCCCTCCTCCATCGCGCCGCGCGTGGAAAGATAGCCGTTGCCTATCGTGAAAATAGTTTCTTTATGATTCTGTGATTCTGGATTAAATGAATTTTCTGAGAATGTCCACATGATAACCTGTTGGAAAATGATACCCGCCCTGTTTCCCTAAAAAACAGGGCGGGCTAATGGGAGAAAATTAGGCTTCTTTCGAGCCGCTGGTGGCGATGCTTCGAATAAAGTATTTCTGGAAGAGGAAGAAAAGAATCAGAATTGGAATGGTATTGAACAAAGAGCCTGCCAGAATCACCGAATACAGACTGTAATATTCACCATGGAACCATTGCAAGCCAAGCGGCAGGGTGAATTTCTCAGGAGTGCGCAGGATGACCAGCGGCTCCATGAAACGATTCCACTCGCCTTGAAACGTGAGCAGGGCTAACGTGATCAATTGAGTTTGGCTCACCGGCAGGACGATCCTGAAAAATGTGCTCCAACGTCCAGAGCCGTCCATCATCGCCGCTTCTTCCAATTCTCTTGGAAAAGATTTGTAGAATTGGGTCATCATAAATACCCCAAAGGCTTCCACAACTGTGGGGAGAATCACGCCGCCCAGTCTGTCAATCAGATGAAAGCCGGTAGGGATGGTGAACGGTCCGATCTCCAACCCTCCTTTGATAACACCGGGACCAATGATCAGGAATTTGGGAATCAGGGTCACTACGCTCGGCATCATCATGGAGACCAATAACGCGGTGAACAAGAAGTTCTTAAAGGGAAATTCCATGCGCGCAAACGCATATCCAGCCATGGCGCAGAAGAGCACCCGCAACACGGTGACGATCACTGCAACAAACGCGCTGTTATACAACCAGACAGGAAACAGATCGAAAGATTGAAAGACGGTTCGGTAGTTATCTAATGTAAAGGGCGAGGGCCACCAAATTGGCGGAGTATAGACGCTTCTGACCGGTTTGAAAGAGTAGACCAACGTGAAGTAGAGCGGCGCAAGACAAATAATTCCCCAAACGATAAGCAGGGTATAGAAAAAGGGCGACTTGAGCCGCTCCCAGAGTTCCCCTACCCATTGATTAGACGTTCGTGACGGAGTTTTGGAGAGTGTGGTCACATCGCCTCCTACTGGGTGGTTGAACCGCTGCCTTCGATCACGCGGCGCTGAAGCATAGTCACCGTCAAAATGATCAAAGTCAGAATGACCGCCAAGGCGGAGGCTTGTCCCATTTTGATGGAGGTGTCGCGGAACGCCCATTTGTAGATCAAGTAGGTCAGGGTCGTGGTGCTGTCAAGCGGTCCGCCTTTTGTCATGACGAAGATCTGGTCAAACACCTGAAAGCATCCGATCACTCCCACCGTGACCACGAAAAAGATGACGGGGCGCAGCATGGGAATGGTGATCCTGAAAAAGATCTGAATCGGGTTGGCTCCGTCAATCTCCGCGGCTTCATAAATGGAAGGAGATATGTCCTGCAAGCCCGACAGAAAAATGAGCATCAAGGTTCCGCTGGTGGTAAAGATGTTCATGCCCATAATTACATAGAAGGCATATTTCGGTTCATCGAGCCAGTTGATGGTGAGGCTGGTAACCTGGTTGAAGATGCCCTGCGGCGCGAACAACCAAACAAAGATCAACGAAATCACAACAGAGGATGTTACGGAGGGCAAGTAAAAAACTGTACGAAAGAATCGCCGGAAGCGCAGGTTTTGATCCATGGCAAATGCCAAGACCAAACTGATCATGGTCTGAATAGGCACAACGACCAAAACATATTTGAATGTATTTGGCAATGCCTTGCTCAAGAATATGTCATCTTCGAATACGCGTTTATAGCCTTCCCATCCCCACAAGATCGGCGGTTTAAGCAGGTTGTAATCCGTAAAGGAAAGGTAGAGCGCGTACCCAAGAGAAAACACGCTGAAAGTAAAGAAGATGAACAGCCATGGGGATAGAAACAAATATCCGGTAATGGCTTCAGACATTTTCTTGCGGCTGATCTTGCGGCTCACCAGGTCTCCTCTCGGAGGGAGGCGGATAAAGTTCCGCCTCCCTCGTGATCATGTTCGAACTGGGTTACTGCTTTTTGATAGCGTCGCGGATGGCGTCGCTCGCCTCTTTCAAAGCGTCTGCGACAGATTGATTCTCCTTGAAGACACGCTCCAAAGCCTTACCCATTTGGTCGTTTACGTCTGACCCGACAGCGCCCCAGAAGAAAGGAACTGCTCCGTTCGAAGCGCCGTTGAAGATCTCGGCGGTGTTGGGATTGTTCTTCAAGTATTCGCTATCTTGCAGAGAGACACGAGAAGGCAAAGCAAAGCCGCTTTCCAAGACGGTTTGCTGGCTGGCGGCATTGGTCAGGAAGTCAACCACTTTCCATGCCGCATCAGGATTCTTCGCGTTGGCAGAAATACCCCAAGCAACCGTAAAGATCAAATTGCCTTCGCCCGCAGGACCTGCTGGAGGAAGAACGACACCATATTTTGTAGTGGGGAACTGATCGCGCAGATACGGGATCAACCAACCGCCTTCATAAACCATGGCGCATTGTCCCTTACCAAAGACAGTGCCTTGCCAGCCTTCGCCCAAGTCAGCAGGCGTAGCGCCAACCTTCTCCGCGCGGAAGCTGGTATAGAAATCGCCGGCTTGCACGGCGGCATCACTGTCGAGGGTGGTATCGGTGTAATCTGCATTCATCACCGTGCCGCCATTTTGGAATACAAACACCGGGAAGCGACCCGGGTCAGCCGGGGTGCAGAAGCCATAGACAGGTTTATTAGCGTCGGAAAGATCCGTCAATTTTCCAGCCGCCTCTTTGAGGTTATCCCATGTCCAATCGTCGGTCGGATATTCCAAGCCAGCCTTGTCGAACAGGTCTTTGTTGTAGAACATGCCCAGCGTGTTGAAATCCTTGGGAACGCCGTAGGACTTGCCGTCATAGGTGAACGCATCCGCCAAGGACGGGATGAACTCATCGCGCTTATAACCCAGATCGTCAATAGGCAGAATGACGCCGTTCTTCGCTAGTTC
>JAXLVX010000093.1:0-9087 GCA_046328795.1 Anaerolineales bacterium | reverse complement strand
GTAGCGTTTCATCAATAGAGCGGCTTGCGCGGCGGGAGTCATTCCCTGCACTGACTCGAAATCTGCATCGCCTGTTGTGGCGAGCGCGGCGTCCACGCCTGGACCGACCTTATCCGTAAATTTTTCCACGCCGAGGACGAGCGCGACATCCACCATTCCGCTTTTGACGGCAAGATAGCCCTGCCGCAATGCCGCGCCGCCCGATGCGCCCGCCGCTTCGATGGTGACGGCTTCGATGCCGAGCAAGCCCGCGTAATCCGCGATCAACGCGCCGAGATGCGCTTGATTGGAAAGATTCGGCGCGAGCATGTTGCCAACGAATAGCGATTGCGGTTTGAGTCCGCCCGAATCTTTGACCGCGTCTTGAATGGCGGCAAAGGCGAGGTCGCGCAGACCGATGTCCCAATGTTCGCCGACTTCTGTTTGACCGATACCTGCGATGATAACTTCAGACATAAATGATTTCCTAATTTTGTTGTTAAGAGACTAGAGATTAGAGACTAGAGATGTGTGAAGCATAAGTAACATGATGTCGCTGCGAGGCGTTCTTGTTCTTTGCCGAAGCAGTCTCCACATAACAGGAGATTGCTTCGTCGGGAAGAGCAAGAGCCCTCCTCGCAACGACATCCTTAATCGTTTATTTCATCTGCAACTTACCCCTGAATCGCACATACGTTGCGTAATCAATTTCCGTCCGCCTCTTCACGTAATCCTGCGTCTTCGTGGCTAGATCTGCGCGGAGCGGGGCGGCGTCGGTGACGGTGATGTCGAAGGCGTCGGACCCAGCTCCACTTCCGAAAGAGACGACGAGAATCCGATCACCAGGCTGGGCAATGTCGAGAGTCGCAGTGAGTCCGATCATGGACGCGCCCGCGTACGTATTCCCGATCACAGGGACGAGGAGCCCAGGTTCGATCTGATCCATCGAGAAGCCGAGACCCGATGCGACGCGCTGCGGGAATTTTGTGTTGGGCTGGTGGAAGATCGCCCACTTGTAATCTTTGGCGGTGGTGCCTGAGGCTTCCATCAGATGCGTGGCGGCTTCGCTGACGTGTTTGAAGTAAGCGGGTTCGCCCGTGAAGCGCATGCCGTGTTCGGGATACTTCGCGTCGGAGCGCCGCCAGAAATCGGGCGTGTCGGTGACGTACGAATACGAGGCGTTGATGACCGCCAGCGATTCTTCGGCGGGACCGACGATGTACGCGCCGCCACCCGCGCCCGCGGTGTACTCGAGCGCGTCGCCTGGCTTGCCTTGCGCGGTGTCCATGCCGATCGCCATTGCATATTTGCCCATGCCCGAGCCGACCAAACCCATCGCGGCGACGAGCGCTTCGGTGCCAGCCTTGCAGGCGAATTCCCAATCGGCGGCTTGCGTGTTCGGGACGGCGCCAATCGCCTCAGCGACCAAGGTGGAAGTTGGTTTCACCGCATACGGATGCGACTCAGACCCGACCCAGACCGCCCGCAGTTCGGTCGGGTCAATTTGGGCGCGCTTCATCGCGTTGCGCGCCGCCTCAATGGACATGGTGATGACGTCTTCATCCAGCCCAGGGACGGCTTTCTCCTTGATGGGGAGTCCGCCTTTGCCGCCTGTCCATACGCGCGCAACTTCCTTGGCGGGCAGACGATAACGCGGCACGTACGCGCCGTAGCCAATGATGCCAACAGGCTTGGCGGGTTTGAGTAATGTGGGGGAGTGAGGGTGAGGGGTTGTCATTTATAAACCTTCTGATCTCTTACTATTTCTTCGAGGTGTATATTCTTGGACAATTTCAGGGTTATCTAAATTCACCTTTATTTCAAGCCATTCGACATTCTTGTCCTGAATTGCATTTCTTACACTTCTTTCTCTTGTAGATAAACTAGATGCGCCAGTCTTTACCTCTACAAAGACAATTTTCTTTACATTATCCTCTCCTAGCCCGTCAAATACCAAAAAATCAATTGGGCTTCCGATAAAACGCGCATCTGCGGGATTGAATCTGAAACCAGGTAAATAAGGAACCATATGTTCAGTCATTTTCCCCATTGTGACAGATTGGCTTTTGTCAATCGCATCTTGTCTGATTTCCCTTTCTTTTTCAACCATCCATTGGTCTTGTATTACCTTTGCTTCTTTGGTAAGGACTTCCCACATTTGGCTTTTTGCTACCTCTAATTCATCAGATCTCCACTTTACGAATTGTTGCTGAGCTTCTTGAATAGCTTCGCCGCGTAGAGCTTCTGACATCTGTTTCTTCACAAATTGGAGTTCATTTTGTTGCCACGTTTGAATGTTTTTAGCCATTTCTTGAATCGCTTCACCTTTAGCCGCATCATAGATTTGTTGTTTGATGGTGACTAACTCTTGCTCTTTCCACTTTTGAAATTCTGTCTGTGCGTTTCTAACCGTTTCCTCATTCTGTTCCCTCAGTTTTAGAAGGGACGATTTTGCAGTTGATGATGCCCAAAAATAGCCAATGGCTATTGCTAATATCGTTGCGAATAATAAGATAACAGCAAATACGATAAAGAAAAGAGTAGTATTTTCCATATATCACCTATACGGTCTTCCTAATTAAATTGCTTTTATTGTTGAATCATTTTCACGCATACCAAAACTTTGACGTCAAGCCTGCGTAGTGGAAAGACCTGACATGTCTTATCGGTATCTTTGTCAACCAAAACTCTTGTGCGGAGTTGTGTCATCGTTAATCAGGCTTTCGCGGAGACATGTCAGGTCTGATTGTTCACACATGCCAAAACGCTGACATCAACCCTGCATTCCTAAAAACCTCTGCAACCTCTTCCATGCTTCGTCCATGATACTCCACTGATAGGCGGTTGCCATACCACAGTTTGGACAGTTCCCAAACTTGCTGAATAGTGAGAACTTCTCCGCGTGTGAGGTTGTTTCGTTTGCACCATTTGTCAATCCATTCTTCCGACCGGGGAAGAGTAGCATCGTTGCTCAGGTGAAGGTCAGGTCGTCGTACCAGCGAGCGCGGGGTGGGAAGTGGACGAGTAGCATGTCACTCTGAGCGGAGCGACAGTCCGCCAGTGGGTGGTGGAGATCCTTCAGACGCGAGGCGTCCCTCAGGATGACATCTCCGTTTTTGATTTCCAATTTCACCACCTCATTACTCTCCGTGTAAACCGCTTCTATGACCGCATCCGTGTGGAGCGCGGCGGGGATGCCGAGCATGTCCCAAGGCAGTTGGCGTAATAAGTCTTGCCATTGGCGTGGACTTTGAAGTCCGTGGGGATGCCAGAGAACGGGTTCTTGCCATGCGGATGGTGAGAGCCTCCAAGTCAAGGAAGAGGGCGTGGCGGTTGTGGAGTTCTTTGTAGTAGTCCGTCGCTTCTTCGGTGGAGATGTTGAAGTGCGCGGCAGTGATGTCCACGCTGGGCGCGGTGGGTCGTGTCCGCGAAGTGTTGATAGACGAAGTGGCGGGTTTGCCAAAGGATAGGTGTCGTTCATTTTAGATTCCCGCATATGCCAGCAATGCTCCGAATGCGAAATGAAGAGAAGATAGCCGATGAGAAAAACGATCTCTTCATTCGCGCGGACGGGTTGTGTGAGCCGATCTGCCAGCCTGCGATTCCAGCAGGGATGGCGGAGACGGCAATGCTCACGAGTTTGATCGCGCCCACAGGCAGAATAATTCCGACGCTGTCCCAAGCATGATGACGGTCATCCTGCCGAACAATTCCAAATTCAACGCCAATTTATAAAGGAAGATCGAGTTGTAGTCCAAGAATTTCAGCGGTAAAAAGATAGCCAGAAAAACAAAAATGCCGATCAATGCGCCAAATAGCGGACGTTGACTTTTCCAGAACGCGCTTTCATCTTTCTTCTTCCTCTTTCCATCATCTACTTTCCACTTTCCAACGACTTCAATATCTCTTTTCGCCTGCTCAATTCTCACAATTCTCCCATCGCCATTTGACTCGCAACTCTTCGATCAAATCTCCACTTGCGCCTGCGGCAATCGCAACCTGCCGCGCGTGCAGTGACATGTGTCCGCGCTGGATGCCTTCGGTGGCGAGGGCGCGTAACGCCGCCATGTTTTGCGCGAGTCCCACCGAGACAATGATCTCAGCTAGCTCGCCAGCCGATTTCACGTCCATCAACTTGATCGCGGCTTGCGCGGCAGGGTGAACTTTAGTCGCCCCGCCGACGATCTCATCGCCAGCGGCATCTCCAACTCGCCGACCAAATTTCCGTCGTCATCTTTCGACCAGATAGATAATGAAGTGTACTTGCCCGAACGAGCGGCATACGCGTGCGCTCCCGCTTCGATGGCGCGCCAGTCGTTGCCAGTTGCGATCACAACGGGATCAATTCCTGTTCATGATGCCCTTGTTGTGCGTCGCGGCGCGGTACGGATCCGCGGCGGCGAAGGCATACGCGGCGATGATCCCGTCTCGCACTTTTTCGCCAGCCGTAGCGCAAGATGCCATCTTGCGCCACAAACTCCAATTCCTGATGGGGATCACGCACCTGGCTTTGCCATGCGTTTATCCGTCAGGTTCGAGAGAATCTTCAGCCTGACCTCGCCCGCCAGTAATTTCTCCGGATCTCTGGGGCAAGACGTTCGCACGCCAGGTTGACCGCGCGCTCATCGCGTCGCGCACATCGTAGATCAAGTGGATGACGAGAAATTTTCCGATGGGGATCTGCGATCCTGCGGACTTCCAAATCCCTCGCGCCTCCGCCTCTGGACTTGAGGCTGGATCTGGCGGCGTCAACGTATGTCAACAGTTCGGCTTTTCGCGTCAACACTTGTTCGGCGGCTTTGTCCAACTCTTCGACATCCAACACCTGCAATTGGCCGATCATCAGCGGTTCTGTGCTTGTGGCGGTGAATCCGCCGTTTGAGCGGGCAAGTTTCATGAACGACGCGCTCGCAATGACCGACGGCTCTTCTATTACCATGGGAACGAGCACATCCCGTTCATTGACGGTGAAGTTGAGCGCGATACCGGAGGGGCAGGAGAAAAGCGTCCAATCGCGTTCTCGACCAGCAGCGACGTTTGCGGGCGAGAGGGTCGGTAAGCAGAATCAGCTTCCCTGCGAAAGCAGCGAAGCATCTGCCAGTGCGGCGCGGCGCTCGTCGAGAGTCGCGTTATAGAAGCTGGGGATCTGGGAAGTCGTCATGATACGTTGAGATATTGTAGTCTGGTTGGCTCGCAAAATCTATCATGTTTATGAGATAATCCGAACATGTTGCTTACCCGTGAACAATTGCAGGAACGTTTAATCGCGTTGCATCAAGCCAGCCTTGAATTGGTGAAGGATGTTTCGCTAGAACATTTATTGGAGCGGATCGCGGCTGTAGCCTGTGAACAGGCGGGAGCGCGTTACGCGGCTCTCGGGGTGTTGAACGATAAGGGCGAACTTGTTAAATTCATTTCTGTGGGATTGACCGAAGAGCAGATCAGGATTATCCCAAATGAGCCGCATGGTAAGGGGCTGGTTGGCGAATTGATGAATAGGGAGGAGCCTTTGCGCGTGCCGGTTATTCTGGAGCACCCGCGTTCGGTTGGGTTTCCTGAAAATCATCCAGTGATGGTTTCGTTCTTGGGCGTTCCCATCCGTACCGGCGATGTTCAATTGGGTCAACTTTATCTTACCGACAAGATAGATGCCCTGGAATTCACCTCGGATGACGAGAAGATCATCCAAATGTTGGCTACTTACGCGGCGGCGGCGATCCAAAATGCCCGTATGGTGGAGCAGATGCGGGATCGTGATCTAGCCTTGACCCGCCGTAACGTGGATATGTCTCTGTTGAACGGCATCGCAACGACCCTCACATCCAGTTTGGAACTCGACGAGATCCTAAATCAAACTCTCGCGCTGGTGATGAACTACATGAAAGTAGAAGCAGGCGAGATCTTCCTCCTGTCTGAGGATCAAGATACTCTTCGCATGGTCTTGCATCGGGGGCAAGCCGCGGAGGCATTTTGGACGCATAATCAATTCCAAATAGGGGAAGGGTATATAGGCGTCGTTGCTCAAACCCGCAAGCCTATGGTCAGCGCTCACCTTGAAGATGATGCTCTTTTTGTGCGTGAGGCGGTAACTAAGGCAGGATTTCATCAGATGGTCTGCATTCCTCTGCTTTCCGGTGAGAATTTGATGGGGGTCATGAGTGTTGCGTCTCGAGCCAGCGAACCGATTGACAATCGAATCGTTGAAATGATGGCGGCGGTCGGCAATTGGGCTGGTCTGGCGATTGAAAATGCGCGCCTGCATACGAATGCCCGCCGCTTAGCGGTGCTTGAAGAGCGCGATCGCATTGGTATGGATCTGCACGATGGGGTCATTCAATCTATTTATGGGCTTGGGTTGTCGCTTGAAAACGCGCTCCTTTCATTAAATGAGGACTCTGTCGAGGCAAAGCAGCGCGTTCAAGGCACGATTGACGGTTTGAATCAAGTGATCCGCGATCTGCGGGCGTATATTTTGGATTTGAAACCGAGGCAAATGGGCGAAGATGGGCTGGTCGGCGGTGTTCAACGGCTTGTTGCAGAGTTCAAAGCCCATACATTTGCCGAAGTTCAACTCACGTATGCTGAAAAAGGTTTGAAGAACCTTCCAGAATCGCATTCTCTTGCCTTGTTCCATCTCTGTCAGGAGGCTTTAGCGAACACGGCGAAGCATGCAAAAGCAAAAAACGTGCATATTTCTCTTTGGAGAACGAAAGACCGAGCGTTGATGGAGATACGCGACGATGGAATCGGCTTCGATATGGAGAATACGAACATCAACATTGGTCATGGGCTTGCGAACATGGAGACTCGCGTGCGATCGGTGGGCGGCGATGTTGAAATTTCATCGCACTTGAACGAGGGAACGACAATATTGGCATGGGTTCCGCGCCATGCGCGCGCGTGAATCGAACGACTCGTTGAATCTTTAACATTGAATCTCAAAATTTTGCGATTCAATTTGCGCATGTGAAAATGTTTTCAACAAACGTTCTTTAACAACAACCAATATATCGGATTCATTGCAGGCAAAATGGCGGCTCGACCCCATATATGGGGGTGTGGATAACTTTGCGGTGTGCACATGGCTGAAACGCGCGTTCTATGAAAGAGACGCCGCTCGTTTGTTTACGCAAGAACTTTTTAACGTTGAGCGACCTTAAAAAAACGGATGTTTTAAATATACCGTAGGCTTTTCGTGTTGTACTTTTTATTTGTTGTGCTAGAATGTCAACACGCTGAGATATGGATGTGGAGATCGAAACGCATCTTTGAATCCCTGTTAGTTTTTGAAATACAACAAAATATGATGTGAAAGTAGCCGCTGACGAAGCGGATTGATTTCACATTGTTTATCACGGTCGTTGAGGAGAAACAATGAACGCAGAACAGGCATGGCAATCCGTACTTGGACAACTTCAAATGGAAATGCCGCGCGCTTCGTTTGATACGTGGGTGCGCGATACTCGACCTGTTTCCTTCCATAACGGCATGTTGACCATCGGCGTTCGCAACGCGTACGCGCGCGATTGGCTCGAAAACCGCCTTGCCAGCACAGTGAATCGCTTGCTCGGCGGGATCTTGAACGGGAGTGTGGCGGTCACTTTTGTTGTACACGGCAATGAGAAAGAAATAGAGGCGGATGAACCGCATCAAACGCCGGTGGAAGTTGATTCGGCTCCTGAGCCAAGTATCCGCAATTCGACTTTAAATCCCCGCTATGTCTTTGAGAACTTTGTCGTAGGTTCTGGCAACAGATTGGCGCACGCCGCGTGCCTCGCTGTCGCTGAGAAGCCTGCCCGCGCGTATAATCCGCTTTTCCTCTATGGGGGAGTTGGTCTTGGTAAAACTCACTTGCTTCACGCCATCGGCAATGCTTGTCACTCGCGAGGGCTGAGCGTGTTGTATGTTTCCTCCGAGGAATTCACCAACGACATGATCACCGCCATCCGCACGCACACCACGCAGGCGTTCCGCGAGAAATATCGCTCCATTGACGTGTTGTTGATTGATGATATTCAATTCATCGCCGGGAAAGAATCCACACAGGAGGAATTTTTCCACACCTTCAACACATTGCATGGGCAGGATAAGCAGATCATCGTTTCATCGGATCGCCCGCCGAAGTCGCTGGTGACGCTGGAAGAACGCCTCCGCTCGCGGTTCGAGTGGGGACTCACGGCAGACATCCAGCCGCCCGATCTGGAGACGCGGCTTGCCATCCTCCGCTCGAAGGCTGAACGGACGGGGCGGCAGGTGTCGGATGAAATTCTGGAAAGCATCGCGCGGAGAGTGCAGTCGAACATCCGCGAGTTGGAGGGAGCGTTGAACCGAATCCTTGCGTATGCCGACTTGAGCGGCTCGTCGCTGACGCCGAACTTGGTCGAGGCGGCGTTGGCTGATTTGTTGCCTCAACACAGCGACGTTGCGCCGTCGAAAGTGATCGAGTTGGTCGCCAAAGAGTGGCAAGTGACAGTGGACGCCTTGATCGGGCGCGATCGCTCGAGGAAGGTCGCCCAGCCTCGTCAGGTGGCGATGTATCTTTTGAGGAAGGAAACGGATTCATCCCTGCCGCAGATCGGCGAGGCGCTTGGCGGGCGCGATCACACGACTGTGATGTATGCGATAGATAAAATATCGGGCGAGATCGAAACGAAGACCGATTTGAGGAAGCGCGTGGTAAGCGTCAAACAGCAGTTATATGGCGAAGCGGCTGTCGTTTGAATTCTGTTCGATCAATTAATTCATTTGCGGAAATGCACATTCGGAGGGCGCGGGGAACTCCGAATGTGCATTTAAAGGCTGATGGTTAGGGGCAGGTTGCCTGTCGAAGCGAAGCGGGGAGTCTCGTCAAATCCTGTGTTATACTCCAGCCGCTTCCAAGCCCTTCGACTGCGGCACAAAGATCATGTGCCTCCGCTCAGGGAGGAAGAAGCAACATCTTGCCTGGGACGGGCATCGAGCGTCCCTGAGCGGGTCATCAAATCCCGCTAAACTTTTTCTGCCCTGTTGAGGCAGATTGCTAGGAGAACAATGGCAGTTATATCTATGAAAGCCCTGCTTGAGAGCGGCGTCCATTTTGGGCACCGCACCAACAAGTGGGACCCGCGC
>JAXLVX010000092.1:0-9618 GCA_046328795.1 Anaerolineales bacterium | reverse complement strand
AATTGGCGGACGTGTACATCGCTCCCTTGGAAAGACCCGTAGACCCAGAGGTATAAATCACAGCGGCAATGTCATTGAATTTGATTTCCCGCGAGATGCGCGGTTCATGATCGGCGACACGCAACAGGTCGTTAATCGTCAGATTGTGTTTGATCGAATCTTTTCCCCAGCCAAACAACGCTCGCAACGTATGGGTCAACCGATTGCCGAAAAATATATCTGGCTTGGATTCGCCGATGATCTCGCCGATCTTTTTCAACCCAATCGCCGGGTCGAAGATGACAGGCACGATGCCGAACTTTAGCAAAGCCAAAGCGAACGGGAAAAACTCCGCGCTGGGCGGGGTCATGACGGCGGCGACCAAGCCCGGGGTCAGCGAGCAGGCTTGAAGTCCCGAAATGAAGCGTTGGCTCTGGTCAAGAAGCGAACGATAGGTGATCCGCTTCCAAGCGTTCGTCCATTTTGAAGAATAAATAATTGCGGGTTTATCAGGCTGTGTTGCGGCGGTCTGTTCGAAGCGGGCGAGGAGTTCCATTTAAAATCCAGCGGCATTGTAGTTCATTTAAATAAAAACAGGCAGTAAGGGTTCTCACTGCCCGTATCAGAACGTCCCGCAGGGTTGACAGCATCAACCCTAGTCCGCACTAGAACCTGCGGGACGATTTTCAATTATTTTGAATTGATGAACGCGATCAACGCTTCGATCTCTGCGTCGGATAAACCCAGGTTCGGCATTTGCGTATCCGATTTTGCGTCTTGCGGATTCTTCAACCGAATCCGTAAAATCTCGGGGCTAGCGGAAAAATTTGTGAGGTTCGTATTTGCCGCGCCCTCCATGTTGATCGTCCAATAGTCAGAACTATTCGAGACTTTCGCATTCGTATGACAAGTTATGCAACCTTTTGCGACAAACAACTGCTGACCCAATTCGACCTGCGAGATGGATTCATCGCTCACGACCTTCGCCGGGGATGCGCTCTCCGCTTCCACCGCAGGGACGGCTGACCCGACCACAAACGAGCCGACTCCAACCGTGAGGCAAAGAGCGGTGAGCGCGATAGCCAAGCGACTCTTCCGAATGAAGGCAATCGCCAAGCCGACGAAACCAATTCCCAGCGCAAGCCAGCGCACAATAAATATTGTTGACGTGGGCGATTCTTTCGCAACTTCAGCATTCATCACCGGCACATTCGAGGACGCGACAGTCGGCGCGGCAACACTCAGCGCGGGCATTTTTTGTTCCATGCTGAACGCTTGAATCGTCCAGTTCCAATTTCCCTCGGTGGGAAACGTCAGCGTCGCCGCGTAATGACCGGGTTCGCCTTCGGCATTGGCAAGGACAACCAACTTCTCGCCCGCAGGCGATTCGATGAGAATAGTTGGGTCAAGATCGGTCATCGGCGTTCTGCCATGTTGCAAAACCATAAAGCCGACTGTGAATGGCTCGCCAGCGATCACGCCCGCCGGCAATTCGTCCAATGTGATGACCGCCCACCCGCCGGCAAAGGCAGGGATAGTAATAACCAGCGCAAATAACAGAGCAAGCGCAAGGGAGATGCGGTAGCGTGAAAACATGTCAAACTCCTCGGGGGTTTTTGAAGATGATCTACTGAACCGAAGGCTTGCGACGCAACAAAACAAGCGCCAAAATAGCAAGGAGACCTGCTATGACGGAAATTACAATAGTCAATTGGGATTGGGGAATCGTCGCGACAACTTTGCTTTGCTCAACGGTTACGCCAGATTGAGCTTGATCCATTGACTTGATAGGTTGCGGCTTCGCGACCGGGATCGACCCAATAGCATTTTCAAATATTGCTTTTATTTCAGGCTTGGCTGTATACCATTCACCATCATATTCCGACGAGCCGTTTACTAAGCCATCATAAAATACAAAGCCGCTGTCTGGGTAGTAATGCAGGCGGTCAAAGGCAGTCTCGCGCGTACCTTCAACAAAGTAACGCGTGATCTCGTATCCTACGCCGGGGTCTTCAGGCTCTTTCGTCTTGTTTTCATAAAAAACAGAAAAGGCGAAGAAGTCTTCTGTTAAATTAGAGTCAGTGACGCGCGCTTCCTGTTTCAGGCTGCCACCCGTGACGGCGATGAACGAGAATGCTCCCTTGGCATAGACTATCACAGAGGTAATCAGAGCCAGCATGAAAGCCAGCCCAAGAGCGATACGGTGTTTGGAAAACATTTGTGCCTCCTTTGGCTTTACTATCAATACACCGCCTGCGGAGGGTTGGTTCCACAAGCAGAGACTAGAGACTTTGCCAGTCTCCAGTCTCTAGTCTCCAAATTACGGAATGGGTCGCAGCGACTCCGCAACCTTGATCGCCTCTTGCAGAGTCGAATCCGTTTCAAGGCGATAGGTGACGTTATCCACCGCCCAGATCAACACGTGACCTTCGATCAACCTTGTGAATTCCAAATCGCCGTTATACATCCGCAAGGGATAGGGTCCCTCGCCCCAATACGCGCGTTGACCGTTGACTTGAGTCTCCCACACATCCACTGGGAATCCTTTGTCTATTGCCCAACTGCCTTCAGGAATGAAATGGAGACTCATCAACACTGTACGAGAATCGTTCGGGTCTAGCCAGACGAGAACTGTCATTGCTCCATCGGCATCTTGAACGAAAATCAGATCGGGCGTTCCGAGATCAGAAGGGTACGCTGGCAAAAGGATTTGGTACTTCACCTTTGCTTGCGCTTCGGCGAGGGTTGTTTCTCCGGCAAGTTGATTGAGGAGTGGAAGCAAATCATCCGTCGCGTTTGGCGTGGCTGTAGACGGAACGATTGTTTCTGGCGCGGCAGTCCGTGGCGACTCAATAGGAGTCTCGGTTGGACGCGGGAAGATGCGCACGACGCCGATTTGGATAAATTCGAGGACGGCGGCGCGCACCGGCGGGATGAGCATAAGGCTGAAGAGGAAAACAATGACGAGGATTAGCGACCGGGCAAACCGTCGAGAAAAGAAGCGGGGTTTTGTCGCAGGGACAATACGCGGCATCACATGTCCAGCAATATCTGGCGTGCGCGGATAGTTCATCCGCTGTGCGATGGATCGCATGCGAGTCTCGAAATCCATTTCGCTCATGCTTCACGTCCTTCGACCAACACGGGGAAATCTTGATGGATGATCTTTCGCAATTTTTCAAGCGCGCGGTTCAAATCAAGATTTGACCAGCTCTTCGGCAATGAGCGCGTCGGCAGTTTCAGAAACCGCCAGGTCGAGGAAGTAGCGGAGGTAAATGATTTGTTGGTCTGGCAGGTCGAGTTGTTGAACGGCGTGCCAGAGTCTGCTGCTTCGGTGTTCTGCGCAGTGACCGTTTCAGGCGGCGTCTTTGGCTGCTCACGAAACGCGCGCATCAACGCGGAAACATATCGCCCGACCGAACGGCGGCGGTTGCTGGATAAATTCGCGGCAATGCTCAACAACCACGGACGCAAAGGGCGCGTGGAATCGAATCGCTTGAGATGTTTCCAAGCGCGTAAAAACGTTTCCTGCGCGATGTCTTCCGCGTCATCGGCATCGCCAAGCAGGAGGTATGCAAAACGGAAGACAGCCTGTTGATGGGCAATCATGAGCGGTTCCCATGCGGGCGCGTCTCCGTTCGCGGCTCGTCGAATTAGTGTTGATTCATCCAATCATGCCTCTGCAGAGGTTCGATCTTATCCTTTATACACCGTTTGAAGGAGCTTGGTTCCATGTTTTTTATCCACCAATCCTCGCTAATCTTCGCGAATAGTTAAAAGCGATTAGCGAGGATTAGCGGATTAACTGCTTCCCAACCCGCCAAAAGGGACATTGACCCTATTTTTGTTTCCCCGTACAATTCAATTTGCTATGAACGCTTTTGTGCACAACGCCGGGTTCTTCCGACCCGACCATGATCCTCCGCTTTGTTCATGTGCCGTGTCTGTTTGAGTCGTATTCAACTCTAACCCTCGGAGGAAAATCTCATGTCTGAACCTTTTGTTTCCAAACGCGCCCCGATCTACGCCGACGTTCCCGATGAAAAGTGGAACGATTGGCGCTGGCAACTCAGTCACCGCATGAACTCGGTGGAGGAGATCGAAAAAGTTTTACCCCTCACCGACTCGGAACGCAAAGCTCTGCAAACGCAGGGGCTGTTCCGCGTGGACGTGACGCCGTATTTCATTTCCCTCATTGACCCAAACGATCCCAACGACCCGACCCGCAAACAAGTCATTCCGCTTTCGGAGGAGATGCAATCGTTCACCGCGATGATGGAAGATTCGCTTGCCGAAGACCGCCATTCGCCGGTGCCCGGTCTGGTCCACCGCTACCCCGACCGAGTCCTCATGTTGGTCACCACGCAATGCGCGTCGTACTGCCGCTATTGCACGCGCTCGCGCATCGTCGGCGATCCCGGTCAAACTTTCTCGCGTCATGAATTCGAGATGCAGATCGAATATCTCAAACGCACGCCGCAAGTGCGAGACGTGTTGCTCTCTGGCGGCGACCCGCTGGTGCTTGCGCCAAAAATTCTCGAAGAGATCCTCAGCCGCCTGCGCGAAATTCCGCACATCGAGATCGTGCGCCTCGGCACGCGCGTGCCGGTCTTCATGCCCATGCGCGTCACACAGGAATTGTGCGACATGCTGGCGAAATATCATCCGCTGTGGATCAACATCCACGTCAATCACTCGAACGAAATCACGAAGGAACTCGCCGAAGCCTGCGACCGTTTAACGAGGGCTGGCATTCCGCTCGGCAATCAATCTGTGCTTCTCGCGGGCGTGAACGACAACGTCCACATCCAGCGCAAACTCGTGCAAGACCTCGTCCGCATCCGCGTGCGCCCGTACTATCTCTATCAGTGCGACCTGGTCGAAGGCGCTGGGCACTTCCGCACCCCCGTCGCGAAAGGAATCGAGATCATGGAAGGCTTGCGCGGTCACACGAGCGGCTACGCAGTCCCGCAATATATCGTGGATGCGCCGGGCGGCGGCGGAAAGATTCCCGTGATGCCGAACTATCTGATCAGCATGTCGGATCACAAGATCATTCTGCGAAACTACGAAGGCTACATCACCACGTACGAAGAGCCGACCGATTACATCCCCAGCGACGCCGCAAAGTTCAAAGGCGAGAAGCGCATGGAGCCCGGTCAAGCCGGTGTGCTTGGTCTGCTCGACGGCGATCAAATGTTCATCAAACCCGAAAGTTTCGACGAGATCCACGACCGACATGGAATCCAACACCGCCTCAAAGACGAAAAGAAATGGCAGCCGCTTGGCATCGGCGACGGTTCGTCAACCCCCAATGCGAAATAAGCAAACCAAGGAGTAATAGCATGGCAAACCACACGAAACGAATTCTGTTCACCGCGTTCAGCGTTATCTTTTTGCTGAGCGCATGTCTGCCGCAAGCGCAAGCCACACCCAACCCGGTGGATATTGCGAATCAAGTGGCGACCTCGGTCGCGTTGACCGTCTCTGCCGCGCAAGCGCAGACGCAAGCCGCTCAGCCGATCGCGACGAACACCACGCTTCCTACGCAGACTGAGGCTGCCCCTCCCTCGCCGACTCCTCTCATCCCTTCGGCGACGGCGTTCGTGCTGGTTGCGCCAACCCCAACCATCGTGGTCGGCGGAGGCGGTGGTGGCGGCGGAGGTGGAGGCGGCGCGCCTGTTCCCACCTCGCCGTATGACTGCACTCCCGTGAACAACAAACCGCGCGATTTGACGGTCTTCAAAAAAGGCAACGAATTCGATATCAAATGGACCATCGTCAACACCGGCACCAAGACGATCCCCGCCAACATTGATATTAAATACTACAGCGGCACCGTGTTAATGAAAGACCCCACCGACACCTTCCGCGAATTCGGCACCGACCTCAAACCGGGCGAATCGGCAACGATCATCATTGACGCCATTGCCCCGGCGAAAAAAGGCAAGCACGTGATGACCTGGAGGGTAGAAGGCGACATGTGCTACCCCTACATTGCGATCATCGTCGAGTAGAACGAGTTCGGTGACCAGATTAGAATGCGCAAAAATAAACTGTTGATCGCGCTGGGAGCGTTGACGTTGGTCATGGCATGTCTTCCAACGGCTGGCACGCCATTCCCCACGCCTGCTCCCGGCGAGGTTAACACGTTCATCGCCCAAACGGCGGAGGTCGCGTCCACGCAGACTGCTGTGGCGATGCCAGCCTCCGAGACGCCTTCCCCGACTCGCAAGCCGACCCTCACAAAAACGACCTCCCCAACTCCCACGATCACGTTTGTCTTCCTCTTGCCGGGCTTAGGTCCAACGGGCAGCGCCACACTCCCGGGAATCTCGAACGGCACAACTAATTCAAAATACGGATGCAGTGTTCTCAGCACAGAACCGGCAGACGATACCGTGTTTGCCCCGCGCGACGATTTCGTCGTCACCTGGGGTGTGAAGAACATCGGCAGAGAAACGTGGTACCGCGCTACGATGAAATACAGTTATTACAACGGAGCCAAACTGCACAAGGTCGCGTCGTACACGATTCCGAAGGGCGTTGAGCCCGGGAAAAACGTTTTCCTCACCGCAGAGATGTCCGCGTTCAAAGAAGACGGCACATACACAACCAAATGGGCGCTGAATATTGACAATACCTACTTCTGCCCCATGACGATCACTATTATTGTGAAGTAGATCGTTCCCACTCAAATAAAAACGGCGACCAACGAATGGTCGCCGTTTTTTGTGTTTTATTCAGGTGACGCTGGGGGTACTTCAACCTCCCCGCCTTCTGTTGGTTTCTTCCTCATGGTAAAGAATCCGACCGCAACTGGGATGAGGATAAAAATCAACGCCAGGCAGGTCATCGCAACGCCGACTGCAGGTTTCAACGGTTCGCCATTAAAGGATCCCTGCCCGACCGCTGTCAACGCGCCAAACAGACAAATAAACAGACCGGGGCATCCGCACAACACAACGGTGGCGATCGTTGCGATCAAACCAGTATTCTTATTGTTCATCTTTTTCTCCATGTGAATTGAATTTTTTCAAGTATACAACACTTGATGCTAACTTCTCAATTTCGCGCCGACTTCATGCTCAAGCCTCTTCACAATTTTAGTGCGGATCGCGGCCGCTTCGGCGTCGGTCATCGTCTTCTCGGATTGATACGTGAGATTGTACGCCAGCGACTTCTTCCCCGCGCCGATCTTTTCATCGCGGTAGACATCGAACAAGCGGACGCGGGTAACGGTCTTTCCTAATTCGTCTGCTTGATCAACCCTTCGACGCGTTCCGCCGTCACCGACTCGTCCACGATGATGGCGATGTCCTCTAGCACCGGGCGGGAACTCGGAGACCGCCGCAATGCCGTACGTTGGCGTCGCGTTTCGCAAGGCATCCAAGTCGAACTCGGCGACGATGACGGTGAATCTTCAAAGTCATATTTCTTCACCAGCGGATGCAGTTCGCCGAAGACGCCGACGACTTGCCCATTCACGCTGACTCTTGGGTGGCTTGCCGGGTGCAGATATGTCACGCTGGCGGACGCCTTCGCGTCCCGAAGCGTCTGTTGGGGTGTAGGAAATCGCCCGCGAGGCGTGAGTCCGCTCAACAGGAGTTCGAGGCGTCCTTTCATGTCGTAGAAATCGAACGAAGCGGAATCCTTCACATCCCACGAAGTAGATGAGCGAGTCCAGTCATCGCGATTGCCAGTTTGCGTGGTTCATTTGCAAATTATTTTTGTTCGGCTCGAACACCGATCCAATTTCAAACATCGAAATGGATCCAGCACGCGCGTTCTTTTCGACGTTTTCCAAAAGCGACGCGAGCAAACTACGGCGCATCACGCGGCGTTCGGGCGCGATGGGATTCGTAAGCGTAACGTATTCATCAAACGCAACGATAGCGTTGACCTCCGCGTTCGGGCGAAGTCATGCGATAACTCACAACCTCCTGCACGCCGAGGCTGGTGAGAATATCGCGGGCGTGTTTTTCCCACTCGTGAAGCGGATTGCCCACCTGCGGCGGGAGCGAACGGACATGCGCGTTTCAGGGATGCGATCATAGCCGTAGACGCGCGCGACCTCAAGCACATCCGCGAGACCGATAACGCCTTCGCCGATGTCGATAGCGATGCGGCGGCGTTTCGGCTTTGAGCATATTCCCCGTCCACCTTACATTCAAACTCGGGAGGCGCGTGAGCAGTTCGGCAATTTGTTTCGCGGTGAGGTCAATGCCCGAGCAAACGCTTCACATCTTCTTCGGCGTGATGGTGATCGTCGGGCCCTTCGGCTTGAGCGGATACACATCCACGAGATCAGGCGCGATCTGCCCGCCCGACCATTCTGACATGAGTTCAAGCCCGCGCTTCACGCCTTGCTCTGCCATGGCAGGATGCACGCCGCGCGAAAATCGGAACGACGCCTCAGACGGCAAGTTGTGTTGCTTCGCCGTCTTGCGGATATTGATGAAATTCCACGCCGCGCCTTCGAGCAAGATGTTGCGAGTCTTATCCGTAACTTCCGATTCCTCGCCGCCCATCACGCCAGCCATCGCCAGCGAACCGTTCTCATCGCACACAAGAACATTCTCAGAAGTTAGCACACGTTCTTTGCCATCCAGCGTGGTGAGTTTCTCGCCGTCTTTCGCGGCGCGCGTGATGACTTTGATCTTGTGGGACAAATTGCCAATTTGTCCTACGCGGGAAACGAGAACATCGTAATCAAACGCATGAAGCGGCTGACCGATATCAAGCATGGCGTAGTTCGTCGCATCCACGATGTTGCTGATGGGACGCATCCCTGCCAGCCTCAGCCTCCGCTGAATATGATACGGACTCGGCTTGATCTCGATGTCTCGTATCAATCCCGCCACAAATCGCGGATTGAGTTCGGGGTTGGTGATCTCGATCTCGACGAGTTCGGTTACGGACTGCGTACTACGTACTCCGTGTTTACTTGTTTCCGTGTTTACCTGTTTACTTGTTTCCGGCTTGCCCTGCTTCCGCAACTCCCTCCCCGTCAACGCCGCGAGTTCGCGCGCGATACCGATCACGTTCGCATTCCGCGCCATGTTCGGGACGATGGAAATATCCAGCACGGCATCGCCCATGTACTCGGCGAGCGGCATTCCCACGGGAGCATCGTCATCCAGCAAAATGATGCCCTCGTGTTCTTCGGAGATTCCAAGTTCCTTTTCGGAGCAGACCATCGAATACGACTCAACGCCGCGAATCTTTGTCCGCTTGAGGGTCATCAACTGCAAACCCTCCGCGTGACCGTCGTAAAGCGTTGTCCCCTCTTTGGCATACGCGACCTTGATCGGCTTGGCGAGTTTGCCCGTCCCTTTCAAGTGGAAGATGTTCGGCGCACCCGTCAACACGGTTTGATTCTCTTTTCCGTCGAACAGATCGAGCAGAGTCAATCGGTCCGCGTTGGGATGCTCCTTCACCTCGCGGATCTCCGCCACGACGAGTTTTTCTTTGTCCCACGCAATGCCGCTGGTCTTGAACTCGTGCTTCTCGCCGTTTTTATATTCAGGCATCGGCAATCCCGCGTATTTGATCTCATCCACTTCGAGACCAGCCAACGTCAACTTGCGGGCAATGTCTTCAACGGAAAGACCGTCGAGGTCAATGTAATCTCGTAAC
>JAXLVX010000091.1:0-10289 GCA_046328795.1 Anaerolineales bacterium | reverse complement strand
CGCAGCGGTGTTGAATCCGCCTTCGGGGATGATCACGTCGGCGTAGCGTTTGGACGGCTCGACAAATTCGAGGTGCATGGGTCGCACCGTGGATTGATATTGCTTGATGACCGATTCGGTCGTGCGCCCGCGCTCGGTGATGTCTCTTTCAAGGCGGCGGATGAATCGCAGGTCGGCGTCGGTATCTACGAAAATTTTCACATCGAACATCTTTCGCAATTCGGGTTCGACGAAGATCAGAATCCCTTCGACGAGGATGACGCGGCACGGTTCAACGGTGAAGGTTTTGCCGGTGCGCCGGTCGGTGGCGAAATCATAAATAGGAACCTGAACCGGTCGCCCGTCGCGGAGTGAGGCGATGTGTTGAATGAGCAGATCCGATTCGAGAGAGTCGGGATGGTCGAAGTTGATCTCCGCGCGCTGAACCGGGGGAAGTCCGCTGAGGTCTTTGTAATACGAATCGTGCTGGAGAAAAGCGATGCGTTCGCGCCCGACTCGTGAAAGGATCGTTTGTGCAACGGTGGTTTTTCCAGAGCCTGATCCGCCGGCGATGCCGATCACGAGAGGGTCTGGGATGTTCATGCGCCTGATTATACGCGGATTCACGATGTGCCTGATTGTTAGGTATAATACTCGGCTGATGAACGATTTGAAGAACTATCGAGGAGTTTGCTTTGGCGTTCAACCCAATTAATTGGCTGTTGGGCTTGTTCTCGCTGGATATTGCGATTGACTTGGGGACGGCGAACACATTGGTCAACGTGCGCGGCAAAGGAATTGTGATCAACGAACCGTCGTGGGTGACGATTGATAAGCGTTTGCGCCAGCCTCTTGCCATTGGCTTGGAGGCGAAAGAAATGGTGGGACGCACTCCGAGCAACGTTGCGGTTGTGCGACCTCTGCGCGACGGCGTGATCTCGGAGTTCGATATTACCCAGGTGATGCTTCAATATTTCATTGATCGAGTCCACGAGCAAAGCGTTGTGCCGCTTCCGCGCCCGCGCGTGGTGGTGGGGATTCCCACCGGCGTGACCGAAGTGGAAAAACGCGCCGTGTACGATGCAGTCATGGGGTCCGGCGCGCGCGAAGCGTACATGATCGAAGAACCGATCGCCGCGGCGCTCGGCGCGGGGCTTCCCGTCGGCGATATTCGCGGAAGCATGGTTGTGGACATCGGCGGCGGTACGACCGAAGTTGCGGTGTTGTCCATGAGCGGCGTGGTCGCGTCGCGTTCGTTGCGCGTGGCTGGCGATGAAATGGATCAAGACATTGTGCAGTATTTGCGCAACAAATATAACTTGCTGGTCGGCGAGGGTGTGGCGGAGCAGATCAAGTGGAAGATCGGTTCGGCGTATCCGCTTCAACCTGAAAAAACAATGGAAGTGCGCGGACGTAACCTCGTGACCGGTTTGCCGGAGAGCGTTGAAGTCTCGTCTGTTGAAATGCGCGAGGCGTTGGCTGGTTCGGTGCAGGTGATCGTGGATACGATCCGCGACGCGCTGGATGAAATTCCGCCGGAGATCGTCGCCGATCTTATGGACACGGGGATCTGCCTCGCCGGTGGCGGCGGACTTTTGCAGGGGCTGGCGGATCGTCTCACCGACGAATTGAAACTCCGCGTGTGGGTGGCGGAAGATCCGCTTACTTGCGTGGCGCGCGGCGCCGGCATGGTGTTTGAAGATTTCGATAATTTGAGCCGCTACCTTGTCGGGCTCGAACGCGGGAGCACGCGTCACAGCGTGTGATTCGCTCGCATCGCCCTCCTCGAGGACGATTCTATGAATTCCACTATTTGACATGAAGAATCTATTTTCACGCACGCTTCAAACAACGATCGTTTTTCTGGTCGTGGCGGGCATCTTGGCGCTCGCATTCGGCGGATATTTTGGTCCCGTTTCGGGAGTGGTTTCGCGGGCATTCGTCAACACGCAGGCATGGTTTTCTTCCCGCTTTGTCGCTGTGCAAGATATGTTAACCGCGCCGCGCGATGTTGCATCGTTGCGCGAGCGCAACGCCGAATTAGAAAACGAAGTTGCAGAGTTGCAAGCGCAAGTGATCCAATTACAACAACAAGCGGGTGAGACCGAAATCCTTGCGGCATTGGTAGATTTCTCTCGCGCCAACCCCGAAAATACCTATTTGGCGGCGGCTGTCATCGGTGAAGATCCCAGTCCGTTCTTACATTATGTGATCATCAATCGCGGTTCAAACGATGGGATTCAGCGCGGGATGCCTGTGGTGACGAATCAAGGTTTGATCGGGCGCATTGATGCGGTCATCGCGGATGCCGCGCGTGTGCAGTTGATCACCGACCCGGCGTCGAACGTGAATGTCCGTTTGCAAAACGCGCAGACGGAAGCGTCGCTGGTCGGCTCGATCACCGGCGACCTTTCGCTCGAACTGATTCCACAGGATGTGAAGATCGAGGGAGGCGACCTCGTTCTCACGTCCGGATTAGGAGGCGGATATCCGCCCGATCTGATCGTTGGGCAGGTGGTCAACGTCCGCGCGCGCGAATCGGACTTGTTTCAAGAAGCCACCGTTCAACCAGTTGTAGATTTGGACCGACTCCAGATCGTCTTGGTTGTTGTGAATTTCAAGCCCGTTGACATCTCGCCGCTTGTGCCTGTTCCATAATTCAAATGCGCAACCTCGTCGGAATCCCGATAATCATTTTGTCTGTGGTGTTGCAGTCTTCCATCGTCAGCCGCGTGCCTCTGCTTTCCGGCACCGCCGATTTGCCGTTGGTGATCCTTGCGGCATGGGCTTTGCAAGACGGAGTGGAAACCTCGTGGCATTGGGCGTTGGCGGCGGGCTTGCTGGTCGGTTTTGTTTCAGCGATGCCATTTTTTGTTCCGATCATTGGCTATCTTTTTATTATTTTCGTTGCGCGTCTATTCCAAGCGCGAGTCTGGCAAACTCCTTTGCTTGCCATGTTTCTCGTTTGTTTGATCGGAACGGCGTTTTATCACATCGTATCGTTAGGAACGCTGAGAATATTGGGAACGCCTTTGCCAATCCTTGATTCGCTTGGGTTGTTTACTTTACCCAGCATTTTATTGAATTTGCTCCTTGCGATTCCTGTCTTTGCCATGATGCGCGATCTCGCGCGCTGGGTCTACCCGTTACCGGAGTTTGAATGAGCACATCGGATAATAAATATCAAACTGAACGATGGCGCGTGTGGTTGGTGTACGCGGGCGTCATCGCGGTCGTTGGCGTGCTTTCGGCTCGCCTTGTTTCTTTGCAGATCTTTGGCGGGCAGGAATGGACTGAACAAGCGGTTGAAAATTACCGCTCCGAGATCAGCGATCCCGCGCCGCGCGGGATCATCTACGATCGTAATGGATACATCCTCGCAAAGAACGTCGCGTCGTATAACGTAGTTATCACGCCCGCCAACCTGCCGGATGATGACGCTGATATTCAACGCATCTACCGGGAAGTTTCGGAATTGACCGGTGTGCCGGCAGGCGGACCCGTCACGGATGAATCGCTTGAAAATGCAAAGTTGTTCTCGGCGTGCGTGCCGGGTCCAAGTATTGCCGATATGGTCGCGCTGGGCGATTCGATTGCCCCGTTCGACCCGGTCAAGATCACTTGCAACATCAATGAAGAGCTGGCGCGGATGATCCGCGAACGCTCGGTGGATTTACCCGGCGTTTCACTAGAGGTCGAGCCAGTCCGCGATTATCCCACCGGGTCGCTGACCGCGAATATCATCGGCTATTTGGGTCCCATTTCATCAGCCGTGCAAGCGGATTACGAAGCGAGAGGCTTTGTCACAAACCGCGACAAGATCGGTTACGCCGGCGTCGAAACTTCGATGGATGATATTCTTTTAGGACAGAACGGTCTGCGCGTCGTTCAAGTGGACGTGGCTGGCGAGGTCTTGAGAAACCTTGAGCCTCCCATTCCTCCTCAACCGGGCTACAACGTGGTCACCACCATTGACACGCGTCTGCAAAAAGCCGCCGAAGCCGCATTGATAGATGAAATTAACTATTGGAACAGAATCCTAGACGCGGATCGCCACATCTCCAGCGGCGTGGTGATCGCGATGAACCCAAAGACAGGCGAGATCCTTGCGATGGTTTCTTATCCCTCGTATGAAAATAATCGCTTTGCTCGCTTCATACCGGGGTATTACTATGAACAGTTAGCGCAAGACCCGCGGCATCCGCTTGTCAATGGCGCGATTTCTTCGGCGCTCGCTCCGGGTTCGACGTTCAAACTTGCTACGGCGACCGGCGCGTTCAATGAAGGCGTGGTTAAGTTGGGTCAGATCATCCAAACGCCCGGCAAACTTGAGCTGTGCGAACGATTTTCGCCGAACGATCCATGTATCGAAGGACGGAATATACGTCCGTTCGTGGACTGGATCTACCTGCGCAACAATATCGTCAATGAAGCCGGCTTTGGCTCGTTGGATTTCTTGCACTGTATCGCTTATTCGAGCAATGTCTGTTTCTATAAACTCGGCGGCGGATATGATGATGAGATCAAGGAAGGACTCGGCATTTTCCGCCTCGGTGAATATGCGCGCGCGCTTGGGTATGGAGCGCCGTCGGGAATCGAACTACCGGGCGAGGATGACGGGCTGATCCCATCGCCGCAGTGGAAGCGCATCAGCACTGGCGAAAACTGGTCTACAGGCGATACCTACATCGCCAGTGTGGGGCAGGGATATGTGCTTGCCACGCCTCTGCAAGTGTTGATGTCTGGCGCGACGGTTGCGAATTCTGGAAAATTGATGCAGCCTACTGTCATCCGCGAAGTGCAGGACGAGGAGGGCAGAGTTGTTCCACTTTGGTTCGACCCAGTAACGTTTAAGATTTATGGCGTGCGGGAACTCCCAGAAGAGCAGGGTGGGACAGCGCGTGTATGGGTCAACGTTGCTGACGAGACCGAGACGTTTTCGTCGCCGCCCCCGGGGAGTTATCAGATCTCGCCGTTTACGCCCAATATGAAATGGGACGTGACTGTGGATCCCTTGATCAAAGAATGGAGTTGCGATCAGGGATATTGCGATCCAACCGGCAAGATAAAAACCGTTTTGCCCTCTACCATTGACGCGGTCCGCGCTGGCACACGATTGGCGGTGACGGCAGATCCGCTGGGTACGTTGCATAGAGTATTTACCGAGCAGTATCCATTGCCTGTGGCGGTTGCGGGCAAGACCGGCACAGCCGAATACTGTGATGATGTCGCGCGCGCGGCGCTTAAATGCCAATTTGGCGCGTGGCCCACGCACGCATGGACGCTCGCGTACGCTCCTTTTGAAGACCCAGAGATCATCATCCTTGCGTTCGCTTACAACGGCGGCGAAGGCGGAAGCGTTGCCGCCCCGATCGTGGCGCGCGTGATGCAGGCTTACTTCGAACTCAAAACAATTGATCTGACTGAGAACGGCGGCGGATGAATCTTCGCAAAAAACTTCATGCTATAATCGCGGAAATTGATTGAGCAATGGAAGAAACAAAATCTTTAGTTCAGATCAAAGGATTGCGCGACGGCTTGCTTGTTTCGCTTGATGATGCTTCATGGGAGGAACAGCGCACCGCATTGATCGCGCAAGTGGACGGACAGCCCGCGTTCTTTCAAGGCGCCCGTCTCGCGCTCGATGTTGCAACACAAGTTCTGCGCGTGGACGATCTTGCCGAATTGCGCGATCAACTTTCCGAGCGCGGCATTTTTCTTTGGGCTGTTATCAGCGAATCGCCGACGACAGAGCAGACCGCGCAATTACTTGGGCTTGCCACGCGGATCTCAAAACCCCGCCCCGAAGAAACCCGTCAATTTTCCGTTGATGACCTTGGCGAAGAGACCGCGCTGTTCTTGAATCGCACGCTTCGCTCCGGCACGCGGATCGAATTTCCCGGTCACGTGGTTGTGCTAGGCGACGTGAATCCCGGCGCGGAGATCATTGCCGAAGGTAACATCATCATTTGGGGCAGGTTGCGCGGTATGGTTCACGCGGGTTCAGCCGGTAATTCCGCCGCTGTGATCTGCGCCCTTGACCTTTCGCCCACCCAGTTGCGAATCGCCGACGAGGTGGCGACAACTCTACATCCGCAGAATGAGCCGAAGCCCGAAACGGCGCGTATCAACGAGCATGGTAAACTCCAGTCGGAGATATGGTCGCCTGACCGGTAATCCAATTTAGGAACATCGAATGCCCGCACAAGTCGTCACCATCACATCCGGTAAAGGCGGAGTAGGAAAAACAACCGCCGTCGCCAATCTTGCCGTCGCGCTTGCGCTGGAAGGTTCGAAGGTCGTTTGTATTGACGGCGACATCGGCTTGCGCAACCTCGATGTGATCCTTGGACTCGAAAACCGAATCGTGTACGACATTGTGGATGTGATCGAGGGGCGCTGCCGCTTGAAGCAGGCGATGATCCGCGATAAGAAACTGCCTGAACTGTATCTCATCCCCGCCGCGCAGACGCGCGACAAAAGCGCGATCTCTGCCAGCGATATGACGCGCTTGATGAAAGACTTGCGTTCGGAATGCGACTTTGTGTTGATCGATTCACCCGCCGGCATCGAGCGCGGATTCCGCAACGCCATCGCCGGCGCGGATCGCGTGCTTGTGGTGACCAACCCGGAGGTCAGCGCGGTGCGCGACGCCGACCGCGTGATCGGCATCCTCGAAGCGGAAGAGAAAGGTCCCGCGTCGCTGATCCTGAATCGTTTGAATCCCACGTTGGTGAAAAGCAAGGATATGCTTTCGCCGGAAGATGTGCTTGACCTGCTCGCCATCGAACTCATCGGTATCGTCCCCGAAGATGAAAACGTGATCATCGCATCGAACCGCGGCGCGCCCGTCGCGTATGAGCCGAAGAGCAGGGCGGGGCAGGCGTTCCGCAACATCGCTAAACGTCTACGAGGCGAGACGGTTCCGTTCCTCGATCTCGAATCGCAAGGCGGATTGTGGGAGCGCATCCAGCGGCTGGCGGGGAGGAAGTGACATGGGCTTCTTCGATAAATTATTCGGACGCAAAACCAGCGCGGACAGCGCGAAAGAACGACTTCAACTCGTGTTGATCCACGACCGCACGGATCTGACTCCCGCCGAATTTGATTCACTGCGCGATGAATTGATTGACGTCATCAGCCGCCACGTGGAAATTGACGCGAAAGCCATGCAGATCGGCGTCGAGCATGACGGTCGCTCACAGAGGCTCGTGGCGGATATCCCGCTGAAATCGGCGCGGCGAAAAACGCGAAGGTCGAAATAAAAGCTGCATCGGCAGCTAAACTGCCGATGCAGCATGAGTTCCTTCCAGTTCAACTGCGTGGAAGAACTCGTAAGCCCCCTCATGTTACGTAACATTTCATGGCGATACTTTGACTTCTGGCTGTTGGGCGCAGTGGTGCTTGCCACCGCGTTCGGCACGACGATGATCCGTTCGGCGGTAGCGGGGAACGAAGTACTGCTTCCGCTCATCAACCGTCAGATCTATTTTGCTTTGGCGGGCATTGTCCTCATCTTCGTCGTCGCGGCGATAGACTATCGTTATTGGATGGCGCTCTACCGTCCGATGTATATCGTCATTTTGCTTTTTCTAGTCACATTGACGGGATTTGGGCAAACCGCGTTCGGCGCGCAGCGTTGGTTTCAAGTGGGCGTGTTATTCCTCCAGCCGACAGAGTTCGCCAAGATCGTGGCGATCCTTGTGCTGGCGCGTTATTTCAATGCGACCCAAATTCAGCCGCGAGATATGCGCTGGTTGGCTGGCGCGGTGTTGTGGGCTTCGGGCATCATTGTATTGATTCTCCTTCAGCCGAATTTAAGTAACGTGGTGGTGCTGACCGTGATCCTCGGCGCGTTATTGTGGTTCAACGGAATGCAAGTTAAGCACGTGCTTGTCTTTGGAGCCATCGGCGCAATTTCTCTCGGCATTGTAGTAACCCTCACCGCGCTTGATATCCGCATTCCGTTCTTGCAGGAATATCAACAAGACCGCATTGCGCATTTTATTTTGCCCGATCCCGGCGCTACGTTTGGCGCTTCGTATAACGTGCAACAGTCCAGAATCGCGATCGGCTCAGGCGGTTGGACGGGTCAAGGGTACGGTCACGGCACGCAAACGCAGTTGCGCTTCCTCGTGATAGTACACAGATTTTATTTTTTCCGTGATCTCTGAGGAATTTGGATTCGTCGGTTCCATGCTGGTCATCGTTATTATCATACTCGTCGTGTGGCGGTGTTTGCGCGCCGCGCAAAAAGCGCGCGACGTGGCAGGGATGTGTATCGCTTATGGCGTGGCAACATTGATCTTTTTTCAAGGCATGGTCAACATTGGGGTAAACTTGAACATCGTGCCTGTCTCTGGCTTGCCGCTTCCGTTCATCAGTTACGGCGGCAGTGGTCTCACATCATTGATGCTCGGCGTTAGTCTCGTAGAAAAAGCGCTGGAGTGTTTGTACTGGAGTTTTGATCTGCTCATCGGTGGTCGAGTAGTCCCGCGCAATTCGCGGACGTATCGAAACCACCAATTGGTATAAAAATCTTTTTGAAATGAGCAGTCGGTTCGATATCGTTCGCCCGCTCGGAACTACTCGACCACCATATGAATTGGGAGAATAGATTGACGGTGCCAGCACGCACACGCATGGCGCCATCGCCAACAGGGAGATTTCATCTCGGAGGCGCGCGCACCGCGCTCTTTGATTATCTGCTCGCGCGTAAAACGGGTGGACAATTTATCTTACGCCTCGAAGATACCGACCAAAAGCGATTCGTTGAAGGCTCGGAAGAGGAGATCATGCGCAGTCTTGACTGGCTTGGCATCACTCCCGACGAAAGCCCGCTTCATGGCGGGACCTTCGGACCGTATCGCCAAACCGAGCGGCGCGACCTCTATCAGCAACGCGCGAACGAACTCGTGCAAAAGGGATCTGCGTATCCCTGCTTCTGTTCGCCCGAGCGACTCGAACAATCGCGCAAGGAGCAGGAAGTGCGGAAGGTGGATCGCGTTCGGTATGATGGTCTGTGCCGCGCGATTGACCCAAGCGATGCCGCGAAGCGCGTTGCCAACGGCGAAAAATATGTGATTCGTTTCAAGATGCCGCACGAAGGATCAACGACCGCGCACGATCATTTACGCGGTGACATCGTGACCGAAAATAAGCATCTCGATGATACGGTCATCCTGAAATCCGATGGGTTGCCAACCTATCATCTCGCCGCGATGGTGGATGACCACGAAATGGAGATCACGCACGTTTTACGCGGCTCAGAGTGGTTGCCGTCATTTCCGCTTCACGCGAACATCGTCCGCGCGTTTGGGTGGGAGGAGCCAGTATGGATTCACTTGTCAATTTTCCTCAAGCCGAGCGGCAAAGGGAAGATGAGCAAGCGCGAATCTGCCGAAGCGATGAAAGATGGTCACTCCATATTTGTGGATGATTTCAAAGGATTGGGCTACACACCCGAAGGCGTGTTGAATTGGATCGCGTTGATGGGTTGGGGCGTCGCTGAAGACGAGGTGATGACTCTTGATCAAATGATCGAGCGATTCAACATTGACACGTTGACCCCCTCGCCCGCGGCGATCAACTTTCAGAAGTTGGACCACTTCAACGGGACTCACATCCGCTTGTTGACGACCGAGGACTTGTCAGCGCGGATCAAGCCATATTTTGTCGCGGCAGGCTTGGAAGTCCAGAATGACGCGTTGCTCCGAATCACGCCGCTGATCCGCGAGCGACTCGTCACATTGGATGATTGCCTCGCGTTTGCGAGTTTCTTCTTCAAGGAAACAGTCGAACCGAATCCAGATGAATTGATCGCAAAGGGACTCGATGCGAGGCAGTCCGCTGAAATTGCTAAAAAGAGTTTGGGGATTTTGTCGGCGTTGCCTGATCTGTCACATCAAACTGCTGAGCCGCCGATGCGCGCGTATGTCGAGTCGGCGGGATTGAACGCGAATCAAGTCTTCGGCGTTTTGCGCGTGGCAGTGACGGGACAAAAGGTCAGCCCGCCGTTGTTTGAGTCTATGGAAATCATTGGGCGAGAGAAGGCGTTGAAGCGGTTGCAGATCGCGATTACGATTTTGGAACGGATGTGATTCGGTGTTTGCTGATATACTTTTGAAAATAAATTCACAGAAAGGAATTTTTATCATGGCACAAAATTCTGGAACAGGACGTAAAGCGAGAGTTCCGAGTAGAACGGGGAGCGCGGCGCCGACCGCAAAAGGCGGCGCAGACTTGTCTGCGTTGTTCGGAGTGGCGGCGAAAGCGCTCGCCGCGAATCAAGGAGCGTTGAACCAAGCGGA
>JAXLVX010000090.1:0-10915 GCA_046328795.1 Anaerolineales bacterium | reverse complement strand
ACGATGTTGGTTTTATACGCGCGCTGACCACTGAACTTCAATCGCAATATAACATTGACCCAAAGAGAATCTACGCGACAGGATTCTCCAACGGCGGAATCTTATCGTATCGGCTGGCATGCGAAGCGGCGGATATCTTCGCGGCGATCGCTCCCATATCGGGAACCCAGAATTACGACGAGTGTGAACCGAGCGAGCCTGTGTCTATCATCCACTTTCACGGCACTGCCGATACCCACGTCCCTTACAACGGCGGGATTGGAGAAGATTCGAGAGCGGGTGTTCCGTTCAATTCCGTAGCAGATTCGATCAATTTCTGGCTCGGAAGAGATCAATGCTCCAAAACTCCCCTGAGCGAAACATTCGCCGACATTCAACATGATACTTACTCCAACTGCGCGAGCGGCACAGCGGTTGAACTATATACCATCATCGGTGGAAAACACGCCCGACCAGGCAGTGATAGACCCGCAGGTCCGAACGGAGACGAGCCGACTCAAACAATTTCGGCGAACGAGATCATCTGGGAATTTTTTGCCGCGCACCCAAAGCCGTAGAGATCAATTTCATTACTTGAGCAGATGCATAAGTATTTGCGGGGCAGGTTTTTCATCCGCCATTTGTCAATTATCCGAAGAACGTCAGGCTAGAAGCCTGACCCATGAATGACTCATCTTACGCGCGCGGCAATCCCGAAGGGATGGCAGGGATATAGAAAATTGCGAGCATGGTTTCAAATCCCGAAGGGATGGCATTGATACGCCGCCTCTGACACCCCTTCGGGGTTGAACGAGACACATCAATTAGTTCAATAATTATTTGACCCATTTCGACAGGCTCAATGCAACGCCTTCGGGGTCTTCGATTTTTCACATAAAGTGAGTTATTTTTTCTATGAGATTCCATCCACTCCACGTAATCTATGCCAACAAGGGACTGGAAACATCAGCGGAGATAAAACTCCCTACGGCGAGTCAGTCGCCCCGTCGAGTGAAGCGGGGTTTTATCCAAAACTAATTTTTGGTTTGCATGGAAGCATCCTTTGGCGTACAATCCGATTATCTTAACTAAGGAGTCCCAATGGCTACAACTGTACAAACCGAAACCCGCCCGATGACCGAGGAGGCGGACTTTCTGCAAATCAAATCCGTTGACCATGTGCATTTTTATGTGGGCAACGCCAAGCACGCCATGTATTATTGGTGGAAAGCGTTCGGCTTCAAGCCCATTGCGTATTCAGGACTTGAAACAGGCAACCGCGACTTTGCTTCGTATGTATTGGAATCGGGGCAGGCGCGGTTTGTTGTTTCCGCGCCGTATTCGCCGTCCAGCCCGCTCGCGTCGCATCACATGCTGCATGGCGACGGCGTGAAGATGATCGCGCTCGAAGTGGACGACGTGGAAAAAGCATGGAAGGAAACCACAGCGCGAGGCGGAAAATCGGGATGGACTCCGCGCGAAGAGAAAGACGATTTCGGAATCTATCGCACGTCCGCGATCTACACGTACGGCGAAACATTGCACGTGTTCGTTGACCGCGGCGATTACAAAGGCGTGTTCGCGCCAACGTATAAGCCGATCAAATACGAAGCCCAGTCAACGGGTCTTGCGGCGATTGATCACATGGTTGGCAACGTGCAACTCGGCAAGATGAATCACTGGGTAAATTTCTATCATCAAGTGATGGGCTTCCGCCAATTGTTGCATTTCGACGACAAAGATATTTCAACCGAATATTCCGCGCTGATGTCGAAGGTGATGCAGAACGGCAACGGGCGCGTCAAGTTCCCGATCAACGAACCCGCTGAGGGACGCAAGAAAAGCCAGATCGAAGAATATCTCGATTACTATCTCACGCCCGGCGTTCAGCACGTTGCCATCATCACGGGCGATATTCTCAAAACCGTTGATCAACTGCGCTCGCGCGGCGTCGAATTTTTGCGCGTGCCAGATACCTATTACGAAGCGCTGCCCGACCGCGTCGGCTCGATCAAAGAGGACATGAAAGCGATTCACGATCTAGGCATCCTCGTTGACCGCGACGACGAGGGCTACCTCCTGCAAATTTTCACGCGTCCGATTCAAGACCGCCCGACGATGTTCATCGAGTCATTCAACGCCACGGCGCAAAAGGATTCGGCAAGGGCAACTTCAAAGCGCTGTTCGAATCAATTGAAGTGGAACAAGACCGACGAGGAAACTTGTAGCCGCAAATTGGCAATTTGCGCCACGGACATACTATGAAATTTGCAACCGTATCAACGCTTCGCTCCACCACTCAGCCTGCCATCGTCGTCGGCGACCGAGTCCACACCCTGCCCTACCCCGACATGCTCGCGGTCATCGCCGCAGGCGCGGAGGTCGCATCCAAAAAAGCCGCGAAGGAATCGCTATCGCTTGACGAAGTGAAATTCGCTGTCACCGCTCAAGCCCAACACATTACGCGACGGCTACGCTTTCGAACAGCACGTGAAGACCGCCAACAAGAATCGCGGACGTGAAGTTCCCGAAGAATGGTATCAATTCCCCGTCTTCTACTTCACGAACCCCAACACGGCGTTCGGTCACGATGACACGATTCATATCCGCACTACACCAACGCGATGGACTACGAATTAGAGATCGCCGCGATCATCGGCAAGGGCGGGATGAACATCAAAGCCGAGGATGCCGAGAAACACATCTTCGGTTACACCATCTTCAACGACTGGTCTGCCCGCGATGTTCAGCGCAAAGAGATGGTCGACCGGACAGGTCCCGCCAAAGGCAAGGACTTCGCCTTATCCGCGTTTGGGCCAGTAATCGTCACGCATGAAGCGCTTGCGGACAAGGCGGCGGGACGCTGAGCGTGTACGATCTCCAAATGGTCGCGCAGGAAGTCAACGGCAAGGAATTATCCAGAGGCAATTGAGCCATGCACTGGTCGTTCGGCGACATCATCGCGCGCGCATCCGATTCGGTGATGCTGAATCATGGCGATGTGATCGGGTCTGGAACCGTCGGCACGGGATGTTTGCTTGAACTGACGAAGTTTCAAGGTCGTGGCTGAACAGGGCGACGTGGTTGAACTAGCGGTCGAACGCATCGGTTTGTTACAGGCACTATCGGCACAAAGATGATTCATTGAACTCGCTCAAACCATTTTGTATGCGCGTCAGCAATTTTGTTGGCGCTTGGTTTAACTGCGTGCGCAACCGCAAGCGCACCCACGCAAAATCAAGAACAACGGGAAACGGTCGTGGCGACAACGCTTCAAGCCTACACCGCCGCAGCGCCTGCTGGAATTGAAGTCTCCTTCAATAACGTATCGCTCGTCATCCCCAACGGACTCGCCAGCAGCGCAACACCGATCCTTGAGCCCGCAGTCGGCGGCGATACCGCCCATGGGTAATGGCTCCTGAGCATATAGTTTTTACGCTGACCCGGTTATATCGGAGCAGACTGACATCCCATCCAGCCGACCATTTACGTATTCCCAACGCAAGCGTTTGCGGAAGTCGATCAGGCGCGAGCCTGAGCATCCCTGGGTTGCAGGCGTTGCTCGCCAGCCCTTCCGCGCCGATCGATCGCGAATCGGCTCGCGGGCATACCGTTCTACAACGCCCGGTCAAGATATGGTTGCCAACGGCGCGAGACTAAATTTCCAAAGCGGCTCGGGCGTTCGCATGATCTCGCACTTTTCGCAATTTCCCGGTCGATCATTCGCGCGGACAGATCTATCACTATCAAGGTCTCACCAGCGACGGCGAGTATTATGTGATCGATCCTGCCGGTCGATGTCTCCGCTTCAATCCACAGCGGACAACCCTTCAGCAGACGGGATCAATTTCCCCGATTACGCCTCCGCCGCCCGGGTGAAATGGATGCGTATTACCTCGCGGTCGCGGATACACTCAATGCGGCGGACCCCATCGTCATTTACGCCGGTTCTTGCTTCGTTAGACGCCTTGATCCAATCTATAACGATCACGCCTTAGGAGAGTTGTCTGCCATTTATTCATTCACCACAGCTAAACAGGGATGAACGCCGATTTTTAGATAAGCCTTCGTAAAACAGGCTTGCATCATCATGGAATCCTTTTTATCTGCGTTCATCTGTGGTTAATACTCTCGAGCGGGAGGCAACGCATGCGCCTCTAACAGACAAGTGTTTAAATTATTGTCGCAAAAATTGCTTTACGGCGCGGCGGTCTCGATACATCCCGCGAAGATCGGCATGAGCTATGACCACCGAATTACACAATACGCAATACGAAACACCAGGTACAACATGCCCTTCTATCAAAAACTCGGACAAATCCCGCACAAGCGGCACACGCAATTCAGAAAACCGAACGGCGAACTGTATCGCGAAGAACTGATGGGCTTGGAGGGATTCTCGTCCCTGCAATCCATCCTGTATCACAACTTCATCCCGGCGCGGGTGAAACACACCGAAGACGCCGGCTCGCGCTGCCTGAAACTGTAGAGTTTGGCGCCATTCGCCACCGTGCGTTTAAATTTCGGATATTCCACTGGGCGGGGATGCGTTCTCCGCGCGGATTCCGCTTCTGGCAAACAAGGATGTGATCCTCGGCGTGGCGCGCGCGTCGAAAAGCATGGATTATTTCTATCGCAACGCGCAGGCATACGAAACGTGGTGGGTGCATGAAGGCAGCGGCGTGTTGAAATCGCAGTTCGGGAATCTCAAATTCCGCAAAGGCGATTACATCGTCATCCCGTTTGGTACCACGTGGCAAATGCACATTGACGGGAGCGAGGCGCGTTTCTTCACCATCGAGAATCCGTCGCAGATCGAGCCGCCGAAACGCTATCGCAATCAATTCGGTCAACTGCTCGAACATGCGCCGTATTGCGAGCGCGACATCCGCACGCCCGACGAACTGGAAACGCACACCGAACGCGGCGACTTTGAAGTCCGCGTGAAAGTGCGCGACAGATTATCGAAACACATTTTGGATTACCACCCGTTCGACGTGGTCGGCTGGGACGGCTATCTCTACCCGTGGATCTTCAACATCGAAGACTTCGAGCCGATCACGGGACGAGTCCACCAGCCGCCGCCCGCGCATCAAACCTTCGACGCGCACAACTTCGTCGTCTGCTCGTTCGTCCGCGTCTCTTCGACTATCATCCGCTCGCCATCCCCGCGCCGTACAATCACTCCAACGTCAACTCGGATGAAGTCATCTATTATGCCGAGGGCAACTTCATGTCGCGCAAAGGCATTGACCGTTCCGATATTTCCATGCACCCGTACGGCTTGGCGCACGGACCTCAGCCCGGCATGACCGAAGCCAGCATCGGCGCGAAAGAAACGAAAGAACTCGCCGTGATGGTGGACACGTTCTATCCCTTGCATCTCACAAAGGACGCGCTTGAATTCGAGAAACCCGAATATCAATCCACGTGGATGGAAGGAAGCGGAGAATAACTCGAAGACCTCGGAGGTTTTGAAAACCGCCGAGGTCTTTTATAATCAGCCCATGAAAACAAAATCATCCTCCTCTAATTCAAATTTTGACATCATCTCAACGCGCATCCAGAAGGAAATGAAACGACTTCATGTCCCCGGTGTCGCCATCGGCATTTATCACAAAGGCAAAGAGTGGACGGCGGGATTCGGCGTCACGAGCGTTGAAAACCCTTTGCCTGTCAATTCCGACACCTTGATGCGGAGCCCGGCTCCATCAGCAAAACATTCACCGCCACGTTGCTGATGATGCTCACCGAGCAGGAAAAGTTAATCTCGACGCGCCCGTGCGAAAGTATCTCAAAGATTTCAAACTCAAAGATGAAAACGTGGCAAAAAAAGTCACGGTAAGAAACCTGCTCACCCACACCGGCGGATGGGTCGGCGATTACTTCAACAGCTTCGGCGACGGCGACGACGCGCTCGATAAAATGGTGAAGGACATCGCCCATCTCCCGCAGATCCAACCGCTGGGGAAGATTTGGTCGTATAACAACACGGGATTCAACGTCGCCTCGCGCGTGATCGAAGTGGTGACGAAGAAATCTTATGAACAGGCATTGCAAGAGATGTTGCTCGATCCGCTTGGCTTGAACATGTCGTTCCTGTATCCGAGCGACATTCTCTTCACGCATCGCTTCGTGGTGGGACATCAACGCGTGAAGGGCAAGGTCGAGGTGGCGCGTCCGTGGGCGATTGGCAGGGCAGGCAACGGCGTCGGAGGAGTCGTCAGCACGGTCAAAGATCTGCTGAAGTACGCACGCTTCCACATGGGCAACGGCAACAAGATCATCACGCGCAAGAGTCTCAAGGCGATGCGCGTCAAACAGATCAGCGCGGGCGGACGCGGCGACATGGGCATCACATGGTTCATCCGCTATGCCGACGGTCTCACCGCGTACGCGCACGGCGGCGCGACCAACGGACAGCAGGCGCATTTCTTCTACATCCCCGAAAAAGATTTCGCGCTTGCCATCCTCACCAACAGCGACGAGGGCGGCGTCATCACCGCGCAGACATTTGGCTGGGCGCTCGATCTCTATTTTGGGATCAAACTCAAATCGCCGAAGCCGATGAAAAATCCGCAAGACGGAAAAGAGTTCATCGGGCGTTATAAAATCGGCACGGAATGTTTTGACATCAAGACCAAAGGTAATCAACTCGTCTATCATCACATCCCGCTGGGCGGATTCCCCACACCCGACGCGCCTCCAGGTCCCGCGTTAGCGCCGATGCGATTCGCGTTTTACGACAAGGATAATCTTATCGGCTTGGACGAACCCTACAACGGCGCGCTCGCCGACATCATCCGCGACGAAAAGGGACGCGTAAAATATTTCCGCGTGGGCGGGCGCGCGCATTTGAAGATCAAATGAAACGCGAAACAAAAATTGCAATTGCGTCTATTGCGTTGTTAGCGGCGATGCTCGCTTGCAATCTGCCCAACACGCAACCACCACCAGATGAAAACCAAATGCCACCGGAGCTTCAAACCGCGCTCATGGAGGGTCTCCAAAACGGCGCGGACGTTCCCATCACCGCGACATTTTCGCCAATACCAAGTTTAACGTCCACAACGAATCCGAGCGCGTCCACCGCAACAATCACGCCGACCTATTCCGTGCCGATGCTCATCGTCCGCGAACAGACCAACTGCCGCGCGGGACCCGGTCAAGATTACGCGGTAGTGTTCACTTATTTGCCAAATGCAAAACTTGAGATCGTCGGCAACTACGGCATCGCAAATTATTGGCTGGTCAAATCCCCCGACAGCCCAACGGGTCAATGCTGGCTATGGGGCGAGTTCGTCGAAGTGAGCGGCAGTTACTGGGTTGTGCCGAGCGTCACGCCGCCGCCGACAGCCACGCAACAACCGCCCAACGCGCCAACCTTTCAAAGTTGGGATTACCAATGCGAGTTCAACGGCGTCAACACCAACCTCACCGTGACGTTGACCTGGTCGGACAAATCGAACAACGAGACCGGCTTCCGCCTCTTTCGCGACGGCGGCTTGGTCGCAGACCTCCCAGCCAACTCCACCACGTACATCGATTCGACAACAGTGAACGCGGGGCAAACGGTCATCTATCGTATTGAAGTGTACAACTCGACCGGGACAGCAGGCAACAACACCAGCCCAATTTCTTGTTCGTAAATTTCGGAATCCATGTCATTCTGAGCGATAGCGAAGAATCTCTCTTTTCATCTGGATGCCTTCTCGGGACAACAGAGATTCTTCGCCGCGAAGAACAAGAGCGCGGCTCAGAATGACATGATTCGATAGCCCAAATTTGGGATAGGTGACTCGTATATTTATGCGATAATCGGGCGACAAGGAGACCCATGAGAAACGCCACCAAAACCATCACCGCATTCAGCATTCTTTTGATCGCCGCACTCGCTTGCAACCTGCCAAGCGGATCGCCCAGCGCAACCCAACCACCGTCGAACGAACCGGCAACGACGGATGAACCCGTTTCAGTCAACCTCGATGAAGCGCTCACGCTTGCCGTGCAAACTTTGCAAGCCGCAACGTTGACCGCGATCGTGCCGACTCAAACGGTCACGCCGGGACCGTCACCCACGCCGCCAGCCGTCGCGCCGACGGTTTCAGTTTCATCGGATACGAACTGCCGAACAGGTCCCGACATTTCATATCAATTCGTCACGTTATTCAAAGTTGGGCAGACGGCAAACGTGGTCGGCAAGTACACGCCGAATAATTATTGGATCATCGAATACCCCGGCGGATTCGGCGCGACCTGCTGGTTATGGGGCGCGTACGCCACCGTGCTGGGCGAAACCAGCGGATTGCCCGAAGGCGTCCCGCCGCCGCTGCCTCCCACCGCCACACCAGCCCCATCCGCGCCTGAAGCGCCGAAACAGTTGGCGATTTCCTGCACGAGCGTGAACAAATCGAAAAAGGTTGGGCAGATCTGGATCATCGCGTTTGAATGGACCGTGGAGTTCACGTGGAGCGATCAATCCACGAACGAAGATGGATTCTATGTGTATAAAGACGGCGTTCTGCTTACTGCGGTCGGTCCGAACGTCGAGTCGTATACCGATGTGTTTACACAAGGATTGATCATCAACCCTGTCACCTACACTTATAGCGTGCAAGCATACAACAGCGATGGGTCGTCGGTGCTTAAGGACAAAGAAATTTCGTCGTGTCCATAAAACCCCAAAACGCAGACTGGAAGTCTGCGTTACTGCGTTCAAAAACAAGAGCGACCTTTTGGGTCGCTCTTGTTTTATTCACCAATTAATTCTTTTGCTTTCTTCGTTTGCTTGCCGCGATTTTCGGTATTGAGAATTCTCTTGCGGATGCGATACGACTCAGGCGTAACCTCGAGAAGTTCATCATCGGATAAGTATTCGACCGCCTCATCCAGCGACATGCGGCGCGGCGGCGTCAAGCGGATCTCCATATCCGCGCCCGCCGAGCGGATGTTGGTAAGGTGTTTTTTCTTGCAGACGTTGATGGGCATATCCTGCCCGCGCGTGTTTTCACCCACCACCATGCCTTCGTAGACCGAAACGCCGGGACCAATGAATAATGTGCCGCGTTCTTCCGCATTCTTCAGCGCGTACGCCGTGGAATCACCCGCTTCCCACGCGACGAGTGAGCCTGTTTGCCGCGTGGACATCGCTCCCGCCATTTCATCGTACCCGTGGAAGATGGTATTCATCACGCCCGCGCCGCGCGTGGAGGTGAGGAATTGATAACGGAAACCAAGCAAGCCGCGTGTAGGCGCGATGTAGACCATGCGCGTCATGCCTTGGCCTGCGTCGTGCATCTCCATCATTTTGGCGCGCCGGCTCCCAAGCATTTCCACCACTGCCCCGACCGTTTCGTTGCTCGTTTCGATGTGAACTTCCTCGAACGGTTCGAGCAACTCGCCATCGTCTGCCTTGTGGTAGATCACCTCGGGGCGCGAGACTTGGAATTCATATCCTTCGCGGCGCATCGTTTCGATGAGAATGCCGAGATGAAGTTCGCCGCGACCTGAAACTAAAAAGTTTTCTGCCGAGTCGGTCTCGTCCACTCGCAGCGAGACGTTGGTGCGCAACTCTTCTTGCAATCGCTCGCGCAAATTGCGCGACGTGCCATACTTCCCCTCTTTGCCCGAAAATGGAGAGGTGTTCACGCCGAACGTCATGCGGACGGTCGGCTCTTCCACTTTGATGGTCGGCAACGCGACCGGGTTCGCCGGGTCCGCGAGTGTTTCGCCGATGGCGATGCCTTCCAGCCCGGCGAGCGAAACGATATCGCCCGCGCTGGATTCTTCGATCTCGATCTTGTTCAAGCCTTGAAATGTGTAAAGATATTTCGCCGACTCGGGCAGGTTGCGCCCATCTGTCGTCAATCGCGCGAGGCGTTGGCCGACTTTGATCTTTCCCGCGAAGATTCGTCCGATAGCGGTGACGCCGCGATAGTCATCGTAACCAAGAGTGGTGACGAGGAGTTGAAGCGGCGCGTCCACGTCCACTTTGGGGGCGGGGATGTGGTTAAGGATGACGTCGAATAAAGGCTGAAGATCGGGACTCAGTTCGACGGTCAGACCGGCGCGTTGATCTATCCCGATAGCGTAGACGACGGGAAAATCCGCTTGTTCTTCTGTCGCGCCGAGTTCGATAAATAAGTCAAACGTTTCGTTGAGGACGCGCGAAGGTTCGGCGTCTTTGCGATCCACTTTGTTGATGACGACGACCGCTTTGTGTCCCATTTGAAGCGCTTTTTTGAGGACGAAGCGCGTTTGCGGCATGGGACCTTCCGCCGCATCCACGAGGAGGAGGACGCCGTCCACCATGTTCATCACGCGCTCGACCTCGCCGCCGAAATCGGCGTGACCGGGCGTATCCACGATGTTGATCTTGATGGGTTTGCCGGTCTTGGGATCGTTGAGCGTAATGGCGGTGTTCTTGGCAAGGATAGTAATGCCGCGCTCGCGTTCGAGGTCGTTAGAATCCATCACGCGCTCTTCCACGTGTTGGTTGTCGCGGAACGTGTGCGATTGTCGGAGCAAGCCGTCTACGAGGGTGGTCTTGCCGTGGTCAACGTGGGCGATGATGGCGATGTTGCGGAGGTCGGTTCGTTCGGTGAGCATGAGAGATGGCTACTTTCGAGAGGAGTAAAGAGAATTAGAGAATTGGAGACTAGAGACTGGAGATTGGCGAACAAAAAGCCCCAGCCTGTGATGAGCGAGGGCTTTCAGGAGCCTTCCAAGTTGCAGGTCGCGCGGGCGGTATCTTATCAGAGAGTTTTTATTTTGGGTAGGGTTTTATGGAAGAAGTGTTCAAATTAGGGGACAACAACTGTTACCCATGTCATTCTGAGCCGCGTTCTTGCTCTTTGCGGCGAAGAATCTCCGATGCACCTCAGAGACCCTTCGCTTTCGCTCAGGGTGACATGACAAAGTGCAGGATTGAAGATAC
>JAXLVX010000009.1:0-79470 GCA_046328795.1 Anaerolineales bacterium | reverse complement strand
TGGGGACAAGCCCAACCTTATCTTTGAGTTCCGCGCCTGTCATCTTCTCGAGCGGAGTTTCCAACTCGCGCGGCGTTGTTGCCAGATCAGCCGTCGCTTCGTAAGCGAGCAACGCCGCGATCTCCCGCACGAACTCGCGGAATTTTTTCGGCTCTGTGTTTTTATCTCTTAAACGGGAAAGTTTGTGAGCAACAAGCGGGTGTGCGGATGCGTAAACGTTGGACATGAGTCACCTCCAAGATTGATAACTCGATTATAGCCGTGAAGGTGATTTTTGAGCCAAGACATCGAAACTTGAATTAGACCTCTTGCGAAAGTCATTCGTAGGTCAGGCTGTTTGCAAATTAACCAATAAATTTAGCAATAAACCCGATATGGATTTTTGCCATAAAGCCAATCCCGAAGGGATGATAGGATTCTAAAAATGGCAAAATGGGCTTTCAAATCCCGAAGGGATGACATAAATTTGCCGCCTCTGACACCCCTTCGGGGTTGAATGGGGCGCATCCTTCAATACTATAATCATTTGACCCCTTCGGGGTCTCTGGTAATTTCCGATTGCTCGGTTTAATTTTTAACCTGCAATTAGCCTGACATGCTTCTAGATTATGATTTCGCGACACATGATTAACGCGAATTACGCCAATCGGCGAATGACTCGAATACGATCGAAAAATTCGCGCCATTCGCGTTAAAAGATTTCACGATACCGTAGATCACTCCGTGCCTGTTTGCAGACCAAGCGTTTTCTCGGCTCCGCTAAAGAACAGGCTTCGGAACATACTCGTCACCTCTTCGGGAGAATGACGCAGGTCTTCCTTGATCCACCAACTTACCACGCTGAGTAACGCTCCGCTGAAGAACGCCGCAAAGAATTCGATCGGCACCTCGAAGAGGAGGGGGATCGGGTCAGACTTCATCTTGTTTTCCACGAATTTGACAATCGCCTCTGTGCTGACCTTGCGAATGCGCTCGACGATCTTGCTCGCGTTGGCGCTCTTCAGGAGCAGATAATAAAGTTCGGAGTGATCGTGAACGTGTTGAAAAACAAGCAGGAGCGGTTGAAGAGGTTTCTTTTTCCCGCCGTCTTTTTCTGTAGCGGGGAGCCATGCAGAGAACGGGACTTCTGAAAGGACTTGCGCTTGTTCATAGATCGTCTCGCTGAATTCTTCCAGCAGCAAGTCTTCCTTGTCCTTGTAGTGGAGGTAGAAAGTGGCGCGTCCCACATTGGCGCGTTCGGTGATCTCCTCGATTGAGATATCGTCGTAGTTCTTTTCTTTGATGAGTTCGAGCAGGGCGGCGCGCAACGATTGGACCGTCCGTTGAACGCGGCGATCTGTTTTAGTTTTCGAGGTGGAGTTCAACATGGACAGCCTTTCTTGGTCTTGACACCAACAGCCTATTGAATATAATAGACGCTGTTTATTATCGTACAGTGTCTGGAATATACTATACTTTCCCTGAAAAATAAAGGATTTTGAAAGTCGTGTCATCGGTTCGGCAATCTCCAGTTGAAAACAAAGTCGCATCAGCCCTGATCGAACTGCGCGACGTGGTGAAGACTTACTCCACTGCGGCGGGCGATTTCACCGCGCTCAAACGCGTCAACATGCAAATTGGCGCGGGTGAATTTGTCGGCGTTGTGGGCAAATCGGGCGCGGGAAAATCCACGTTGCTCAACATGATCACGGGCGTGGATCATCTCAGCGAGGGCGAGGTCATCATCCAGTCCAACGGCTCGCCCGTTTCGGTTCACAAGAAACAAGAGGATGAGATCGCGTTGTGGCGCGGGCAGACGATGGGTGTTGTGTTTCAGTCGTTTCAACTGTTGCCGATGCTCACGCTCGTCGAAAACATCACACTGCCCATGGACTTGTGCGGCAACTTCAGCCCGAAGCAATCGCGTCAACGCGCGCTTGAGTTGTTGCGCCTCGTCGAGATCGAAGAACATGCCGAAAAACTTCCCGCGTTCATTTCGGGCGGACAGCAACAACGCGTCGCAATTGCGCGCGCGCTGGCGAACGATCCGCCGATCCTCATCGCGGACGAGCCGACGGGCAGTCTCGACTCGGTCACTGCCGATCATGTGTTTGAACTTTTCGAGCGACTCGTTGCCGAGCAAGGCAAAACAATTGTGATGGTCACGCACGACGAGTCGCTGTCGCCGCGATTTTCGCGCACACTGCGGATCGCGGATGGGGAGTTGATCACGTCGCCACTGCCGACCAACTCGAAGTCCGATAATGAAGCGGATTTAAATCCCAAGCGAAAATTATCGTGGTGGAGGCGGAAGTGAGTCCGCGTCGCGCCAAGGGGAAGTCTGCTTCTAACCATCATGCGATGTCGTCGCCTGAGGCGATGATTGACATGCACGGAGTCGTCAAGCGATTCAAAAATGCGGCGGGCGAGTTCACCGTGCTCAAAGGCGTTGACCTGACCATCAATCGCGGCGAGTTCGTTTCGATTGTTGGAAAATCGGGGAGCGGAAAATCCACACTGCTCAATATGATCACAGGCATTGACCATCCGTCGGACGGCAAGGTGGTGATCGGCGGCACGGACATTTACACGGGCGTGAGCGAAAGCCAGCGCTCGAAATGGCGCGGACGCAATTTGGGAATCGTGTTTCAGTTTTTTCAATTACTGCCGATGCTCACGCTTCTTGAAAACGCGATGTTGCCGATGGATTACGCCGACATGTACGACTTCGACGAACGCCCCGCGCGCGCGATGGAAATGTTGAAGCTGGTTGGGCTGGAAGAGTTTGCGAATAAATTGCCTGTGCTGGTTTCAACGGGACAACAACAACTCGCCGCGATTGCGCGCGCGTTGGCGTGTGACCCGCCTCTGCTCGTGGCGGATGAACCGACGGGCAACCTTGATACGAAATCTGCCAACATTATCATTGACTTGTTCGAAGAGTTGGCGCGGCGCGGCAAAACGGTGTTGATGGTGACGCACGATCCGTCGCTCACGTCGCGCACCACGCGCAACATCATCATCGCGGACGGCGAACTGATCAACGAGACGATCGCCAAATCCATGCCGTGGTTGAGGCATCGTCACATGATGGAGTTCACCAAACTCGCCGAAGAGCGGACGTATCAACCGAAAGCCACGATCATCTCGCGCGAAGAACCCATCGAAAATTTCTTTATGATCCGCAAAGGCGAAGTGGAAGTGGTGTTGCACGATCGCAAGAACGGAGAGAACATCGTCTCCCGTTTGAAGCCTGGCGAATTTTTCGGCGAGATCGAACTCTTGCGCGGAGGCAAAGCCATTGCGAACGTCCGCGCGGGCGCGGACGAACCCGTTGAGGTATTGACGATCAAGCGCGAAGATTTCAAGCGCGTGATGGACGTGTCGCCCAAAACCGCAGACGCGGTCGGCAAGATCGTCCAAGAGCGTCTCGAAGTCCATCGCGCCGCAGACAGCCGTCAAGGCGGATTGTTCTCGATTATTCAGGAAGAAGTAGTTTACAAGGAAACATCGGTGGTCGAGTAGTCCCGCGTGCTGAGCGGAGTGGCGCGTGCTATTCGCGCCACGAAGACGAAGCACTGCGGGACGGCCATCGAGACCACCGTGCCGTAAATAATTTTGTTGCAAAAATGAAAGTTCGCGTGCTTGTGGTCTCGATACGTGGCGCAAGGCGCCACTACTCGACCACCACAAACATGTCACCCTGAGTGGCCGCCACGCTGTAAAGCAATTCTTGTTACAAAATTACTTTTGAACACCTGTGGTCTCGATACGTCCCGCGACGAGCATCGCGGGACTACTCGACCACCGTATATCTGAAATCTAAAATCGTAAATCACATGAAACCTCGTTGGCGAAAAGTATTGCACGACCTCATAGATAACAAAGCCCGCACACTGCTGGTGGTATTTTCCATCGCGGTAGGCGTGTTTTCCATTGGCGTGATCGCGGGCGCGTATCAGATCATCTCGCAGGATATGAGCGTTTCCTATTCGGCGAACGCGCCAGCCAATATCGAAATGCGGATGACGAACTTCGATGAAGATACGCTGGATTCGATCCGCAATCAAAAGAATGTAAAAGACGCCGAAGCGCGGCGCGTGTTCAACATGCGCGTGCGTGTGCCAGGCACAGAAAAATGGACGACGCTCGACATGACCGCCTTCGATAGTTTCGAAGAGAATAAGGTCAACCTGTTAATTCCTGTTGAGGGCGCCTCGATCCCGAACAAGCGTGAAGTTTTGCTTGAACAGAACGCGCTGAAAGATTTGGATGTGCAAGTCGGCGACCTGCTTGAGTTTCAACTCCCCGACGGCTCGACAAAAACGTTGCCAGTGACGGGCATCGTGCAAGACACGGCTTCGGCGGCGGGAGATTTCCTCGCCTCGCCAACAGGCTACATCACGATGGACACGCTTCCTTATCTCGGTCAGCCTGAATCGTTCAACCGAACGTTGGTCACCGTGACGGGCGACGGCGACGATATTGCGTACGTCCGCGAGGTGGGGGCGGCGTTGAAGGACAAACTCGAAAAGAACGGACAACTCGTGGTCCGTTCGCGGTTTTCCGAATCGCACAAGCATCCGCTGGCTGATACGATCAACGCGGTTCTCGGCATCCTGCTGGCGTTGGGAATTTTGATCGTGTTCCTCTCCAGTTCGTTGATCGCCAACACGTTGAGCGCGTTGTTGAACCAGCATCTGCGTCACATCGGCGTGATCAAACTCGTGGGCGGGCAACGGAATCAAGTCTTCCGCATGTACATCGCGCTCATCATGGCGTTCGGAGTCATCGCGCTGCTGATCGCGGTTCCGTTCGGCGGCGCGGGCGCGTATGGACTCGCCGAATTCATCGCCAGCGAACTGAACTTCAACTTGCTTGGTTATCGCATTGTGCCGTTGGCGTTCCTGATCCAAATCCTTGTGGGCTTGTTCGTTCCGCTCATTGCGGGACTCGCGCCTGTGATGAACGGCTCGCGCATCACGGTGTTGCGCGCTCTCAGCGGCGGGTTGGCTGACGACGAGCAACCAGCCCGAAACGGCGAAGAGAAGCGAGCATCGTGGTTCGATCGGATTCAGGTCAAAGCGACGCGCATCCTTGCCGCGCGCGGAATCCACATCCCGCGTCCGTTCGTCATTTCGTTGCGTAACACATTCCGAAGAAAGAACCGTCTCATGCTGACGTTGTTCACGCTGACGATGGGCGGCGCGATCTTTATCGCGGTGTTCAACGTGCGCGTGTCGTTGCATGATTACATCGGTCAGATCGCCAAATATTTTTCCGCCGATGTTTCGCTGGATTTCGATGAGCCGTATCGTTTGCGAGAGATCGAACAGATTGCGATGAAAGTGAACGGCGTGGAGCGCGTGGAGGGTTGGCAGTTCGTGAGCGGCGAGTTGCTCGATGCGAATGGCGATGTGATGGAGAACCTCAACATGTTCGGTCCGCCCGCGAACAGCAAACTTGTTCAGCCGAACATTTTGGAGGGGCGTTGGATTCGCGCGGAGGATGTGCGCAAACTTGCCATCAGCGAAAGCGCGCGTAAATATTTCCCGACTCTCAAGGTCGGCGATCAAGTGCATTTGAAGATCGAAGGGCGTGAAGAGTTGTGGGAAGTGATCGGCATTTTTCAATTCATGGATCGCGAAGGCGTGCTGGCGTATGCGCCGTATGAATATGTTTCGCAGATGAACAACCTTGCGAATCGTTCGTATTCGTTCAGGCTCGAAACGGAAGAACACAGCCGCGCATATCAAGACGCCAAAGCCGAAGAGTTGGATAAATTCTTCCGCGATCAAGGATTCAAAGTCCGCGTGGCAGAGTCGGGACGCGCGTCGCTGGATACGGCGGTCGAAAGCCTCGACACGTTGGTCGTGTTCCTGCTCATCATGGCGGTCCTCACCGCCATCGTCGGCTCGATGGGACTCACTGGCACAATGGGCATGAACGTCCTCGAACGCACGCGCGAGATCGGCATCATGCGTTCCATCGGCGCGGATGATCGCGCCGTGATGCGAACGGTCATCGCGGAGGGCATCGTCATCGGTATGATGTCGTTCGTTCTCGCGGTGATCCTGTCGGTGCCGTTCTCGTATTTGTTGTCAACCATCGTCAGTCTCGCCATCTTCCAATCGGCAATTGACGTGGTCTTCACGTATCAAGGATATGTCATCTGGCTCGCGCTGGTCTTGTTGCTCTCGACCCTCGCAAGCGTCATCCCCGCTCGCAACGCGGCGCGGCTGACCATCCGCGAGGTGTTGGCGTATGAATAACATGTAGGGGCGGGGTTTCCCCGCCCGATATTTGAATCAAACAAACGGGGCGAGAGCACCTCGCCCCTACGGAATTATTGAAAACAGAAAGAAGGATGCAATGAAATACAAAACAAAAACTTTTTGGATGTTCACTCTGATCGCCGCGCTGATCCTGACCGCATGCGCGAATCAAGCCGCAGGGACGCCTGCTCCCGCTTCGGATACCGTCATCGCCCCTGACAGCGTGATCGCGGAAGGCAGGCTCGAACCCGTCCACGCGGTGAATCTCACGTTTCAAGCGTTCGGCATCGTGGATGAGGTCAATGTGAAGATCGGCGATTCAGTGAAGAGAGGCGACGAGTTGGCAAGGCTCTCGAATGCCAGCATCGCGGAAGCGCAATTCCGCGCCGCGAATCTCGAACTGGTCGGCGCGGAACAAGCGTTGGACTCGTTGAACCGCAACGGCTCCGCCAACCTCGCCGCCACATGGACGGCGTACATGAACGCGCAAGAAGCGCGGGCAAAAGCGGAACGCGATTGGGAAGCGTTGAACGTGGACAGCATCGAAGACCGCATCGAAGACGCCAAAGCCGAAGTGGAAGATAGAGACGCCGATCTGCAAGACGCGAAAGACGAATTCGATAAATACAAAGATTTGGATAAAGATAATTCCAAACGCGTGACCGCCGAAGACGCTCTCGAAACCGCGCAGGAAGATTACAACGAAGCGCTTCGCAAACTGGATGAGATCACGCGCGAACGCGATACCGTCCGCGCCGCGTTGGATACCGCGCTTGGGACCGAAGCCGAAGCGAAGTATCAATACGAAACGTCTGCTGGCGGCGTGAACGAGGATCAACTTGCGCTTGCCACGTCTCGTTTGAACAACGCGGAGGCGCAAGTCGCGGCGGCGCAAGCGAATCTTTCCAATTACGTTCTCACCGCGCCGTTCGACGGGGTCGTCGCTGAGGTGGCGGTCAAAGCGGGCGAGCAGGTTTCTCCTGAGAATCGAATCGTGAGTGTCGCGGATACATCCGCATGGGTGATCGAAACAACGGATGTGACCGAACTCGAAGTGGTGAAGTTGGCTGTCGGGCAGAACGTCACATTTACCGCCGACGCGTTGCTTGGCGTGACGATGAATGGCGTCGTCACCGAGATCAGCCAGTCATCCGTGTTGCAAGGCGGCGACGTGATCTACACCGTGCGCATCGTGGCGCATAATGTTGATCCGCGCCTGAAGTGGGGGATGACCGTTCAAGTTGTGTTCGAACCGTTGGAATAAGGTCTTTGCCACGGATTTACACGGATTTCACAAATTTTAAAACCAATCCGTGCAATCGTGGCTGAGGTTTTTATACTTTCCCACGAGATAAAATTCTGTTGGGCGACCTGATGGTCGCCCTTTTTATTTGCTATAATCCCTCCATGCCCAAGCCCCGCCCTCTTGACCCCGAATCAAAACCCGACGACCGCGTGGACAACGCCTTGCGTCCGCAAAAACTAGCCGACCTCATCGGTCAGGATCAAGTGAAAGAGAATCTTTCGATCCTCATTGACGCGGCGAAACATCGCGGCGAGGCGTTGGATCATGTTTTGTTTTACGGTCCGCCTGGCTTGGGCAAGACCACGCTCGCGCATGTGTTGGGCAACGAGATGGGCGTCAACGTCAAGGTCACTGCGGGTCCCGCCATCGAACGCGCGGGCGATCTCGCCGCCATCCTCACCAACCTCCGCGCGGGCGATGTGATCTTCATTGACGAAATTCACCGCCTCGGACGCGCAGTGGAGGAAGTGCTTTATCCCGCGATGGAAGATTTCTCGTTGGATATCGTCATCGGCAAGGGACCCTCGGCTCGTTCTCTACGCCTCAAACTGCCTCGCTTTACCGTCGTCGGCGCCACCACTCGACTCGCTCTCGTCACCGCGCCGTTGCGCGCGCGTTTCGGCGCGGTCTATCGTTTGGATTATTACGACATCGAAGCCATGCGGCAGATCGTCGCGCGCGCCGCAGGGATGCTCAAAGTGTCCGCAGACGAATCAGGTATCAGGGAAGTTGCGAAGCGGGCGCGTGGGACTCCGCGCATCGCGCTGAGACTCCTGCGCCGCGTCCGCGATTTCGCCCAAGTCCGCGCGGATGGGACGATCACGTCCGCAGTGGCGAAAGAAGCGTTGGACTTGTTGCAAGTTGATCCGCTCGGACTCGACGATGTGGATCGGCGCGTGCTGAAAACGATCATCGAAAAATACGGCGGCGGACCCGTCGGCTTGAACACGATCGCCGCGTCCATCAGCGAAGAGCAAGATACGATCATGGACGTGGTCGAGCCGTATCTTTTGCAACTCGGATTTTTAGACCGCACCCCGCAAGGACGCGTCGCCACCAAGTCCGCGTATGAGCATTTGGGGTTGGATTACGTGGAAGAGGGTCAGCCGAGGTTGTTGTGATGTCGTTGCGAGGAGGCGTTCGTTGCCGACGAAGCAATCCCCTCGCAAAAGTGGAGATTGCTTCAGGCGAAGAGCATCGCCTTCGCAATGACATAATTTGAGTATGGAATCCATCGCTCGTTACTTGATGCTCGGCGGAATCGTCCTCTTCCTCATCGGCGGAGGAGTGTATCTCGCCGCGAAATTCGGCTTGCCGCTGGGACGTTTGCCTGGCGATATCCGCATCGAGGGCGAGAACGGGTCGTTTTATTTTCCCATCACGACTTCGATTTTGGTGTCGGTAGTGTTGACGGTTGTAGTGAATATGGTAATTCGCATACTTCGAAAGTAGAAATATACATCCGGGTGACAAAATGCAGGCTGAGATAAAGGTTGACAACAAATCCACTTCAGAATTTTCATGGCGATTTCGCCTTGGAGATCTGCTAGGTTTACCACTATATATCCACTTGTCGTTTTTTCTCTGGTTTTTTGGTTTATTTTGGGTTCAACCTGACAGACTGATTTTATATATTTCGTTATTGTTGTTGAGCATTGGAATACATGAACTTGCGCACGCATTGACTTGCCGCTGGTTGGGTCTTGGTAGCGGCACCCTTACTATTTGGTTGTTCGGCGGATTTTTCGTACCCTTCTCTGAACTTACTTTATCTGAAATGAGTCGAGGGCAACGTATTAAGTATGCAATTATGATATTCGCAGGACCATTAAGCAATTTGCTGTTATCAGCGCTTTTTCTTTTGCTGGCGCATGCGACCTCGATGGGCGATTTTCAGGTTGCCTCAAAATTTAATTTGACCCTTGCTGTTTTTAATTTGCTTCCCGTCGGACGGCTCGATGGCGGAAACATCCTTATTTATCTGGGGTCAACAGTTTTAAACTGGCGGAAGATTGTATATCTAGCGGGTGTCCTATCTTTCGTGCTCGCGGGGGGTGTCTTTATTGGCTTATTCCTGAATAGCTGGTTTGGAGACTATTCAAACTGGGCAGGTTTTCTGATTGTGATGGGTATTCAAACCATTAAGATGAGTAAAAAATCAGACGAAGAATTGAAGTTAGAAAGCGCGAATTTCGTTCATAGAGAAAGAGCGCTGCTGGAGCAAACAGGAAATCAAAGCCTTTTTAATACAATTGTCTCACTAATCCTAAAAATCGGATTATTGATGCTGCTGATTACTTCGTGTTGGTATTTATTTTCCTTTTATGCAAATTATGGTCACACACCCACTCGAATTGCTTACGTTGCCCGAAATAAGGATAAAGGGGTTCTTGACTTGCGCTTGGTAAAGGGAATGGGGTATCCGGTTCGTGCAGTTGAGTTGGATCCTGACCGTTATCCTTTATACTTATTGCGATACTTGTCGCCATCCAAAGACGGTAGCCGAATTGTTTTTCATTGTAGCCCCTCTCTCGATTCTGACCTCGTGCGCGTTTGTATTCTCGATATGGAGACCGAGATTGTAACAGAGCTATTGTTGAACGATAAATTTAGACGCGCCGATCTTTCGCTGTCGCCTGATGGCGAAAGACTCGCCCTTTCTACCTACGATGAGGGAGTTTGGTTGATAGAAATTTCCAAAAATCAAATGCAAAAAATTTCTGATGAGGGAGAAATTGCAACTTGGTCGCCTGATGGTAAATCTATTCTTGTTATTGTAAAAGTCAATGGTAATGCTGATGTGCTGATGGTTGACTTAGTTCATTTTGAAACAAAGTACTTGACAATGAGTCTTAGGGACGATTATGCTCCGACATATGCTCACGACGGCGCGACAATATATTTTGTTTCAAATCGAAATGGAGCAAGTGGTCTATATCGAATGAACGCAGATGGAACAGATGTTATTCATATTGAGATGAATGACACGATTTATGCAGAAGATTCTTCTGTGCAGGTTTCACCAAACAATTCACAAATTGTCTTCGAGTGTGGAGCGGCAGGCGATATAATTTGTGTGGCAAATGCGGACGGTAGTGAGGAAAAGGAAATTGCTTATGGCGAGATGCCTTTATGGTCGCCAGATGGTAGTTTTATTGTCTATCAAGCCACTTATCGAGACCGTGGAATTTATTATATTTTGCCCAGTGGTGAACGTCCTTATTTACTAACTCTTGACACTTGGGGAGTTCCATTTCTTGTATTGCCGTAAAAAAAATTGTACTTGCACACTTCCGATTTCAACTACGATCTCCCCGAATCCTCCATTGCGCAGACGCCTGCCGAGTCACGTGATTCATCGTGCCTCTTGTGAAAAGTGGCACTTTCAAAACTCTTATGTTATACTGTCGTGAACCCAATAAACATCGTCCACTGAAGGGCGTTTGAGGAATCGAAATGTTGGAATACGTTGCAATAACGCTGATGATCGTATTGGCAACCCTCGTTGCCTTGATCGCAATTGGCTTGGGGAATTTATTCGGACCGAAAAAACCGTCTGCGTCCAAATCCATGCCGTATGAATCGGGCATGACCCCCTACGGCGAAGGGACGCGCCGAATGCCCGTCCGTTTTTATTTGATCGCGGTGTTGTTCATCTTGTTTGACATCGAAGTTATTTTCTTTTTGCCGTGGGCGATCGTGTTTCGCCAACTCGGTTTGTTCGGTTTGATCGAGATGATCGTCTTTATTGTGATATTGCTAGTGGGGTATGTATATGCGTGGAAGAAAGGAGCCCTCGAATGGGAGTAGAACAAAAACTTGGCGACATGGGGATCGTCACGACAAAACTGGAAGAGCTGGTTAACTGGTCTCGCACGAACGCGATGTGGCCCATGCTGTTCGGTCTCGCGTGCTGCGCGATCGAGATGATGGCGGCGCAGGCTTCGCATTTCGATATGAGCCGCTTCGGTATGGAATTGATGCGCGCCAGCCCGCGTCAATCGGACTTGATGATCGTGGCGGGACGCGTCTCGCGCAAGATGGCGCCTGTGGTGCGCCGCTTGTACGATCAGATGCCTGAGCCGAAATGGGCGATCGCGATGGGGGACTGCGCTTCATGCGGAGGCGTGTTCAATAATTACGCAATTCTGCAAGGCGTGGACGAGGTCATTCCGGTGGATGTGTATGTGGCGGGCTGCCCGCCGCGCCCTGAGGCGTTGATCCACGGCGTGGTGACGCTGTATGAAAAGGTGAAGGCTGATAAATTCGTAACGCCGACTTAAGTCGGCACTACGGTGTTTGCTATGGATAAGAAACTCGAAAAGATCGTTCAGTCGTTGCAGGAAAAGTTTGGCGTAACCCACGAAGAGTTCCGCGATGAAGTGCATGTCTTCGTCAAAGCGGAAAACATCGTGGATGCGTTGACTCTTTTGCGCGACAAATTTGAATTTGAACTGCTTTCCGCGCTCACTGCGACGGATTATTACGAACAACACGTTGAGCCGCGTTTTCATGTGATCTATCAACTGTCGTCGCTGGCGCAGAATAACACGGTGCAGTTGAGAGTCGCAGTAAACAGCGACCAGCTCAAAGTCCCGAGTGCGGCGGGCGTGTATGATGTCGCCAATTGGCGCGAGCGCGAGGTCTTCGACATGTTTGGGATCGAGTTCACGGGTCATCCCGATCTAAGACGTATTTTGACTCCCGAAGGGATGGAAGATCATCCGCTTCGCAAAGATTTCCCGCTGGGTTATGAGGAGCCGCAGTTCACGTTCAATTACGATGATATTGATCTAAAGAAGATTTACGCGAAAGAATAACGTAGTGACGATTTCAATCGTCAAGCGGACGACTGAAGTCGCCACTACGAATTAAGAAGAATAAAAAATGGCACAACTCGAAGAAGTCAGTTACGAACAATACAAACATCTGGTATCCGAGCGCGCGCTGACAGGCGAGACCATGTTGTTGAACATGGGCCCACAGCACCCGTCCACGCACGGCGTGTTGCGCTTACTGCTCGAACTCGATGGCGAGACGGTCATCAACGCGATTCCCGACATCGGTTATTTGCATACCGGCGTCGAGAAGAACATGGAATCCAAGACGTACCTCAAAGCCGAAGTGATGACCGACCGACTCGATTATATGAACACGACGGGAAACAACCTCGCGTATTGCATGGCGGTCGAAAAATTGGTTGACCTCGATGTGCCTGAGCGCGCGCAAGTGATCCGCGTGATCATCACCGAGTTACAGCGTATCGCCTCGCATCTCGTTTTCATGGGCGCGTTCGGCCTCGACCTCGCGGCGATGTCCATGTTCCTGTATTGCTTTCGCGAGCGCGAATACATCATGGATATTCTCGAACTGTGTTCGGGTCAACGCATGATGACCACGTATTTCCGCCCCGGCGGCGTCTGGCGCGATGTGCCCGTTGAGTTCGATTCTGCCGTTCGTGAGTTCATCAAGATTTTCCCGAAGCGTGTTGATGAATACGAAGCGCTGTTGACGAAGAACCCGATTCTTCTCGACCGTCTGGTTGGCATCGGCTTCCTTGACGCGAAGACCGCCCTTTCGCACGGCGTGACGGGTCCCACGCTCCGCGCTTCCGGCGTGAATTGGGATTTGCGAAAAGCGCGCCCTTATATGGGTTATGAACAATACGATTTCAACGTCCCCGTCCGCACCGAAGGCGACACCTTTGCCCGCTACATTGTTCATATCGAAGAGTTCCGCGAGTCGTTGAAGATCGTAGAGCAGGGGTTGGAGAAATTGAAGAAACTGCCGAACCAGCCCGTGCAAAGCTCGAATCGGAAGTTCGTCGTACCGCCGCGCGCGGAGATCGGCGTGAGCATGGAAGCGCTCATCCATCACTTCAAGTTATGGACGGAAGGTTTCCCTGCGCCGAAGGCTTCGATCTACTGCGCGGTTGAATCGCCGCGCGGCGAACTGGGCGTCTATCTCGAAGGCAACGGCGGACCCAAGCCGCACCGCGTGCACATGCGAACACCTTCGTTCGACAACCTCTCTGCGATCAACAAGATGGTGCAAGGACATCTCGTAGCTGACCTTGTAGCGATCCTTGCTTCTATTGATATCGTGCTAGGAGATATTGACCGATAATATTTTCACCGCGAAGAGCGCAATGAACGCAAAGATGAAAAAATGATCTTTGCGCTCTTGGCGGGCTTAGCGGTTCAAAGATGAGTATCAAATATTATGCTATCAAAGAAATATCCAAAAGAAGTCAAGCAAATCCTTTCCAAGTATCCGCCGGAGGGCAGGCGTTCGGCGTTGATGCCTCTGCTCTTCCTTGCCCAGCGCGAGGAAGGCTATATCAATAAAGCCGCTATGCAGGACATTGCCGAGATACTCGACATCACCGAGACGGAAGTGGCGGGAGTGGTCGGCTTTTATACGTTGTATCACGAGCAAAAAGAAGGCAAATATCGAATTCAGGTTTGCACCGACTTGCCTTGCGCCCTGCGCGGCGCGGAAAAATTCACAGACGATCTGTGCGCGAATCTCGGCATCAAAGTCGGCGAGACGACATCCGACGGCGCAGCCACGATTGAAGCGGTCACTTGCCTCGCCGCGTGCGATAAGGCTCCCATGTTCCAAACGCAGGGACCCGAGGGAATCAAGTATCACGAGAATATGACGGTAGAGAAGACAATGGAATTGATCCATGCGATGAAGAATGTAGTGGGGGAGACGAAGTAATGGCGCACATCCTTTTACGTCACCGCGAAATACCCGACCTCGACCAACTTTCCGTCTATAAAAAGAACGGCGGACTTGCCGCGTTCAAGAACGCGGTTACAAAGATGAAGCCCAACGAAGTGACCGACGTGGTCAAGAACTCCGGTCTGCGCGGACGCGGCGGCGCGGGCTTCCCGACCGGCATGAAGTGGTCCTTCATTGATAACAAGAACTGGCCCCACTACGTGGTCGCCAATGCGGACGAGTCCGAGCCTGGCACGTTCAAAGACCGCGAGATCATGGAGAGCAACCCGTTCCAATTCTTGGAAGGGTTGATGATCTGTTCCTATGCGGTCGGCGCAAATGCGGCATACATTTATTTGCGCGGTGAGTTTTGGGAGATCGCCGAAGCGCTCGACGCAAAGATCGCCGAGTTGGAAGAAGCGGGCTATCTCGGCGAGAAATTATTTGGCACCGAGTATTCGTTGAAACTTTATACGCATCTCGGCGCGGGCGCATACATCTGCGGCGAAGAGACGGCTCTGCTCGAATCGCTCGAAGGCAAACGCGGACAGCCGCGCGTGCGTCCTCCGTTCCCGCCTGCGGTTGGACTCTATGATAAGCCGACGATCATTAATAATGTAGAAACGTTCACCAACGTGCCGATGATCATGACGAACGGCGCGGACTGGTATAAGACAATGGGCACCGCAGACGCTCCCGGCGTGAAGATCTTTTCGCTCTCGGGCCGCGTGCGCAAGCCCGGCAATTATGAACTGCCGCTTGGCACAACCTTCCGTGAATTGATCTACACTCACGGCGGCGGCGTGCAAGATTCACACAAGGTCAAAGCGATCATGCCTGCGGGCGCGTCATCTTCTTTGCTTCTTGTGGATGACGACAGTATTCTTGATACGCCTATGGATTATCTCGAAGTCCGTAAGCGAGGGTCGGAACTTGGATCGGCATCCATCATTGTGATTGACGACACTGTTTCAATGGACTGGCTCATCAACAAGACCGTCCACTTTTTCAAACATGAATCGTGCGGCAAATGCACGCCCTGCCGCGAAGGCACGTATTGGATGTCTCACCTCACCGAACGGATTCATGGCGGTCAGGCGACCAAAGCGGATGTGGACCTGCTCCTCAACGTGGCGAAGCAAATGCAAGGCAAATGCTTGTGCGCGTTGGGCGAATTTTCCACGATGGCTGTGGTCTCTGGCATCGAACGCTTCAAACAAGATTTTGATAACGCGGTGAAAGCATCATGAGTAAACAAGTCACCCTTACGATTGACGGGAAACAAGTTGCGGTTCAAGAGGGAACCTCGATTGTAGACGCGGCGAAACTCGCGGGCGTTGACATTCCCGTTTTTTGTCATCATCCAAAACTCGAACCCGTCGGCATGTGCCGCATGTGCCTCGTGGAGATCGGACGCCCCGCGCGCGATCGCGCCACGGGTCAGGTGGTCATGGAGAATGGCGCGCCGAAGATCCAATTCATGCCCAAACTTGAAACGGGTTGCACGAACAAGGTCGAAGAGGGCATGGTGGTCCTCACGCAATCGGCGAAGGCGAACGAAGGTCAGAAAAGCACGCTTGAATTTTTGCTCACGTCGCATCCGCTCGATTGCCCGATCTGCGACAAGGGCGGCGAGTGCGCTCTTCAAGACCTCACCATGGCGCACGGACCCGGCAAGAGCCGCTTCCTCTACGATGAGAAGAAACATCTCGCCAAACAAACGCCTCTCGGCGAACTGATCGTTCTCGATCAGGAGCGATGTATCCAGTGCGCGCGCTGCATCCGTTTTCAAGACAAGATCGCCGGGGACGCCGTGCTCGAATTTGACAAACGCGAACGTTCGATGCAGATCATCTCTCTTTCGGACCCCGGGTTTGATTCGGTCTTCTCAGGCAACACGACGGATATCTGTCCCGTCGGCGCGTTGACCACTACCGACTTCCGCTTCGGCGCCCGACCGTGGGAGCTGGACGCGCAAGCTTCGATCTGCACGCAATGCCCGGTCGGATGCAACACCACGTTGAACACGCGCCGCGAAGCCAGAACCGACGGCGAGATCGTCGTCAAGCGCGTGATGCCGAGGCAGAACGAAGAAGTGAACGAAATTTGGATCTGCGATAAGGGCCGCTTTGCGTATCACTATGCGGGAAGCAAGAATCGATTAACGAAACCGCTTGTCCGCAAAGATAAAAAGTTGACGCGCTCCTCATGGGATGCAGCGACCAAACTCGCCGCGGAAAAATTTGCCAAGGATAAAAAAGATTTTGTGATCCTCGCTTCGGGCAGGCTCTCGAATGAGGACTTGTTCAATTTGAAAACGCTCGCCGATCACGCGGGCGGCAAAGCAGTTTTGTACTCGCACATGGCTGGCGGCGAATTAACCTCGCTGGTCGGCGTGGGCGCAGGCACGAACTTTGGAACGATGGGGGCGGGGACGACGATCCTCGTCGTGGCTTCGGATCTGTATCAAGAAGCGCCGGTCTGGTATTTGCGAGTGAAACAGGCGAAAGAACGCGGCGCAACGTTGATCGTGATGAATCCGCGCGAGACGAAACTCGATCGGTACGCTTCATACAAAGTCCGCTACGAATACGGCGATGAAGCGCGAACGGTTCACGACCTGACGAAGAAAAGCAAAGAAGGCGACGCGTTGCTGAAATCTGAGAACGTCGTCATCTTATATGGAAGCGAGGGGCTGGGCGTGCTTGGTTCGCAAAGTTTAGCGACCGCCTGCGCAAAGTTGTTGAATGAGAACGGATTCACCGGCAAACCCAACAACGGACTCATCGGCGTGTGGGAACGCGCGAACGATCAGGGCGCGTGGGAGATGGGCTTCTCTGTTGAAGAAGATCTGGCGAAGGCGTTGAAGGATAAAGCGGTCTATGTCGTTGGCGCCGACCCGGTGAGCGACGATCCCAAATTAGCGAAAGCATTGGAAGAAGCGAAGTTTGTCGTTGTGCAAGATGTGATGGAAACCGCGACGACAGAAATTGCGGATGTGGTCTTGCCCGCGCAAGCGTTTACCGAGCGCGAAGGCACGTTAACTTCCGGCGAAAGACGCGCGCAGAGATTCTATCCCGCCGTGCCGGTGAGGGGCGAATCGAAACCCGATTTTGCGATCACGGCTCAGATCGCGCGGAACATGGGAGTCATCCTCGAGGGCACGTCTGCTTCGGTGGTGTTCGACCTGCTTGCTGAAACGGTGAAATCGTTCGAAGGGTTGACGTATGCCAAACTCGCCGAAGTGAAGGAACAATTCCCCATCGTTGGGCGCGGCGACATGTATTACGGCGGCACGACCTACGAAAACAAGAAGGGGCTGGGCGCGCACTTGTCAGCCGCCGCGACGCGCGGAGAACGGGTGAGCATCCCGAGGGTCCAGAAAGAACCGGTTCCACATCCAAAAGATAAAGAATTGCTCGCGGTGCCGGTCAACAAACTGTATCATCGCGGCACGACTGTGATGCCGGCTGAGTTGTTGCACGAGCGGATCGGCGAGGCGAGCGTGTCGTTGCATCCCGATGCCGCTGAAAAACTCGGCGTGCGCGCGGGTCAGACGGTGAATGTCAGTTTCAACGGCACGAGCGGACAAGCCGTTGTGCGGCTGGATAATTCAATTGCGGAAGATATCGCGCTGGTGCCGCGTTCGATGGGCATTGCGATCCATGAGCCTGTGGCGGCAAAGGTGAAAGCATGATCAGCGATTGGACTCTCTGGCTCGAATGGTTCATCAAAGCATTGGTGTTGATCGTGATGCTGTTGGTGGGTTTCATTTTGCTCACGTGGTTCGAGCGCCGCGGGTTGGCGCGTATGCAAACCCGCGTGGGACCAAACCGCGCGGGCCCGTTCGGTTTACTGCAGCCCATCGCCGACGCGCTCAAGTTGATCTTTAAAGAAGAACTCTCGCCCGCCAAGGCGTATAAATTCGTATTCTTCCTCGCGCCGATCTTGACGGTGGTGCCTTCTATTATTATCGCGGCGGTCATCCCGCTGGGACGCACGGTCAATTTATTCGGGCGCGAGATAAACTTGTATCTCGCCGATATTAATGTGGGCGTGTTGTATTTCATGTCGGTGGCGGCGATTGCCGTGTACGGAATTGTGCTGGCGGGCTGGTCGTCGAACAGCAAGTACGCGATGCTCGGCGGACTGCGTTCGACCGCGCAGATGATCTCGTATGAACTTGCGCTTGGCATTTCCCTCATCCCGGTGATCCTGCTCGCCAACTCGATGAGCATGGTGGACGTTGTGGAAAAACAAAAAGGGCTGTGGTTCGTGTTCCTTCAGCCGGTGGGCGCTGTCATCTTTTGGATCGCGACCCTCGCGGAGGTGAACCGCGCGCCGTTCGATATGCCCGAAGCGGAGCAGGAACTCACCGCGGGCTATCATGCCGAGTATTCGGGCATGAAGTTCGCCTTGTTCTTCATGGCGGAATATCAGAAGATGATCGTGATCTCGGCGGTGATGGCGGTCTTTTTCTTCGGCGGGTATCTCGGGCCGTTCGTGGATCGGTATCCCTTGCTCGGACCCGTCTACTTGATCATCAAGGTCATCGTTTCGTTGTTCGTGATGATCTGGGTGCGCGCCACCTGGCCCCGCATTCGCTATGACCGCTTGATGTCGTTTGGGTGGAAGGTTCTCGTGCCGTTGTCGCTCGCGATCGTTTTTATTACGGCAACCGGCATTTTGCTTGCGGATCAAACCAATAACCAGATGTGGATGTGGATGATCCCCGTCGCGTCGGTCATCGCTGGTTTGGTCCCCGTCGTCACGATCTATCTCACATTGAGGAGATTATTATATGAGCGCGCTTGACCCCGCCGTTGAACTGGTGCGCGGGCTGTGGGTTACGTTTAAATCCATGTTCGAGAAGCCCGTCACGTATCAATACCCCGAACAGAAGAGGGAGGTCCGCAAGCGGTTCCGCGGGCGGCATGAATTGCATCGCTACGAGAACGGACTTGAAAAGTGCATCGGCTGTTCGTTGTGCGCCGCCGCCTGCCCTTCGGATGCGATCTTTGTGGAAGCCGCCGAAAACACGGATGAAAAACGCTTCTCGCCCGGAGAGCGGTATGCCTCCACGTATGAGATCAACATGCTCCGCTGTATCTATTGCGGTTACTGCGAAGACGCCTGCCCGACCGAGGCGATCACGCTGGGCGATAACTACGAGCTTTCGTTTTATGACCGCGCGTCCGCGATCTACACCAAAGACATGCTGTTGGATCCCGTCCCTGCCTCCGCCATGTTGACCCCGCAGAAGACCGAAACCGGCGTGTTCACGCGGTCGGTGCCGGAGATGGAAAATCCGAAGGACTAGAGATTAGAGACTAGAGACTGGAGAATAGTCTCTAGTCTCCAGTCTCTTCATAAGACACTATGACCCTCGACTTAATTTTATTCCTCGTCCTCTCCCTCATCGCCATCGCTTCCGCGCTGGGGATGTTGCTCAGCCGCAACGCGGTGTATTCGGCGTTATACCTCGTGTTGAACTTCGTCACAGTGGCGGTGTTTTATTTATTGCTCGGCGCGCCGTTCATTGCGATGGCGCAAGTTACGGTGTACGCGGGCGCGATCATGGTGCTGTTCTTATTCGTCATCATGCTCCTTGGCTCCACTGATTTGGCTGGTGAATTTGGCTGGCAGAAAGTTTGGTTTCCTGTATCGCTAGCAGTAATTCTCGTGGTAGAAGCTACTTACCTACTCATCACCAAAGCCCGCCCGGTAGGGGATGTCCTCTCGCCAGCCGAGGCAGTGAACACAACCGAGAACTTACAACAACTTGGCATCGCGCTTTTCAGAGATTACTTGCTTCCGTTTGAAGTGGTTTCCATTTTGCTGCTGGTCGCGATGGTCGGCGCGATCGTCCTTACGAAGAAAGAGAAAGGGGTGCGGAACTGAATTTTACGCAATACAAAGTACGCAGTAGTTTGACTACGTATTGCGTACTGCGTAAGAGTGAACCGCGAGAAAAACATGATACCTGTTGATTACTACATAATTCTTTCCGCCGTTCTTTTCACCATTGGCGTGCTAGGCGTGTTGATCCGCCGCAACGCGTTGATCATCTTCATGTCCATCGAGTTGATGTTGAACGCGGCAAACCTCGCTATCGTGGCGTTCGGCAGCGCGTTCGAAAGTTTTAGCGGGCAGGTCTTCGCCTTTTTCGTGATCGCGGTCGCCGCGGCGGAGGTGGCGGTGGGTCTCGCGCTGATCGTGGAAATTTTCAAATCTAAGAAAAGTATTGACGTGGATCAGGTGAGTTCATTAAAAGGATAGAGAATTAGAGGACTGGAGAATTCTCCACTTCTCAAATTCTCCGAGGTTTTTATGCACTTAAGCGAATCAGTAAACACAGGATTTTTATTCCTCGCCCCCTGGCTGGTATTTTTCCCGGTCATCGGTTTGCTCATCAACATTATCTTCGGCGGCAAGTTTAGCGAGCGGATGATCGGCGTGACGGCGAGTCTCTTCTCAGGGCTGACCTTTGTTGTGTCGGTCCTGTTGTATGTAACACTATCGGGCGCGCACGGCGAAGCGATGCGCTGGCATCTCGCCGAATGGATTCGCATCGGCGACCTCTCCCTCGATTGGACGTTCCGCGTCGACTCGCTCTCCACCATGATGATGCTGGTCGTTTCGGGCGTCGGGACTCTCATCCACATCTACGCCATCGGATACATGCACGAAGATGTGCGCTTCAAAAACGACGTGGGGCGGTTCCGCCGTTTCTTCGTTTTTCTCAACCTCTTCATCGCCGCGATGATGATCCTCATCAGCGGCGATTCGTATCTGATGTTGTTCGTCGGCTGGGAGGGGGTGGGGCTATGCTCGTTCCTGCTCGTCGGCTTCTGGTACGACCTGGACTTGCTCGCGCGACCTTCGTGGGCAAATTCATTCGCCGCGGTCAAAGCGTTCGTCGCCAACCGCGTCGGCGACTTCGGCTTTTTGATCGCAACCTTCATCATGTTTTGGGCGTTTGGCAGTTTGCAGTTCGACGCCGTGTTTCAAAAAGTCCCCGAAGTTTCGCAAGGCGTGATCCTTGCGATCACCTTGTTCTTCTTATTAGGTGTGACGGGAAAATCGGCGCAAGTTCCGTTGTATGTGTGGTTGCCCGACGCGATGGCGGGTCCGACTCCCGTTTCGGCGCTCATCCACGCCGCGACGATGGTGACGGCGGGCGTCTATCTCGTTGCGCGTTCCGCGCCGTTGTACTCGTCGGTGCCTGAGGCGCAGAATATCGTCGCGCTGGTGGGAGGCGTCACCGCGCTCTTCGCCGCGACGATCGCCGCCGGTCAATTCGACATCAAGAAAGTGCTGGCGTACTCCACCATCTCGCAACTCGGATTCATGGTCGCGGCGGTCGGCATGGGCGCCTACGTGGCAGGGATGTTCCATCTCGTGACGCACGCATTTTTCAAAGCATTACTCTTCCTTTCCGCGGGTTCGGTCATCCTCGGCATGGAGCGTGGACATCATCATGCGGAACATGCGCACGCGAATCACGATAGTCATGGCAAGGGGAAAAAGAAGATTGGAAAGTCGAAAGTGGAAAGTGGTGGGCACGACGCGCACGATGATCATGATGCAACAGGTCACGGCGAGGTCTTTGACCCCGGCGACATGCGCAACATGGGCGGGCTTCGCAAGACCATGCCTGTCACCTTCTGGGTCTACATCGCTGGCACGGTTGCGTTATCTGGCTGTATTCACTCCGTTCGCGGGATTTTGGTCGAAGGATGAAATTTTGCTCGATGCGGTCGTCCTGAGAAATCAGATGATGGTATTGGTTGTTGACCATCGCCGCATTTTTCACCGCGTTCTACATGGGCAGACAGATCTGGATGGTCTTCTTCGGCGAGGCGCGGCACGAAGCCGCGGCGCACGCGGAGGAAAGCCCCAAAGTGATGACCGTCCCGTTGATGATTCTGGCGGCGCTTTCGGTCTTGGGCGGCGCGCTCAACCTGCCGTTTGAAGGTTTCCACAATCTCGGTCACTGGCTCGCGCACACCCTTGGCGAAGTGGAATCGCTCCCGTTGAATTTGCAAGTGGCGGGCGTTTCAACCGTCCTTGCGTTGCTCGCCATTTTGATCTCATGGTTGCTCTACGGAAGAAAACCATTCGCAAAGGATCAGACCGATCCGCTCGCGTCGCTGGGCTTGGCGTTCAAAGGCATGAACAATAAATGGTGGATTGACGAACTCTATCACCTCCTGTTCATCAACCCATATATCAAGCTTTCCTATTTCGTCGCCGAAGTGATTGACTGGCGTTTCTGGCATGACTGGTTCCACGAGAAGGTCATCATGGGAACGTACAACTGGATCAGCTTCATCGGCTTGAACAAGTACGCCGATCAGCAGGGCATTGACGCCTTCGCGAACGGCTTGGGGACGTGGACCCAGTCGCTAGCGGCGACCCTCCGCAAGGTCCAGAACGGATTCGTGCGCTCGTACGCGCTGTCCATCTTATTGGGAGTTGTCTTTATTCTTGGGTATTTGATTTTCAAATAGTCGCAGGTCAAAGATCGAACGCTCGGCTTTCGACCTTTGACATTCAACTTGCGACCTAGAGGACTGAACATGGAATTTCTTTTACAACCGCTTACTCTGCTGATCTTTTTCCCGCTGGTGGGAGTTTTGATTCTGCTCTTCATCCCCAGCGGAAACAAAAACGCGATGCGCTGGACGGCGCTCATCGTCTCGATCGTGACGTTCATCATCTCGCTGGGCGTGTTGAAAGGATTCAACGCCTCGAACACGGACTTGCAGATGGTGGCACGCTACGACTGGATCACCGTGGCAGGCTGGAACATCCAATACTTCCTCGGCATTGACGGCTTGAGCATCCTGCTCGTCCTGCTGACGACGCTCCTCACGCCGATCTCGATCCTCTCCACGTGGACGGCTGTCGAAGAGCGCGTCAAGGAATACATGATCTTCTTCCTCCTGCTGGAGATCGGTATGAATGGCGTGTTCCTCGTGCAGGATTTGTTCCTCTTCTACATCTTCTGGGAATTCACGCTCGTGCCGATGTACTTCATCATCGGCATCTGGGGCGGACCGCGCCGCATCTACGCCGCGTTGAAATTTTTCCTCTACACTATGGCGGGTTCCATTTTGATGTTGCTTGCCATCCTGTGGCTCGGCATTCACGGCAAGACTTTCTCTCTGCCTGACCTGATCGCGCAAGGCGGCATCCCTGTGAACATTCAAATGTGGTTGTTCATCGCCTTCGCCGCCGCGTTCGCCATCAAAGTGCCGATGTGGCCCCTGCACTCGTGGCTTCCCGATGCGCACGTTGAAGCGCCGACCGCAGGCTCGGTGATTTTGGCGGGCGTGCTGTTGAAGCTAGGCACATACGGCTTCGTGCGATTCAACATCCCCTTGTTCCCCGAAGCGACTCTCCAAGCCGCGCCGTGGATCGCCCTCCTCGCCACCATCGGGATCATCTATGGCGCCGCGGTCTCGTACGCCCAGCCCGACATCAAGAAGTTGGTCGCGTACTCATCCGTGAGCCACTTGGGATTTGTGATGCTCGGCTTGTTCGCGTTGAACCCCGAAGGCATTGCGGGCGCGATCTTGCAGATGATCAATCACGGCATCAGCACGGGCGCGTTGTTCTTGCTCGTCGGCATGGTCTACGAACAGACTCACACGCGCGAGTTCAAAGTCTACGGCGGTTTGTGGAAGATCATGCCGGTCTTCGGCACGATCTATCTCATCGTCTCGCTCTCCTCGATGGGCTTGCCCGGCTTGAACGGCTTCGTCGGCGAATTCACCATTTTGCTCGGCGCATGGGGCGCGGGACAAAACGGAGTCTTCTATTGGGGCAACGTCTGGTTCGCGGCGATCTCCGCGCTTGGCGTCATCATGGCGGCGATCTACATTTTGTACATGTTCCAAAAAATGTTCATGGGTCCGCAAGGCGAAGTTGTGGAAGAAACCAAGAAACATGGACACGCCATCCGCGACCTCAACTGGCGCGAGATCGCTACCGTCGTTCCGCTCTTGATCCTCATCTTCTGGATCGGCTTATACCCCGCGCCGTTCTTCAACCTCATGGCGCCCGCCGTGAATCATCTGATTTGGGATGTTGCCATTGCCATAATGTCATTGCGAGGAGCGCGCTTGCTCTTCGCGACGAAGCAATCTCGCCAAAACAACAGATTGCTTCTCGAGACTCGCAAAGGTACTAATGAGAATTGTTATGTGGTGCCGATACAGCGGCGAACACCGCCGCTTACTCGACCACCATGAAACAAAAAATAAAATCCGTGCCAATCCGTGAAATCTGTGGCTAAAAAATGAATCAATCCGACCTCACCACCATCCTCCCGCTCCTCATCCTCACCGTTTGGGCATGTGTGCTATTGCTGGTTGACCTCTTCATCCCGAAGGATCGCAAAGGCATCACCGCATTGCTCTCCGCGTTGGGTCTTGCCGTCACGCTTGGCTACACCCTCGCGCAGATCGGGAGCGAAGTGACAGGCTTCAACGGCATGGTCACGCTCGACGGCTTCTCGATCTTCGTCAACGCGTTGCTCCTCGTCAGCGGTTTGCTCGGCGTCGCGGTCGCCTACGGCTACGTCAAACGCATGGGCATCGAACGCGGCGAATACTACACCCTGCTCCTCTTCAGCGTCGTCGGCATGATGCTCATGGCGCAAGCCACCGACCTCATCATCGTCTTCCTCGCTCGGAGGCGCAACGGCACGATCCCCATCTGCGTTCTCGCACCCGCATTCGCGCGATAAAACAGAATCGGAAGAAGCGGGACTCAATGCCACCATCGGCGCGTTCTCTTCTGGATTTCTCGTCACCGCAGGATCGCGCCTCATCTTCGGCGCGAACTCAATCCCCGCAACATTTTTGCCATCGTCGAGTCCGCTTCCGCTTCGACGAACGGCGGTCGCACTTCTAACCATCGGCGCCGCCCTCCTCCTCATCGGGTTCGGCTTCAAGGTCGCCGCCGTTCCCTTCCACATGTGGACTCCCGACGTGTATCAAGGCGCGCCCACCGCGGTGACCGCGTTCATGTCCTCCGGCGCGAAGATCGCGGGCTTCGCCGCGTTGTTGCGCGTGTTCGCCACCGCGTTCCCCTCCCTCGCCGCCGACATGACCGACGTGTTCTGGGTCATCTCTGCCGCGACGATGATCGTCGGCAACGTGGTCGCCATCGCGCAGACCGACATCAAACGCCTGCTCGCGTATTCCTCCATTGCTCACGCGGGATACATCCTCATGGCGTTCGTCCCCTACGGCAATGACAATGTCCGCGATGTGGCTATTGCGGCGGGCTTGTTCTACCTCGTGGCGTATGTGTTCACCAACTTCGGCGCGTGGGGCGTGGTCATTGCATTGGAGAAACAAGAAGGCAAGGGGCTGGCATTGGATGATTACGCCGGTCTTGCGAAGAAACATCCCGCCCTCGCCGCCGCGATGACCATCTTCATGCTCTCGCTCATCGGTCTACCTCCCACCATCGGGCTCATCGGAAAACTGTATCTCTTCCGCGCCGTGATTGACGGCGGCTTTATCTGGCTTGCAGTCATCGGCGTGTTGACGTCGGTTGTCTCGGCATTCTACTATCTGCGCGTCGTCGTCATCATGTACATGAAAGACGGCGAACCCGCCGCCGAACGCGAACCGTGGCTCGATGCGACTATGATAGTCACCGCCTTGGTGACAGTGATCGTAAGTTTCGTCCCGCAATTCTTGTTCGCCTGGGCAAGCGAAGCGTTGTTGAAATTGTTTTAACTTCTCCGCGCTGAGCGGAGGACGAAGTCCGTAGTCGAAGCGCATATCTTGCAGAATCAAAAACGGGACTGTGTGTCACAGTCCCGTTTTGCGTTATTGCCATGTCACTCTGAGCGGAGCGAAGAGTCTCATACGATAACGGTGAAGACTCTTTGCTGGTGCGATTCCTTCCTTACCATACCCTTCGCGAGGCATCTCCGAAGGGATGCTCCCAGCAGGAGAGGGGATTTGCCTTTCCTCAATCAACGGTACAATTCGGTTATGACATTCATTCACAAAGACGGGATCCAACGCCGCGCCAAATATGTGCTGATCATCATCGTCCTGCTCAATGTGCTGTATCCCATCACGAGCGATGGAAGCGTTGTTTCTTTGATCGCCTTCGAAGTGTTATATGCAGGCTTGTTCGCTGTGGCGATCTTCATCACCAGCGACAACCGCAGGCAGGTGATGTGGTTCATCAGCATTGCGGTCGTCTGGCTGGTGATGGCGGTGTTCTTTGCCATTGACCCCACAAACTATTGGAACAACCAAATTTCATCCGTGATTTTGGTCGTATTCCACGTCACGATCTTGTGGGTGATGTTGAGATATATTTTCACCTCGCCGTCCGTCACCGCGGATGTGCTTTACGCTTCCGCCGCCGTGTATTTCCTGCTGTCGTATATGTTTGTCCCCATTTACGAGATGGTGGAGATATACCATCCCGGCTCCTTCGTGGATACCACATTGAACGCGCCGATGCACTGGCAGCAATTCGTCTATTTCAGCCTGATCACGCTTAGCACATCCGGATACGGCGATGTGCTCCCCGTCACCCCGTGGGCGCGGATGCTGTCAGGCATTGAAGCCGCGATTGGCGTGTTGTATGTTGCGATCTTGGTGGCGCGGCTGGTGGGTTTGTACCAGTCGCAACAGCGAGAGAGGGGGGATTCGTCCCGCGAATGAATCGTCACAATCGGGGTGAGGGCAAGACTCCCCCAAATCCGACACCAGACTATGAATCCGCATACCGAATTTCCATTGTCGTATTTGGGGGAGATGTCCGAAGGACAGAGGGGGTTACTGCCCTTCATCCACAGTCCCGTTTACTTATGCCATAAACCATTCAATTGCATCTTTCGACAATCCATCATACCAATATTTAGTTTGCCTACCATCTAGAAATTTATATTTTTTTCTCAGATTTTCTTTTGCCTTCTTATCTGTCTTGTAATCCAAGACTCGAAAGGGCTGTTTTCGTCGCCCACCTAACTCGAAGCTTGGATCAAACTCTCGATAATTCTTGCTCATCTCATAGAATGCTTGGCGGGCATAATCATCATAATCAGGTAATGAGTAACCGATAACACCGAAACTCAAACTAAGCCCGCCACTGTTAGACATGCCCCGCCAAAATTCAGCTAATGGCTTTGTGTAAAGCAATTTGCTATGTGATGGCGAAAGTAAAAAAGGAGAACATTGCCAATACGGAGCGTGATAGGCTGGGGCAGGGTTCTCTGCTCGATAGATACGAACAAGAGGGTCATTGTCAAACCTTGGACCATCGACAATGGGCGTTGCCTTTACTGTTTTTGAGTTGCCAAATATTGGGTGGTCGGTCGTTCCAATTTTTGATATTTCGTCATAACTTGTTCGATCAAACCAATCAATGGAACCGTGCATTTTTAGAACTTCAACTTCCTTTCCTGAACTTTCCACAATTCCCATGCCATTAATGATGTTTGAATATCGCCTAGGAAACAATCGATATGGTATTCCTACTGCGTCCAATGCCTGTTCTAACAAAGTGTCATAGTTGAAGGTTATTATCCAATCTGGTGGATTTAATTTGCTTGCAAAAAATTTGTACAGTTCTGGAACATTGCTTGGTGTACGGTCAAGCAATATATATCCAATAGCATGTCGAATCAGTAATTGAGTCGCATTTCCTTCGGAACTCCAAGTGTTGCTTCCTTGAAACTCCAAATAATGTTCAATGTCAAGATAAGACAAGAAATGTTCGACTTCTATATCGTCTACAGTGCCTTTGAAGCCTTCTGTCTTGCGCAAATAGTCGAGATAGTAATTTAAGCTACCTTCAAGTGAATTGCCAGCACCATGTAATTTTCTAACATGTTTACGTACTTCACGAAAAAGCTCTGTGGCAAGTGGCAACCCTGCTGGTTTAGAGAAACCTGCTCCTAGAATAATTACTCGAAATGTCTTCATAGAATTCTCAATGTCCGTAAAATTAATTCACTGGTGGAGTTTGGTCCTTCACCTGTAGTCAAAATTATACAACTCCCTCTCGCAAAAAAGATCACAACGTAGAAAGCCACTCTCGAAACCGAATGAACCGTCCCCTGAGTCTGAAGCGGGCATGCTTTCCCTCTTTCCTCTACTTCCAAATATTCCCATACCCAAACTCGCCTTCGATCAACTTTCCCTCCGCGAAGCGACTGAATCGAAACGGCGTGATGTCCACCGTCTTGGGCGCGCCGTCGAGGATCAACTCGACCAAACTCGCGCCTGCCGCAGGTGACGTTTTGAATCCCGTGCCGCTCAGCCCGCAGGCGAGATAAAAGCCGTCAAGGTCTGTGTCGCTATAAATCGCGCGCTGATCGGGCGTGATGCCGTCGCGCCCCACGTGGATGGAGTGCAAGCCGCTCTGTTCGATCTTGGGGATGCGTTGTACCATGACGTCAATCAATTTTTCAACGAACGTAGGCGTCGGCGTTTGGTCTTCCTCGTCGGGCGGATCGTTGCGCATGGACTCGTCCACGCCCGCGGCGAGAATGAGCGCGCTGCCCTCGGGGCGGAAGTAACACTCGAGCGCGAGATCAATCGCCGCAGGGATTCGTCCCAGCGACGGCGGGCGATGCAGGAACGCGACATCGTGCGTCCACGTTTCGATCGGGACTTGGATGCCTGCCAGCCCAGCGATATGCTTTGCCCACGCCCCAGCCGCGTTGACGATGATCGGCGCGTCGAAGTCACCCTGAGTTGTGCTCACACCGATAACTTTTCCTCCCGCCGCACGGATGGCGGTCACTTCGCAGTTTTGGATCAGCGTCGCGCCGAGTCGCTTCGCGGATTCGATGAACGAGTTGGTGGTGAGCGTCGCGTCCGCGTAGCCTGAATCGGGTTCGTAGGCGGCGAAATCGAAATGATCGGTGACGAGATCGGGGAACAGTTCCTTCACTTCCTTCGCCGTGATGACCGACGTGTTGATGCCAAGCCTTTGCTGGTTGGCGACATTGCCGCGCAGTTGAGCCTCTTCTTCGCGCGTATTGATCTGGACGAAGCCAGTTTGTTGAAATCCGCATTCACCGCCGACGCGATTCTTCCAATCGTTGAAATAGATTTGATAACTCTTGAACGTGAGTTCCGATTCAGCGGCGAGATCGTAGTGCATACGGACGAGTCCGCTGGAGTGACCCGTCGCGCCAGAGGCGGTCACTTTGCGTTCGAGGATGACGGGTTTGAGTCCGCGCTCGGCGAGGTGAAAGGCGATGCTGGCGCCCATTACGCCCGCGCCGATGACGATGGCGTTGGTTGTTTGAGGCATACGAGGATTCCTTTTTTAACCATGAAGGCTTGGATTGAGCGTGCCGAAATCACACAAAGAGCACAAAGGAAAAGCAAGGGAAAAATCCGTGAGAATCCGTGTGATCCGTGGCGAGGCTTTGATTGACGGAATTATACGCCTGCTCGATTGAGAAGGTGGAGAAGCTCAAAGCGGGCGAATCAGGCGTCCCTGTGTGTGAAGCGCGCTGAGGAGTAGAAAACTGCGGAGGCGTGGGAATCCTCCGCAGTTTTCTTATTCAAATGTCATTGCGAGTCGCCGATCTTGTACTTTGGCGGCGCGGCAATCTTTTTGCGAGGAGATTGCTTCGTCGTCGCGGAGTTTACGGTGAGCCTGCCGAAGCGCTCCTCCTCGCAACGACATTGTATTACGGTATATACGTCACCTGAACAGCAAGCCAATCGAGCGAGAAGTCGCGGGAGGTGCTGCTGGAGACATCCGTGATGCGGATGCGGAAGTTTGCGTTGCTGAAGTCGCTGAGCGACCAACTTCGTCCCCACAGATCACCCGCGTTTCCAAGCATGTAGGTGGCTTCGCTTGTGGTCAGCGTTGATGTGGTTTTAGCGGTCGTCCACGTCACGCCGCCATCCCATGAGATCTGCACGCAGAATCTCGGCGCGCCCGACGTGCTATCCGCACGCCCATCCGCGCGGACTTCGATGCCGGTGATCGTCGCTCCGCTTGGAATGTTGATGCCGTAGTTGGAGAAGATGTGCCTGTCTTTGCGGATGCTGGTGCAGGATGTACTGCTGGAGGTGCCGCTGTTCGTATCCACAGCAAACAGACCATCGTTGGCAAACACATTGGCGGGGTTGGTTTGATATCCGTTGTTATCGCCTGAACTGCTGGTCACCGGCGCTTGTGCTGTTGGGCTGAGCAGACCCGTATTCACCGGCGGCGTGCCACCGCAGTATTGCGCTCCCTTGCCGATCACATCATACGGGCAATCTGCCTGCTCAAGCAGATACAGTACTGCCGCGCGGTTGCGCGATGTTTCGGCGGGGATCACTTCGTCGGGTGGGTAGAAGCCGCCTTGCTGGGCAGTGTCTGGATACATCTCGAACGTATAGTTCAAGATGCCATGAACGCCGTACAGCCAATCGTTGATCGTGCCATCGGTGATGTACAGGTCGCTGGCTTGTTCGGGCACGTATCCATTTGTCGCCGCCATGGCTTGCGCCATCGCAACCAGCACATCGTGATCGTCTTGAGTCATATCGGCTGGCACATCGGTAAATGTGTAGCCGTAGGGCCACAGGATCAATTCGCTGTAGGTGTGGAAATCAATCGCAACTGTGATCTGCTGTACGCCGCCGATCACGCGGCTGTTCACAAAGTTGCTGACAACGGTCGTTTCAGGCGCGGAGAATGGAGATGCGCCGCGATAGGTTTCACTGCTGGTCGAGCCGCTCGATCCGCCACAGCAACCCCAGAGGTAATTCCAGTTGCGGTTGAGGTCGGTGCCAACGTTGGATGAACCGGGGTTCGGCTGGCGGTTCTTTCTCCACGAGCGGTAGGTTCCAGTTGCGATATCGTATTCGCCGCCGTCGGGATTCACATCGAAGACCATCCAGATCTCGCGGTCGTTGACGAGGTCGGTGATCTGCTGGTTGGTACCGTATTCGTTGGTGAGGATGCCCAGCGTGTAGAGCGCCATTTCGACGGTGAGGTGTTCGCGCGCGTGTTGGTGATGCGTGAATAACACTTCGGGTTCATCTTCATCGGCGCCAACATTATCTGAAATTTTGCCAGCCCAGATGGTGCGTCCTTCGTAGGTGGTGCCGATGCTGAACAGGTCGAAGATCGCGCCGTGATCGGCTTCGGCTTGTTGGAGTTCGGCGACCATCTCTGCGTAATCGTGATACGCCGAGTCGGCGGGCGGGAAGGCAAGCATCTCTGCCTGTTGAACGTCGGGTCCGGCAATGGCGAGGCGGAACTTTTTGTTGATCGCGTCTCGCTCTGCGAGGTTTGCTTCGATCAACACGTAATCATGCCCCGCTTCAAGGATCAGCGCGCCGGTGGAGGCGATGAAGGTGCGTTGTTCTGCGGTAAAGATGTTGGGAACGTAATAGACAGCGGTGCTGTCTTCATCGCTCTGGGCAACCACGGTAGACGTCAGGCTTACAACCATGACGACCAGCAATGCCAGGCGGATCAACTTCCTGCTTTTGAACATGGCAATCTCCTCTATTTGGTTATGGGTTGAGACGATGATTGGATGCGGTGATGAATATGGTCTTCATTAACCTCCTTGGTTCATCGGTAAAAGTCAATCCACTTGACCTCGAACGACGCCCCCGCGTTGCGGATGAATAGGCGCGGAACCTCAATTTCAAAGTAGCCCTCTTCAAGAGGAATATGTTTATTTTCGGAGACGATCTCGATGTTCATCCACAACGGGTCTATGGACATGAGCGGATGCTCGGAGTTGGATGAAATGGTCCTCTGGTTGATGACATTAAACACTTCGCCGCTCGAAATGGATGCGGCGAGTGTGTCGGTTGCGGATATCAATTGAAAATCCTCCAGTCCTTTCAAATGCAGGCGCAGGAGAATGGTGTCGGGCATTGTGCCAGAGATAAGCGTAAGTGAGGCGGCGCCGATGCCGAGGTCGCTGTGAATTTCGATGATGGTTTGGGAATTTTCGTCGAGGATGGCAACGATATCGTCTGCATTTTTCACGGTGACGCGGAACTCGGGATTTGATTCTTGCGCGTTAACAGACTGGCTGGCGCAGGATGCCAAAAACAGACCCAAGACCGTCGTGCAGACAAGCGCATGTTTCATTCTTTAATTGTTTTATTGAATAGGACTGGATTTGTCGCAATAGTATAGCACGCGAGTTTGATTTTTCAAAGAAACTCGAGATGTATCGAAACGCTTACTTTTGGCGATTTCGTTACTCGAATCCGCTAAAAGATATAAGGAATGATGCGTTTGGTTTTACGCGCGTATTCTTCGTATGCGGGATAGTGTGTGCGCAAAAACTCTTCCTCGGTTGAAATGCGGGCGATGGTTACGATGGTCATAAACACGCTAATGATCACCGTAGTAAGCGAAGGATGCCCTGCAACGCTCGACCAAACCAACGTCAGCACAGTGGTGTAGATGGGATGACGAATAACTTGATACGGTCCTTTCACCAGAAGTTGCCCATCTTTTACTTCTGCATGAGTGCTAAACTGCCCTGCCTGAAAAGTCCGCCGCGCCCAAACGCCCAGCGCGAGGGCAAGTACTTGTATGGCAATGATCAATGGGGATGGGGAAAGCAGGTTTTTGGAGAGTAACAAGTAGAGGATTGAAAGTACAAAGAGTGGAAAGAAAAATTTTGAAATCAGCTTCATCTCTTGATCTCCTCGGTGTGGGACGTCGCCTAATGGATTTCATTATACCCCGCAGATCATCCATTGCTCAGGTTAATTCAATGGTGAAGGTGGTGCCTTTTCCTAATTCGCTTTGGGCTTCGATCGTTCCGTCGTGTGCGTGGATGAGTTGTTTGGCGATGGCGAGTCCCAGCCCGCTGTGAGTGCGCTCGCTTCGTGATCTGTCGCCGCGCCAGAAGCGGTCGAAAATAAATGGAAGATCATCGGATGCGATTCCCGCGCCTGAATCTTTGACCGTGATCCGCACGCTTCGCTCCTCACTGACGATTGATTCAGTTTCGATGGAAATTTTTCCACCTTTGGGCGTGTGGCGCAATGCGTTCGAGATGAGATTGGATAACACTTGATTCAAGCGATCATAATCCGCAGTGAGTTCTTGCTGAGGGTTGGCGATGTGCGTTTGCAGGTCAATGCCGAGGGACGCGGCTTGGGAGGAAAAACTCGAAGTGAGATCAGTTATCAGGTCGGCGAGCAGGAAGCGGGTGGGATGAAGCGGGAGTTGTCCTGTTTCGGCAAGAGAGAGAGTTTGCAAGTCGTTGACGAGGCGGGTGAGGAGTCGCGTTTCATCCAATGTGTTGTTGAGGTGTTCGGACGTGGGTTGATAAACGCCGTCTATGATGCCTTCGAGGTTGCCTTGAATGATGTGGAGCGGCGTGCGGAGTTCGTGGGCGATGTCGGCGGTGAGGTTGCGGCGTTGTTGTTCGGCGCGTTCGAGTTCTGCGACCATTTTGTTGAAACGTTTGATCAGGTCGCTGAACATATCGGAGTTGCTTTCAGGTACGCGCGCCGAGAGGTTGCCTTCTTCGACTGCATTGATGGTATTGAAAAATTCTTCGAGCGGTTTGCCGAAGCGGAGATAAAGATTGAAGACGACGAAGAAAAGAATGACGACCAGAACAACAGGCGCGCCGCAGACGAGTAACCAGATGTTTCTGATGTTGGTGTATTGCGAAAAGAGGAGGTAGAGAAGCGCGGCGATGCCGCCCACGAAAAGAATGGCGGAGATGATGAAGAAGATGACAAATAGGAAGAAGCGATGACGGCGTTTTTGGGGAGGGGAAGTGGTGGACATGATGCTTGATAGTTACAGGCGCTTCGTCTGCGCTCATTACTTAATAATTTTTCGTCCTGAGCGGAGTGAGGAGCGACAGCGACGAACGCAGACGAAGGACGCTCCGCTCAGCGCGAAGATTATTCGATAAAACGATAGCCGATTCCGTAAACCGTTTCGATCATGGATTTGCCCGAGGCGGATTCGAGTTTTTTGCGGAGGTTCTTGATGTGCGAATCAATACTGCGATCCATGCTGGATGCGGTTCCATGGATGTCTTCGAGCAACCCTTCGCGCGTGAGCGTTTGGTTGGGACGGCTGGCGAGCAGGACCAGCAATTTGAATTCGTTCGGTGTGAGTTTGATCGCGTTCTTGTTGAACGTGACTGCGTATTTTTCCGAATCAATTTCAAGCCCGCCCACGCGGATGATGCTCGGCGCTTTGACATCGCCGCGCGTTCGGCGGAGCAATGCCCGCACACGCGCAACCAACGCGCGGACAGAGAACGGCTTGGTGATGTAATCGTCCGCGCCAATTTCGAGACCCGTCACCTGATCGATTTCCTCTGAAAGCGCGGTGAGCATGATGATGGGCACGTCGCTTTCACGGCGCAAGATGCGGCAGACTTCGCGTCCGTCAATTTGCGGGAGCATCAGGTCGAGGATGACGAGATCGGGTCTTTCGCGGCGGGCAGTCGTCAACGCCGATTGACCGTCTGCGGCGGTGACGACGCGGAATCCGTTCTTCTCCAGATAATCTCTGGCGAGACGGACAACCTTGGGTTCGTCATCCACGACGAGGATGAGGGGAGGCATGGGGGGAGTATAAGGGAGGAAGGGTGAAAGAGGAAAGTTGAAAGTGGCTTTCGTTTATTTGAGATTGTCGGGTTCAAGAATGATCACGTTTTGACCTGCATATTTTTCGTACAGGTCACTGCGCCGCTTTCTCCAGCCGTCTAGTCCGCCGCGCAGGTTGGTGATTTTCTTGTAGCCTTTCGATTTCAAATAATACGAGATCATCACCGAAAGCCCGCCGCCCGGACAATATACCAAAATATTTTTATCGCGCGGGAGTTGTTTCAAGTAATTTTCGACATGCAGTGGATTGACCTGATGAGAATTCGGCAGACCTTTGTGCTTTCTACGATCATCTCCTGGGCGCACATCGAGGATGAACGTTTTTTCGTCGAAGAGAATATTTTCATTCAATTGCGCAGGCGTAAGCATGTTGACGAACGAGATTCGACCTTCAATGTAATCTCGAATCACCCGCGTTGTGTATTGGATGTCGCTTGCCGAAGTGTCGCGCCCAAGGCTGATTCGTATCGTCTCGCGCGCGGCTTGATCGGATAAACCGATCGCTTTCAACACATGGGAGGGCGTGTCTTCGCCTGTACTGCACGCGGACCCAGCCGAGACCGCGATCCCACGATAATCCAACATTCCCATCAGCCCGGCATTCTCCACGCCGGGGAAGGTAACGCTGAGCGTGTTCGGCAGGCACTCCGATTCTGCTTCTGGTGAATTGATCACACAATCGGGTTTGATCTCTTTGAGCCGTTGAGTCAACCGTCTCTTCAACGCCACGATCTGTTTGCTGTGCGCGAGGAGTTTATCCACATCCTCACATGCCGCGCCAAACCCAACGATGTTGTGGATACTTTCGGTGCCAGCCCGCAATCCGCTTTCTTGATGACCGCCGTGCAGGAACGGTGTGAATGGACTGCCTTGTTTGATGTATAACGCGCCGATCCCTTTCGGACCGTACAGTTTATGCGCCGAGAACGAAGCGTAGTCAACATCCCAGGCGTGGAGGTCAATCGGAATTTTTCCCAGCGCTTGCACACAATCTGTCAATACCAACGCGCCATGCTTTTTGGCGATGTTCCCAACAGCCTTGATGTCTTGAATAACTCCTGTCTCATTGTTTGCCAACATGCAACAGACCAGAAAAGTATCATCGTCAATCAACTTTTCCAATTCGGCGAGTCGCACACGACCCTTATTGTCCACTGGACAATATTCGACGATCACTCCCTGCGTTTCAAGATACGCCAGCGTGTTCAACACGGACGGGTGTTCGATGGGCGTGGAAACAATCTTTTTCTTTTTGGGATAGAAATGCGCGGCAACCGATTTGAGCACAGCGTTATTCGATTCGGTCGCGCAAGCGGTGAAATGGACTTCGGACAAGTCGGCATGAATGGCGTTTGCTACGTATTGACGAGCTTCATCCAACAATTCAGCCGATTTTCTTCCCACTCTATAAAACGACGATGGGTTGCCGAAATGATATTTCAACGCCTGATCCATTTTGCTCTGAACATGACTGCTGACAGGGGTCGTCGCATTGTGGTCAAGATAGACCTGCCGATTGAAGCGAATGAGATGTTTCAAGAATGCGAAGTATCTGATTTCCATTTGATTGCCTCTACGATTCGTTAGGTATTGGGCGCCATTTTGTGAACAACACGCGTGCCAGCCAGTACAGCATTAGCAAAAATACTACCAATACCGGAGTACACAAGAGCGGCATAATGCGCAACTGCTCCGGGAGCTCATCTGCCTGACCGAGGAAGAAGGATGCAGTGGCTATCCATAATGCGAGACACATCCGCCACAAGTGGCGCGCAATGCGATGCGCCCATGGAAGTTCTCGTGTTAGAAATAAGCGGGCGTCTCCCAATACTGCCAGCAGCGCCACCATGCCGAAGATGAAGTATAACGGCAGGGAACCCGCACTCGTGTTGCCCGCGGTGTTATTGAGGATCTCCAGACCGATGGAAACGATACAGGTAATGAGAACGATCAGCCCTACCAGCATATTACCAATGTCTATCCAGGGAAATTTCGGGTTAGCGGGGCGGCGAACTGTAAGCAGAGAAGTAAGCACCAGGTAGAACGTCAGCAGACCTGGGATCACGGCGGTACTATCGGACTGGAGCGCGCCCATAATAACACCAGTGAACGTTAGGACCGTCATGGCGTAGACAAAAATCATCCCGCTCTTGCGATGCAATCTGCCTCCCTTATGGGCATAAAGCGCAAGCGCGCCCGAAGTGAGGCCAGTGACTCCAGCAATGATGTGAAAGGGGAGCAATGTGATTCCCATGTTCTTATTTGATCGGCATCGTGACAACGATCTTCCCCTGCGCGTGACCGTTTCCGAGATGGCGCATGGCGTCGGCGATGTTCGTCATGGGATATGACTTTTCGATGAAGGGTTTGATCTTGCCGTTCGCCAGCATATCCTTCAAGATATTCATGTCTTCGCGATTGAATTGAGCAATGAAAAAAACAAACTTCTGACTCGCCCTCAGCATCGCAAGTTTCATCTTGATCAGATGACCCACTGGACCGATCAAAGGCATCTTCGGTCCACCGATCAGGACGAACGTGGCGTTTGGCTTAAGCGCTCGCCTGTATTCAGACCATGATCGCGCTCCATTGATGTTGAGCAACAAGTCGTACTGTTTGCCGTTGCGTGTGAAATCATCTTTGGTGTAATCAATCACATGGTCTGCGCCGAGTCTGCGGGCGTGTTCAACATTTTGCGGACTGCACACCGCGGTCACTTCCGCGCCGAACGCTTTGGCGATCTGAATCGCAAACGAGCCGACTCCGCCCGACGCGCCGTGGATCAAGACTTTCTGCCCGGGCTGGATTTTCCCGTGGTCGCGCAATCCTTGCAGGGCGGTGATTCCCGCCGTGCCGACAGATGCCGCTTCTTCAAACGTGACGTTGGCTGGCTTCAGCGCAATGGCTTTTTTCACGCTGACGTATTCCGCGTACGCCCCGCTTCTCCCGCCGAAGACTTCGTCACCGCGTTTGAAATCGTGAACGTCCTTGCCGACCGCTTCGACTACACCCGCAAAGTCTGCGCCGAGACGCGTGTCCTTCGGCTTGAAGAATTCTTTGCTGAGTACTCGTCCGATGAACAAGCCCGTCATGCTGTACCATTCCGCGATGTTGATCGAGGAAGCATGGACGCGAACCAGCACAGCATCATCTGAGACCGCTGGCTTTTCGATCTCCTTGATCTTCAACACCTCCGGCTGACCGTACGACTCGAACACAACTGCTTTCATAGGTTGATTCTCCTTGTGAAATTTTCACAAGAATATCAAGTCAATATGGAGAAATTATGGATGAGTCCGCTAAGGATTGTGGAGGTTGGTCGCCGTGATTTCGTTCATAAACGGATTTCGAGCCGTATCTTCACCTTATCCCCTTCGCCGATATTCTCCGCTTTTTGGACGATCATTTTGATCGGCACAAGGTAGAGACCGTCTTTCGGGAACAGGGAAGTCTTAAACTCGGTCTTGCCGATCTGCACGTGAACGGGAATCACGCCCCAGCCGTACGTCACCTCTTTTGAGATCGCTTTGATGTCGCGGCTCTCATTCTCGGGGATGGCGACGAAAAGAAACGGAGCGGGTCCGCGCCAATGAAAAATTTTTCCGCTGAACTCAAAGATCATTGTCTAACTCTACCGCGCGGCTTGACGAGGACATTCGTTGCGAGAGTCTTGAATCGTTCTCCATCCTTCTGCACAACGGTGATTGTGACGTGACCCGTCTTGCTGGTCTTGATGTCCCTAACCGTTCCAGATTTTCCCGCGTGTGTGCCACGCACAACTTCGCAAAGGTCTCCGTCTTTTGGCAATTTTGTTTGTATCTTCTTCATGACGATTATTCCTTTTCTTTTGAGCAATCATAACAGATGGTAGTTTAGGCAGCGCTCGGTTGGTCGCTGATGAACTTGTCTATTTCATGTGTGAGATCATCGGGATGTGTCCAGATCAGGGTATGATCCGCGCCGTCAATAATTTCAAGGCGGGAACCAAAGACACTATCGTGAATCATCCACGACCCTGATCGCCTTCTTTCTTAGTGTAATTCTCGGATGCGCCTCGCTCTCGCATGGATTCTCGCAAGCGGACATGATCAATCCTGCGCGTTGGTTCGTCCTCTTCGCCATTGCGTGGATCGTTTTGCATTGGCGAAAACATCACTGGTTTTCCTCTTTCACTTTCTTCATCATGATTCTCGACGCGGCGTATGGCGTGTGGGATCATTTCCCTGCGATCTGGATGCTCCTCGGCGGCTTGCCTGGCTGGTTTCTGTCCGATTTTGCCCGCCGTTTGAATTTCGCCGCACTAACCGATGACGTTATCGGCATGGAGCGCCATCACCTGACCCGGGCAGGCATCGTCGCCGCGCTGGGGTTGGGGATAGCCCTCTTGAGTTCGGCGCTTCGAATCTACAGATTGGCGTTTGAAGTGGCGGTAGGGTTGGTGTTGTTAGCCGCATTAGGGTTGACGTGGTTGGTGATACGGTTGAGGAAGTTTTAGGCAACAACGCGGCAGGGCTGGCTAAGGCTTCACCTCCTGTATTTTCTTATCCATGCAATGCATCCAAATAATGGAGGTAACCATGAGGGAACGCCAACCCAGGTTTCCTGGTTTGATAGATCAGAAGCAGGATTCTTAATGTCGCGGGTGTTTATCCACCAAAAGCCTAACCATTGCCAAATTGTATGTATTTCTACTTGAGCAGGCGGCTGTAGAATTGCTCCGCCAAGATCGAGTTCCATATCCGAGTTGGCGTCCGATATGTACTCGCGCGCTATCCTTCCCACCCAAAATGCCCCGTTGCCCGGCCAGCGGATTCGGAAATGCACTGTTGTGAATCTAGTCTGGCTTGGATAGCCGATGTCTATACCCATTGAATTGTAGAAGCTATAGCTTAGCAACCACATACTCGAAAGAAAAATCACAGTGGCTGCCGACAAATATTTTATAAATAGCTTTATGCGCATGCTAATAATTCACTCTCAGGGGCAGAAAAGTTCGAAGCCAGAAAATAAGTTCCAGGTTGCTACGTCCGCGTCGCTTTGCCCTGCCCCTCGACTGTCTCAAACTCATACATCACTGTTTCTTCTTCAGAAAAATTTCCTCCAACAGACTTATACAATCCATTCGCGGCGACGTTATTCTTGTCGGTCAACACCCATGCGTTGACACAGCCGAGGCGGCCTCCCAATTTCAACATTTCGTTCATGATCGCTTTGGCGATCCCCTTGCCTTGATGTGACGCCGCAACGCCGACTTCGTTGATCCACAATTCGGGCGGTTTATCGGGGTGGATGTAGTGAACGGCAGACGCGAAGCCAATCACTGTGCCGTCAACTAACGCAACAACGATGTGATGACGCGGGTCTGCGAGAAATTCGCGCGCGAAGGATTTGTCTACGGGGTTGTCGAAGACATCCTCCGCGGCGTTGAGTAGAAGCGGGAGATCGGCGGGGGAGAGGGTTTTTGTTGTAAACATAAATAACTCTCAATTGAGCGGAGAATACCAATGGGGCCAATCAAATTCCGCTCTAATACTGCCTCCATCGTAATAGAGGATAACTTGCGTGCTTCCTTTGTTGATGATCACACACTCTCGAATGAACTCGCAGTCATTTTCGTGGAGGTTAACGTGACCGACATGCGAAACCGTCCAGCCGTCTGTGGGCGGCAAGTTCCGATAGAAAGTTAGGAATTCCTCGATGCTTGTATTCGGTGTGGTAAAGAAGTAAAGATCAACGCCGATCCCGTTCCTGTATCGTATCATTTGATAAAAACTGCTGTCCGTCGGCAACGGCAAGCCAATCTCAAAAGGCAGGTTTGACGTTGACGGCATTTCTTGCATGTCGGCAGACATTTTGATCTCGGTCAGTTGATTGATGGAAGACAGGGCATACGTCACCTCAAAGTTCTGCGAAAAATTATCTTGCTTGGTGGTCTCCAGTTGATGCGAGAAGAGTACGTAGTTTCCCTCTTTTGCCAGAAAAAGATCGCCTTCCACCTGGTAATTTGAGTTGGAGTCTGACGAGTTACCTGCATCCAGCACAAAGTGATATGCTGGAATTCCCTCGTACTCCTCTTCGCCCGCGAATTTGGCTTCCAACAGTTTCCCGGTGTACCTCGCAGGGTCAGCGTCGGAAAAGATTTCATTACCCTTGCCGACCGAAATGTACCAGTCTCCGATTCCTGTTAACTCGTATGTGCGATCATCGAGAACATAAGCCCTGTTCACTCCGCCATTGTATTCGAGCACGCGATAGGCGCTGTAAGGTTCCTGAATATATCCGATCGTGAACGCGCGCTCCGTCAGTTGACCATTGACGGCATTTTTTTCGTTGATCGTAACCACAAAGCTATTCAGGCTGCGGATATCTTCCAACGACCACAGGTCAAAGACCGGAGGCCATGGTGTGGGGGTCGGTTCTTTTGTTGGTACAGGTGTTATTGTGGCTTCGAGCGTAGGCTGTACTGACGGAATGAGCGTTGGCTCTATCGCTGCGGTGGGTTCAATGTCTGCGGTCGGCGTTGATGTGCCGCAAGCGAATGTGATAATAGACAGGAAGAGGATCAAAAAGGCGGATTTATGCATAATCTTCATTTCATCCTCCGGGATTCTATTCGATAGGGACGCTATAAAGCTTGTTTGCAAACATCATACTCATCGGTGATGTTTGCAAAATCCATCTTTGGTAGGAAAGCGCAAATCCGCAGCAATGATAAAAATGACAGATTGCCGCGGGACAGATTGTTATGATGAACACACTTACAACAACTCTTTTAACGTCGTCAATTCCTCATCCGTCAGCTTCCATTCGATCTTCTTCGCGTTCTCGCTGACCTGTTCAGGTGTCGTCGCGCCCGCGATGACGGAGGGGATTTGCTTGACGCTGAGCAACCAGCTAAAAGCGAGGTCGTGAAGCGTGTGTCCGCGCGAGTCGGCAAAAGAGCGGAGCGAATCCAACTTGTCGAAGTTCGCGTCGGTGAGTCGATTCTTCACGTAGGGACTGAACGTGCCGCGCGATCCCTCGGGAGGCGGTTCGCCGCGCGTATATTTTCCAGTGAGCAAACCGCCCGCGAGCGGAAAATATGGCAGGATGCCGACGTTCGCCCACGCGCAATAGGGGATGAGTTCACGCTCGGCGTCGCGCTCGAGCAGGTTGTAATGCGTTTGCGTCGTGACGAATTGTTCCCAGCCCATCAACTCGGCGAGCGTGTTGCTGTGCGCCAACTGCCATGCCGAAAATTGACTCGCGCCGATGTAACGGACTTTGCCCGCGCGGACGAGATCGTCGAGCGCGCGTATCGTCTCGGCGACGGGGACCGATTCATCCCACGCGTGAATTTGATACAGGTCAATTTGATCTGTCCCAAGCCTCCGCAGACTCGCCTCGACCGCGTTCAGGATGTGATACCGCGACGCGCCGACATCGTTCGGTCCCTCGCCCATTTTGAAGCGGACTTTCGTCGCGACCACAACGCGCTCTCTCTCGCCTTTCAACGCCGCGCCGAGAAATTCCTCCGATGCGCCGTTGCTGTACACGTTTGCCGTGTCGAAAAAGTTGATGCCCTCATCCAACGCGCGCTGGACGATGGCTTTCGTCCCAGCCGCGTCCACTTTGCCGCCGAATTGGTTGCATCCGATTCCAATGGCTGATACTTTTACACCTGCTTTACCGAGATTGCGATATTCCATTGATGATTCCTCAATTTGTATAAGTATTTCACATTACATGTCATGCTGAGCGGAGCGAAGCATCTCTACCACGACATAAGAGACCCTTCGTGGCGCGAGGCGCCACTCAGGGTGACATGCTTGTAATTTTACGCGGATCGGGTTGTAGCCGATGAACTGCGGAAAAAATGCGTAGAACAAGCCGTGTAATTAATGGCACGACTGTTTTGAGTTCGCCCAACCCGTTCCAGAGTTCGATGCCGCGAAGTTTTGCACATCCCAGTCTTCCACGAAATGTCCGTTTCGTTGAAGGCAGGCGCGGCGGGGTCGGTGGGATGAGCGATGAAACAAATTCCGCTCGCGTCGCGGACTCCGTTGATGAGCGTCTGCGGATCTCCGGCGAGAGTAGAAAGGTCGCGCTCGGCGTTGAAGATGAGGAGGTGATTCTTTTGGCGAGCGCGGGCTTGATCGTGTACCTCCCGCTTCAACGAGAAGCAGGACGCCCCGTCGGTTGAGCCGGCAGTATCCCTCCACGCCGCGCACGAGCACGTTGTGATCCGTCACAATGACCGCATCCAGCCCGGGCCTGAATCGCGGGCATTGGCGATGTCTTTGTGAACGCCGCTCCCGTCGGAGTAGCGCGTGTGCATGTGTAAATTGACGATTATTTCCTGCATGAAGCCTCGTAGCAACAACCTTGCGAAGGTTTCAAACCTTCGCAAGGGTTACCTAAGTCCTCGGTTTGACGTATTACGCCCAGCGGGTATAATGACCCCGCTTATCAAAAGGAGGCAGTTGTTCATGGTAACGTATTTAGATTACGGGTTGATTATAATCTCGGTGTTGCTCATCGTGAGCGTGATCTTGCAAAGCAAGGGCGCGGGCTTCGCGGCTTGACCGGCGCCGACGCGGGAAGCGTATTTACCGCGCGACGCGGCGTCGAGAAAATGTTGTTCTGGCTCACGATCATTTTGAGCGTCGTATTCTTTGGGCTGGTGCTCGCGCTTCTCATCATTGCCTGAGCCGAGAGTTTTCTTCCAATACGGCCCGTTTCGCGCGGGTATAAGCGTGACGCAAACGAGCCTTTCTTTGTATGAATGCTCTGAGTGATCTTTTCCACTAATCTACGCTAATCCTCGCGAATTGTTCCTTGATTAGCGAAAATTCTATGAGATTTGCGGAATGTTTTGGATTGGCAAGTATCCCACTTATTGATATGAAACAATTACGCTGGCAGATTTTGGTCGCATTCGTCACGCTCGTGATCGTGGCGGCATTGTTGCTCACACAGCAACTCAGCCGGGCGTGGCGACCCATCCTCTCGCAACCGGGAGCAGGGCGGCGTGTACACCGAGGCGCTCGTCGGTTCGCTGGGGCGGTTGAACCCTCTGCTCGATTGGTCTCCGCCGACCGCGATGTGGATCGCCTGCTGTTCAGCGGACCTGTCAAATTCGACGAGCGCGGGGATCCCGCGCGCCGACTTGGCGCAAGCGTGGGCGTGGCGACCGACGGCACGATCTATAATCTCACCATCCGGCGCGAACGCGGTCTGGCACGACGGGACGCCTGTCACAAGCGATGACGTCATCTTCACCATCGAGCGGATGAAGAGCGCGGGCTCGCTCGTTCCGCAAGATATCAAAGACCTGTGGGGAAGAATCACTTGTCGCAAAACTAGACGATAAAAATTCTGAAGTTCACATTGCCTGAGCCGTTCGTGCCGTTCATGGATTATCTGTCGTTCGGCGTCTTGCCGAAGCACTTGCTCGAAGCGATCCCTCCTGAACAGATGCCCGACGCGCAGTTCAACATCAATCCCGTCGGCACCGACCCTACAAGTTCGATCATCTCATTGTGGATGGCGGCAAGATCACCGGCGTTGTGCTGACCATCAATGAAAATTATTATGGCGACGCGCCGTTCATCGAGCAAGTCGTGTTTCGTTATTACGCTACTTCGGCGGATGCGCTGAGCGCGTACAAACAAGGCGACGTGCTTTGCCATCAGCCGCGTTGCGCCCGATGAATTAACTTCCGCGCTTGAACAGCCCAATCTTTCGATGTATTCGAGCCTGCTCCCGCAGACGAGTTTCGTCTTCTTCAACCTCAAAACGCCGATGTTGAGTTCCTGCAAACGCAAACGTCCGACGCGCGTTGATGCTTGGGTTGAATCGCCTCATCCATCATCAATTCGTATCTCAGCGGGCAGGCGATCATCGCCGACGGGCCCATCCTGCCGAACCTGCCGTGGGCGTACTACGACGGCACGGAGCGATCTGAATATAATCCCGAGGAAGCGATCAGGTTGTTGAAAGACGAAGGCTATGAGATCTCCTCCGGGTGATATGAAGTCCGCGCCAAAGACGGCAAGCCGCTTGCCTTCACGTTATTGCATCCCGACGACGCTCTGCACACAAATATCGCGCAGATGATCCAATCTCAATGGGCGAAGATCGGCGTCCGCGTGGACCTGCAAGCCATGCCGTACGATCAACTGGCGTTGAATTCGCTTCCCTCGCGCGCGTATCAAGCCGCGCTGGTAGATATTAATTTATCGCGCACGCCCGACCCCGACCCATATCCGTTTTGGCATCAAGCCGAAGCCACCGCCGGGCAAAATTATTCGCAATGGGATAACCGCCCAGCCAGCGAATACCTCGAGCAGGCGCGCGTCACCGCCGATTATTCACTGCGCGCGCGGCTGTATCGCAACTTTCAAGCGATCTTTGCCAAAGAATTGCCCGCCCTTCCTTTATATATTCCCGTCTATTCCTACGCGGTGGACGCGCAGGTGCAAGGCGTGCAAGTCGCGCCGTTGTACGATCCCAGCGACCGCTTTGCCACGTTCACGCAATGGTATTTGCTAACCCGCCGCGCCTTGCAAACGGCAACGCCTTCGCCGTAAAAACTGTAGTAACGACTTCAGTCGTTCTGCATAAATGACGACTAAAGTCGTCACTACGAAACAATTTGGAGACATCATGACCGACCCTCGACATTCCGCTCTTGAATACGCACATCAAAACAACGGACGATTTATCGAAGAGTTGAAGGAGTTCATCGCCATCCCTTCGATCTCGACAGACCCCGAACGCAACGCGGATACGCTCCGCTGCGCCGAATGGACTGCCGCGCAATTGAGATCGTTGGGGATGGAGAACACGCGCGTCATGCCGACGGGCGGGCATCCCGCAGTCTACGGCGAGTCTCTCAAAGCGGGCAAGGACGTGCCGACCGTCCTCATCTACGGTCATTACGACGTTCAGCCTGTTGACCCGCTCGAACTGTGGACGAGCGACCCGTTCAAAGCCGAGGTGCGCGGAGAAAATTTATTCGCGCGCGGCTCGTCCGATATGAAGGGACAAGTGATCGCCTCGATGAAGGCGGTTGAATCCATTGTCCGCACGGGCGGGTTGCCGGTGAATATCAAATGGCTGATCGAAGGCGAAGAGGAGATCGGCTCGAAAAATCTTGAAGAGTTCATCAAGAAAAATAAAGACCTGCTCAAAGCCGATTTCTGCATCAACCCTGACGCGGGCATGATCGGTTCGGACTTGCCCACCATCACATACGGCTTGCGCGGACTTGCGTACTTCGAGATTCGCGTCTATGGACCCAACCGCGATCTGCATTCGGGCTTGTTCGGCGGCACAATTCACAACCCCGCGCAAGCGCTCGTTGAATTGGTCGCCGGGATGCACGACAAAAAAGGACGCATCACACTGCCGGGTTTTTACGACAAAGTGCGCAAAGCAGGCAAAGCCGAACGCGCTGAGATCGCGCGCTTGCCGATCAAGCCGAAAGACATCGTCAACATGACCGGCGTGCCGGCGTTGTGGGGCGAAGCGGAGTACACGCCCGAAGAGCGGGTATCCATTCGCCCGACGCTGGAGGTCAATGGCTTGTTGTCAGGCTTCACCGGCGAAGGATCGAAGACCGTCCTCCCCGCATGGGCAATGGCGAAAATATCCTGCCGCCTCGTGCCAGATCAAACGCCGGAGATGATCGAGAAGGCGATGGTCAAATATATGAAGGCGAACGCGCCGAAGACGATCCGCTATGAGGTGAAGGTCATCACCGGCTCTGGCGCGGCGATCACCGAACGCGACAGCATGGGCGTGCAGGCGATGGCGAAGGGACTCGAACAGGCGTGGGGCAAACGCCCGCTGTTCAAACGCGAAGGCGGCTCGATCGGCGTGGTCGTCCAATTGCAAAAATATGCCGGAGTCGATTCGGTGTTGACCGGCTTTGGTCTGCCCGAAGATAACGCGCATTCGCCGAACGAGAAGTTGCACCTGCCCACATGGCGCAAAGGCATTGATGCGCTGATTCATACGGTTTTCAATTTGACCTAATTAAACACAAAGGACACAAAGGTCACGAAGGTATTAAACCCAAAGGTTTTCCTTTGTGTTCTTCGTGTCCTTTGTGGTGAATCAAAAAATGGAAGATAAGATCATTACCTACGGCGGGCAAGCCGTCATCGAAGGCGTGATGATGCGCGGACAAAAAGCGTTCGCCATTGCCATGCGCGCGCCCGACGGCAACATCGTCGTTCACAAGGAAAATCTTGCGGCGGTCTATCGTTCGCGCATTGCGAAGATTCCGTTTTTGCGCGGCACGATCCTGTTATGGGACGCGCTCGGCTTAGGGATGCGCGCGCTGACTATTTCTGCCAACACGCAAACAGGCGAAGAGGAAAAACTCGAAGGTCCCGCGTTGTATCTCACGCTTGCAACGTCGCTGGCGATTGGGATCGGGCTGTTTGTTCTGCTCCCTGCGAGCGTGGGCGGCGCCGCGGAATATTACCTCGGCTGGCATAACCTCGCGCACAACTTGCTTGAAGGCTTGGTGATGTCTATTCTGCTCGTCGGCTACATTTGGGGAATTGGATTCATGCCTGACGTCAAACGTCTGTTTGGCTATCACGGCGCGGAGCATAAGACGATCAATGCCTACGAAGCGGGCGTGGAACTCACGCCGGAGAATGTGGCAAAATTTCCGCTCGAACATCCGCGCTGTGGAACGGCGTTCTTACTGACGTTCGTCCTGCTCTCCGTTCTCGTTCACAGTCTGCTCGGTGATATGGAGTTTTGGTGGCGACTTGCGAGCCGCGTGCTGTTGATCCCCGTCATTGCGGGACTTGCCGTTGAATTCATCCGCTGGACGGCGAACAACTTGACCAATCATTTCGTGCGCTTCATCATCAAACCGACCGTATTTTTGCAATCCTCACCACGCGCGAACCTGACACATCCATGCTGGAGGTGGCGATCGAGTCGTTCAAGACGATGAGGTTGGCGGAGGAGGAAGCGGTGGTGTAGAGGAGTGAAAAAGTTATCAGCGATCAGTAAGCAGTGATCAGTAAATAGTAATCAGTAAGTGGTAATTAGTAATTATGCTGTTTACGAATCTCATTATGAAGAAAAGAAAAATCGCAAGGGTTAGCGTTGCGATCATCGTGGCGGTTGTTTTGTTCGTGGGGGGATATTTCGCTTTCCTCGGAAGAAACAGACCCGCGCCCATCCCAGCCAAAGAAACCCTCTACGAAGGCGTGACGTATCAACGCGTGGTGAAATACTTTCCCAGCGCAACGATCGCTCACATTATCAAGATTGACACAAAGACGAAGGGGATTCAATTCCTCGTGACGCCCGCTGACTCGAAAGTGAAACGCCTGAACGCGCGGACAACGTCGCAATTCCTCGATGAGTTTGGTTTGCAGATCGCCGTCAACGGTGACGGTTTCACTCCGTGGTGGTCGCGCGGCCCCGCGGATTATTATCCGCACGCGGGCGATCCCGTCGCGCCGCTGGGGTTCACCGCCTCGAACGGCGATGATTACTGGAAGGTATCGAGTTGACGAGGGCGAACGTCCCACGCTGTACATCAGCCGCCGCAACCGCGTTCAGTTTCAACGACAAGCCGAATCGAGTCCGCTAAGCAGCGCGATCTCAGGCGATAGGATGGTCGTTGCAAGGACAGCCAGTTTCGGGTTTGGATGACCCGCGCTCGATCCGCGCACGGCGATTGGGTTGAACAAAACGGACGCTACGTGTACCTCGTCGTTGTGGATGGTCGCCAGCCGTTTTACAGCGCGGGCATCACCTTTGCCGACCTCGCGCAACTGCTGATAGATCACGGCGTGTATACCGCGATGAGCCTCGATGGGGGAGTGGTCGTCCACGCTGGTGGTTGAGGGTGAAAACGGCGAGCCTGTGGTTCTAAATTCCCCGATTGATAATTACATCCCCGGCAGAGAACGCCCAGTTGCGAATCATATTGGGGTGTATGTGCCGTAGGACAAATTGCCAATTTGTCCTACAGTTTAAAAAGCGATCTCGCCCACCTGCTCGAAGTTGACATCGAACAATTCTTCCGCTTCGGTCTCCGCTTCTGCGTCGCCCACGTCCCCTGCGCGGACGCCGCGCTCGCAGTACGATCTGTAAGGGCAGTAAAGGCAGCGGGTGGCGTCGTCAGTTAGAGGGTAGGATGAAGCGGTCTGTATTTCATCCGCAAGTTTGAGGAGCGAGTCCCAATCCCGTTTGTATTGCGCGGAGGTGTACGCGAATCGCGCGGGGTCGTTGGGGAAATCGGCGAACCAGTAGACCATCTCGATCTGTTCGGGTTCGAAGGGACGACCGCCGTTGAGGTGCGCTCCCGCATGGACGAGCAGCGCGCGATATACGCGGGTCTGCATCCGCGCGGCAAGCCATTCATTGCGCGGACGTTTGCGATAAGTCTTCCAATCGTAGATGACGGCTTTGTTTTCGCGGATGGCGATCAGATCGTATTTGGCGAGCAGGCGAAAGTTTCCCAACGGCGCGGAGAGGGTGGCTTCGGGGTAAAGACCTGTTAGGTTTTTAAAACCTAACAGGTCTATTGTGTTTGAAAAATTCTCCCACCAGCGTTGCAGGTTCGGAGTGTTCGCCAGTTTGCTTACTTGCTCGTTCGGAATCCCAATGAGATATTGTTGAGCGAGACGATGAAAAAATTCACCCTCGCGCTGATGCTGTTCGTTTTCCAGCGCAGGCTCCGACTCGACGGCGGGATAGGCGAGCCGCTCCACATAGCGGAGCTGGAATCGCCGCGCGCAATCCACGTAATCTTGCAGGGATGATTGGGAAAGGGTGGTGAGTTGCATATGATCACGGTGATCGAGTAGATGGCGACGGTATTTCGCCATCGTATCGAGATCACATGTTGCGCATTATAGCATCTCGTTAGAATTCTTTATTTTTCACTTTGAGAGAGGCTCTTGTTCGGGTATACTTCGCCGCATTCAATTATAGGAGTCTTACATGGAATGGCTTTTACAACCCCAAACGTGGATCGCGTTCCTCACGCTCGTTGTGTTGGAGCTCGTCCTCGGCGTGGATAACATTATCTTCATTTCAATTCTGGCGGGTAAATTGCCCGTTGCAGACCAGTCTCGCGCGCGCACCACGGGCATCTTGTTGGCGGTGATCACGCGTTTGATGCTATTGTTCTCGCTCTCGTGGATCATCAATCTCAAGGATCCAATCATCTCCGTGATGGGCTATACCCTTTCGGAGCGCGACATCGTCCTTCTGGCGGGCGGCATTTTCTTGATCTGGAAAGCCACGCGCGAAATTCACGAGAAACTGGAAGGCTCCGAAGGGCATGCCTCTGCGAAAGTCCACGCCTCGTTTTGGAGCGTGATCGTTCAGATCATGCTGTTGGATATCGTCTTCTCGCTTGATTCGGTCATCACCGCCGTCGGCATGGTGGATGAGTTGCCGATCATGATCGCGGCTGTCATCATCGCCGCTTTGGTGATGATCTTCCTCGCAGCCCCGCTCAGTAATTTTGTCGAGGGACATCCCACGATCAAGATGCTCGCGCTCAGTTTCTTGCTGTTGATCGGTTTCACGCTGGTCGTCGAAAGTCTTGGCGTGCACATCCCGAAGGGATATATCTATTTTGCGATGGGCTTCTCTGTGATGGTGGAAACCCTAAACCTGCGGATGCGCCAACGCTCCGAGCCTGTGCAATTGCGCAGCGCGTATCAAGCCGAGTCTCCAGTTCCTGCGGCTGCGGAAGTATTGGCGAAGAAGGCTGGCGATGTGAAATCCGCACCTAAGTGAGTTTCGTCGAAAAAGAAAACGGCAAAGAAGAAAAAAATAACACTCGAATCAAAAAGACTTCCGAGAAATCGGAAGTCTTTTTGACCGCATCAGGTGGTCTCGATACGTGACGCCAACGAACGGCGTCACTACTCGACCACCTGATTACTGCTCACTACTCACTGATCACTTCTTTCACTTCTTCTCATTCTTCGCCGCCTTCATAAACCCCACGAACAGTGGATGCGGCTTCATCGGTCGCGATAAAAACTCAGGGTGGAATTGACTCGCCACCATGAAAGGATGATCGGCGATCTCGACGATCTCGACCAGTTTGCCGTCGGGTGACATGCCAGAGAAAACCATGCCGCCCTTTTCGAAATCTTTTTTATAGTTGTTGTTGAACTCGAAGCGGTGACGGTGACGCTCCTCCACTTTTTCCATGCCATACGCGGCGGCGGCTTTCGAGCCTTCCTGCAATTCGCATGGATACAATCCGAGTCGCATTGTCCCGCCCATGTCTGTGATCGAGCGTTGATCGAGCATCAAGTCAATGACGGGATATTCTGAGCCGCGATCAAACTCCGATGAATTCGCGTCTTCGTGATTCAGCACGCCGCGCGCGAAGTCAATGCACATCACTTGCATCCCCAAACACAGACCGAGATACGGAACCTTCTTCTCGCGCGCATATCGTGCCGCAAGAATTTTCCCCTCGATGCCGCGCGAGCCGAACCCGCCAGGGACGAGGATGCCGTCCGCGTTTTGCACCACATCCCAGCCTTTATCTTTTTCTGCGTCAAAGCGCGCACCCAGCCGATCTCCACTTCCACGTCGTTGGCGAGCGCGGCATGTTTCCGCCTCGCGCACCGACATGTAGGCGTCTTGCAATTGACGTACTTCCCAACCAAAGCAACTTTTACTGACTGTTTCGGTTTCCTCACTCGTTCCACAAGTTTTTCCCACGGTTTCATGTCAACCCTGCGCGTGGATTTCATGTTCAACTTTTCAACGAGATAATCGCTGACACCTGCTTTTTCCAGCAACAGCGGAACCTCGTACAACACATCGCTTGTGATCATCGGCACGACGGCTTCTTTTTCTACGTCGCAGAACAATGCGATCTTGTCGCAAATATCCTTGTCAACGGGATAATCAGACCGCGCGATGATCATGTTGGGAGAAATACCAATGGAACGCAATGCCGCGACCGAGTGTTGTGTCGGCTTCGTCTTGATCTCGCCCGTCGCTTTGATGTACGGCAACCACGTCACATGGATGAAGAACACGTTCTCGCGTCCCACCTCGTTGCGGAGTTGCCTCAGCACTTCGAGAAACGGCTGTGACTCGATATCGCCAACCGTCCCCCCGACCTCCACCAGCACAACATCCGCGTTCGTCTCTTTGCCAATGGATGCGACCCGCCGCTTGATCTCATTCGTGATGTGCGGGATGACTTGGATCGTCCCGCCGAGGAAATCGCCGCGCCGTTCTTTGCTGATGATCTCGGCGTACACTTGTCCGCTGGTGAAGTTGGACGAACGGCTGAGGCGGATGTCAATGAATCGTTCGTAGTGACCCAGATCGAGGTCCGTTTCTGCGCCGTCGTCGAGGACGTACACCTCTCCATGTTGGTACGGACTCATCGTGCCAGGGTCCACGTTGATGTACGGATCCAATTTCTGCACAGCAACTTTGAATCCGCGTTCCTTGAGCAAGAGTCCCGTCGCCGCCGCAGTCACGCCTTTGCCCACCGAAGAAACAACTCCGCCCGTGAAAAATAAATATTTTGTGGTCATCAAATTCTCCAGTTCTCGTGAATCGTAGTAACGACTTCAGTCGTTCGGTGAATGCGACTAAAGTCGCCACTACAAATACTCACACCATTAAAAGAAACGGGGAGGGCGTTTCAGCCCTCCCCGTTGGGGATTGCATTTCCAAATTGTTGGCAGTTTTTCGTCTTCATCCGACCAGCTTTACGATGTCTTCTGCGGCGCGGCGCATCTCAAGGAAGATCATGCCGAGTTTGGCATCCTGCCGCGCCATCGCGGTGAGAACCGCTTCGTCGCCGATGGAGGTCAGCACGATCGAGCCCGCGTCGCCTTTGATGTACACCTGTTCCAAGCCCGCGCGTCCCAACTCGGTGGAGATGCGCTCGCCGAGTGAAAGCATCGCCGCCGACATCGCCGACACGCGATCTTCCTCCACGCCTTGTTGCAGTGCAGACGCCATGATCAACCCGTCCACAGAAACAACCGCCGAAGCCTCGATATCGGGCGCGGCGGCTTGCATGTTGCGCAGGCGTTCAACCATCTGGTCGGAGCGGGATTTTGTCATAACGATTCTCCTAAAATTATCTGCCAAAGTTTACCATATTTCTTTTGCCAACCTTGCGAAGGTTTAAAACCTTCGCAAGGTTTTCGTTCATCATGAAATTTGACCCTCATTTCTCTTCGTGTTAAACTTGAACGTTCGACTAATGAAGATTCGCCTCTTTCTCCCCTTCGTTTTGCTCCTCCTCGCCGCGCAGGATTCGCCGCCCGTAGCGATCACCTCTCCCGCGTCAGGCGAAGTTTTACGCGGGGAAATAACCATCATCGGCTCGACGGATATTCCGAACTTTTTCTCGGCTCAACTGGATTTCAAATACGCTTCGGACAACGCCGATAGCTGGTTCCCCCTAGCGACGTTATCTCAGCCCGCGCTTGATTCGCCTCTCTACCTCTGGAACACCGCCTCCATCACAGACGGTGACTACATCCTGCGCTTGCGCGTGACCCTCGCCGATGGCACATTCCAAGACGTGACCGCTCCCATCACCATCCAAAACGACGCGCCGATATTGACCTAATCGCCTGTTGTCACTGCCACATCTGAATCCTATCGGATTCCAAGTTCCAACCCCATTCCCTCCTCGCCGCCTCGGCTAACTCCACCGAAATCCCGCGCCCCACCCCGACGCCACAGCCGCCCAATCCCGCCTCATTGAATTCAACCACCATCCTCACTCGGCCGCGGAGCGCGCACCGTGTCATCCTGTCTCTATTTATTTTCTCCTCATCCTCCTCCGCCTCCGCCAAACATAACCAATTCTCTAACTCTCTAATTCTCCAGTCTCCAATCTCCAGTCTCTAATTACGAATTACCATTTACCAATTACGGAACTCTTTTATGACAAACCCCTTCCTCCTCATCGGTCTCGGCAACCCAGGACGTGAATACGCCAACACGCGGCACAACTTCGGCTTCATGGCAATTGACCGCCTCGCCGTGCGGCTCAACGCGCGCGCGGGATACGGTAATCGAAAGCCATCGTGATGGATCTGAAATATGAAGACCACAAACTCATCCTTGCTGCCGCAGACCTACATGAATCTCTTCAGGTCAATCGGTGCAGGGACTGGCTCACTTCTACAAGATTCCCAACGAAAACTTCTGATGATCCTTCCTGATGATCTTGATCTTCCCTTTCGGCACTATCCGTATCCGCGTTCGCAGGCGGACTCCGCGGTCAGCGCGGTTTATCGTCCATTTTGGAGAAACTGGCACGAAAGACATTCCCCGCATGAGACTCGGCATCGGTCGCCCGCCCGTCGTATGGATCCTGCCGACTACGTCCTGCAAAATTTCTCGCGCGACGATCTGAAATCTCTCTCCGAACTCCTCGACCGCGCCGCCGACGCCGCGTTGGAATTTGTGGTGAATGGTTTGAATGCGGCGATGAATAAGTTTCCACGGCGACGCAGACTAGAGACTAGATGACTAGAGATCATTCCGAGTAACCATGATTGCCTGACATCGTAGTGGCGACTTCAGTCGTTGTTGCAAAAAAACGACTGAAGTCGTTACTACGGTAAACCAATTTATGTTACGCTGAATAGTTCGAGATCACTGCGACAATAATCCCGAAGGGATGAAACGATTGTAGACTCCGCGCACCGTACCCCAAATCCCGAAGGGATGACATGATCTACGCTGAAATTATGACACTTCTTCGGGTTGACAATAACCGTCTGCAATATCTATAGTCATTTTACCCTTCGGAGTTGCCTTGTAATAGCGTATTTATGGAATTGATTCCAATAACATCCGTTCGCTCCTCGGCATCGGGTAGAACCCGCTGACTCAGTTTAAAGGCGGAAAACAAATCGCTGGGTTGGGACGCCGCGCGCCGCGCGATTGCCTGTCCTTGCGGCGCTGCTCGAAGATATCAAACAGCCGATCTCTTCATCACCGACCGCGCCGACCACGCGTTGTCCATGTTCGATGAGTTGGGATTTTGGGTCAAGTCGCTGCGCTACTTTATCTGGCGGAACTGGTCTGGCGCTGCGCTGGCGAGCGTTCGTGGGCGACTACCTGCCGCACATCTGCTGGAAGGCGATAAGCGATTTTGCAAATTACCATTTATCAACACCAAAATCTGTTCTTCACAATTGAGTCATCACTTCTGCCTGTTTATTGATATTATACCGCGCTGCATAGACTTCTCAAAAGTAAAATGAGCCATTGGTCATCCGGTTCATTCGATATTGTTGGGGATAAAGGTGAGATTCTACATTTAACGCGTCAACAATTGTGGTTGAGCTTGACAATCTTCCGTATGGTATTTCAAGATATCCGTACCGTTGAAGAGGATACCGTTGGATTTTCAAGACGAGATTGAAATGATTCCGCAAGCTCGATCCGGTTCCTCCAATGATTATTGAGAAATTGGATCATCCGTCATGCCCAGTAAGAAATATTCGAAACAAACATGGAATATGAAATTAGTCCACCGACCATATTCTCTCACTTACCTGCAAATTCAGCGAGGTCATTGATTATTTCTCTGCGCTGCTGCTGGAGCCGATGATAAATGGATGACGACTGATGGCGGGAGAAATGTACCGGAGAGCAACAGCAGCGTTTTCAGTGATAGTATCGCGGAAGAAACATTGTCCGCTGAGTTTCCGCTGCCGTATGTGCCAGGTCGGAGTTGTATGATGCGCATACAAAATCCTTCATTGAGTTTGATATTCGGGGGAAGAGAGACTGGAGACTAGAGAATTAGAGAATTCTTTGGCTTCCTGCTTTGGTCATGACGAGCGATTCGCTGGAAGATTGAAACAGTTCGCCGAGCGCGTGGCAGACCTCACGTCGAGAAAAGAAGCGGTTGTCGTTGTGTCGCGTCAAGCCAAACGGTTAGAGGAACTTTGGGGCGAGTCGAATGTCGAAGAGTCGGAATCCAATAAACCAATATTCATTGAAGCGTCTTTGTCCGAAGGATTCGTCATCAATCTCCAATTCTCTAATTCTCTTTCTTCTCCTCAATTACCACTTACCAATTACCAATCTCTGCACTTAATCTCTGATTCTGAAGTCTTCGGCTGGGAACGCCCGCAACCGCGCACGCGCCAGCGACCCGTCGCCGAGACTCCCGAATCGGTGTACGCGGATTTGAACGCGGGCGATTACGTGGTGCATATTGATCACGGCGTTGGGCGTTTCGGCGGATTGGTGACGCGCGAACTCGATAACCACGCGCGCGAATTTCTCGCGGTGGAATATGACGGCGGCGGACAGTTGTACGTGCCTGTGCATCAAGCGGATCGGCTCACGCGTTATGTCGGCGCGGAGGGCGCGATGCCCGCGTTGGATCGTTTGGGCGGGCAGGAGTGGCACGAGAAAAAGGGGCGTGTCAAAGCGGCGGTGTTGGAAGTGGCGCAGGACATGTTGGATTTGTATGCGCGGCGAAATGTTGCGCTGGGATATTCTTTCAAGCCCGATACCGCGTGGCAAAAAGAGTTGGAAGATTCGTTTCCGTATGTGGAGACCGACGATCAATTGCGCGCGTTGAACGACATCAAACGCGATATGGAATCGTCGCGCCCAATGGATCGCTTGTTGTGCGGCGATGTGGGCTACGGCAAAACGGAGGTCGCGTTACGCGCCGCGTTCAAAGCCGTGATGGACGGCAAGCAGGTTGCGATTTTGGTTCCGACAACTGTTCTGGCGCAACAACATTACGAAACATTTTTGCAACGGCTCGCCGCGTTCCCTGTAAAAGTGGAAATGCTTTCGCGTTTTAGAACTCCGCGCGAGCAAACGACAATTTTGCACGGGCTTGCCATCGGCGAGATTGACATCGTCATCGGCACGCATCGTTTGATCTCTGGCGATGTGCAATTCAAAGAACTTGGCTTGGTGGTCATTGACGAGGAACAACGCTTCGGCGTCACGCACAAAGAGCATCTCAAAAAACTTCGCACCGAAGTGGATGTGTTGACTCTCACCGCCACGCCGATTCCGCGAACCCTCTACATGGCGCTCACGGGCGTGCGCGATATTTCGAATCTCAACACGCCGCCCGAGGAACGCTTGCCCATCGTCACGCATGTCGGTCCGTATTCGCCGAAACTTGTGCGGCAGGCGATCCTGCGCGAACTCGAACGCGGCGGGCAAATTTTCTTCGTGCATAACCGCGTCCAAACCATTGACGCGATGAAGGCGCATCTCAATCAACTCGTCCCCGAAGCGAACGTGGATATCGGTCATGGGCAGATGCCAGAGAATCAACTTTCGGATGTGATGCACCGCTTCAACAACGGCGACACGGATATTTTGCTCTCAACGACAATTATCGAATCTGGATTGGACATCCCCAACGCGAACACTCTCATCGTGGATCGCGCCGACACCTTCGGACTTGCTCAGCTCTATCAACTGCGCGGTCGTGTCGGACGTGGAGCTGCGCGCGCCTACTCCTACTTTTTTCGCCACAACAAGCTGACCCCCACCGTGGACGGTCAACAGCGGCTCGAAGTGATCGCCGAAAACACGCAACTCGGCGCGGGCTATTCGATAGCGATGCGCGACCTCGAAATTCGCGGCGCGGGTGAACTGCTCGGCACGCGTCAATCGGGACATATTCAAGCCGTTGGGTTTCATTTGTACACAAGGTTGCTGGCGGATGCGGTGAGGCAGATTCGGAGGATTGAGGCATCACGCGATGCGAAGAAAGAAGAAAGAGGAAAGAAGGATGAATTGCCGCTCATCCTTCATCCTTCATCCTTTAGTCTTCCCATCTCCATGCCCGTCAACGTTGACCTTCCTCGCCGTCAGGATCCCCGCCCGAGTACATTCCCGATCAAGATTTGCGCTTGCGTCTGTATCGTCGTATTGCAGACTTACGCGACGAAACCGAGATTGACACTCGCCTCAGTTAAAATCATTTGGCAGTACTGGCAAACGCAGATCTCATTTTGTCACATACTCGTCCGAGCGAGAAGGTGAGACCATCATATCGCTGAAGCTGGAACGGAATATTTGCGCTATCCCGCTCCCATTTGAACGAACCCAGCGCCTCATAATTGACTAAGCGCCGAGATCCCAAAGGCAGCAAGTCCGCGCCAGTAGTGTGGTTAGGCACGAGTAAATGGAGAGGAAGTGTCTGAAGTGTTGGGGAAGATTGCTGGAGTAGATAAGAGACTTATCGCACTCGTCCCTGTGTGCTGAATCCTGGAATTCACTAAAGAACAAGAACAAAACAAAACCATCACCAAGATGATATATTGAACACACGGAACTCAAGATTTCTCCATTCATTAGTGATCCGATCTTTTCTGGTTGCTTTATTATAATCTCTTGTTTTATGTTGTTGCTGATGCAAATTATGAAAGGTTTTTACAATCGAAAATTCCCGTTTCTTGGGTCATATTCCATGTTTCCCGGTTATATGCAAGGTCGATATTCAAGGCCTACGTTGTTCTAATTTTCTTTCACCTAGGAACCACATAAGGTTTTGATCTTGGCTATCATTTCACCTAGTTATGCCTCTGACTTCTCCTAAATACGCCAGATTGGCTTCGGCTCAATCGCCGGCCTCTAATTTTTTCAATTTTGCTCGTGAAAGGATCACCCATTCGTTGTCTCAATGAATCATTTGAACGGGATGATATTTACTTCAACAACCGTTTTCACAACTCACTTGATGGATCAAATAATCTGTTTTAGATGAACAAACCTTGTGGTTCCTTTATCGGCAACAGGATGGATATTAATTGAGCAAGTCTATTATAAATAACCTGTCATTTTGTTTCGTCTTCTATATTACCGTTGACGTTATTCACTGGTACCGTTAAATATTGCGTCCATTCCTCTGGCGACTTGGAACATCAAACTTTGGTCACCGGTCTGTATACTGGATTCAAGTTTGGTTTGTTCTGGCTTCGGTGGAGTAGACTACCGCGACTTCGGCGACGTTATCGTGACGTTCTTATTATTTTGACGGTACAAAAGATTATTCGTTTAAATTATTATAGGTTTCAAAAATGAAATCGTTAAACGGCTCGTTGAATACTCCTGGTGACACATTGATTTGTTCTATCCAGTTTCTTCAGTTTTCTGGCTCGTTATGCCATTATGATGAGGAAGAAATTAAGATGTTCATCTTCAATTCAAAATATATTTTCTAAATTCGATTTAATGGTAATTCCCCGCCACCTTTATTTTAAACAGGGTTCTGCTCTTGGGACCACTTCGAGTTTAGATTCGCTGTTTACGTGATCGCGCCGCACTGGCCTGCGGCCTTGTCACGGGTATTCGATATTCATTCGAGCCGTTTGGGTACTCCTCTCGATCTTGATTGGCGGAAAAGGTTTCGTTATCGCAAACAGTGCCTTCTTACAGCTTCGAATTTCCTCAACGGCATCGGATGGTAAAACCTTGGATCCTCTTCTTTTTGCGGTAAGCCCATTCCAGCCTGCCCGGTGGTACATGCGAAAACCGAACTGATTTTATCAGCGAGTTTTCGCTTTTGTTCTGGCCTGGCGAATGGCTTCCGTTGCTGGCGGTACTGGTTAATGATTTTTCTGAGAACTGCTCTGCGACCATTATCTCGCGCGCCTATGTTCTTCGATATCGTTATCACGCAGGCTTTGGTGGTTTGCGTGGAGGCTGTTGAGTTCGACATCAATATGATCTCTTATCGTCCATAAGATTCATCAATACGCGCATCGTCGTCTGATCGCAGGCCAGCATCAGCTGCGCATCTTGCTTGTCGACGAAAGGACGCAAAACCGAATAAACGGATGGATCTGATCGGGTTGGCCAGATAACTCGGCGACTTCGGCTCTCTTGCGGTCGCCGGGATGTTTTGTTCATGTTCTTTCTCTTGCTGTTGTTGTCGCCGGGTGCGCCCAGCAGACGGGTACTGAACGGCACGCACTTCAACGTTGCATCTTCGCCCGCGGCGGCGGTAGTTCCGGATGATCGCTGCCGGCGACAGATCGATCATCGTACAGTTCGGTGATGAACGGATCTGCGCGTTGAATATCCGACAGGATCGGTCAGCGGTGACCAGTTGGGGGATGATATGCAGGATACTCGTCCGGGTGTTCTTTCAGGCCTGGTCATCGGGAATTGGGGATGATTGCGCGACTGGTGCCATATCCGGTACGGCCTGAGTCAAATATCGCTGATGGACGGGTTGATGTGACCTGTCGACAAAGCCCGCAAAGCCGACGAAGAACGCGGAAGTGATTCTTTCCATACCGCTTTTGAACATCACCGCATGAAAACGGTTGAAACAGGGGTTGAAGATCAGATCGAACGATTCATCCGCAAACGCAGACAAATCCGCCGCGTCGCCTTCGACGGTTTTGAGCGTCAAGCCTTCGCGTTCGGCAACGAGCGTGTCTTGTTTGAGTTGAGCAGGGGAGTTGTCGAAGACGGTCACGTTGCGCGAAGCACTTGCTGGAATGGGATTACTGCTGACCGCCTCCGCTGGCGAGGCATAACACATCCGCGCCTTTGAGCGGAGGAAACCAACGCTGAGGGACGGTGATATTTTCCGTCAGCAAGATTCCAAACTCGCCGTGTTTTGCTTTCTCGATCACTTCGCGGCTTACGGGTTGCGACCAGCGATTATTCGATGCGACTTCGCGATTCCATGCTTCGCGGTTGTAGGTGCGGATGTCCATGTGTGATTCCTTTTTTTCGTAGTGGCGACTTCAGTCGCCCTATTGCCGAACGACTGAAGTCGTTACTACAACTTTAATCAACCTGCGGGACGGTTTCTATTTTCCTTGTGGTTCTGTCCATTGCATTGATTTTATATGCGGATCATGTTGTTGTAAACCAGGCGCAGGCGAGGTTGCCCTTCACATTGGTGGCTAAAGCCGAAGAGAGGCGAATCAGGTATCCCGTCGAGGGCGAAGCGTTTAAAAAAGTTGGGACAGGTCCATGCGTTAGACCTGTCCCAAAAGTGAGGAGTCCTCGCTGAGGAGGATTAATCCGTAGCGGCGGCGGGTTCTGCGGATGGGGCAGAAGCGTGATGAACTTTGTTGAGCGAGAGAAATCCGAATGTCGCCAGCAATCCGATGAATCCGCACGCGACCCATAAGAGATTTGGATTCGCGCTATCGAGCAGAAGCCCTGCAAAATAGGGACCGATCGCAAATGCCATGCCCCACGTGAGCCCTGAGACCGCCATGTAGCGTCCGCGCATATCTTCGGGCGCGAAGCTGGCGACCAGCGATTGCTGGAACGGCGCGACGACCATTTCGCCGATGGTGATGACGATCATTGCCACAGTGAAAAGCGGAAAGCCATCAATGAAACCATACATGGCAAAGCCGATCGCGTACAGGAATGTGCCGATCGCCATCATGATCAACGGCTTGTATTTTTCGAGTCGGCGCGTGAGCCAGAATTGGAGCGCGACGACGATAATGGCATTGATGCTGATCAGCGCGCCGTAGCCAAGTTCGGGCAAGCCGCGTTCATCGCGCAAGAAGACGCCGAGCGTCGAATTCATGTTCATGTAGACCAGCGTCATCAAGATCGTGACGCCGATGAAAAGCACGAACGGTCGGTCGCGAAAGACGCGTCCATAGCCTGCGAAAGTCTGCCTCATTGTTTCGGGCTTTGCGTTGGGATGCGCTTGCGGCTTTGTTTCAGGCAATGCGAAAAAGACGACGCTCGCGGCGATGACGCTGATGACCGCGTCCACGATGAAGAGGGTGGTGTACGAGTTGGTGATGAGCAACCCCGCGATTGGTGGCGCGATGATAACCGCAAGATTAAACACCACGCGGATGATGCCATAGCCTTCGGCGCGTTTCTTTTCGGGAAGGAGGTCTGCCACCACCGCTTCATGCGCGGGACCTCCGATCTGCCCCAGTGTTCCGACGATCACTGCCACTGCGGCGAAGATCGTCAGCGTGGGCGCGAATCCCATTCCAAGCGCGCTCAGCGAAGACAACAAGAGGCTGGCGATGAGAACGCTCTTGCGTCCCATGCGGTCTGTTAACGCGCCGCCGATCGCGCTCCCCGCAAAACCTGATACTGAAAATATCGCGAAGAGAATACCAACGGTGGACATGCCGATGTCGAATTTTTGGGTGAGGTACAAGGCGAAGAACGGAAAGAGCATGAATCCGCCAAGCCTGTCTATGAAGACGACGATGTTATAGACCCAGAACGCGCGCGGATATTCGTTGAATATTTTTCCAGCGTTTTTGAATGGATTGATCATTCTGCTCCGTACATTAGCGGGCAAATGAATTGGTCGGGCGTTTGTCGCAATTCACGGCGGGGATCTCATATCGTTTGCGAAGTTCTTTGCCGGTGGCGATCATCCAATTGGCAAAGCGGAGCATGGTCAGTTCAAACCGTCCCGGGCGGTAGACGCGGGCGCGGTGTTGCTTTTGCTCAAAGTGAATGAGAGACATTTCTTCCGCTATTCGCTGGCGGTTATATTCCGCTGTTTTTTCATCATTCCAGTAGTTCATCGAAATTCTCCTTCGGTTGGAACAGTTACGAACTTCCCAGTAAAAAGGCGTTAACCGCCTTGAGCGTTTTCTCAATACGATCCTTGCTTAATGAATATACTTTCGCTCCGCCTTCTCTCCTCTCTTGCAAATAGCCTGTGGCAGTAAGTTGTGAAAGATAACGCGATACGCTTGGCTGGCTGAGGCTGATCGCGTCAATGATTTCTTGCGCGCGCATTTCGCCGTTTTCCGCGATCATCCGCAGAATATTGAGGCGGGTATCGTCTGACAGAGCCGAAAGCCGCGAGACGATCTCCGCGCGATCGAGGTCGGGAATCTTCACGTCAGAGCCTTCGGGCGTGCGAGCGCCAAAATAAATGTAGAAATTCTCGCCGATCTTGGCGGCGCGGATATACGGTCCGAGGTGAGCGTTGGGGATGAAGATCAATTCCTTCGCCTTCTCATACTCGCCTTCCCATTTATCTTCCTCGACGCCCTTGCCGGTGATGAATTTGATCAGGTCGGCGCGGGTCATATCGGCGAGTTCGAGTTTATTGAAGGCTTTCGCCGATTCTTCCAACATTGGGCGCACGCGCGTCCATTCGGCTTGCAAGTGATTCTTCCAAAACCAGCGGATGTGACCGGTGATCAATTGTTTGAGAGCGGCAGGGTCAATCACATATTCGTAGGCGCGGGTTTCAACGTCTACATCGGTCAGTTTGTCGCCGAAGCGGAAACGCAGAAATTCAACATAATTCTTTGCCGAGGAAAGCACTTCATCCCAATCCACCGGCTGGCCCGCCAGTCCGCGCGACTCATCGGTGAAGCACATTTTGGTGTAAGCGTTCAACAGTTTCTCGCGGAACTCGGAAGGGGGAGTGGCATCGAGGCTTTCCAAATACGATTCAAAAGACGCCCCGGCAGTCTTCGGCAGAACCGAATAATGAAATCCGATCAACACCAATTTGTGGCGGAAGAGTTCCTCGGCAGACATCGCCATGCGGGTTTTCGTGACCCACTCGTGGAGCCCGGGCTGTTCATCTTCTTTCGATGTGAGCAACATGCTCCCGAACGCGTTCAGGGCTGGCTCAACTCGTATCAGTTTTTCATCGCTTCGGGTTTTTTCTAGTGTGATAGCAAATGGCGCCATTTTTCTCTCCAAGGAATTGAATTATTCGAGAAATTGAATAATGCGAATATTTTAATCAGGATTTCGATTCTGTCAAGGCACAAAAAATCCCCGACTGGCTTGTCGGGGATGAAATTCCGGTTCATTTCGGACTTTCGGGCTGACTCTACGGCTTCGGCGTTTGCACTGCCACTCCAACCCACGTGAAGGCGCGCTTATCGCTGACCGCGCCAGCGGAGACCCACACGGGCTGACCTTGCTCGTCCACGCCGTTCTGCCGGACCGTCGTTACCCACCAACGGATCAGGTGCGCGAGGTTATCGTTCGGGCGGAAGGATGTCGGCACGATGTATTTCGTGTCGGTCACGTAATCGGTGATGCGCAATTCGCCGGTGGTCACATCTTCGATGATGACTTGATATCTTTCGTTATCGCGCAGAGTTCCCACAGACGCCCATTGCAGTGTGACCACGTCGTTGGCTAACGTGAACGCGGCGCCATCCGCTGGGAGGAGCAGGTTCGGGGCGGGGTAGGGAGGCGGAAGCGTCGGCGTGGGAGTCGGTCCCGGCGTGGCGAATCGTTCACAAAGAGGAACAACCAATGTCGTTCCAAGTAAAACATTATCCGATGAGAGTCCATTGTAAAACTTGATCGCATCTTGCGGGACGTTGTAATTTGCCGCGATGCTGGAAAGCGTGTCATTCGCTTGAACGGTGTACACCACTTTTTCACAAGCCTGCGCAGTTTGCGTCGCCTCGTTGGGAATTTCCGTCGGCGGCGGCGCAGGCGTGGAGGTGGGATATGGAATCTTCAATGTTTGTCCCACCGATACAAAACATTCGGATGAAAGTTGATTTGTGATGATGATACTTTGCACCGACACTTTGAGGTTCGCGGCGATCACTCCGCACGTTTCACCCTCGCGCACTTTGTAATCGAATGGAGGCAATGGCGTTTCGGTAGGAATTGGCGTGCCGGTCGGAAGTTCTGTTGGGGTAGGCGTGATCGTGGCGGTGGCTGTCGTCGTGCCTTCGGCTGTCGGCGTCACAATTGACGTGCCCGTTGCGCCGGACGAAAGAATAAAATATACGCCGACCGCGCCGATCAACAGCACGATGACGAGCGCGGCAAGCGCGGCAGGCAGGCTGAGCGTCACTTCGGGCATGCGGCTGGCTTGCACGACCGTATCCGCTTTTTTCGCTTTGGTTGCGGCTTTTGTTTTAAGTTCCGTCCCGCACACGAGACAGCGCGTAGCGTTCTCGCTCAAGCGCGTTCCACACGTGGGGCAGATCTGTGATTTTTGTGATGAAGGTTCTAAGGACATATCGGCGGGATTATACCATCGAACAATTTACGAAAATTTACCCCTATTAATGGTCATGCACCAACCTTCTCGTGGCTCTTTATGCCTTTGGATGTTTCTCCAAACGATCGTTTCAACCCCCGATCATCTATGCACCATGGTTATGTGTTGATCTGTTTCATCAAACCAGCCATATCAAAATGACTCCAATGTTCGATGACCTTTCCGTCTTTCATCCGCTCGATATTGATGCCCGATACCATTATTTTTTTGCCTGTGGGTTGCACGCCTGCGAATGCACCTTGGTGAACTCCATCCATTGTCCACGAAAAAGCGACTAGGTCGTTTTCTGCAAGGAATTCACCAAACGACATTTTGGGAGCGAACGCCGCCCGCAACATGGCGGTGCGCTTTTTGAATCCTTCCACGCCGGGTACAGGAGCAGGTATGGCGCTATGATCAATGTAATCGGCGGCGACGATTTCCTCGATGACTGTCGAATTCAATTTGTTGAATTCTTCGTTGAAAAGGCGATGAACGAGAGTTTTGTTTTCTTCTGTGGACATCAATTTGCTCCTTGTGCCTAGGTTGATTTTCTTGATTGTACTACTTCCCTACGCGATAAATTGGCTTAAATGCACAACCTCCCGACAAAGTCAGGAGGTTGGATGGTTCGCACCGAGGAGAATTTTATTGCTTGCGCTCCAAAACAATGACCGGGATGACGCGCGATGTTTTCTGGCGGTAATCGTTGAAAGCGGGCATCATGTCCGCCATTTTGTTATAGAGACGTGTCCGCTCAGGCTCATCCTTGATCACCTTGCCGTTGGCTTGAAATTCTTCCGTTCCCACCTCCACTGTGACGGCTGGATTGGCGACAATGTTGTAATACCAGTCTGGGTTGGTTGGAGCGCCGCCCATGGATGCAATGACCACATAGCGGTCTCCATCTTTCACGTATGCCGCCGGGTTGATGTGCGGCTTATGGCTCTTTGCGCCCGTTGTGTGTAAGAGAAGTAAAGTTTTCCCTTCAAACCGTCCCCCAACTTTGCCTTGATTGGCTCGAAATTCGTCAATGATCCCCTGATTCCAATTGTTTGAACTCACGTATGCACCTCGTAAAAGTTAATTTACTCAATTGACGAAATACTCATTGTGATTTTTACCGATGGTTATGTATGAGTTTTGTCAGAAATTACCCGTTCTGTTTGACGGATTATTCTGTAATTCCGAAAACAAAATCTACCGCTATAATTGCCCTTGGCAATCTAAAATCCAAAATCTGAAATCGTAAATCGAAAATCCTATGACATCCCTCATCGAATGTATCCCCAACTTTTCCGAAGCGCGGCGACCTGAAGTGATAGACCAGATCGTCGCCGCCATCGAAGCGGTCAGCGAGGTGAAACTCCTCGACCGTTCCTCCGACCTTGACCACAATCGCACGGTGCTGACCTTTGCTGGTTCGCCAGCAGGTGTGGAAGAAGCCGCGTTCCGCGCGATCAAGACCGCCGCCGAACTCATTGACCTCGACGCGCACACGGGCGAGCATCCGCGCATCGGCGCGACGGATGTTGTTCCGTTCGTTCCGCTCGGCGGCGCGACGATGGACGAGTGCGTTGCGATCGCGCAGAGGCTTGGTCAACGCATCGCTGGCGAACTCAGCATCCCCGTCTATTTATATGAAGTGGCGGCAACGCGTCCTGAACGCGCCAATCTCGAAAACATCCGCAAAGGGCAATACGAGGGACTCAAAACCGAAATCGAATCCGACCCGAATCGCAAACCCGATTTTGGCCCGAGCAAACTTCCGAAGGCGGGGGCAACGGTCATCGGTGCGCGCAATCCGCTAATCGCGTTCAATGTCTATCTCACGAGCGACGATGTGAGCATTGCAAAAAAAATCGCCAAGGCGGTGCGCCATTCATCGGGCGGACTTCGTTACGTCAAAGGTCTCGGCTTGCTCGTGGATGGTCGCGCGCAGGTTTCGATGAACCTCACCAACTTTCACGAGACGCCCATCGCGCGCGTTGTCGAATTCATTCGACGCGAAGCGCAGCGATACGGCGTCAACATTCATCACTGCGAACTCGTCGGGTTGATCCCGCAAGAAGCGTTGGTGGATGCGGCGGTCTGGTACACACAACTCGATCAATTCGACAAAGCGCAGATTTTAGAATCACGACTTTACCAATCTCCAGTCTCCAATCTCCAATCCTCTAATTCTCCCGATTCTCTCTCTCCTCAGCCTGCCTCGTTCGTGGACGTCTTAGCCGCCCCCACGCCGACTCCCGGCGGCGGCTCTGCGGGCGCGTACGCCGGTTCGCTCGGAGCCGCGCTGGTCGCGATGGTTTCAGGGCTCACCATCGGCAAAAAGAAATACGAGTCGGTGGAAGCCGAAATGCAGGCGATCCGCGTGATGGCGGAAAAATATCGCAAAGAGTTAACGCAAGCAGTGGATGACGATGCTTCCTCTTTTGAAGTGTTGATGGCGACGTTCAAACTTCCCAAAGAGACCGACGAACAAAAACTCGCGCGTTCTGCCGCCATCCACAAAGCGACGCTCAACGCCGCGAATGTCCCTCTTCACGTTGCCGATGATGTGGTCAAAGTGATGGAACTTGCGTTGAAGTGCGCCAAACATGGGCTGGTCAGCGCGGTCAGCGATTCGATGTCTGGTTTTGCGATGTGTCGAGCCGCGCTCACTGCCGCAGGGTACAATGTTCGCATCAACATCAAATCGCTTGGCGAGGCTTCCTCCTCCGGCGGAAAAATGTTGAAAGAACTCTACGAGCTTGAAGCCAAAGCCGACAGCCTTGAAAAAGAAATTAGAGAAGTGTTGAAAGAACGCGGCGGGATCTAATCGCAGAGCGTTTGAAATCGTCGTGTTGAAAAAGATTCTTCCGTTCATTTTGCTGATCCTCACTGCATGCGCGCCGGTGCAAAGTGTTGAATCTGCCCCAACCCCAATCGCAGCGACTTCCGTTCCAACGTCGACGCCGACGATTCTTTTGCTTCCCACAGTAACATCTACCGCGACTCAAATTCCCTGCGACCCCCGCACTGCGGACTTCTGCGTCACCGACGGGCACTTTCTCCTTCGGCTCCCCATTTTTTATCCCGACAATAATTCGGTGGATCGAAGTTATCCCTACGCCTCCACCGAGAATGGCAAGCGCGATCCGCATCACGGAGTGGAATTCTCCAACCCTTTCGGCACGCCAGTCCACGCGGCGGGGAAGGGAGTTGTCGTCTTTGCGGGACCCGATGATGTGGCGGTGTATAGTCCGTGGCGAAACTACTATGGCAACCTGATCGTTATCGAACATGAAAACGATCTCTTCACGCTGTACGCGCATCTATCGAAAATTGACGTGCAGACGGGAGACCATGTCACCGTGGGAGAGAAGATCGGAGAAGTGGGACAAACCGGCGTGGCGATCGGGAGCCACCTTCATTTTGAAGTCCGCCGGGGAGACGCGAAGGATTATTTCGCAACGGTCAACCCGGAATTGTGGTTGGCTCCGCGTCCGTCATTCGGCGTGATCTCGCTGTCGGTTATAGATGCGGCAGGTAAATTTCAACGGACAAATATTGTGCTGGAGGAATATTCCGCGTCTGGCAAAATGCTTGAAGATTATTATATAGATACCTACGATCCCACGCTCGCGCTTGGGGACGAAAACGCCGCCATTGGCGGCTTGCTTGCGGGACGTTATCGAATCGCTTTGCTATACGATGGTCACGTTTATCAAAAGTGGGTTGATGTAGAATCGGGAAAACTTACAGAAGTTGTGATTGTTGTCAGATAAGGTGACAGTCATCTGCCAGATGACTGTCACCTAAATTGAACGGAGAATAACTATGGGACTCAAACCCGATCACTGGATTCGCAAGATGGCAATCGAACAAAAGATGATTGATCCGTTTGTTGATAAACAGGTCAGGGAAGGGGTAATCTCTTACGGCGTCTCGTCGTACGGATACGATATCCGCGTGGCGGATGAGTTCATGATCTTCACGAATGTCCACTCCGCAATTGTTGACCCGAAAAATTTCGACCCAAAGTCCATGTTTGAGTTCAAAGGAGATGTGTGTATCATCCCGCCGAATTCATTTGCGCTCGCGCGAACCATCGAATATTTCCGCATCCCGCGCAAAGTGCTGACGGTCTGTTTGGGCAAATCTACCTACGCCCGTTGCGGGTTGATCGTCAACGTGACGCCGTTCGAGCCTGAGTGGGAAGGCTACGTAACGCTCGAAATCTCGAACACCACTCCGCTCCCTGCGAAGATTTATGCCAACGAGGGATTGGCGCAAGTTTTGTTCTTTGAGGCAGATGAAGAGTGCGAAGTCTCGTATGCAGACAAGAAGGGGAAGTATCAGGGGCAGAAGACCATTGTCCTGCCGAAGTTGTAAATCAAAACGGGCTGAGGATTTTTCCTCAGCCCGTTTTGATCAATGCGCGCCTTCTCGTTTTGCGTCTGCTATCGCTTTGTCGGTGTTGACGGAAGGAAGTATCGCCAAGCCCACTACGAAGAAGAAGATCAGCGCGAGGATGGCAATGCGTAAGTTGCCAAAGATCGTGACTGCGAGCCCAAATACCAGCGTCCCTAGCCAGGATGTGCCGCGTTCGCTGATCTCGTAGATCGAGAAAAATTCTGCTTCTTTGTTTTTGGGAATCATCTGGGCGAACAAACTTCGGCTGATCGCCTGCGAGCCTCCGAGGACAAGGGCGATGATCGCTCCCAGAATCGTGAATTCTGTCGCGCGTGTGTCGCCTTTCATACCGCCGTACGCGTAGATAACAACCCCAGCCCAAATCACCAGGCTGACGATAATGGCGCGTTTGGCTCCGATCCATTTGGCGAGTTTGCCCCAGAACAGCGCCCCAAAAAATGCCACAAATTGAATAAGCAAGATGACCGAGATCAGCGTAGATTGATCCAATGCGAGTCCGCCGCGGTCTAGCGGCGCGTCGGCAAAGACGGCGGCGACGGCGATCACAGTTTGGATTCCGTCGTTATAGATCAAATATGAGGTAAGGAATTTCGAGGTTTCTGGCGTTGTGCGATATTTGTTGCGTAGGAAGCGGATCAACAGAATGACCGGACCAAACAACGGAACAAGCACAGGCAGGATTGCAAGGTCTTGATCCAACTGTCCGCTGTTGATGAGGCGCGTGATAAATGGTGTTATCAGGGGCGCCCAGATTAAGATCAGAAGGGGAGAGAGCAGATAGAATGCAACGGCGTTCGCCGGCACCTCCATCGTTTTGGAGAGTTGTTTGAATGCGATGCTCAACAGATTTTCGCCCGGCGGAATTTCGTGAGCGGCATGGCGTGAACGAAGTCTTCGCCACGTCACTGTTGAAAATGCAAGCCACCAAACGCCCGCCGACGCAAGGTTAATGCGGACCGACATGCTTTCTGAAATCCCGAATTTATCATGAAGTAAATACAGAACCAGATTCAGCGCGAGCAACACAAACCCGCCGATATACCCCAACGCAAAGCCATATGATGAAACCCGGTCGCGTTCTTCTTCGCTGGCAATATCCGGCAGATAGGCGTTATAGAAAACGAGCGCAGCGCCGAATGACAAGTTGGCGATAATGAATAGAAGAGGCGCGAGCGTCCATGTTTCCAGCGTGACGAAAAACAGCCCGATCGTTGCCAACGCGCCGATGGTCGCAAAGATTTGCAGCATCTGTTTGCGCCGGTGAGAATAATCGGCGATGGCGCCTAAGATGGGTAGAAAGCCCGCCTGAAATACAACAGATAGCGAGACAGCAAAGGCGATGACCGCCTCAGGCGCGACGGGAAGACCCAGGAATTTGACGACCAAGGGTTGTCCGCTTGCCTCGGTCCATGCTGTGCCGGTTCTTGCGAGATATTCAGCTTGCGCTACTGTGGCGGCAAGTCCTCTCACATACGGTCCTAGAAATACCGAACCGATCGTTGTGCTGAACGCCGAGTTCGCCCAGTCGTACATTGCCCAGCCGAAAATTTCACGCCGATCATTGATTGTGGGTTGCGCCGTTGTCATTACGTCCTCCCGCGGAGTTGGGGTGTGGTGTCGTATATCTAACCCCGCGTAACCATTTCAAGTTGCGAAACGCCGAAGGTGGTGTTAGAATCGCCGCAGTCGCAAACAGGTTGAGGGTCGAAAGTGAACGGCAAAATCCCTTGCGCATATCATATCCTTCATATATAATCGAATTTTGCTATCCCGCCCAACACGCGGGATGGCTTCGTGTGTTTACTAACTCTGAACGCATCCCAAATTTGAATTGCATCTGTTACCCGGCAAGCACTAAATTCAGGGATGAGAGTGGGTACTTCGTAACGGCGCACAGACATCCAGCCATATAGTCAGGAGCGAACCGAATGTCTTCTTCATTGCCTCGTAGAACGTACGCGCGTATCCCCGTTAATATCAAACTTCCCAATCTCATCGAAGTCCAGTTGGATTCATTTGAACGCCTCAAGCGCGAGGGGCTTGGCGATCTCTTCCATGAAGTATCGCCCATCGAATCGTATAACAAAGGGATGAAACTGTTTTTCCCCGGGCGTGGTCCCGAAGCCAAACAGTGGGGATTGAAATATTGGTTTGGCGATCCGAAGCACACTATCGAAGAATGTGTGGAGCGCGATCTCACTTACGCCAGCCCGTTGTATGTTTCCGTTTTGCTTGCGGGCGCCGATGTGCCTGAGCCGATCAAGCAGGATATCTTCCTCGGCGATTTCCCGGAGATGACCGACAAAGGCACGTTCATTATCAACGGGACGGAGCGCGTCGTCGTCTCGCAGTTGATCCGCTCCCCGGGCGTTTACTTTGAAGCGCCCACCGATCGCGCGACGGGACGCCTGCTCGCCATGTCCAAACTGATCCCCGACCGCGGCGCGTGGATGGAGTTCGAGACGCGCAAGTCGGATTACATCATTTTAAAGTTCAATCGCAAGCGCACGGTTCCGATCACCGTGTTCCTGCGCGCGATGGCAGCGGTCAACGACGGCATCAAAGATTCGCCGCTCAAGTTGGGAACGGACGAGGAATTGTTGTCCCTCTTTCAAGATGTGGATAACAACCCCGAGCGTTTGTTTATCGCTTCGACTTTGAAGCAGGAACCTGAGTGGGATCTCTCCGGTGGTTTGACCATTGCCGAAGCCGCGTTGATCGAATTCTTCAAGAAGATGCGCCCGGGCGACCCCGCCACTTTGGATAACGCCCGCCAGTTCCTCGAAGAACAGTTGTTTGATCAAAGGCATTACGATCTTGAACGCGTGGGCCGCTACAAGTTGAATCAAAAACTTGACATGAACATCCCCATCCCTCACCGCACGGTGACCAAGGGCGATGTGATTCGTTTGCTTCGCCGCATGATCCAGATCAACAACGGCGTCGAGCCAGCGGATGATATTGACCACCTCGGCAACCGCCGCGTCAAGACGGTGGGCGAGTTGGTGCAGAATAAATTGCGAATCGGTCTCCGCCGCATGGAGCGCGTGATCAAAGAGCGCATGTCCATCCGCGATCAGGAGCAGTTATCTCCTGTCACGCTGGTCAACATCCGACCGGTGGTGGCGGCGTTGCGCGAGTTCTTCGGTTCCTCGCAACTCTCGCAATTCATGGATCAGACCAACCCATTGGCTGAATTGCGGAATAAACGCACGCTCTCCGCGCTGGGACCGGGCGGTTTGCGACGTGAACGCGCTGGCTTCGATGTGCGCGACGTGCATCATTCTCACTATGGCCGCATCTGCCCGATTGAAACGCCTGAGGGTCCGAACATCGGTTTGATCGGGCGTCTCGCATCATTTGCGCGGGTGAACGAATATGGTTTCATTGAAACACCATACCGCAAAGTCTTCCGCGTGATGGAAGCGGACGATGAACGATTAGAAGGGCGCACGCTTCGTGAAAAAGTCCTAGACCCGAAGACGGAAGAAGTTGTATATGAAGCGGGCGAGACTGTTGACGGCAAAATGGCGAAGCGACTCGCTAAATTTGGCGCGCCGGTTGCGATCGCTCCGTACGTGTCCGATCAGTTCGATTATTTGTCGGCGGATGCGGAGGATAAGTATGTCATCGCGCAGGCGAACGCGCCGCTGACCGAAAAGAAAGAATTTGTGCGCGAGCGCGTCTCGTGCCGATATCACTCCGGCTTCATCTTCTCGACGGCAGACTCCGTGGATTACATGGACGTTGCGCCGCATCAAGTGGTGGGCATCAGCGCGGCGTTGATCCCGTTCTTGGAACACGACGACGCCAACCGCGCGTTGATGGGCTCGAACATGCAAGCGCAGGCTGTGCCGCTCGTCCGTCCCGAGGTGCCGCTGGTTTCGACAGGCATGGAATATCACGCCGCGTTGGACTCGGGTCAGGTGGTGGTCGCGGAGGCTGACGGTGAAGTAACGTCGGTGACCGGTAACACGATCACCGTCCGCGAAAGAGGCGGAAGCCCTCACACGTATCAACTCCGCAAGTATCAGCGCTCCAATCAATCCACGTGCATTGACCAGCGCCCGGCTGTCGTCAAAGGACAAAAGATCAAGAAGGGCGATATCATCGCCGATTCGTCATCCACCGATAACGGACATCTTGCCCTTGGGCAAAATGTTGTCGTTGCCTTTCTTTCATGGGAAGGCGGCAACTTTGAAGACGCCATCTTGATCTCAGAGCGGCTCGTGCAGGAAGACCGCTTTACTTCGGTGCATATCGAGAAATATGAAGTGGAAGCGCGCGACACAAAACTTGGACCCGAAGAGATCACGCGCGATATTCCGAACGTCGGCGAAGATGCGATCAAAGATTTGGACGAGAACGGCATCATCCGCATCGGTGCGGAAGTTGGACCGAACGATATCCTCGTCGGCAAGATCACGCCGAAAGGCGAAAAAGAACTCACGCCCGAAGAACGTCTCTTGCGGGCGATCTTCGGCGAGAAGTCGCGCGATGTGAAAGATACATCTTTACGAATGCCTCACGGCGAACGTGGCAAGGTTGTGGATGTGAAAGTGTTCACGCGTGAAGAAAACTCTGATCTTTCGGCTGGCGTGGATATGATGGTGCGCGTTTCAGTGGCGCAACGCCGCAAGTTGACTGCGGGCGACAAGATGGCGGGGCGTCACGGCAACAAGGGCGTCGTCTCGAAAGTTGTGCCGGTGGAAGATATGCCGTTCCTCGAGGATGGCACGCCGGTAGACATGATCTTGAATCCGCTTGGCGTTCCCGGTCGTATGAACATCGGTCAGGTGCTTGAAGTTCATCTTGGTTGGGCGGCAAAGCGGCTCGGCTATCGCGCTGTGACGCCGGTCTTCGATGGCGCATCGGAAGAGGAGATCGAAGCCGAACTCGCGCGAGCGTGGATTCTCGATCAGGCATGGAAGGAAGTTGGCGTCAAGGCTTGGGAGTGGATCCAAGATGAAGAGTACGATCCCGAATCGATTCAGGACGATGATGAAGTCCGCCGCTTGTATCTGGAAGAATGGCTGGGCAAACGCAAATACGATGTCTATGAATTAGGCGACCCGGATGCCGCGCGTCTTGCAACAGCCACTGAATGGCTGCGCGACCGCGATTACGATCCCGATACGATCTTTTATCCCGAAGATATCAATCCGCGCGATCGCGTTGACCACAATAACGCGGCGATCAACGCCTGCCTTCGATTGTGGATCGAAGCCAACGGGCATGGCGGACGTGTTGCCGAAGCTCGTCTGATGGAAGTGGCGCAAGAGATCGTTCAAACGACGGGTCAGCCTTTGCCCATCCTAGGCAAGCAGATTCTACGGGACGGCAAAACCGGCATTCCCTACGATCAGCCGGTCACCGTCGGCGTGATGACGATCTTGAAATTGCATCACCTCGTGGAAGATAAAGTCCATGCGCGTTCGACGGGTCCATATAGTTTGGTCACGCAACAGCCGCTTGGTGGTAAGGCGCAGTTCGGCGGTCAACGCTTCGGTGAAATGGAAGTGTGGGCGCTGGAAGCGTATGGCGCGGCTTACACCCTGCAAGAAATGCTCACGGTTAAATCCGATGACGTGCAAGGTCGCGTGAATACCTATGAAGCGATCGTCAAAGGCGAGCCGATCGAGGAACCGAGCATCCCTGCTTCATTTAGAGTGTTAGTGAAAGAGTTGCAATCGCTCGGTCTTGCGGTGGAAGCGGTCAATGAAGGCGGCGATATCGTCAAGTTTGGAAAAGACGAGGAAAAGCAGCATCCGCCTCGCATGGATACCGGCTTGCTTGGCATTGGAGATAAGGTATTTAGCAAGAAAAAATCTTGACGATTATATTAAGAGCGTGATAAAATCTCGCTCCATTGCCAATCAGAAAAGCGGCAATAGACCCCGCTAAGCATGGCACCACCTAATGAGGCCATCTATATCCTTGTGATGGCCTCGTTTTACGCAAAAATTTATTATAGAAAGAGAAAGACCGGAGGCTGAACGTGCCGACAATCAATCAAATGATCCGCAAGGGTCGCAAGAGTCAAAAGGCAAAGAGCAAGGCGCCCGCCTTTCAATTTACCTTGAACACTTATAAACAGCGCCGCATCCGTCAAGATAAAGGCGCGCCGCAAAAACGGGGAGTATGCACTGTGGTGCGTACCATGACGCCGAAGAAGCCGAACTCCGCGCTTCGCAAGATCGCGCGCGTGCGCCTCACCAACGGCATCGAAGTGACTGCCTACATCCCCGGCGAAGGTCATCAATTGCAGGAACACTCCGTTGTGCTGGTGCGCGGCGGACGTGTGAAAGACCTCCCCGGTGTTCGCTATCACATCGTGCGCGGCTCCCTCGATACGACCGGCGTCGCCAATCGTAAACAAGCGCGTTCTAAATACGGCGCGAAGCGTCCCAAGTAAATAGATGGAGAATTGAAAGATGCGCAGAGCAAAACCTGAACGACGGGAAATCCTTCCCGATATTCGCTACAACAGCGTCAACGTGCAGACCATGGTCCAGCACGTTTTGAAACGCGGCAAGAAGAGCGTTGCCATTGGCGTCATCTACGGCGCGATGGATCTGATCAAGGAGCGCATGGAGAAGAATCCGTTGGAGGTCTTCGACGGCGCGCTTAAAAATGTGTCGCCTGCGATGGAAGTCCGCCCGCGGCGTGTGGGCGGTGCGACCTACCAAGTACCGATGGAAGTTTCGACTGCCCGGCGCACCACGCTGGCGATCCGCTGGATTTTGACCGCCGCGCGCGAACGCTCCGGCAAATCCTTCCCGGATAAACTCGCCGGCGAATTAATTGACGCGTTCAACGAAACCGGCGCGGCGATCCGCAAACGCGATGAAACTCACAAAATGGCGGAAGCCAACCGCGCGTTTTCACATTACCGTATTTAATCGCATTGAAATTCCAATAAAAGGTGTTTACTAAGAATGGCTCGCGAGTATCCGCTTGAAAAGTATCGAAATATAGGGATCATTGCCCACATTGACGCCGGGAAAACCACCACGACCGAGCGGATCATGTTCTATACCGGTAAGACTCATCGCATCGGTTCCGTTGATGACGGAACCACGGTGACCGACTGGATGGTGCAGGAACGCGAACGCGGTATTACCATCGTGTCTGCCGCTGTTTCTGCCGAATGGAAAGGTTATCAATTCAATTTGATTGATACGCCGGGACACATTGACTTCACTGCCGAAGTTCAACGTTCATTGCGCGTGCTGGACGGGGGAGTGGTGGTCTTCGACGCGGTACAAGGCGTGGAGCCTCAAAGTGAAACCGTTTGGCGTCAGGCTGACCGCTATGGCGTCCCGCGGATTTGTTTCGTTAATAAGATGGATCGCGTCGGCGCATCCTACGAGCGGACGATTGATACCATCGTTGACCGCCTTGGCGCGAATCCTATTGCAATGCAGATCCCGATCGGGTTCGAGGCTACGTTCAAAGGCGCAATTGACCTTCTTTCCATGAAGGCTGTTATTTGGGAAGACGATCTCGGAAAAGAACCGAAAATTATAGACATTCCGGCGGATATGCAAAAAGACGCCGAGCAAGCCCGTGCAAAAATGGTGGAAAAGATCGCGGAACTCGACGATGAATTGACGATGAAGTTCCTCGAAGGTCAGGAAATCAGCATTGACGAATTGAAGGCGGCGCTGCGTAAAGGCGTGATCGCCGTCAAAGCCGCGCCTGTATTCTGCGGTTCTTCATTAAAGAACAAGGGCGTGCAAGTTTTGCTGGATGCCGTTGTTGACTTTCTTCCGTCCCCGGCGGATAAGCCTATGGTTACCGTGTCTGTGCCGGGCGAGCCGGAAAATACATTTGACATCGCTACGACAGACGATAGCCCTCTGAGTGCCTTGGTGTTCAAGATCGTTACCGATCCGTACGTAGGTCGTTTGGCTTACGTTCGTATCTACTCAGGCGTTCTCAGTCAGGGACAATCTGTGCAAAACACGATCAAGGGCAGAAAAGAACGCATTGGTCGTTTGATCCGTATGCACGCCGACCATCGTGAAGACGTGACCGAGATCCGCGCTGGAGATATTGGCGCGGTGCTGGGCTTCAAAGAAAGTTTCACCGGCGATACGCTGTGCGACACCAAAGCCCTTGTCCTTGAAACGATCTCCTTCCCCGAGCCGGTGATCTCGATCGCGGTCGAACCGAAGAGCTCATCGGATCAAGAGAAGATGGGTGAAGCCCTTCGCAAACTGGCGGAGGAAGACCCTACGCTTCACGTCAACTCGGACGAGGATTCCGGTCAGACCATCCTTCGCGGCATGGGCGAACTGCATCTCGACATTATCGTGGATCGTCTGTTGCGCGAGTTTCGCGTTCAGGCAAACGTTGGCGCTCCGCGCGTAGCGTTCCGCGAATCGATCACCAAAGTGGTCAAAGAAGTGGACTACAAGTATGCGAAGCAATCCGGCGGTAAAGGACAATACGGTCATGTCGTATTTTCCTTGGAGCCGGGCGAACGCGGCAGCGGCATTGTCTTTGAAAACAAGATCGTTGGCGGCGCTATCCCGAAAGAGTATATCAATCCGATTGAAAAGGGCGTCAAGGAAGCGGCTGATGGCGGTGTGCTTGCCGGTTATCCGGTGGTAGACATCAAAGTCACTTTATTCGATGGTTCCTTCCACGAAGTTGACTCAAGCGAAATGGCGTTCAAGATGGCGGCGATCTTAGGCTTCAAAGAAGGCGTGCAACGAGGAAATCCCATCTTGCTTGAACCGATGATGAAAGTGGAAGTTGTCGTGCCGGAGGAATACCTCGGCGACGTGATGGGGCAGATCAACAGCCGCCGCGGATTAATTCAAGGCATGGAAGTCCGCTTGGGTAACGCGCAAGCGGTCCGCGCGATGGTTCCGCTGGCTGAAATGTTCGGGTATGCAACACAGCTTCGCTCTGCAACACAGGGACGCGGCGTGTTCAATATGGAATTCGACCACTACGCGCCGGTTGCGAAATCGGTCGCGGAAGAAATTTTGAAAGCATAACTCGTTTTTATATCAAGGAGACTCTTATGGCGAAAGAAAAATATGATCGCAGCAAACCGCATCTGAACGTGGGCACGATGGGACACATTGACCACGGCAAGACGACGCTGACCGCGGCGATCACCAAAGTGGCAGGACTGCAAGGGCAAGGCGAATTCAAAGCCTACGACCAGATTGACAACGCGCCGGAAGAAAAAGCGCGCGGCATCACGATCAACATCTCGCACGTCGAATACCAAACGGCGAAACGGCACTACGCCCACGTGGACATGCCCGGTCACCGCGACTACATCAAGAACATGATCACCGGCGCGGCGCAGGTGGACGGCGCGATCTTGGTGGTTGCCGCCCCCGATGGACCGATGCCGCAGACACGCGAACACGTGCTGTTGGCGCGCCAGGTGGAAGTGCCGAGCATCGTCGTGTTCCTCAACAAAGTGGACATGATGAACGACCCTGAGTTGTTGGAACTGGTCGAGTTGGAACTGCGCGAACTGCTCAACAGCTACGGCTTCCCCGGCGACACGACCCCGATCGTGCGCGGCTCCGCCAAGCAAGCGCTGGATTCCACCAGCACCGACCCGAACGCGCCGGAATACGCCCCGATCAAAGAACTCCTGCGGGTGATTGACGAATACATCCCCGAACCCAAACGCGAGATGGACAAACCGTTCATGATGGCGGTGGAAGACGTGTTCTCGATCAAGGGACGCGGGACGGTAGTGACGGGACGCGTGGATCGCGGCGTGGCGAAGAAAGGCGACCCGATCTCGATCGTCGGTCTGCGCGAGACAAAAGACTCGGTCATCACGGGAACGGAAATGTTCCACAAAGAGTTGGACGAGGTGGTGGCGGGCGACAACGCGGGCATCCTCCTGCGCGGTATCGAGCGTGAAGACGTGGAGCGCGGGCAGGTGTTAGCCAAACCTGGCAGTGTGACCCCGCACAAGAAATTCCTTGCGGAAGTATATGTATTGAAGAAGGAAGAGGGTGGGCGGCACAAGGCGTTCTTCAGCGGGTATCGTCCGCAGTTCTACATCCGCACGATGGATGTGACGGGCAACATCGAATTGCCGCAAGGCGTGGAGATGGTGATGCCGGGCGACAACGTGAACCTGACGGTGGAGTTGATCGTTCCTGTAGCGCTCGAACAGGG
>JAXLVX010000089.1:0-11189 GCA_046328795.1 Anaerolineales bacterium | reverse complement strand
ATCGCCGCGTCTGCTTTTCGCGCATTGACTCGCCTTGCGTTCTGGCAGTCTTTATACCCTCGTTGTCGTTCCCGTTTGCCGCAAGCATAACTCCGATAATCTTTCTCGGTGTGTAAGACCATCGCCGCGCCGCAGTGAACACAAAACGACAAGCCCGACAACAAAGACGGATATTTGATTCGGCGCGGGTGCATCGGTTCGCCTTGCCTGCCGTAGTGCGGCATTGCCGCCTCGACCTTTTTTACCGCGTCCCAAAGTTCCTGGTTGATTATGGATTCGTGATGGTTTGGGACTTTCTCGCCGCCAGCCTTGCCGATTCCCAAATATGACACGTTGCGGAAATGACTTGTCCATGAATTTTTTATACTGTAAATTTTTCCCATTGTCGCTTCGGTGATCTCTCCGTAACTTTTACCCTCGGCGCGGAGTTCCCACGCCAGGCGCACAAGCGGAGCGAGTTCGGGATCAACCTCCCACTTCACGCCGATTCGCTGTTGACCGTTGCGCCGCGTTCCCTCCGAGTCTCTGACGACGCGATACCCTCGCGGGGCTTGTCCGCCGTTGCAATAGCCAGCGTGAACACGATCAGAGATGCCGCGCTTGATTTGCTTTCCAAGTTCTTCGGAAAATTCAGCGTTCTTGTATGCTTTGAGCGATAGCAGAATTTGACCCGCCAGACCTTCTGGAATCGCCTCGGTGATCGAGTGGATCGCCAACCCATGTTTGAGCAAGCCGTACAGGTAAAAATTAAAATCCACGATGTCACGCGAGAAGCGCGAATAAGCCCATAGCAACAAACCACGCGGGCGGAGATCCTCGTGCATGGATTCGATGGTGTGATACATATCCAGAAATTGATCGCGCTTTTTTGTTTTGCGTCCGCTTGCCGTATCTGCGTAGACTCGCGTTAGGATCAAGCCGTGCTGTTTGCAGTAAGCAGTGATGACTCGCTCTTGTTGTCCTATGCTGTCCTCTTGGCGAGGTCCGCCGCTATCGCGCAAGTAGGCGATTACGTCACTGCCTCGGGGAAGGCTTGCGGGTGGATCAAAAATATATTCGCTCATGGTTTCACCTGTTCGGGACAATGCGACCATCACGCACAACGAGCAAGCCAGCATCGAGCATTTGACGCATGACCTTAGCCAGGTCAAAAGCAATCAACACGCGGGCGGATCGTTGCGCATCCTCGAGGCTTGCGGAATCGTCGCCGAAGATTTCCTGAATTTTGATTTGCGGAGATGTTCTTGCCATTGGTCAACCTGTTTGTTTTGTGGGGTGTAACGGGCTTGTAGCAGGCTCTAGGATCGCTTTTCAAGCGTTGTGAGGGGCTAGGATCGTCTCGCGGAGAAAATCGGCTAGCCAGGCTTTTTGTAGTAATCGCGTTCGCGTCGTACTTCATGCCGTCAACGATAGGACTGCAAAGCGCATCAGCCGAACGCGAGAGTGGACAATCGCAATCGCCGGATCGCTCCGCATCGTCAGCCCATACAACCACGCGCTTGTAATCCTGCGCGACCTGTTGAAGGATATTCTCGCGGCTTCCTGATCTGCTTCCAAAAGACAGCGCGTCAATCTGTAATCCAGTTAGTCGTTGTTTGTTGTATGCTCATCGCGTTGAATCGCCTTCGGTCAATATCAAGATGTTTTGTCCTTTGCCGCCGCGTTCAAACCAAACAGAATTTCCACACCAGTTTTCCGCATCATGAAGCGGTGTCGCGTTGTGCGAGGTCATCAACAAAGCTTTGAGGATGATCGCGGTGATCGTGTCGAATGTAGACACGTCCCACCAGGGGATCAGGATCGCGGGACGATTGAACATGTACACAAAGCCTAAGAGATTTACCGCCCATACAGTGCCCAGTGGCGCGATTGATTAGGTACTCGCGGTCCTATAATTGCGCGTAAAGGCGATTCAAGAAGTTCGTCCGAAGCCCTCTCGACCTTTTTCCAATTCTCGGCTTGCCATGATTGATCGGGCAAGGTGATCGCGGGCGGCTGTGGCGCTTTACCGATGGGGCGAGGCGGATCGCGTTTGCCGCCAAGAGACTGGCGGGCTGCTTGAAGTCGAGATTATCGCGGCGCATGATGTAATCAATTGTGCCGTGATATTTCTCGTCGCCGCACTTGCGGCAATACCATCGCCAGCCATCGGATGTAAAAGCTTGAGATTGAATCGGTCACGCCTCCGCAAAATGGACATGCGCCAATGTAGTATCAGGTTGTGAGTGTTTTAGTTTGGTATCACCCTGGGCGAGTGGGTGAGAAGATCGTAAGTTTGATTTATGTCTGTTGCGTTCATTTTTTGCCTTTTTTTGTTTAAGCGACCTATGCGACCTATGCGACCTATTTCTATATACTCTCCCACCTGTCTCTACTTCTTACTAATCATATGTATATGATTCGCTTTAATAAAAAGGTCGTTTAAGTCGTTTAAGTCGCTTAGGGTTTTTGGCTATGCCGTAATACCCTTGCTTGATTCAATCGCTTAGATAGGATGTATTTTTGTGGCGGCTTGGGCAATTAGCATAGCCTCCCCTTTTTCGGTTGTTGCTCCCTTCCATCCGTTTCTTTTGGCGAAGCGTTTGTATTATGTCCATTGTCGCAAGCGAAAAATCTTTTCTCTCTGAGCAATCTTGAAATGCTTTTTCATCAAGTCAACTAGCGGATCCTCGATTTCAAACCGTTCATTCACAGAGAAAATTTTTGATTGTTCTTCTCGTGTTGGCTGTGATGATTCGCCGCGCTTGTAAAGCGTGTAGTTGCGCCCAGATTTGATTGATTTCAATTCCACTTTTGTATTTGTGATCGATGTCAGTAAGATTTACTGTCATGAATCGCTCGTTCCTCGTTGTCATTCATACAAAGCCGCTGGATAACATATTTAATCAAAACAATCAGATTCCGCTTGCGGCTTGTGATGTCAGTAATGCCCGTAGTACTGTAAATCGTTACCCGTTTGTTCTTTATGCATACGCTTCTCGAGAAAAATCCCCAAAAATCTGCTTTGCGGGTTGTTGCGCCAAGTTCGGACACTTCCCAGATAAACATCGCTCATTAGTCGAATTTCATTTTCTTTGTTGTTCGGGTCTATTGCAGATCTGATAAAACGATTTGGTTGAAATGAGCAAAGCCAAGAAGCAAAACTTTCCCAATCCCCTGCTTTTCACTGTTCAAAACAAGCATTGGATTTGCAAGCCTGTAAAAGATTTTGCTACTGCGCTAATCAACCAGCGTTTCAGGACGATGGGAAAAATATTATCCGTGTCAACAAAGTGCTTGCTAGTTTGCCTATCCAATCAATTTTGTCCCAGGTGAGTGATTGAAGATAATCACGGATCGGATGATGGGTGCTTCAGCGCGTACCGCGTAATGATCTGCCATTGTTTGAACACGTATCACAAACCAAGATCGTGACTTTGGAGTTTATCTCTGCAACGATCTGATCTGTAATCGGTTCGCCGTTGGTTTCAACACGATCATCCAGCGCAAAGCCTGAATTGATAGCCCAGGGCGTTCAGGATTTTTATATAGTCCTCCCCGTGTATTGGCTGTTCTTACCCTTTGGGTTTCACGCTCCCCGCTTGACCTTTGACGATTCCTTTTTGGTCAGTTCGGCACAGTGGGCGTTTGTCATTGTGTGTCCTTTTTGCTATAATGCAAAAGTCGAGTGAGTCCGGCTTTGCGTGGTTGGGCGTCTGCTCCTGTGGTGGTCGCCGTCATACGATCTTCTGAAACGCCCGGAAGGTGATCGGAGCGTTTTGTTTTGTGTCATGGCTTCGCCGCGGCTTCACTGCCGTGACCGGCGCGGCTGTAGATCGTTGTCCTGCTTGGGACGTTGACACTGCCCATAAACTTTTTGAGCAGGTCGCGCCGCTGATTTCGCCGTTGCTTGCCATCAGTTAGGGCGATATAGACAAGGTATTTCGTTCATGGGTTCCTCCACTGCAAAACGGCTGTACATTGTCGCCAGTGTACAGCCGTTGATTTGAAAATATACCGAAGTTAGAAGGAAGGAGGAGTTTTTATTTTAGGTGGAAAATTCATCGAGTAGTCCGTCATTCCCTGCATTGAAAATATTCCTCAAAGTGTCTAGTGATGACGGTAATTCCTCATGGTTGTTTTCGATGAAGGATTTGATTTCATCCCAGGACGCCTTGAGATGTCATAGGCTTTATTATGCCGTAGCATCTTTTCCACCTTGCCCATTCTTCAGCTTTTTTATTGGCACGCCGATACAAGCCGATACCTTTTGCTTGGTTGTTTTTGCTTTCACGTTCTTAGCGAGAGTTGAAATGATTTCCTTCTGGTTCTGTGCAATCTCATTGATTTTGTCCCACAAAGAGAATCTCTGCAAAGATGATTTCTAATTCGTGCTCCTGCATCCTTCTTTCAAAATCTTCACGTCGTTGTTGTCTTGCTTCGCGTCTTTCTGTCTTTTTGATAGTAAGTAAGGTAAAGCGATGCGGCAACCAAAATCAATAAACCGATTGATCCATAGCACGCGGGGGATGATGATCTTGTCTGAATTGGTTATGAGATATTGAGCGAGAGAAATGAACGAAGCAAAGATAACCTTTGCGTTTGGGGATTGAATGACGCTAATCACTACTAAGGCAAAGCCAACAAGAGAAACAGAGATGATGATTTTCAATCCCTTGCTCATTCATCATCCCCCAAGTAAACGACTGACGAATCCTTTGCCAGACTTTTCTTCGATTCATCGTAAGGATTCAATTCGGGAAATTCTTCATCACGAAGATTTGCCAGTCCTTGAACTCGTCCAGTTCACGCGGTCACGAAGGGCGCGGTAGTTCGACTGCAAGAGTTTCTTTTCGTTGTTCAATTCGACGATCTGAGCGCGGGCGTCTCTGATAAGCGATTCGCTTTCGCCAGGGTGTTGTTAGCGTCCTCGAAGTATTCCAGGGCATTGGCGGCGAAGTCTTTGACTTGCGCCTCGTTGAACTGGTGCGCGAGTTTCAGCGGAGTTTCGCCCGTCAACACTTTGCGGATTTCCTCGTCCTGGACTTCGGATCGCAGTCGTTGAATCGTTTGGCGATGTCCACGTCTGCCGCCAGAAGCGTCTCCCTTCGAGGGCTTGCGGGCTGTTCTGGAGAAGTGATCGCGGAAGTCGCGGACGTAATCTTGAATCGTTCGGATCGGGATCTGAGCTCATTCCTTCGACGGTTCGGGTTTGGTACACGTTCATAGTTTGCCTCTCGTATGGTTACAGAATTAGCCAGAAACGGATCGAGTTTGTGATCGAGCGCGGGCGGATAATGTTACATCGCGCGAAAGTTGAAATTTTCATACCGTAGAATATAGCACACTTGCGAGCAATCAACCTTGTGTTCTGTGTTCTGACCTGCGAAAATCCGATACCCCCTTATGCAAAATTTCAACTCTGACACGTTGGGATTTCAATTTTCAAAGGCTTTAGCCATCAGCCAACACGCAAGAAACAACAAGGGCATAGCGATTACTCCATAGCCTAATTCGTTTGCGCTTACCATGACGATAACCACTAAAACGAGCAGGATGAAATACCGGCCACTTTTACTCATTGCTTGATTGTAGCCTGTTTTGAATCGCTTGGGATTTGCCCTTCTTACACGCGCCACGTTCGGCGCGTGTAGGGTTGATCTTGTCCCCGGTCAGGGTGGACACTTTCGCCCGTTCGCGCTCGCTGTGCATATTTTCTGTGAGTGGGCGAACAGTACCGCGCGTTATAACTTCGGCTTGGGAAGGGTTGACCGCAGTATTGACACGTCCACGTATAGACCTTGTGCGGCTTTACTTTGGCGGTCTGTTCGTGATGCTGTTCCACCATCGGCGGATCGTGTCTCTTGGGTGCCTCCCATTTGTGGCGGCAGTCTCGCGGAAGTATCCACGTTCTGCCCTCCTCGACGGCACGAGTTGCAGAAAAGAATCAGTGTTGGCTTGGTTGCGTCTTTCGTGGTTATCCCAAGTCCAGTTATACGGATTCGTTTTCGCCTGGAAAAGGGTTACCTCGATTTGGGCTGTTCCTCCATGATCGGCGCGGGTGTCTGCATCTTTGCCTTTGGAATTTCGAGCGCAACCAGTCCCACGACAACGGGCTGATCGTCTCTTTCGCAAACGTCACGGGATAGGGCGCGGAGTTGTCCACAGGGAGCGCGGGCAAGTCCAACACGCGATTCGATGTTGGGATCCCAAGATCGCGCTTGACCTGCGCCACGATGTCATCATGGATCGAACGCGCCAGCGATCTTTTTCGACTTCGAGTCTGTTCGTCGCTTGTGTGATCGCCGTCGTCACGATCTCCTCGCCGCGTGCTGCCGATATTGATCCGTTGGTGAATGTCGGGCGCGGTTGCGTGGTGCGCGTAAAGGAGCGCAGAGTGCAACGCAGTAACCAGGATGAAGCCATACACGAGCCAATTGACCAACCCATGCCTGGACTTTGACATACTCCTGACCAGATAACAGGACTTCGACGGCGACCATTGATAACGGGAACAGGAACGCGACCACAAAACCAATCGCCGCGACTGCATACTGACCAGTTGATCCAGACTTGTACACAAAGGCTAAAGCCCAGACTAGTGGCAATATCCGCGACCACCAGCCCCCAGAGTTGGATTTGGTAGAAATTGTCTGGAAACAATTTACCTAATGCTTGAAATGTCAACGACATAAAGGGGCCAAGAATCGTATCCTGAACGCGCGGCAAAGATAAACCCTGCCGCCTTACCTAACCTCTTGAAGTTCCTGATCTGAAATAGAAAGTTCTGAAAGTGTCCCGCTCTCTGTCTCGCCGCCCCTCAATGTCGAAGCAATGGCTTGCCCGTCTCCCGCATAAATAACAATATCAGCCAGCGACGTATTCTTCAGGTTGGGCAGGATCGTATCGAGCGAGGTCCCGATCAACACAACCCCGGCGAACTGGTCATTGAATGGAATAGGCAGAGCGGTGTAATAGTAGTAGCCGCCATCTACCAAATTCGTTCCCAAACTTCGGCGCGGAGGACTCTGCGCGTCTCCCGAAGTCAGCAGGGATTGAACGATCGCCGAATTCGCGGCGCCGGTATCGCGCTCCACTTGTTCGAGAGTCCCATCCGCGTTTCTGAGCAGGTGAAGGAGTTCCTGTCCATTGGCGTCAATCAGCACGAGGTTCTCGACCCCCAAACCATCCGCCACCGGCAGAGCCAGCGAAGCAACTTCCTGCCGGTCGTCGGCGATCATGCCTTCGGCAAGCCCGGTGGTATACGCGATGATGCGAGCCGTCTCAACGTGCTTGATCTCTTGCCTCGCAAACTGATCGGATACCACCCGTCCCGCTTCCAACAATTGATTCACCAAACGTTCATTCAACGTGTTCGCCACCAATTTGGTGACCACGTAAACGCCGGTAACCGCCACGAGAAGCGTTAGCAAAAGATAGGGCAAAATTACTTTAAACCGAATACTCAACGATGATGCCTTTCTGAATTAATGATGCATGTTTCGCATTATATGAGCCATGACTACATTTCGATAAAAACGCCTCCGAATGTAATTCAATTAATACCTACCTTTCCAGTATGTTAAGTTTTTGAGCATTTTTCTTTCGTTTATGTTAAGTGACACCTTTGCCGCTAAAATAAAAATTTCCGAAGCCGCAATGACTTCGGAAATTTTATGGGCGCTAAGGGACTCGAACCCCTGACCTTCTCTGTGTAAAAGAGACGCTCTAACCAACTGAGCTAAGCGCCCGCGCCGACATTATACATCATGATACACTTGCGCCCGGAGGAAACATGCGCATCGTTCGTTATGAAACCCAAGACGGCAAAAAACCAAAATACGGATGGCTGTTAGGCGACAAGGTCGGCGAGATCGGCGGGAATATCTACGGGCGCTACCGCCGGCAGGAAGCCCTCACGCCTCTTTCCGACGTTCGGCTGATTCAGCCGTGCGAGCCGGGCAAAATCATCTGCGTTGGTCGCAACTACGTGGAGCATGCCAAAGAGTTGGGCAATGAAGTTCCGAAGGTCCCGCTCATCTTCATGAAGCCGCCCTCGTCGGTGATTCCCAACGGCGAAACGATCCTCCTCCCGCCGCAGTCGAATCAAATCGAACACGAAGCGGAGTTGGTCGCCGTCATCGGCAAGCGCGGAAGACACATCGCCGCCGAGGATGCGAAGAAACATATCCTCGGTTACACCATCGGCAACGACGTGACCGCGCGCGACCTGCAAAAATCCGACAACCAATGGACACGCGCCAAAGGCTTCGACACGTTCTGCCCCTTTGGCCCGTGGATTGATACCGACTTCGACCCATCTGATTCGGTCATCACCTGCCGCGTCAACGGGCAGATGCGGCAGATGGCATCCACGCGCGATATGGTCTTCAACGTGGGAACTCTGGTCGCCTACATTTCCTCCGTGATGACGCTCGAACCCGGCGACTTGATCTTCACCGGCACGCCCTCCGGCGTGAACGAATTAAAAAATGGCGATGTGGTGGAAATTGAGATCGAAGGTCTCGGCTCGTTAAAGAACCCGGTGCGAACCGAAACGTAGGGGCGGGGTAACCCCGCCCCTACGGCGAAACCACACATTCATTCTTCACCATATTCTCCGACGTGTAATCGGCAAGCCGCCCGGCGTGGTAGGCGATATCATCCAACAAGGGATAATCCGTTCCGAAATAATTATTGAACACCACGCGGAACGAATTGACCGGCGTGATGGTGGGATACAAATCCTTTTTCGCCGCATCGTTCACATAATACGCATTCAAAATGGACATGCGAAGTTGCGGGTTATCCTTGCTCGGCACGCCGGAGGGCCCATGATCGCCCATAAGGATGATCACCGGGGGAATCTTTGATTTAGCGATGATCTCTTGCACAACGCCGGTGATCTGCGAGTCAATGAATTTCACGTTCGATAAATACCCGTCCACTTCATTTTCGTTCCAATAGAATTTTCCATCCGGCGTAAAAATGAACGGCGGATGCGGCACGAGGAAGTGAGCAAAGACGAGTTTGGGTCCTTGAATCTCCTCGGGCAGACGCTTCAACTCATTCAAAATGAAATACGTCTGCTGATAGTGTTCGTAAAATTGCGTCTCCCTTTGCTGCGCCAGATCGAAGCCGGGGATCAACGCGGGGATGTCGAGCGCGAGACGCGCCAGCGAAGTCTCTAACAACTCAAACTCAAATTCGCTCAAGCCGCCGGTCAGGTCCACTTTGCCGGCGAGCAGTTGATTGCGCGAAAGCCGCACATCCTCGGCAAAAGAAAAATGCCCGTTGGAGCGATTCTCAAAGGTGACGACCCGGTAGCCCTGCGAACGAAGCGTCTCGACGACCAGACTCGAATAGAGCGGGAAGAGCGTGTCCTCCCGATGGTAGTCGGCATAAAAGGTGGAAGTCACAGAAAGTTTTGTGACGGGGTAATTACTCTGCGCGCACTGCGCCACGTAGAAACCAAGCCCCTCCAATTTTTGGGTGAAGGCGGATTCGTCGTAGTTGAAATATTTTTCCAACGCGAAGGCGCTCGTGTGAGCGTCGAGCAGGATGACGTAAATATCGGGTCTTTCGCCGACGGTCGAACTGCCCGCCGCCTCGCGAGCCGACTCCATCGCCGCCCTCGCCTCGCGCGCCGATTGATAGACCGCAAAATCATGCTGAACGGAAACCGCGACTGAGAAGATCGTGAGGAACGCACCCGCCGCCGTGAGAAAGTTGACCAGTCGTTCGGCATTCTTCATTCTCCAAAAGATGAACCAGACCGCGAATAAAAATAACGCGGCAAAGATCAATAGAAGATAACGATGGCGAATCATTTCGCCGAACGTGGATTGGATCTGCAAAAAGACATGACCATACGAAAAAAAGATGATCACGATGATCGTTGTGACGATGCCCGATTTTTTCCATTCGCGCGTGAGCAACCGCAAGATTCCCCAAATGACCGCCGTGGATGCGAGAGAAATCAAAATGGGGCGCGCGAGCGTGGCAGAATCCACGTAAGCGATGTTGAAGTTCCGCAGTTCGACGATGGGATAGACCGCGAAGAGGAAGGGATGCAGATAGGGAAGTATTTTTTTCACAGCGGCGAATTATACCCAGTTGTAACCGTATCATCGCCTCCAGCGTCATTTAGAGGCACGCGGCAGATTCACAGACAATTCATCCATTGTCCTATATAATCAATAGAAACCCATCCCCCTATGGGAGGTCACATGAACGAAACGCCCCTTGTTATTCGCCCGATGACGCTCGGCGAAATTCTCGATAAAGCCATCCGTTTGTATCGGCAGAACTTCCTCACCTTCATCGGAATATTTGCCATCCCTTACATCCCAATGGTGGTCATTCAGATGGTCTTTTCGATTCTGTACACCACGACCATGATGAGCCCCGATCGTCTGCAATCAGCGGATCCGCTCACAGAGATGGGACTCGGCATCGCCACGATCATCGGTTCCGTTGTATTTTTAATCGCGAACTTCATCCTCGTGAGCGGTTTTGCCACCGCCGCCATCACGCGCGCCGTGGCGAACAACTACATGGACAAACCCATCGGCATCCTCGATTCCTATCGCGCCATCACCGGCTCGGTCTGGAAGTTGATCTGGGCGATCGTCCTTTGCACCATCTTGCTGATCCTCATCTTGATCTGGGCAATCGTCCCCATTGTCGGCTGGTTCAGCGGACCCGGCATCTTCGTCTTCTTCGCGTGGATCGTCATCCCCCTCGTCGCTCCCATTATCGTGCTTGAAAATCATGGGATAACGCAAACCATCCGCCGCGCATGGGACTTGGGACGCAGCCGCTTCTGGTGGTTGATCGGGTATGCGCTTGTGCTTTCCTTGCTCGGTCAATTGATCGTCACGGGCCCGGTCATCTTGCTGAGAGTCATCCTGCAAGCCGCGCTCTCATCCATACCCGACATGGGTTTTGAAACGCGAAGCATCCTTGATACGATCCTCTCCAACCTGCTCACCATGGCAATGGGCTTGCTGTACTCTCCCTTGCAACTCACGATGATGACCGTCGTGTACTTCGACCTGCGCGCGCGCAGCGAAGGGCTCGACCTCGCTCTGCAACTCTCCTCGCTCAATGAAAACCAGACCGAATCGTCGCCTGCCCTGCCCGATATTTCAGCCGCAGACGCGTCACGCGCTTTCGCCGGCATTGATATCGGACGGTTCGCCCTGCTC
>JAXLVX010000088.1:0-11722 GCA_046328795.1 Anaerolineales bacterium | reverse complement strand
TGCTGTGGTGCCGCTTGAAAAAGCGTGAAGCAATAAGAACAGGCTGACCCCAACAAGTTCGTCTACCTGCTCGATCTCCGGCGGGTTGACTACGGTTCCCAGCGAACTGGTCAATACGCGGAAGAGCCCGGTTGCGATCAAAAATAGCATCATCACGATGAAAAAATAACTTGGGATGGCAAATGCCGCGCCCGATTCTCTTACACCGCGCAAGTTGATCACCATGACTAAGAGGACAAAGAACACAGAAATGACAACGCGATATTGAAACAATTGCGGATATGCCGAAACGATCTGCGCCACGCCGGAGGATATAGAAACGGAAACGGTCAGGATGTAATCGGTGAGCAGAGCCGCCGCCGCGATCAGCGCCGGGAATTTCCCAAGATTATCCGACGCGACGATATACGCGCCGCCGCCGCTTGGGTAGGCATGGATGATCTGCTCGTATGAAAGCACCACAATGGCGAGCAGGGCGACAATGACAATTGAAATAGGGAAGACATAGCCGAAGGCGAGCGTCCCAGCGCCGGCGAGAATAACCAACACTTCCTGCGTGGCATAAGCGGTGGAGGATAACGCGTCCGCGGCGAAGACTGCCAGCCCCACGCCTTTGCCGATGGTCTCATGCGCCGCGTCGGCTGTGGAGAGGGGACGCCCTAATAAAAAATGGCTGAGGTTTGAAGAGGGATGTTTTGCCGTTCGATGAATGAATTCGGTAGATTGATCGTCTGCTGGATGAATCATGTGATTACGAAGCCGCTTTTCCTTTTACGCGAAGTGGGAATTATATGCCTCTTTTACAGATTCGACGTTTTTGGTTGCGCAAGAGGGATCTGTAAAAAGAAAACACTTCCCTGCCCTGCTTCGCTCTCCACCCAAACTTTGCCGCCGTGCCGTTCCGCAATGGATTTGACGATGGCGAGTCCCAGCCCGGTGCCGCGCTGCATGAGCGCGTCGCGATTGGTGCCGCGATAGAACTTTTCGAACAATCTCTTCTGATCGTTTTCCGAGATGCCGATGCCGCTATCCTGCACGGCGAAGATCAACGCATCGGAAGGCGTTTGCAAATGGACAGTGACCGTTCCGCCTTCGGGCGTGTATTTGATCCCGTTTTCGATCAGGTTGTATAACGCCTGATGCAATAATGCCGAGTCGGCTTCGACGGCGTTCGGCAGATCGCGCGGCAGTTCGACGCCGAGAGAAATATTTTTCTGTTTCGCTTGCATCTGCAATTCGCTCGTCGCGCGTTCGAGAATGTCTAACACGGGGATACTCTCCACTTGCAAGCCAACGCCGAATTCGATGCGACCAAGGTCGAGCAGGTTGTTGACGAGTTTCGCCATGTTGTCCACGCCCTGCACGATCATCTTTGCGTAATTTTTCTGCTGGTCGTTCAACGAGCCAGCCATTTCGAGCATCGTGGCATACCCGCGCATCAACGTCAGCGGCGAGCGCAAGTCATGACTCACCGTCGCAACAAAATCTGATTTCAGCGTGTCAATCTCTTTGAGTTGAGACACATCTCGCAAAATGCACACGCGCCCAACCGTCTTTCCATCGGCGGTCATCGGCGACGCCATCGCAAGATATGTTTTTCCATCGGGCATGTTCACTTCCGCCGAATGGCGTTCATTGGAAGACGCTTGAAGCAGTTCGATCATCGCCTTGATCTGGATCGTCTTTTCCGCTTCGGGTCTTTCGCCGCGGCGGATGGAAACGCCGAACACGTTCGTCGCGGCGGGGTTCGCCAGTATCAACCGGTTCGACGCATCGGTGACCAGCACCGGGTCCGGCGTCGAGTTGAGAATCGCTTCCAATCGGCTGTGGCTTACCTCCACCGTCATAAGATGGCGGATGTTGGCAATGGCGAGCGTCGTCTGGCTCGCCAACGTGGTCATGAATTTCAGATCCGATTCGGTGAAGATGTGCTGTTTGTTATAAGCCGCCCACAACGTTCCGTAATACCGTCCCTCGTGACGAAGCGCGAGCGCGATCATCGATTCGGGCTGAGGCAGGTTGGGGTCGAGGAGCAAGCCGCGGTTCCGCGAGAGAGTCGCCATCACCACGCGTTCCTGCTCTTCGGTGAGCGCGAGGATCTGCTGATCCAAGTGCATGTACACATCCTGCTCTAACCCGTCGGCAAAACGCACCGGTGTTTCGACTGGGAACATATCGCGCATGAGGACGATCCGCGCCGAACTCGCGCCGCTGGATACCACCGCCTCAAGCACCGGGCGGAGCGCGTCGCCCAACGTCAGGCTGGATGCCACCCCCTGGCTGACCGCTAACAACCGGTTGAGGTCTTCCATGCGGTCTTGCAGGCTCACGCGCATTTGCTCAAATGCGGAACGCAAGTCGCTGAGTTCATCCACGCCGTCTGTGGTGAGCGGACGATCTAACTTCCCTGTGGAAATATATTTCGCTTCGGCGGCGAGGTTTTGCAAAGAGCCGGTCACTGCTCGCAGACTGACTCGCAATGCCACCAGCGCGATCGCGCCGAGAAGAAGGATCAACAGCGCGATAGGCAGGGCGATCTCGATCGCGACGCGTTGTGCCTGCCCGGCGGGGACCATCACCGCCACCGCCCACGGTTGTCCATTCACCGGTTGAAAGTAGACCAGTTGACGAGTCCCGCGCGAGGCGGTTTCATCGAAGAAGGCTGGCGAGTCGCTGCGTTGACCGGGGTAGGCGGTGAAGATCAAATTCGATTGCGGATGATACAGAATCGTTCCCTGTTCATCCAACAAGATTCCCGTTCCGTTCATTTCTTGCAGGCTGTTCAAGTTTTCGATGAGCGGTCGAAGATACGGGTTCGAGTTGAAATCGGTCCGCGCGATCAAGGCGCGGGTGGTGTTCGGAATCGCGGCGAGAAAGGTCACACGCGCCGAGTCGCCCGGCGTCGCCGGTGGAATCGCGTACATCTGATTTTGAATCCCGGCGGCGAGCGGGAGTCCCGTTTGCTCTTGCGCGGTTAACTGAAAGTTTTGTTCCGGCGGGTAACTTGCGATCAACGAATTTGTAGCGATATCGAAGACCGCGAGTTGCGTAAAAAATGGCACGGAGCGGATCTGTTCGCCGAGCAAGGCTGGCAGGTCTGAATCTGGAGTTTGCGCCAACCGCGCGTCGGAGGCGATCTGCGACGAGAGGCTTTGCCCCGCTGTAAGAAAATAGGGAACGTTCTGCGCGCTCATCTGCGCGGCGGCGGCGAGGCGGTCTTGCAATAATTTTCGCGCGGCGGAACCGGCGACGAGCCAACTTCCGAGAAGCAGGAGGACGAGCAGGATCGAAACGATCGTCCCCGCGCCGGAGACGAAACGAGTCTCGATGCTCCGTTCGGCGGGCGAAGGTCGCAGGGAACTTGCGCCCGCGTTGCCCCATAAATGCGGAGAGACCGTCGTGAGTATCTGAGCTGCGAACCCGGCAATGAGCATTTCGATGCCAAACGTGAGGATGGCTGTGCCGGTATTGCTGAACGCGTAATCGAGCCGCTCGGCGGCGGTGGCTGTCGCGGAGGCGGTGAAGAACGCGCTGACGATAAAGATCAACGCGTGGATCAACGACAGCATGACCACGCTGAACAGAGGCTGTCTCAATAAACGGAAAAAAGGCGTGCGATAATTTTGGCGCGTGGAGACCGCGAAGATCGCGCCAAGAAACCCAAATTCAAGAATGGAAAAAATGCTGTGCGTGTCCCACACCCCGCGCAGTAACCCGCTGAAGATTCCCACAGCCGCGCCGGCATACGGACCGAGCAAGCCGCCCGCGAGAGTCCATGGCAGAGCGGAGAATAACATCGCCGTCGAACCCGGCGCTTGGGCGGGAATGCCCGGCGCGGGCAGCGATGCGCCGTTTTGAAATTCCAACCCGATGAACAATGTGACGATAGGAGTGAAGACAGCCAGCGTGAAAAGAATCCACCATGCGCGTTGATTCAATGTGCGATGATAGTTCCGCCAGTTGTACAGTGAAACGGCGAACAAGCCCGCGAAGCCGAACCAGACCAGCCATCCCGCGAGAGAAGCGGCTTCCACGTATGCAAGTTGATTCAGCAGTGTCGCAACGAATTGCATGAACGGATTATAGCCCCAAACTTTCCGCCTGCGCTGTTGTCATTGCAGATTTGTATCCGATGAAACGTAGTTGTATTGCCCGCGTAGTTTGGGAGGCAGTAGACGCGCCAACGCTTCCATGATCTGACGCGTGCCGCTTCGAATCGTTTCCTGACGTTCTGCCTGATTCTGAATGTGGAACGGTTTTCCCACCGTGAGGCTGACCGGGACGCGTTTCCAATGATTGATGTGATCGCTGATGTGAATGTTTTCTGTGCCGGTCAGCGCAATTGGGACAACTTTTGCTCCCGATTTCATGGCGAGAAATGCCGCGCCTTCGGTGCCATCTTCTAACGCGCCCGTCACGGTTTGCCTGCCCTCCGGCGCAAGCGTGAGCATTCTTCCCTCTTTCAGCGCGTCGAGCGCGGCGCGCATGGCGCGGCGATCCGGCTGACCGCGATGGATCCAAATGCACCCGTAGGCGCGAAGCGCCGGTCCCGCCAGCCAATGATCGTTCAACTCGATCTTGCCGATGCACTCGGCGCGTTCCGGGATGACAGCGGCAAGCAGGATCGAATCCCAATCGCCGAGGTGATTGAACACGATGATCGCGGGACCTTTCGCCGGAAAATTTTCCATGCCGCGGACTTTCATGTTCAGCGCGAAGAAGGCAATTATTTTCGCGAGGATTTGGATGAACCGGCGAAACAACCTGCGAGAGCGAGTCAGTTTGGGCAGGGATACGAGTTCAGGCTTCCACCAATCGGTGACCGGCTTGGGTTGAGATGTGGGTTCTTCTCGCATGTGCGCTTCGGCTCTGTTTCAAATCAAATCGTTTGATACAACGTGACGAAGTCAATCTGCTTTTATCTCGCGCGAGATCGTTATTTTGGTTCGGTAGATTGTGAAACGTAACTGTATTGCCCTCGTCGTTCGGCAGGCAGCATATGCGCCAACGCTTCCATGATCTGGCGCGTGCCTGCGGGAATTGACTCGCGGCGGTCAGGCTGTTCGCGGATGTAGAAAGGTTTTCCTACCGTCACCGATACCTTCGGTCGCCGCCATAGTTTCCAATTGCCGTAGATGTTTGTGTTCTCTGCCCCGTATATTGCAATTGGAATCACCGGCGCACCGGACTTAAGCGCGAGAAAAGTTGCGCCATCGGTTCCTTCCTCAAGTCCGCCGGTGAGGGTTTGCCTGCCCTCCGGCGCGACGACAACCATGCGTCCCTCGGCGAGCGCGTCGAGCGCCACACGCAAGGCGCGTTTGTCGGGTCTGCCGCGATGGATCCAAATGAAGCCATACGCGCGAAAGACCGGTCCCACGAACCAGTGATCGTCGCGGTTCTCGATCTTCCCGATCCATTCGGCAGGATGCGGGATCACTGCCGCGCCCAGCACAACATCGGCATCTCCCGAATGATTCCCAACGAGCAGGGCAGGTCCCTTTTTGGGGAAGTTCTCAACCCCGCGAATGGTCGCGCGCATGAGGATGAAAACGAGCAATCTCATGCAGAAGCGATAAAACCGGCGAAACGCGCGCCGCGCCAGCGTTAATCGCGGCAGGACGATCAGGTCGGGTCTCCAAATTTCAGAGACCGGCTTAGGCGGGGCGGATGGCTGTTCCGGCATACTCTCCTCGATACTCTTCCGGCAGTAACCCGGCAACATACGACATCACGAGGTCGGCGCTGTGTTGTCTCATTTCGTGTCGCTGCGTTCCTTTGGTTTCGATCTCAGGCAGAATGATCGGTTTTCCGATGTGCATTTCGAGAATGGGTTTGGGGCGGCGAAACGAGCGTTGAAAAAAATCTTCCGTTGTGCCAACCAACCCCGTCGGCAAGACCGGCAAGCCCGTCTGTTCGACGATATACGCGATGCCGGGTTTGGCGCGTCTCATGGCGGTCACATGCGAACGTCCGCCTTCCGGCGCGATCAACAACGGCAAACCGGACTTGAGGATGTGAACGATCTTGGTCAACAGGGCGCGATCATATTCGCCGCGATGCACAGGGATGACGCCGTACATTTTGAGGATCGTTCCTTCAAAGGGTTTATCGAACACGTTCGACGCGCCGATGATCTCGAGCCACTCGGGCCAGAACGCGGCGATGAACGGCGGATCGAACATGGACACATGATTAGTCGCCACCACGTAAGGCTTCCCATACGGAATGTTCTCTTTCCCGGTGATTCGTACATTGGCAAGCAAGTGAAAGATGCCGCGCGCCAGCGGTTTCATCACACGGCGAAGGATTCGATACCGAAGCGGGACGCGATAGCCATCCTTCATTTGCACAACGCTAACACCTTCTCAAACACCTCGTCCGCGTTCATCTGATCGGAATCAACGATCACCGCGTCATCCGCCGCTTTGAGCGGAGCCACGTCGCGCGTCGAGTCTATGCGGTCGCGCTCGATCACTTTCGAGAGAATCTCCTCATAGTTCGCTGCGCCGCCGCGCAGAAGGATCTCGTGGTATCTCCTCGTCGCGCGTTGTTCCGCGCTCGCGTCGAGATAGATCTTCAAATCCGCTTCGGGCAGGACGACCGTGCCGATGTCGCGTCCCACCATCACGACTCCTCCGCGCAGTCCGATGCGCCGCTGCTGTTGGCTCAACGCATGACGTACGCCGCGATACGCGGAGACCATGGACACGTTCGCGTCCACTTCTGGCAGGCGAGTTTCCCATGTGATGTCTTTGCCTTCCACGAGGACATCACACGCGCGTCCATCCGACGTGGAGGCTGGGGCAACGTCTATTTGGGCTTTTTCCGCCAGTGAGGTGATCGTGTCTTCCTCGTTCAAATTAATTCCGCGCTGCAACGCGAGCCACGTGACGGCGCGATACATCACGCCGGTATCGAAGAATAAATATCCGAGCGCGTGAGCGAGCCTCAACCCCAGCGTGGATTTTCCCGAAGCGGCGGGTCCGTCTATGGCGATGATGGAGGGATGCGACTGCTTCAAGGTTGTGACCCATCGCGAACATCGGGGAACAGGTTGTCGCGCGCCCACAAGATGACGGTTTCATTATCCATCGGCAGTTCGCGGAAGACGAACCATTTCAACCAATCTTGTGATTGAAGGTTTGCCCATTGCGGCTGGCTCCTCCACGTGAAGTCTTGTCCGCGATAGGCGGAGGGCAAGCCGAGATCGGTCATCAACGGCGTGACGATCAGCGGCGGCGTGAGTTGCGGGTCGAGAACCGGAGCCGTTTGGGCGGAATGATCCCGCAGAGTCCATTCGAGGGCGGGAGAAGAGATCGCCGCGATTGTGACAGGCTGAGAGTCGGTATGACCGAGGCTGAATTCGGAAACTTCGTCCACGCTGGCGAGGAGTAAATCCGCTTGAATGATTCGCGGATCGGTCGTCCACAGTTCGTAACCGTTCGGGTTGCGGAGTCCGCTGGCGCCCCACGCCGCCGCGGCGGCATACACGCTGAGGAACAGCGTGAAGGTGAGCGTTGTTCCGATCCGCGCGATGCGAGCCGACCAGCCGAGCGCGATGAGGGCGACGCACACGATGATGATGAGGAGCGAACCGGTCAACACGACCGCGCGCGCGTTCTGCACTTCGCCTAACACCGGCAGGGTTGTGGGGAGCGGGTTGTATGGGTTGAGGGCGGCGCCTGAAATGTTGAACCAGGTGTAGATGAGCAAAATGGAAAGCGCCGCGACGACGATGCCCGCTTCGACGCGTTCCTCGCGGTGGACATCGAAAGCGCGCGCGAGTTCGAACGCGCTCAACGCGAGCAATGGGATGATCGCCCAGACCAGTTCAGCCGGTTGACGATAGAAGACCGCGAGCAACAGCGATACGCCGAGCCATATCATCAACCGCTTGGCGCGTTTGCCGTCGGTGCGCATGGCGCGGAAGATGGCGAGCGAGGCGAGGAAGATTCCTAATAACTCGTAAGCGAAAAACGTGAAGAGGATTCGTCCGGGTGTTGCGATCGAGGGCGCGACCCAGCCTTTGAGATAGGCGGGGAGGGAGGAGAGCGCGGCGCTTAGTCCATTGGGGGCGAAGGAGAAGAGAGCGCCGCAGAGGAGGAAGGTGGCGGTGAGGGAGAGGAGGAATTGGGGATTGGTAATTGGTAATTGGTAATTAGTAATTGGAGATTGGAGACTGGAGACTGGAGATTCTTGATTTACGATTGACGATTTTGGATTTTCGACACCTGCACTTGCGTCAGGTGCAAGTGTTGACGGTTGGGGATTTTCGATTGTTGAGGATTCGGAATTTTCGAGGAGGGTTTGGGTTTCTACATCGCGTGGTTTCATGCCGCGGATGAAAAGATAGGTTAAACCGAGGGTGAGCAAGCCAGCCCATAGCGAAGGACCCGAAAGCAGCGCAAGACCGGCGAAGATGCCGGCGGGGATGAGTTGTTTGCGATTCCACATTCCCCAGGCGAGGAGCAGGAACGTCACCGCGAACATGGTCCCGTTTGCCTGACGCGAAATTGCGACGAGACCGGGGTCGAAGGCGAAGAGGAAGGCGAGGATCAACGCTGGGCGCGGGTGAATCTTTTCGCGGAAAAAATAGGGAACAAAGACCAGCACGCTTCCCGTCAATGCTGGGAGAAAACGCGCGAGGAAGTTCGCGCTTTCCATGATCGCGAACAAGACGGCAGTGAAGAGGATGTACGCAGACTGCGGCGCAAGCAACGGAGAGTCGCCGTGAGCGATGGCGAGGGATTGCAAGGCAAGCGCCGCTTCCGAGTCGGTGAGCGGCGATGCTCCCAGCGCGATGAACCGCAAGGCGATGGCGATCAGAAAAGCCAGTCCGTACAGCCAGCCTTCGTGTTTGATAGTGGGGGAATTCATATCAGTAATTTTACTCTGGATGGTTACAAAAGATTGCTTCGTCAGCCACTCGCCGTTTAAGGCTCGGGCTTTCTCGCAATGACATGGATGTTACGGCACTTCGTAGATCGTCACATTCCCTTGCTGGAACACCAATTTGAATACACTGTTGAACTTGCCTTCATCTACCGGATAAGCGCTTCGTTCTAATCCGCCGACGTAGATGTAGCGGATGTTGTACTTTGTGACAATGTCTTGCGCGGTGAGTCCATCCGGCGTGGTGTAGAGGGTTTCAATGTCCTGGCGGCGATTGCCGATGAGGAGCGAGTCGCGCCATTGACCTTCGTGATTGTCCCAGCCTAGGACGGTGGGTAAGCCGGTGTAATTGGCAATCCGCCCGTAGGAGGAGTAAGCGCCTCCCACTGCCTCGGCAACTATCCCGTCCGGCGCGGAGCGGAGCCATTCGATCGCCGCGGCTTCATCGGGGTTCTCCGCTTTGACACGGTCAAAGTCATCGAGGCTGTATCCGAAGAACGGCGGCTTGAAGTTGTTGGTCTTGTTCGCAAACCCAAGCGCGGGATAGGTCAGCCCCACGATCAAAACGATTGCAAACACAACCGAGAATGTTCTTTTTGCCCAGCCCTGTAAATTTTGGAGCAGGACGGCAACCCCGTACGCGGCGGCGAGGGAGAGGACCATCCATGCTTGAAAATAGAATTTGAAAATGGTGTTGATGCGGTAATTGAAATTATCGCGCAAATAGACGAACTCGGGCCCGAGGATCAACAAAAGCCCGATGAGAATCAACAATAACGCGAAGCTGTGCGATGGCTGGCGCTCTTCTTTGGGCATACCATCTTCGGTTCGTTCATTTGCGAGCAAGTAGGATAGCGTGGGAATTAACAACGCCAGCAATGTGACGAGACTCCCGATGTATGCCAGCCGCCGAGACATGCTCGCGGCGACGAATCCGCTTACGCCACCGGCTTGCGACACGATCAACGGGTCAATCAGATCCGGGCGGATGTACAAGGCAACAGCCCCGACCGCGAACATCGCGAGGAAGAGGACGAACACGATTCCAAGTGAAACTTTTAGCCCGGCGCTCCAATTCGCGGAGCCGGTTGCGCGGCGATACAACAAGAACGCGAACAGCGGCACGAAGAGCGTGCCCCACATCACCCACAGTTGCGCCCCGCGCGTGGGATACATGAACGACGGCAGGATTCCGCCCGCTTGCGAATCGAACCCGATGAAGAACGGGAGATACATCACGTACGCGACGGCAAGCATGGAGATTCCCAACAGAAAAAGGTCTTCGAGTCTTTCCCAGCCCCAGCCTGACTCGCGCGCGCGAGCCAGCACATACGCGAAGAGGATCAACGCGCCGCCGATGAGAATATCCCACGTGTTGAGGAAGGCAAGCCCGCCGATAAGTAAAGCAATGACAAAGAAGCCGGTCTTGCTGACGTTCAGCCGAGCAACATAGAAATCTGTTGTTCCTTTGAAACCGCCAAGGAAGAGATTCAACGCGACGGCAATGGTCAACAACACGAACGGCATCGCCAGAATATGCGGATGCAGATCGCCGAGGATGAACGAGAAGGCGGGGAATTCGCTGATCACATCGCCGGTGGGATTGTTTTGCAGGTCGTAGTCCATGACCACGCGCGATGCCCGCCACCACCACCAGAAGCGGTCGGGAATCCATTGGAGCGGTTGCGCGGGCGCGTCTCTCAATTCAGGGATGCCGAGCCACGTCCAAAAATTATTTCCGTCCGTCCAGAATAGTCCGCGGCGGTGGAGGACTTCGAGGAAGCCTTCGACGTTGGAGACGAGAAGGAGAAATAATGGCGCGAGGAGAGCGCGTCCGATTTCAGATTTACGATTTCCGACTGACGATTGGGAACGGAGACTGGCAAGCAGGTTGTACAAAATTCCATACGCGCCGACGGCGGAGAGGGCGAAGATGAGCGAGATCATCAAGTTGAACGCGGCGGTGGCGGGTGTGCCGGTCAACGTCGCCAGCATGGAGGTCATCACATAGCCGAAGTAGTAATACGAAATGGAGTATCCCGAAAGCCACAAGTCGCGCGGAGGGAACGTCGGCGAGTTCATGATGCCGTTGATCATCATCAATTCCATCGGCTTTTCGGTGCCGAGGATTTCGGGATTCCCCGCGCGGATGAATGCCATAAAGGCGAAGGCGAGGAGGAAGAGGATTTCGGTTGTGAGGATGAGGGGGCGGTTGGATTTGAGGAAGGAGAGAATTGGAGAATTGGTGATGGTCGAGTAGCGAGCCGCCGCGCTGAGCCTGTCGAAGTGGTTGGTTGCGAGCGTATCGAGACCAGAGACTGGAGACTGGAGACTAGAGATTGGTAATTGGTAATTGGTAATTGCCCACGCGCTCAAAGTGGCGAGGACGAGCAAGCCCAGCAACAATCCGCCGATGTCATTTTGCGCGATGTGGAACGAGGCGAGGAGCCAGAAGGCGTAGCCCCAGATCAACAAGCCGAACGCGCGCGAGAGGGTGTAGCCGCGATCTTTCAACGCGGGGAAGAGGCGATACGCGAGGGGAAAGGTCAGCCAGCCGAGGAGGGTGGAGAGGAGGTACCAGAGGAAAAAGGAAAGCATTTAATTTACGATTTTTGATTTACGATTTTCGATTGGCGCTTTACAAACCGAGTAGCACCCTTCCGAAGGGTCTGCTTGTTGGTGAGGAGATGCTTCGCTTCGCTCAGCATGACATACTTTTAGAGATTATCCGGCGGGATGAAGACATCGTCGGCGTTGCGTTCCATGTCCAGCGTTTTCATCACCGCTTCGTGGTTGATGGGCCCATACACGTGCGGGAATTTGTCGCTGG
>JAXLVX010000087.1:0-11746 GCA_046328795.1 Anaerolineales bacterium | reverse complement strand
AAAATGGCTGGGTGGCATTGGCAGGTTTGTACGACCTAAACCCCGGCAGAAATTTGATCGGCTCGAACCCGATGTGCGAGGTGGTGCTTCCCGAAAGCGCGCCGACATTCCTCGGCGTGGCAGAGTTGAAGGGTACAACCGTCCGCTTTCAGGCGGCGGAGGGCGTGAGGCTGAAGGTGAATGACCGGCAGGCGCAGAATGCGATCCTGAGGTCAAGCAAAGACCCGAAGCCGAGTTACATCACATGGAATCACATCCGCATGGTGGTGCATGAACACGGAACAAAGTACGCCATCCGCATTTGGGACAACAACCGCGCGGAACGCTTCAAACTCCCGCCGCTGAAATGGTTCCCGGTCAATAAGAAATTCCGCTTCAATGCTTCCTACACAAAATATCCGACACCAAAAGAGTCGGGACAAAACGATTCAACCGGCGACACAGTGGAAGACCGCCTCGACGGGTTTATCTCGTTCCGTTTTGAGAACAAGACATTTAAACTCGATGTCACTGAAACCCAAACGAAAAAACTGTATCTCAAATTCCGAGATGGCACGAGCAGTAAAGAGTCTTATCCGCCGAGCCGCTATCTTTATACAGACCCGCCGAAAAACGGCAAGGTCATTCTGGATTTCAATTACGCTTATAGTCCGCCGTGCGCGTTCACCGCGTATGCCACGTGCATCTTTGCGCCGCAGCAGAACACGCTCCCCTTCCGCGTGGAAGCGGGCGAGATCTATCGAGGATGAATCAATATGGTCAACGAGGAATATCTCAAGAGCATTTATAAATGGCGCGAAGAAGTGGATAGCAACCTGCGCCGCGAAAACGGATGGCTCGCGCTGGCTGGGTTGTTCTGGCTTCGCAAAGGGACGAACCTCATCGGCTCCGATCCCAATGCGGACATTCTGCTCCCCTCGCGCGCGCCCGCCCGCCTCGGCACGTTCGAGTTCGACGGGGCGAACGTCGTTCTCCACGTCGAGTCCGCTCTGCCCGTCGAGGTGAACGGAGTCGAATCCAAATCCGCGGTACTCGATGCCGATCAAGAAGATGTCCCGTCGTTCATCACGTTCGACGATATGCGCATGGTCGTGCTTCGCCGCTCAAAGGGAGTCGGCATTCGGGTGTGGGATAACACGCGCGAGGAACGGCGTAATTTTCCGCCGCGCGAGTGGTACGCGGTGAAGGAAGAATATCGCGTCCCAGCGACGTACACAAAATATGAAACGCCGCAGATCGTGAAGATGCCCGACATCCTCGGCGCGATTCTGGATGAGCCGATGCAGGGATATGTTTCGTTCGAGTTGAACGGCAGAAAACATGAGTTGATGGTTGAAGAACTTTCAGACCATCGCTTGTTCGTGCAATTTATGGATGAAACGAACAGTCATCCCACGTATCCTTCGGGGCGTTATCATTACACCGATCCGCATGAAGATGGCAAAGTGTTCATTGACTTCAATAAAGCATACAGTCCGCCATGCGCGTTTACCGATTTTGCCACTTGTACTTTCCCACCGCAGGAGAATCATTTGCGAGTCGCTATTGAGGCTGGCGAGATTTACCCCGAACATCAGCACAAGCATTGAAATTTTAAGACACAAAGAGTGGCGCGCCGAGCGCCACTCTTGATTTAACAGTCTCACCAACTATCTTATTGATCTGCCTCTAGATGAACGGGTTATAAAAACGTCCATGGTTGATAAAAACCGAAACACAAAGAGTAAGAACGAAGATCAACGCGGAAATTCCGATGGCAACGTAATCGGCAGGCGTAAGTTTTTTCGATGTATACCAGGTGCGGGTCTTATCCTTGGCGAAACCGCGCAGGTCCATGGCGTTGCTGATCAGTTCGATCCGGTCAAGGGAGGAAAAAATCAGCGGAATGATCGTCAACAGAGAGTTCTTGAGGCGTTCGGCAATTTTTGCTTTGTGTGAAAGTTCCAAGCCTCGCGCTTGTTGCGCCAGGCTGATGTTTTGGTAATCACGCTGGACGTCCGGAAAGTAGCGCAGGGTCAGCGCGACGGCAAAGGCGGCTTTGTAATTCACGCCAACCCTGTTCAGGGAGGATGCGAATTCACTGGGGTTCGTGGTCAAAAGAAAGATGATCCCCAGCGGGATGACCGAAAAATACTTGAAGAATTTAGTGACCTGATAGAAGAGTTGCTCCCATGTTAGCTTGTATCCGCCGTAGAGATTGGCAATATTGTGTCTTGTGCCGTAAATTTCCACGCCCTGCTCAGGCGAAAAAAAGAATGAAATGACAGCGTTGGTCAGCACAAAGACCAGCACGTAGAGAACCATCAGGCGGATTTGAGAAAATCGTATCCGCGACATCCGCAAGACGGCAATGGAAAAAGCCATCACCGCAAGGATGACGCGAATGTCGTAGGAATACATGACCGCAAAGGTCAACAACAGGAAACAGACCAGTTTCGTCACGCCGGATAACCTATGAACGGGCGTATCAACGGCGTTGTACGAAAAAAGTTTCGTCTTCATGTTCACCGCTTCTTCATCCTCCTTTCGTAATCAATGAATCCCTGCACAAATCTCGCGCCGTCTTCGATGCCCGCCATGCGAGCCAGATTGAACAGGGATGTTTCCTTCAGGTTCGCGCTTTCGACGATGCGCAAGTCGGTCAGCGCAATGGAAGCCGTCGTATCCGCGATCATGATTCCGTCTGACAACACGATCGCGCGCGGAGTATATTCCAGCATCAGGTGCATGTCATGCGTGATCATGATGACGGTTACGCCTAATGTATTAATCTCCAACAGGAAATTCATGATCTCGGTGTAATGTCGGTAATCCTGCCCGGCGGTCGGCTCGTCGAGGATCAGGATCTTCGGATCCAGCGCCAGAATGGACGCGATCGTGACGCGCTTCTTTTGCCCGTAACTCAGCGCGGAAATGGGCCAGTTCTTAAAAGGCGCCAGCCCGCAAATCTTGAGCATTTTTTCAACTCGTTCGGCTACCTGCTCCTCAGGCACGTCCCTCAGACGCAGCCCCAGCGCGACCTCGTCAAAGATCATCGGCTTGGAGATCATCTGGTTGGGGTTTTGCATCACAAACCCAATGATCTCCGCGCGCTCCTTGATCGTTTTATCCTTGATGTTCTCCCCTTCGTAAAGAATCGCGCCGCCATCCACCCTTTCAAATCCGCACAATAATTTAGCCAGCGTGGATTTTCCCGCGCCGTTTCTCCCCACAACCGCTATCATCTCGCCTGTGCGGATGTTGATATTAATATCGTCCAGAACGCGGCGCGCGCCATCATAGGAAAAGCTGACCTTTTCCATCGCTACGATGGACGGACTGGCATTCTCCCGGTCATCCGCCTGTATGGCATTGTGCCATGCGACCAGCTTCGCGCGGGACTGTTCGATCTTCAATGTGTCAAGGTAGCCGGGCAGCATGGCGCTATCCACTTTAACGCCCGCATACTTCAAGGCGGTTACGTACAACGGCTCCCGAATCCCGTTCGCCGTCAGGAGCGCGGACGAAACAAGGTCGTGGGGATTCATGTCCGCGATAATTCTTCCGTCATTAATCATAATGACGCGATCCACCCTACGGTGAAGCACGTCTTCGAGGCGGTGTTCAATGATGATGATGGTCTTTTTTGAATTTTCATGGATCTCGTCAATGATTTCAATGGCGGCTTTGCCGGTGGCGGGGTCCAGGTTGGCAAGCGGCTCATCAAAAAGCAGGATGTCCACATTATCGATCATCACTCCCGCCAGGGAGGCGCGCTGTTTCTGCCCGCCGGATAATTCGAACGGCGACGACTGAAGTTGACGATCCATATCCACCATCTGCGAGACTTTGAGGACCCGCTCATGCATTTCGGAATTAGGAACGTTGTCATTTTCAAGAACAAAGGCAATATCCTCCCCAACGGTTAAGCCCACGAATTGCCCGTCAGAATCTTGCAGGACCGTGCCGACCATTTTGGATAAAGTAAAAATATCCTGCTGGCTGGTTTCCACGCCGTTGACTTTCAGACTCCCCTGAATTTCTCCTTTATACGAGAATGGAATAAGTCCATTGATGCAATGCGCAAGCGTGCTTTTACCGCTGCCGCTGGGACCGACGATCAGGATCTTTTCACCGTGATATATCTTCAGATTAATATCATAAAGGGTCGGTTCAGACTGACTGTAATACTGGAAAGTAAAATCTTTAAACTCAATGACCGCTTGTTTTTCCATACGCGAATTTTAATCGAAATAAACAAAGCCGGGCTGTTCAACAACAGCCCGGCTTTGTTTAGGCAGAATGCGAGTATTTACGCCTTGCTCAAACTGCCCCTCTTTGTGCGAGTGGCGGCATACGCGACCAACAGCAAAGAGCCGATCACCCCAGTGCTGATCGCATTCATGATCGCGGCAGTCACGCCCTGGGTAAAGACCAGATTGACAGGTTCTTGATAGATAAGAATGTCTAATACTGGGGCAACCACAATCCATGCGATGGCGTTGCCGATCAACTGAATCACATTGAAAGCGACAATATCTTTGCCCTTGAATTCACCGTCTTCCACCTTTGTCTTTTTGAAAGCGAACCCAAAAACAAAGCCCGCCACGCCGCTGGCGATCACCCAACTCCACCAAGGGGAGCCGTACTGAACCGCATCGCTGAGGGCGTGCCCAATAAATTGGATCAACGCGCCGGCAACGGGCCCAAATAATGTGGCGAAAAAGGCGCCTAGTCCGTAGGCGGTCTGGAAACTGGTTTCAGGCACAGGCGAGGGAACCTTGACATACATGAATAACAGTGTGAAGAGGGCGGCTCCCAAACCAATGGCGACGATCGTTCGAGTGTTCATCTTGAATAAGTCGTTCATTTCTATTCTCCTTTTTGATGTTTAATCTTTCACATGTAAGAACACCAAGATCGAGACATAGTTTCTGTGTTGATCGTGCTGTGCAAAAGGATTTATAATCTCGGCATGGAAGGAGAATCTCATGTTAATCAACCCTGAATTGGCGAAAGCCATAAATGCCCAGATCGGCAACGAATTCGGCGCGAGTATGCAATACCTGAGCATCGCCGCGCACTTTCAAACTCAAAAACTTATGCTTCTGAGCAAACTGTTTTTCGAGCAGGCGGAAGAAGAGAAGACCCACGCAATGAAATTCGTGCATTACATTCTCGACACGCAAGCCGAACTCCAAATCCCTGCGATTGCCGCGCCGAAGCCGAAGTTTGCATCCGCCGAGGAGGCGGTAAAAGCCGCGCTGGCGTGGGAAACGGAAGTGACCGGGCAGATCAACGCGCTCATGGATCTGGCGGTCTCGCAAAACGATTATCTCGCGCAAAACTTCCTGCAATGGTTCATAGACGAGCAACTCGAGGAAATCAACAAAATGGATCAACTGCTCAACGTGATCCAACGCGCGGGCGAGAAGAACCTGCTGATGGTGGAAGCGTATTTGATCCATGCCGAGAAAGCGGGATAATCAAACATCGGAGAATTTACGAAACGAAAACATCATACACCCCAAAAATTGATTTCGGGGTGTATCGCTTTAAAACCATTGTGCTGGACGCTGATAAACGCAGAAAACGCTGATTTTCGCTTTTTATCAGCGTAGATCAGCGTTCATCTGCGTCCCAAATTAAATTTGGGGTTACTTATGTTTATTTTTTAACTCATTGCCTATTGCACGTACTGGGCAAATACCTTCTCAAAATCCACGTCGCTAGTGAAGCCGACCCACTTCATGAGGACAACTCCGTTGGGGTCAAGGAAGTAGACCTCTGGCTGATAGTAAAGCCCAACGTTTGTTGAAAGTCGCGCGTGTTTGGGTCGTCGGCATCAAGATACGTGAATTTGATCTTGCCAAAATATTTCGCTTCAAGCCCATGAACCATGGGCGCCATGGCGCGGCAGGTACTTCAGGTAAAGCGGAAAAATTCGACGAATTGATATTGACCGGATGCGAGGCTGACCGTGGAGGGATCTGTCGCTTCGAGGTTGGGTCCGCGCGAGGTGGCGACTGGGAGCGGCGGTTCGGTCGCGACGGGAGGCTGGGTCGCCGCTCCTCCAACGGACTCCACGGTCGGCGTGAGAGTCGCGCTGGGCAACTCGACGACGGGCGGCGCGGACGCAGGTTGAGTCGCTTGAGGGGCGCACGAAACGATGAGAAGGAGAAGCAGGCTGAACGTCGGAAAGAGGCGGGTTTTCATCTTCCAATCCTTTGTTGAAATCTTGATACGTTATATCAAAAAATCCTTACACAAAGGTTACAAACGGCATCTTTGACGGGCATCACGTCCTACGCTATACTACGCTTGGTTATCTGTTCGATCGTTCATCCAATCACAAAATAATTTATGGAGGAAGTATGGCTGGTTTCAAACTTACCTACGGCACGATGTTCAATCCGCCTGAGGCGCTGCATGAGGGATTCGATAAAGCGGTTGCGAAGTTAAAACAAAATCTCGGCAAAGAATATGGAATGTTCATTGACGGCAAAGATGTGTTCTCGGATGAAAAGTTCGAGGATCACTCGCCCGTCAACACCAGTTGGACGCTGGCGCGGATGCAAAAGGAAACGCGCTTCACGCGCGGATGGCGATCGAAGCGGCGCGCAAAGCCTTCCCCGCGTGGAGTCATACGCCGTGGCAAAAGCGCGTGGCGTTGGTGCGCAAAGCGGCGGCGTTGATCGAGAAGCGCATCTTCGAACTCGGCGCGGCGATGGCTCTCGAAGTCGGCAAGAACCGCATGGAGTCGCTCGGCGACGTGCAAGAGACCGCCGACCTGATGTATTGGCCCGCGCAAATGATGGAGGAAAACAAAGGCTTCATCAAACCGATGGGCAAAGACCCGCTCACGGGATTCGATTCAACGAACGTGTCTGTGCTTCGTCCGTATGGCGTGTGGCTGGTGATCTCGCCGTTCAACTTCCCCTTCGCGCTGACCGGCGGACCGACCGGCGCGGCTTTAGTGGCGGGCAACACCGTTGTCATCAAGCCCGCATCGGATACCGCTTGGATCGTACGGCTCTACGCCGAATGTCTGCGCGACGCGGGCTTCCCGCCCGGCGTGTTCAACTTTGTGACCGGTCCCGGCTCCACGCTTGGGCAGGCGCTGGTAGACAGCCCCGACATTGACGGCGCGACGTTCACCGGCTCATTCGACGTGGGCATGAAAATGTACCGCGACTTTGCGAGCCGCAATTACGTCCGCCCCATTGTGCTGGAACTCGGCGGAAAGAATCCCGCCATTGTTTCGCGCAACGCGAATCTCGAAGACGCGGCGACGGGAATCTATCGCTCCGCGTTCGGCTTGCAGGGACAAAAATGTTCGGCGGCTTCGCGCGTGCTGGTCGAGGAACAAGTGTATGACGAATTTATCGCCAAAATAAAATCAAAAGTAGATTCGCTCGTCATCGGCGACCCAACCGAACGCGCCACCTACATCGGGCCCGTGGTCAACCAGAATTCGTACAACGAGTTCAAGAATTACACAGAAGAGATTAATCAGGCTGGCGGACGTTTCCTCACCGGCGGAAACGTGAAATCCGGTGGCATGTATGACAACGGCTACTACTGCGAACCGACGCTCGTCACTAATTTGCCCTTCGAGCATCGCTTGTGGAAGCAAGAAATGTTCCTGCCCATCGCCACAGTCGGCAAGGTGAAGAATCTCGATGAGGCAATGACCATCGCGAACGATGTCAATTACGGTCTCACCGCTGGCTTCTATGGTTCGCCCAAAGAAACTTCGTGGTTCTTCGATAACATTCAAGCGGGCGTCACGTACGCGAATCGTCCGCAAGGCGCCACGACCGGCGCGTGGCCCGGCTTCCAACCCTTCGGCGGATGGAAAGGTTCCGGCGCAAGCGGCAAGAACGGCGGCGGATATTACTACGTGCAGTTGTACATGCACGAGCAAATTCAGACGCTGGTGAAACACGCGGCGGTCAAAAAAGCAAAAGTGACCGCGAAGAAGAAGGTTGCAAAGAAAAAGATCGCGAAGAAGAAGTCGCGCAAGTAGACATCGCCCTCACCCCTAACCCCTCTCCCGCTGGGAGAGGGGAATCTTATGCCTTGGAATCCCGAGCAATATCACAAATTTCAATCCGAGCGCGCGGCTCCGTTTTATGACCTGCTCGCGCTTGTGGATGCGCGCCCCAACCTCAAAGCGATTGATCTGGGATGCGGCTCCGGCGAGTTGACGAGTCAACTGGCGGAGCGGCTCCCCAATTCCGATGTGACCGGGCTGGACTCATCGCCTGAGATGCTGACAAAAGCCGCTTCCTTCGCACGGGGCGGCTTGGTTTTCCAGGCGGGAGATTTGTCCGCCCTCTCCGGCGACTGGGACCTGATCTTTAGCAACGCGGCTTTACAGTGGAGCGACGATCACGCGAAATTGATTCCGCAGTTATTCGCCCGGCTCAACCCCGGCGGGCAGATCGCCGTTCAAGTTCCATCGAATCACAATCACATCTCGCATCAAATTTATCGCGAAACGGCTGACGAGGCAAAGTTCAAATCAATTCTGAACGGATTTCAACGCATCGCTCCCGTATTGACGATTGACCAGTACGCGCAAATCCTTTTTGCATGTGGAGCAGAGCAGATCACAGTCTTCGAAAAAGTCTACCCGCACGTGTTGGAAGATTCGGATGCCGTGGTCGAATGGATCTCCGGCACGGCGCTCGTCCCTTATTTTGAACGGCTGGGGGAACACAAAGCCGAATTCGTGAAAGTCATCCGCGAGAAGATGCGGGCGGCGATGCCGGGCAGACCGGTGTTCTATCCGTTCCGCAGGATTCTATTTTCCGCGAGAAAGCCAGCATAATCATGGACGAACCCGAACAATATTCACGCAAAGAAATTGTCCACCGCATCGGCACGTTTTTCATCCTGCTTGCAATTGGATTCATCGTGTTCTTCTTCCTGTCTGATTCTGCCGGCAAGCCTTCGCTGAATTATTTTTGTTTTGGCACGATCCTCGCGACCCTCGGCTTCGTCTTCCGCGCGCAATTCAAAAGACCTTCCCCATCCAGCGGCAGGTTTGGCTGGTTGAAAAAATCTTCGCATGGCAAAGAAGGCAAAGAGAAATGACAAAACTCACATCGCTCTCCGAAGCGATCTCAAAATTTGTAAGCGACGGCGATACGGTGTACGCGGCGGGATTCACGCATCTCATCCCATTTGCCGCAGGGCATGAGATCATCCGTCAGGGGAAAAAGAATCTCACCCTCGCCCGCGCCACACCAGACTTGATCTACGACCAGATGGTAGCGGCGGGATGCGCGAAGAAGGTAATTTTTTCATACATGGGCAACCCCGGCGTCGGGTCGCTTCGCATTGTGCGTTCGGCGATCGAGCAGGGGAAACTCGAATGGGAGGAATATTCGCACTTCGGGATGATCACGCGCTTGCAAGCTGGCGCATCCGGTCTGCCCTTTTTGCCGATGAATCAAACCGGCGCGGCTGATCTCGAAAAAGCGAACCCGAACATCAAACGCATCGCAGATCCGTTCGGCGGCAAGGATGTGATCGTCGTCCCGGCGTTGAACCCCGACGTTGCCATCGTCCACGTTCAGCGGGCAGACGCGAAGGGCAACGCGCACCTATGGGGAATCATCGGCGAGCAGAAAGAAGCCGCGTTCGCCGCGAAGAAGGTCATCGTCACCGCCGAGGAGATCGTGGACGAATCCGTCATCCGCTCCGACCCGAACCGCACGATGATCTCCGAGATCGTGGTCAGCGCGGTATGTCATGTCCCGTTCGCGTGCCATCCGAGTTATGCGCAGGGATATTACGACCGCGACAATGAGTTTTATCTTGCGTGGGACAAGGTCAGCGAATCGCCCGAAGCCACGAAGCAATATTTGGATGAATGGGTGTACGGCGTGAAAGACCGAAATGAATATTGGCAAAAACTCGGCGCGGAGACTCACAAGCGGCTTGAAGTTCCCAAATTGATGAGTGAGCCGATCAATTATGGGAAGTATTAATACGCTAATCTTATGCGACAAACGTTCCAGCCTGCCATCCACGCGCGGGGACAAAACCCCCGCGCTACTCCTACGAAGCCGACTGGAAGTCGGCTGTCCCGCTTTAGCGGGGCTTGTAAGAATAGCCCTGACGTTCACGTCAGGGCGAGCGCGACATGGAAGATACTTCGAAGATTAGCGTAGATTAGTGGAATAAACTTATGAGCGAAATAAAATATTCATCTGCCGAATTAATGATCATCAACGCCGCGCGGTTATTGCGCGATGGCGATGTGGTATTTGTGGGCGTTGGCCAACCGAATCTCGCGTGCAACCTTGCGAAGCGAACACATGCCCCGAACCTCGTGATGATCTACGAAGCGGGCGTGATCGGCGCGGAGCCTGCGCGTCTGCCGTTGTCCATTGGCGATCCAACTTTAGTAAGCGGATCATTATCCGTTGTGAGCATGTACGACATTTTCACTAATTATCTCCAGCGCGGCAACGTGGACGTGGGCTTCATGGGCGGCGCGCAAATTGATAAATATGGCAACATCAACGCCACCGTCATCGGCGGATACGAACATCCAAAAGTGCGTTTGCCCGGCTCCGGCGGCTCGCAAGAGATCGCGGCGTGGGCGAACCGCTGTTACATCATGACCCCGCATCAAAAACGCCGCTTCCCTGATAAAGTGGAATTTATAACCTCGGCTGGATTCATCGGCGGGCGCGGCGACCGCGAAAAGGCGGGTCTGCGCGGCGGAGGGATGCTCGCCGTTGTCACCGACATCGGCATCATGGAGCCGGATGAATCGGGCGAGATGATCCTCGCGCAATTGCACCCCGGCAAAACGTCGGAGGAAGCGAGGGCGAACACAGGCTGGGATCTGAAATCCGCTTCACACGTCGGGACAACTGCCCCGGTCACCGAGGCGGAACTCCGCATCCTGCGCGACGAACTCGACCCAACGGGAATCTATTTGAAGAGCGGCGGATGAATCTAAATCAAATCTTTCTTACCGACGACGGTTCGCGCCTGCGCGCCGGGTGGAGGCTGTTGATTCAAACCGTCGTGATGCTGCTCGGCTTTTCTTGTTTCGGCATTCCGCTCATTGTTATTTATTACTTCCTCGATCCCGCATCGGCATTTACGGGCAAACTAACGCCTGCCCTGCTGTTGCTTTCAACAGTTGTTGAAACTTTCGCTTTCACGACTTCTATTTTTTTAGCAAGGCGATTCCTTGATAAGCAGTCCATCGAAAGCCTCGGGCTGAAGATCAATTGGCAAGCGTTGTTCGATCTGCTGGCTGGTATCGGCGTCACGTTCATTCAAATGGGATTGATCTACGTTGTCATGCGCTCGCTTGGCTGGCTAACGTTCAAAGGTTTCGCATGGGATGTTGATCCTCTTGGGCAAGTGATCGGCAATACCTTGATCTTCCTCTTCGTGTTCGTTCTCGTCGGCTGGAACGAAGAGTTGCTTTCGCGCGGTTATCATTTGCAAACACTCGCCAGCGGATTCAATTTATTTTGGGGCGTGATCATTTCGTCCACAGTGTTTGGCTTTTTGCACATCTTCAACCCAGGCTCAAGCTGGGTGGCGGTACTCGGTATCACTGTCGCGGGCTTTTATTTTGCGTTCGCGTATCTCCGCGCGAAACAACTGTGGCTCCCCATCGGCTTGCACATCGGCTGGAATTTTTTCGAGGGCGTTGTGTTCGGCTTTCCCGTCTCAGGCTTGGACATTTACCCGTTGACTCGCATTGACGTCACCGGGCCGGTGTTGT
>JAXLVX010000086.1:0-11757 GCA_046328795.1 Anaerolineales bacterium | reverse complement strand
GATAACACGATGACGCGATTCGCGTCCCCGCCCGCGTATTCGATCGCTTTGTTCAAGAGGAAAACAAAACTTTTTCGATATTCTTCAACATCAAGTCCGCGATATTGGTTGTTGACTCCGATCAGCAGAGAGACCAGATCGTACGGCGGATTGATCTTCTGCGCTTGGATTCCATCCCAGAGTTCGTCCGTCGTCCAGCCTGTGCGGGCGATGATGGTGACTTCTACCCCACCCCCCTCAGTCCCCCCAAATGGCTTCGCAATTTGGGGGGAAGATTCCAGAAGGGATGCAAGTTGCATGGACCAACGTTGGGATTCGTCCACGCTTTCGCCGATGGTGTAGGAATCGCCGAGGGCTAGGTAACGGACAACTGGCATTTCGTTCTCTCCTGAAACAAGTGCGGGTGTGGGTGAAGCGCAGCCAAAAAGAAAAAGAGCACCGATGCAAATTACGCGCTTCATATCGTGATTATAGCCGTAAATGAATATGGAAAGTCGTACCTCCACATTAACGGACCTTGAAAGAAACAGGTACAATAGCGCACGAGGTAACCCGAAATCTTCATGGACAGTCCCATTAACCAACCACGTTCTGCGAAAATCGCCCTGTGGGGCGGACTTGCATTTGCCGCAGTTTTTACGTTTGTGATCTGGCTGGCGAACCCACTCCTTGACGGTTTTGTGCTTATTCCCCAAGGCGAGCCGCGAATCTATGATTGGCAATTACTGGAGCCAACCCTGTTGGGGCAGGTCTCGTATTGGGGCTTGTATGCCGTCCATCAAGTTATTTGGTGGGGGTTGATCTACTATGCCCAGACAAAAGTAAAAAAGTATGCAACGGGCTTGAACCCCGTGAACCTTTGGGCATTAGGCGTGAATGCGATCTTCATCGTTTTGCATTTGATCCAGACGCACATTTGGTATGACGGCATCGCGCAAGACATGTCGTCATTTTCATCGCAGGGCTCCGTAATCCTGATGCTATGCGCCATCCTGCTGATGGAAAACAAACGACGCGGCATGTTCTTCGGCGCAAAGGTTCCATTTGGTGAACGCGTGATCTCATTCGCGCGTAAATATCACGGATATTTATTCTCGTGGGCGGTCGTGTACACGTTCTGGTTCCATCCGATGGTCAGCACGCCGGGACATCTCGTCGGCTTCTTTTATATGTTCATGTTGATGTTGCAGGGAAGTTTGTTCCTCACGCGCATCCACCTCAACAAATGGTGGACTCTCATGCAAGAAGTGACCGTGTTCTTTCATGGGACGATGGTTGCCCTAAATCAAAGCGGCGGTATTTGGCGGATGTTCGCCTTCGGTTTTGCCGCGATGTTCGTCGTCACACAAATGCATGGACTCAACCTCTCGCGTCTCACGCGCTGGACGATCGGTCTGGGCTATGCGGCGGCGGCGATCCTTGTCTACCGCGCAGATTGGTCGGATCTCAATGAGATTATCCGCATTCCCTTCATTGAATATCTGGTTGCGTTTGCCATTGCAGGGTTGATCGCGCTTGGGTTGTGGATCGCAGGTTTTGTCAACAAACCTCAAAGTGAACCAACCACCGCGGACGATTAATCCCCCGTATAAAAATTAGACCTTATCGGTTATGAGCCGAAAATCCGTTTTGGACGCTGATGAACGCTGACTCACGCTGATTCAAAAGAAAAAATCTGCGTTTTCTGCGTTTATCAGCGTCCCAACTTTATTTCCGATAGAGTCTATTATTGTGACTGAAGTTATGCGCACTACCTGACCCTTGTTTGACACAAGCGCCAGCCCGGAGAGAATCGCCGAGGTCAAGAGTCAAGCTCAACCGTGGAAAGAAGCGGGGTTGAGTCCGCAGTGGCGTTGACGAGGTCATGAATCCACTTACGCGAGAGATACCGCCACGTGATGACGATCGCTTTGACGACTTCCTCGATCAACACCAGCGCATACACGTAATAAACGGGGAGATGCAAAACAAATCCGCCGATGAGCGCGGCAGGCACGCCGATGAGCCAGATCGAAAAGAGTTCGGTGAACATGGCGAAGCGCGTGTCGCCGCCCGCGCGTAACGCGCCGATGAACAACATGAAGTTGTACACGCGCAGCCACGCGGACAGCGAATAGACCAGCATGATGTTCTTCAAATCGAATATGGCTGAATCGGAGACCTGATATAAGCTTGCGATAAATCCGCGTGAAAAGAACACGATCACACTTCCCGCCAGCGCCAACGACACAGCCATGATGGTGAAACGCCGACTATATTCGAAGGCGGTCTCTTTTTCTTTTTCGCCGATCTTGTTGCCGACCATCACCGAGCAGGCGTTGCCCAAACCGATGAACAACACAAACATAAGTTCTTCGATGGTGGCGTTGATGTTGATCGCCGCGATCGCGTCTGTGCCGATGCGCGCGTAGACCGCGTTATACGTGGTGATGCCGAACGACCAAGCCATTTCGTTGATGGCGGCGGGCATGGATGTGCGCAACACGTTGAACAGAAATGCGCGATCAAAATGAAAGAAGGTCAATGGGTTTGCGGCAAGCGGGGTTTTGAGCGTATACACGAGGATCAACAGCAACACGCACTCAAACGCCCAGCCGGTGGCTGTACCGATCGCCGCGCCGCGCACGCCCAAGGCGGGCAGACCAAAATGCCCAAAGATCAGAGAGTATCCGATGATGGTTTTTAAACCTAACGCTACCACAGACACAACGACGGTCATCGCCACTTGCGTGATACTCCGCAAGATCGAAATATACGAGAACGCGATTGCCATCAGCACGTAGCTCAGCCCCACAATGCGGAGGTAATCACTGCCGAGTTTGATCACTTCTGAATCTTCGGTGTAAAACGACATCAACGTTTCGGGGATGAACACCGCCGCCAGAGAAAACATCGCCGCGACCGCGATTGCGACGACGAGACAAATCCCCAACACTTTGCGGATGCTCTCCGCGTCGCCTTTCCCCCAAAATTGCGCGGTAAAAATGGACATGCCGCTCGTCACGCCGAAGACGAACAGGATGAGTAAAAAGAAAACTTGGTTCGCCAACCCGAGCGCGGCAACCGACGCCTCGCCCAACTGACCCACCATCAACACGTCAATCATGTTGAGCCCGGCGGTGATCAACTGTTGAAAGGCGATCGGCACAGCCAGAGCCAGCGCGGCGCGTAAAAATTCTTTATCTTTGAGGAAATTCATGGGTTGCAGTTACGCAGTACGAAATATGCAGTACAGTTTACTCCGTACTACGTATTGCGTTTATTTGTCTTCGGGCGCTTCTCTCACGATGTACAGCGGTCTGCCCTTTGCCTCATCGTACAGCCGCCCTATATATTCGCCAAGGATTCCGAGCGAGATCAACTGCACGCCGCCGAGGAACAACACAGCCAGCAAAGTAGACGCTTGCCCGAAGAATGCCTGCGATCCGCTTGCGCGAAGATAAATGACGACCGGCATGGCAAGGATGGCGATCCCCGCTGAGAAGAAACCAAAGACCGTCGCCACTTGAAGAGGAAAATACGAGAAGCTCGTCACCGCGTTGATGGCAAGGCGGAGCATTTTGCGGAACGGATATTTCGTCTCACCTGCCGTGCGCGCGGCGCGTTTATATTCCACGCCGATCTGTTTGAATCCAACCCACGCGCTCATGCCGCGCAAGAAGCGATGCCGCTCGCGCATCTGGTTCATCACATTCACTACTTTGCGATCCATCAAACGGAAGTCGCCGGTGTCGAGCGGAATTTTCACGTCGGTGATGCGATAGATCAAACGATAGAACAGCGAAGCGGTCCACAACTTGAACCACGATTCGCCCTCGCGTTCGGCGCGCACCGCAAAGACCACTTCGTATCCCTCCCGCCATTTCTTCGCCATCTCGAGGATCAATTCGGGCGGGTCTTGCAAGTCCGAGTCAATGATCACGACCGCCTCGCCGCGCGAATAATCGAGTCCCGCGGTCACTGCCACTTGATGACCAAAATTCCGCGCGAAGATGACCGGGCGCACGCGCTGATCTTCTTTCGCCAACGCGCGGATCATGTCGCTCGATTCATCCGACGAGCCGTCGTCCACAAGGATCAACTCCCACGGCTCGCGCGTCTGATCCATCACCTCTTTCACGCGGCGATACAGCTCGGGCAGATTTTCTTTTTCGTTGAAGATGGGCGCGATAACAGAATATGTGATTGTCATTTTTTTCTTTTCAATAATTTTTTGACGGCGTCCAGACTCGGTTCGATGACCGGCGCGGGACTCACCGCGCTCATCGCGGCGCGGATGTCTTTGAGTCCGCTGCCTGTGTTTATGATCAGGATGGGATCCTCGCTTCTGACCACGTGGGAGCCTGCCGCCTTTACCATTCCGGCGTACGCCGCCGCCCCAGCCGGTTCGGCAAAGACGCCAACCCTGCCGAGTTCGGCAATGGCTTCGAGAATCTCTTGATCAGAAACATTAACGTACGTCCCGCCGGTTTCCTTCGCCGCGCGAACGGCTCGCACGCCATCGCGCGGCAAGTCCACGGAGATCGAATCGGCGATCGTCTTCGCCGAGACGGGTTGGATCGTTTCCGTGTTCGCATGGAACGCGTTCGAGATCGCGGCGGAGCCTTCCGCTTGCACGCCGATGATGCGCGGCATACGAGACATCCATCCGAGTTGAAGGAGGTCTTTGAATCCCTTGTGGATTCCCGAAATGATATTCCCATCGCCGACCGAAACGAAAACCGTCAACGGCGGATGATCGAGTTCTTCGCCGAATTCCTCGTGTAAATCCGCGTGCGCGTCCTGCCACCATTCCCAGATCTCGAAGGCGGCAGTCTTCTTCCCCTCCGCCGTGAACGGATTGTAGCCCGTGTTGCGGCAATACCAGCCAAATTCATCCGCGCATTTCACGGTGAGGTCGAACGCGTCGTCATAACTTCCATCCACCAAAATAACTTTCGCGCCGAAGATGAGCAGTTGCGCCACCTTCGCTTCCGGCGCGGACTTCGGCGCAAAGATGATCGCCTTTTGCCCAGCCGCGGCAGACATCCCTGCGAGAGCCGCGCCGGCGTTCCCGGTCGAAGCGGTGACCACGATCTCCGCGCCGATCTCATGCGCGCGAGTCACAACGACCGCGCTGGCGCGATCCTTGAACGAAGCCGTGGGGTTACGCGACTCGTCCTTCAGCCACAAGTTTTGCAATCCGTTTTTTTTCGCTAGGGAAGTTAACTGAAAGACAGGCGTCCCGCCCGCGGCATGAAGCGGGGTTGAATCGCCTTCGGGCTCGCCCACTGGCAAGAGGGGCAAATACCGCCACAGCGACGGATCGTTACGCGAGAGGATGTCTTCGGGCTGATATTTGGTTTTGATGGAATCGTAATCGAGCGTCACGTCTAAATTCCCGCCGTCTTTAGGGCAAACGTACGCGACTTCGGTGGAAGAATATTCTGTTCCGCACAGCGAACAGCGGTAGCCGAGGAATTTATCCATACGATGATTTTACCCGATATAAAAGCGAGAGATTGAGCTGAAAATTATGCTACAATCATTTTATGTTCAATTCAGGCACTCTTACGTTTCAGGAGTTCATCATGAGCGAAACCTTGCCGCTTGCAACTATTCAAGAAGCGGTTTTGGAGTTTTTGCGCGGCCGCGATGACGCGGTTATTTTTGGCGCGCAAGCGGTCAATGCTTATGTGCCAGAGCCACGCATGAGCCAGGATATTGACCTGCTCTCGCCCCGCGCCGCAGAACTGGCAGAGGAATTACGCACTCATCTGAGCGACAGGTTCCGCGTTGGGATACGAGTTCGCGAGGTCGCTGATGGACGCGGATACATACTTTATCAGATTCAAAAATCGGGTAACCGCCATTTGGTTGACATTCGCTACGTTCCCGTTTTGCCTCCCTCACGGCGAATCACAGAAGTGCTGGTTGCCTCTCCAGAAGAGTTAATCGCGCTGAAGGTCATTGCTTATCACCTACGGCGCGGACAACCTAAATCAGGAACCGATTGGCGCGACATTGCCATGCTTTTGCTGGCGTTTCCAGACCTTAAACAAGAGCGCGGGCTTGTCTTGGAACGGTTAAATGCGGAAAACGCGGGGGAAGAAATTTTGAAGTTGTGGCAGGTGTTAGTGAATCAAGAAATTCAAACCACAGATGATGATGGCGAGTTTTAGGTAGCGTCACGTCTCTTAACCAAACAGGCTCTCAAAGATTCACGCTTGAGAGCCTGTTTCTATTTCCACTTTCCTCTTTCTGCAAATCTCAATCCCTCTCGAACGGAACGCCTAGCGCGGCAGGCGGCGAGGCGCGGAGGGCGCGGAAGGCGCGGGTGAAAAACCTGCGCGTGGATTCGGGCATGGAGGCGAGAGTCCGTTCGACCCATTCGGCGTCGCCGATGTTGACGAGGAGCAGGGTGAGGATCATCAGCGGGAACGGTGCAACCTGCAACACCTGCGAGGGGATGTTCGGCAGACTCGGTTGCAAGACAAGCCCCAGCCATTGCAACAAGCCGAATAAATATGCGCCAAACGCGGCACGCAGCGGATTCCATCCGCCGAAGATGGTGATGGCTAAGGCGATCCAGCCGAAGCCGTCCAAACCGGAGATGGTGCCGTTCCAACCGGCTTTGACGCTGAGCGAGTAGGTGGGTCCCGCCAAGCCGACGAGCGCGCCGCCGATGACCGTGTAGACGTAGCGCATCAAGTTGACGTTCGCGCCGCGCACAAACGCGGAGGCTGGGCGTTCGCCGATCCCCTGCAACATCAAGCCGGGGCGCGTGCGGAAGATCCACAGCCAAGCGAGGAAGATGACGAGGAAACTGAGATAGGTCATCACATCGTGATGGAAGAACAACGGTCCCAGCACAGGGATCTGACTCAACACCGGGAAATCCCACGCGGGGAGGCGCGGTCCGCTGACGCCCATGAAGTTGTTGCCGAGGAAATATGCAAGGTCGCGGCAGGTGAGGGCGAGGACGAATCCGACCGCCACTTGCGATTGCTTCAACGTGATGGAAGAGAACGCGACGACGAGCGCGACCAAGGCTCCAATTGCCGCACCGGCTAGAAATCCGGCGAGCAGGCTGCCCGTCTGAACGGAAACGGCGAAGCCTCCCATCGCGGAGAGGAGGATCGTCCCGTTCAGCGAAAGATTGATGACGCCGGCGCGTTCGGTGATCGTCTCGCCGATGACGGCAAAGATGATGGGGGCGGCGGCGAATAAAACGCCAGCGAGTCCGGTGAGGATGAGCGCGGTATCCATGATGTTTTATGCCTTCGGTGTAAAACGTTGACGCGCGCCTTCGGCAAGCAGGACGAACAACACCAACATGCCTTGCAGAACGCCGGCGAGGGATGAATCGAGTTTATGCAAAATGGGCAATTGAATACTGCCGATGTTAAGCGCGGCAAAGAACAATGCGACGGGCGCCGCCCAAATGGCTTGATAGTTGATGAGCATCGCCACCATGAGACCAAGATAACCGTATCCGCTTGAAATGGCGGGGATGAGGCGATAGTACACCCCGGTCACTTGCACCGCGCCAGCCGCGCCAGCCAACGCGCCGCACAACAAAAACGAGAACATCATGTATTGCCATGTGGGAATGCCGAGCAAATATGCGGCGCGGAAATTTCTGCCGACCGCTTTGAGCCGCAGACCGAAATACGTTCCCTGCAAAAGAAAGTAAACGAAAACAATACCGACAACAGCAACTACCAGCGACCACGGACTTAAGCGAAGTCCATCGAACAATGGAAGATGCAAGGGATCGGCGAACGGTTCGGTTCCGCTCATCGAGCCAGTGCCGGGGCGCTTCCACGGACCGAAGATGAGATAGATCGTGAGCGCGGTGGCGACGAAGTTCAAGCCCAGCCCGCCGAAAATTTCGTTCACGCCGCCAAACGTTTTGAGCGCGCCCGCAAGCGCCGCCCACAACGCGCCGAAGATCATCCCCATCAGAATACTCAACGTGATGATCAGCCCCGGATTCAGCGCGCTGTCTTGCAGAGATCGCAAAACCATCGTCGTGCCGATCGCGCCGAGGGCGATCTGCCCCTCCACGCCGATATTCCACAAGCCTGCGGCGAAGGTGATCAACAACCCCGCGGTGACGAGCAACAACGGAACCCAGCTCACCAGCACGTCGGCAATTTTTTTCACCGAGCCAAGCGAGCCAAACATGTCTTTATAAATTTGAAGGGGAGACGCGCCCACCGCAAGAAGGATCAACGACGTGACGCCTAACGCCAAAAGCAATGCGATGAGTTGAAAGCCGATGCGGTTCAGTGTTGTATTCTTCATTTTGAAGCCTCAAAACCTTTTTTAACCACAAAGGACACAAAGGTCACGAAGGAAACAAACCTTTTCTTTTTCACCCCTTTGTGTACTTGGTGCCCTTCGTGTTTAAAATCTCTCATCTCAATTCCAGCCTTTGCCGCCGATGAGTTCGCCGAGTTGTTGAACGCTCGTTGTATTCGCATCGAGCGGTTGGGAGACTCGCCCGTTATAAAACACAAGCACGCGGTCGCTGTATTGAAGGATCTCATCGAGGTCAGACGACATGAACATGATCGCCGCGCCTTGCTTGCATCGCTCCTTCAACTTGCCCCAAATATAAATTACAGATTCAATGTCAAGCCCACGCGTGGGATGCTCGACCAGCACCAACGAGAGCGGATCGCGCAACAAAGACAACAACGTCCGTTGCTGGTTGCCGCCCGATAACGATTCCACCGCGCTGACCGGAGCGCCTTTGATGTTGAACGTTTTGATCCGCTCCTGAGCCAAGGCATGACCTCGCTCGCGGTCAATGAACACGCCGGTCTGTTTTTCGGCAAGGATGAAATGCTCGGCGAGCGTCAGCCCGGGAACCAATGCTTGCTCCAATCGCGCGGCGGGCAAAAATTCCACGCCGTGTTTTTTATAAGTATGATACGGCTTACCCGTGAGATCGAGATCGTTCACTTTCACCGCGCCATTCACCGTGCGGATCAGCCCAGCGCATGCGCGAAGGAACAGATCCTGTCCGCTCCCTTCCATGCCCGCCAAGCCGATGACTTCGCCTGCGCGCGTTTCAAAACTGACATCTTTAACTTTGAGCCGCGCATCTTCCATCGAAACATGATCCAAACTCAACACGCTTCTTTCCTGACCTGCCGACTGCCTCGCCCCTAGCGGAACTTCTTTGCCGAACATCATTCCAACCAGTTTTTTCTGATCAAATGGCTTTTGCATCTCGCCGATGAGTTTTCCCTGCCGCAAGACCGCGACCTGGTCGCACAAGTTTTCCACATCTTCCAATTTATGCGAAACAAAAATAACCGTGATGGCTTGCACAGGAAAGCGCTTCAACGTTTCAAATAACTTTGCCTTTTGCGCCGCGCTGATTCCAGTCGTCGGCTCATCGAGGATAAAGACGCGCGCGCCTAAAAACAAGAGCCGCATAATTTCAAGTTGTTGACGTTCCCCCACCGTGAGAGAATCTACATAACTTTCGGGGTCGAGCGAAAAGCCGAATTCTTTTTGAAGCAGGCTGATATCTTGCGCGGCATGTTTGCGGTTAGGAAAAAGCCCGCCCTGTTGACCCAGCATGAAGTTGTCAATGATGCGCATGGGAGGAAAATCCAGCGGGTCTTGATGCAGCATGCCGATGCCGTCGTGAATCGCCTCGGCGGGCGAAGCGATCTTGACCGGCTTGCCATCCAAAAGGATTTCGCCCCCGTCCGCATGGATGAAGCCCGAGAGGATCTTCATCAACGTGCTTTTGCCCGCGCCGTTCTCGCCAAGGATCCCCTGAATCGTGCCGGAAGGAATCGTGAGATTGATATCGTCGTTGGCGTGGTTCTTGCCGAAGTATTTGTGAATGCCGCGCAGTTCAACCTTCATTGGTTTTTTCCTTGGCGAACACAACGAGCAAAATTTTCCTTCGTCAGTACTTCACGAAAGGCTTCGTAGTGGCGACTTTAGTCGCTTTTTAGCCGAACGACTGTTGCTCTTTTCCAAATTATTCTAACAATAGGACAATCGCGCTGAGCGGAGCGTCCTTCGTCTGCGTTCGTCGCAACCACCGCTCCTCACTCCGCTCAGGACGGAAGTCCCTTTGCAAGGAGCGCAGACGAAGCGTGAGCATTGTCGGAATAATTTGTAAATCTACAAAAGTCGTTACTACGTTTTCGTGATCTACTGTTTATACAATAAAAAACGTGGGAAGGCAATTGCCTTCCCACGTTTACAAACAACTTACTGAGCAGGCACGCTTTGACCTTCCATGCCTTCGAGCAATTGAGGCAGGTACCACACCTGCTGGTCGGTCGCCACTTCACCGTCGGCGAGATAGGCGGTACCATCTTGAAGGTTGATGGGACCCGTCCAGAGGTTGAGTCCGCCAGCCAGTTCCGCGATGAACGCATCGAGAGTGGCGGCATCGTCAGCCGCGAGACCTTTGCCCTTCACAAAGCCGACCATGGTCGTGTCGAGGTTGTTGATGTCGGACCAGTCCGGTCCCAGCCATTGGAAGGACGAGGTGAACTTGCCTTCCGACGCGGCTGTCATCAGCTCGAGGTATGCAGGACCCCAGTTGAAGTACGGCACACCCAGGCACACATCCGGCGAAATTTCGCATGAGCCGACAAAGTCGTATGGGATAGACCAAACAGCCTTGCCTTCTTTTGCGAACTTATCGGCTTCCACCATGGCTTCGGTGGTGTCAATGCCTGAAAGCACAACATCGTATCCGCCATTGTAGAACTCATCAGCAACTTGAGTCGGGTCGGCGGTGAAACCGGGGATGTTGAACCAGAAGCCGATCCACGTCACTTTGAACTTGAGTTTGGCGGGGTCGTTGCCGGCTTTTGCCCAGCAATACTTCGCGCCGAGGTAAGCGGATGAGGCGAGGCGGCGCGTTTCATCGTTGATCAGCGGTCCGAGGTAACCGATCTGCCCGGTCTGCGTGGTGAGCGCGGCGGCGCAACCGGCGATCATCTTGCCGTATTCCATGCGTCCCATGACGTTGGCAAGGTTGGGGATTTCCTGATAGGCTTTTCCATCTTTCCACACCTGGTCGCCGGAAGCCATGATCACATTAATATCCGGGTTGGCTTTCGCAAAGGTGGTCGAGGCGTCTTTCATATCGTCCGAGTTAAAGACGACGAGTTTCGCGCCTTGGGCCACGAGTTCACCCGCGAGCTGGTCGGCGGTCGTGCCGGGGCGGTCAGCGGGATTCACCTTGTCAATGTAGATCATCTTCGCGCCGAGCTTTTCTTCCACATATTTCCCGGCTTCGTAATGAGCCTGACTATACCCATGATCGTTATACGGACCCACCAACAACAAACCGAACACGAATTGTTCAGCCGCAGGCGCTTCGGTGGCGGCGGGCGCCTCCGTAACGGCGGGCGCTTCAGTTGCCGGCGCGGGCGGTTCAGTCGCGGCAGGCGCTTCGGTAGCGGCGGGAGTACAAGCCGAAACGACGAGCATCAAAGCCATCGCAAGGAACGCGAGGCGGTTAAAAAACTTTCGCATGTTCTTCTTCTCCTTGTTATTTGATTGACAGATCATACAGCATCAGACTAAGGTTGACGTTCCCGCGCGCCTCCTTTCGTAAGTTGTCATACAAATCGCAGGTGAATCTAACGTCGTCATATTGTAGAGCCAAACAAGGATTTAAAGCAAGTGCGAATCTTATGGATTACATGCGATTAACATCTTCACTTCGGATAATGCCCCGCTTCTCCCCGGACCTGCGACTGACTCAGCCGCGATGCGTTCCCA
>JAXLVX010000085.1:0-12253 GCA_046328795.1 Anaerolineales bacterium | reverse complement strand
CGCATCACGTAATCGTCCGCATCGGCGCGTGTGTTGTCGGCGTCCGCTCGCGCTTGGGCAAGGATCTGTTCGGTGCGTCGCTGAGCTTCTTGCACAACCGTTTCTTTTGAGGTGAGTTGATCCGCTTTTTGACGGGCGAGGTCGAGCGTGCGGTTCGCCTCTTCCTGCGCCTGCGCCAGCACGCGGTCGCGTTGACCGAGCAACTGCTGAGCCTTCTTCACTTCTTCGGGGATGGCGATGCGCATCTGGTCAATGATGTCCAACATGCGGTCTTCATCCACCATCACGTTGCGCGTGAGCGGGATGGATTTGCTCTCGTTGAAGAGTTCTTCGAGTCGGTCAATCAGTTGCAGGATGTCCATACGCGGCTCCTCCGTGTTTGAGCCGTCACGCGGCTACCGCAATATATTCGGCAAAACTATGCGATTGAGGCACGCGGGTTTTATCTTCGATCATTCCCTGCACGTGCATCTCGATCGCTTCGTGCATATTGCGAGCGGTCTCTTCGCGGGTTTTGCCCGTTGCAATACAGCCTGGAAGATCGGGCGAATACGCGGAAAAATTTTTACCCGCTTTTTCGATTACGATGAGGAAACGATACATCTCATTCATCTTTACTCTTTATCTTTTTCAATTGAGATTGTTTCAAAATGCTATTCCAAGTTCCAGGCGTAAGGTCGTGGCTTGGATGTCCTGCAATGGTAACTCGACCTGGTTTTTGTGGATGTTTGTATTGCCGATGACTTCCTTTTGTGGCTACCAGACACCAACCATCTTCTTCAATCAATCTGATCGCCTCACGAACTTTCATCTGGCAATTCTAGCACAGATTAATCCCGCAGCGAGTTAGGGATGGGGTTGGGATCGTCGAGGCTGGCGACTTTTTCCTGGAATGCCTTTTCGACGAATGGAGGCACCATGCTCGAAACGTCGCCGTGAAGCATGGCGATCTCGCGGACGGTGGTGGAGGAAAGGAACGTGTGTTCCTCCGCGGTGATGAGCGCGACAATTTCGATGTCGGGCGCGAGGCGGTGATTCGCCAACGCCATGCGGAACTCAAATTCAAAGTCCGAGAAGACGCGCAGTCCGCGCACGATCACCTGCGCTTCGATCTTGCGCGCAAACTCGACGGTGAGTCCGCTGTAGCCTGTCACTTTGATCTTCGGAGTATCTTTGAACGCTTCTCTCACCAAGCCGATGCGTTCCTCGGGCGAGAACATCAACGATTTGGACGGCTTGTCGTAGACCGCCATCACAACCTCATCGAAAAGGCGCGAGGCGCGTTCGGCAATGTCAATGTGACCGAGGTGGATGGGATCGAACGTTCCGGGGAATAAGGCTCTGACCATGTTAGTCGTTTAGTCTCCTAGTCATCTAGTCTCGTAGTCTCTCGTCGGTGGTCGCGCATTTGACTATCAAACTACGCGACTATCCAACTATTTAACTAACGTCGCCTTTGCCTTCACCCCAAAATCGTCCAAGGGATTCGGCGAGGAGTTTGTGTTCGGGCTGACTCAAATCCGCATCTTTCTCGAAGACGGCTTGGGCTTGGGCGCGCGCCTTCTCGATCAATTTGACGTCGGTGATGCTCGCCATGCGGAGGCTGTTGGCGAAGCCCGCTTGGCGTGTCCCCAAAAATTCGCCAGGACCGCGGATCTGCAAATCTTTTTCCGCCAGCACGAAGCCGTCATTCGACTCAGCCATGATCTGCAAGCGTTCGTTTTCGGTGGCGTCTTCGCGCGTGGGGATGAGCAGACAATACGATTGATCCGCGCCGCGACCGACGCGCCCGCGGAGTTGATGCAGTTGCGCCAGACCAAATCGGTCCGCGCCTTCGATCAGCATGACGGTCGCATTCGGAACATCCACGCCGACTTCGACGACGGTAGTCGAAACGAGAATGTTGTATTGCTTGTCGCGGAACTTGAGCATGGTCTCGTCTTTTTCAGCGGGACGCATCTTGCCGTGCAACAAACCAAGTTTCAAATCAGGGAGCTTCTTTCGAAGAGTCTCCGTAATCATCCACGGCGGCGCGGGCTTCGATCTTTTCGCTCTCTTCAATGAGCGGATAAATGATGAACGCCTGTTTGCTGTCTGATCATCCGCGCAATAACGTAAACGCGCGTTCGCGTTCTTGCGGACGAAGCACAAACGTGTTGATCGGGATTCGTCCTGCGGGCATCTCGTCCATGATCGAGAGGTCGAGGTCGCCGTAAGTGTCAGCGCGAGCGAGCGCGGGATCGGCGTGGCGGTCATCACGAGCAGGTGAGGATTCGTCCCTTTGCTTCGTAACTCAGCGCGTTGCTCGACGCCGAAGCGATGTTGTTCGTCAATGACTGCGAGTTGCAAATCTTTGAATTGGACAGGTCCTTCGATAACCGCGTGCGTGCCGATCACGATTTTTATCGAGCCATCGGCAAGCCCCGCGCGGATTTGTTCTTTTTCCGATTCAGGCGTATCACCAACGAGCAATCGAATCTCTTCTGGTTTCAAAATATCTTTCAAAAGATTCGTGAAGTTGCGATAATGTTGTTCCGCCAGGATCGAAGTGGGAGCCATGATCGCGGCTTGCGCGTTGTTGCTTGTTATCACCGCAGCGGCTAAAGCCGCTACTACGGTCTTCCCCGAACCCACGTCGCCTTGCAAGAGTCGATTCATGGGCTTGCCTGAGTCGAGGTCCGCGCGGATGTCGGCGATGGCGCGCTCTTGCGCGGACGTCAGGGTGAAGGGAAGGCTGGTCTTTAGCGAATCAAGTTGCCCGTCCGAAAGAACGAAGCGGCGCGCATCCACCGACTGCCAATCGCGGCGTTGTCGCAGAACTCCCATTTGCAGATAAAAAATTTCGTCGAAGGCGAGTCGTTCTCGCGCGGCTTTCAATTTTTCCTGCGACGATGGAAAATGAATCTGCAACAACGCCTCGCCGAGCGGCATGACTCGCGCCGCGTTGCGAACGCTTTCGGGAATCGAATCGACGACCGCGGGCGCGAAATATTCGACGACCTGCTTCATCACATTGCGCAGCCATTTTTGCGTGATGCGTTCGGCAAGCGGATAGATCGGCACGATGCGATTCGTGTGCAGGTTTTCGACCTCCACCGATTCCCAATCGGGGCTGTTCATCACGAGTCGTCCGAGATATTGATCCACCTTGCCCGAAACCGAGATCGCGTTGCCCTGCTTGAATCGATTCGCCAGCCACGGCTGATTGAAATACGAGAGTCGCAATCCGCCCGTGCCATCGCTGATGATGACCTCGACGATCGAAGCCTTGCCGCCGCGAATCGGGCGCGTGTGCACGCTGTCAATCGTGCCGATCACCGTCACTTGTTCGCCGTAAAATAATTCTTTGATGGGTTTGAGTTGCGAGTAATCGTCGTAACGGCGCGGGTAGTAATACAACATGTCGCCGAGCGTGACCATGCCGAGCTTGGCGAACGTCTCCGCGTTTTTCGGACCGACGCCTTGAAGCACGGTCAACTTTGCATCGAGCGCGGCGGGCGTGGCAGATGTGCGCGCGCCCGCAACGGATTCAGATCGCGGCGGCGCAGGCGGACGCGGTCGTTGTTCGTGCCGCTGTTGATGTTGCGGGTGCGATTCTTTTCTCGGCTCGGATTCAACTTTCGGCTGATTCTGATTCTGCTGGGGCGGACGCGCCGATTCTTGCCGCCCTTCAACTTGACTCGGCGCCTTCGGCTTTTGTTGCGCCTCTGGGTACGCGTCCCCGATGCGCTTCCACAATCCCTTCAACGCGTCCGCGCGGGACTGGGGGCTGAGCCCGTCGTACGAACGGAGTCTCTGCACAACGGCTTGGATCACCTCTTCGGTGATGTTGTCCGCGCGGGCTTCGCCTTCCCAAAAGTTGAGCATCTCCGCCAACCCGCCGATGATGGCGGTGTTGGCATATCCGTTTTCATGTTCGAGCCGAAAGAATTTGCGTAATTTCTCCAATGAGGTCTGCATGGGAGGTATTTTATCATGGGGGAGGAATCGAGAACTCGGAGGTCTCAAAGACCTCCAAGTTCTGGCGACATCCAAACTATGCAGTTTCATCGCTATAAATGATGTCCAGAAGTCCACAGTCGTTGCACTTCGCCGCTAAAACAAACCAAGATACGTCATTAGACATATCCGAAGAGTCATCTGGATATTCAAAACCAACTGCCAACTGAAACCACTGAGAATTGCAGTTAGAACAACAATAGTATTTCATCATGTGAGTCTTGATACTTTTGTATTCTTTATCAGAATAAACACTACTTGGATGTCTGCGTGAATCATACACAATGAAAGAATCTTTCGTCCACGTTATCGCCATCACCATAGGTGGATTTGGAATCTTGTCATCTACTTGCGGTAATTTAACTCTAAAAATATTTTCTTCACGACTATAGATACAATAAACTGCGTACCTATCCATTCCATGCCCACACCATCGTCCATCGAAAAGAAACTGGGAAAGGTCGTTACTACAACTTAATAAAGCGTTGTTTTTGAGGTATTCTGGAGGATTAACACCTTGCGTTAATGGTTTTGTTTTTTTCTTTCTAACCCGTACTGTTTTTTTGCTCTTGAGAGATTCTAATCTGGTTATTTTTGAAAATTTCTCTACTTTATGTTTAATAAGAATCTCTTGGATTTTTGTCAATATTTTTTCTTGTTTTCTTCCGTCAATCACTACATCAAAGTAGAGAACGCCATTCCCGCCTCCGAAACCAGGGTTAGTTATGTTGTTCTTATGAAAGCTTCTTGAAAAAACTATTTATAAAAGAAACGTGTTCAAGTATTTCTTGGTTTGAAACGGTTTCGTCATAATCAATTTCAATTTTAGTTGCATTTTTATTGAAAAAAATCCGTGTCAAACAATTTACTATCAATTTACTATTTGGACATATTGATATTCTACTGATTTGCCAGGATATTCCCGCACCTTCTCCAAAAATCCCCCGCGCCTGATCGATCCAACCCTCACTTCATCATCTTCAAATTCAGTGCGGATCGCATAATCTCCCACCGTGCGGCTGTTAAACGCGGCAACCAGCCAGTGATAATATTTTTGCTCAAATACTGCCTGGTTGTCTGGATGAAGTGCTCGGAAAAGCTTTGTGCAACCCCAACGTGCTTTTTTGAAGACAAGTTCTTTTTCAGCAAGCAACGCTTCGGCGGTATAGAACATAGCGTAATACGCGCGACCAGCCGCGAAATCACGATAGCCGTCGCGCAATAAACTTTCCGCCGCGCCGATAGCGCTCTCTGCCTTTTCCAAAAAGGAATTGCGTTTTCTTTCACACCGCCACACCCTCAGCATGGATGTTGAGCAAAAGCGGAAGTTTATCCATCTGCCATTCGCGCCTGGCGTAAAAATGACGCTGATTGTCATTCCGTATCTCCAAGGATAAAATTACCGATCATTTCGCTGGTGTGGTTCAATTCCGCGCCGTATTTTTCGAAATCGGCAAGGACGATCAACACGTCAACATCCGAATCGGGGTCATTGTCGCCGCGCGCGTACGAGCCGAACAGATAGGCTTCCTTGAACTGTTCGCCATACATCTGCTTGAGCGCAGATTTCAACTTCTCCAAAAGCGATTTGATTTCTTTCGGCATGGCTTTATCTTACCTGATTTTTTGCCCGATTGTATGACAATTTTCGCTTTGCCATTTGATACAATCACCTTTATTTTCTACTCTCTAGTCTCGAGGAATTTATGAAACCAACCTTCAAATGGGACGATCCCTTTCTGCTCAACGACCAACTGACCGACGAAGAGCGGATGATCCGCGACACGGCGCGCAAGTATTGTCAGGATAAATTGATGCCGCGCATTCTCGAAGCGAACCGGACAAGAAATTTTCCATCGCGAGATCATGGATGAAATGGGACAGTTGGGATCCTCGGTTCGACCATCCCTGAAGAATATGGCGGCGCGGGGTTGAACCACGTTTCGTACGGTATTTGATCGCCCGCGAAGTCGAGCGCGTGGACAGCGGCTGCCGCCTGGCGATGTCGGTGCAGAGTTCTCTGGTGATGTATCCAATCTACACATATGGCACGGACGAGCAAAGCGAAAAGTATTTGCCGAATTTAGCAAGTGGAAAGTGGATCGGCTGTTTCGCCGGACCGGAACCCAATCATGGAAGCGACCCTGCCAGCATGGAAACCCGCGCCAAAAACGGACGGCGGTTACATCTGCGGCAATAAGATGTGGATCACCAACTCGCCGATCGCGGATGCAGCCTGTGGTGTGGGCAAAACTCGATGGCGAGATACGCGATTCATTTTGGAAAAAGGATGAAAGGCTTATCCGCGCCGAAGATCGAGTGGGAAGTTCAGCCCGCGGCTTGCCCGACGGGCGAGATCGTGATGAACGAGGCAAATGTGCCTGATGAGTACTTTCCTGAACGAAAGGTTTGGCAGCCTCGTCGCGTTGAATACGCGCTACGGACCGGGTGTGGGGCGCGTTGGGCGCGGCGTGAATTTTACAGTACGCGGCGCGGCAATACACATTGGATCGTCCTCAGTTTGGAAGCGTCCGCTGGCGGCGAACCAGATCGTACAGTTGAAACTGGCGAATATGATGACGGAGATCACGCTGGGATTGCAAGCCGCATTACGCGTGGGACGATTGATTGACGAGGGCAAGTCCACGCCCGAAATGATCTCGCTCGTCAAACGCAATTCATGCGGCAAGGCGTTGGACATCGCAAGGATGTCGCGCGATATGCACGGCGGCAACGGCGTTTCGGACGAGTTCCATGTGATTCGGCATGTGATGAATCTGGAAGCGGTGAACACGTATGAGGGGACTCACGACATCCACGCGTTGATTTTAGGAAGAGCGCAGACGGGGATTCAGGCGTTTTCTTGATTGGGCGATAGACGGTAGATTATGGACAATGGTAAATATCCATTGTCTCGTTTGGGGCAATTTGTCCGCTTTTGGCGTTTTCTCCGATATGTAAATGTGCTTGCATGAAAGCCTTCCCTCGAGGAGACGTGTATGGAGAATAAAGAACCTCGGCTGGTGGAGATCGAACTCAATACCATCCGCCGCGCTCAGGCAGGAGATGAGACCGCCGTAGCGCAAATTTACGACGCCTACGTTAAGCCCATCTATCGCTATCACCATTCTCGCGTGGGCAATGCCGTTGATGCCGAAGACCTGACATCGCAAACGTTCATGGCGGTGATCGAAACCCTGCCGCGCTATCAAGATCGGGGGCGCTTCACGGCGTGGATATTTCAGATCGCGCGTAATAAAGCCATGGATCATTTCCGCGGGAATCACAATGAGAGTCATGTGACCGAGCTGGTAGCGGATACGGTCCAAGCCGATGCGCTGGATGCGATTGATTACAGCGAGTCGCGCGCCAAACTCAAAGCGCTGATGCGAATGCTGAACGAGGACGAGCGGGAATTGCTGCGTTTGCGGTTCACGGCAGAACTCTCGTTCGTGCAGATCGGTCAATTGCTGGGGCGCAGTGAAGATGCCGCGCGAAAGTCCATTCGCCGCATCCTCGACCGTTTGGCTGTTCAGATGGAGGCGCAACATGCCTGAGCCTATGAAACCGTTAGAGTTGGAAAAAGCTGTGAAAGAAGTATCAGCCGTCCCTGAGCCTGATGCGGAGTTCGTCAATTCCCTGCGCGCCCGCTTCGTCGCGGAAGGTCATGCAAGCGCGATCAAACATCAGGAGATCCAAATGAAAAATAGAATTTTGAAGAAACGCCTGGCATGGGCAATGGCGGCTATTGTATTGGTGGCGCTCGTTCTTGTATCCACCAGCCCAACAGTGGTGAACGCGTTGAAGCGTCTGTTCGGGTATGTGCCGAATGTGGGCATCATTGATCAATCCACGCAGGTGTTCGTGCTTGCCGAACCGGTGACAATGACACGCGATGGATTTATCGTAACCGTGGATCAAGCTGTACTGAATGGCGAAAAGACAGCAGTGGTGTATTCCTACATCCTGCCGCCGGATTACGTTTTCCCTGAGAACAGTATCTCGACAACCCGCGAGCCTTACCTAACCCTGCCGGACGGAACGCGCCTCGATGTTGTGATCGCGCGCCATGTCGGCAGTTCAGATTGTCCAGAGTGCTACATCCGTTACTTGATGGAGTTTCCTCCCCTGCCTGCCGGAGTGAATGAAATTACTCTGGAAATTCCAGACCTGATCGCTATAGCGGACAATACAGCCCCTCAAGATTGGAAGTTTCAATTGAAGTTTAAGCCTGCCGACCCTTCGGAGATCGCGCCGGTCATCGAGCAGATCGTGACGTCCATACCCGCTACGGCGAGCGCTGGCGAACCGACACAACTTGCAAACAGCTATGGCATTACGAACAGCCTCGATAAATTTGTGGCAGTGCCAGACGGATATATCTTATATGGCAATACCTCATGGACGGACCCAAGCATTCCCCCGTACGGGGTATCAACAGAACTGGCTTTCATCAAGGATGCCAATGGGGTAGATGTTCCATTCGATTATGAAGACCCGGGCATGAACTCTGAACCGGGTGAATTACGCTACTACTGGGCATACAAGATCGGATCAAACTTCAAACCGCCGCTCACCTTCTCGTTTGTGCTGCTCGCTACTGTCCCAGCCGACGGCGGATCCTTCACCTTCGAGCCGGGTCCGAATCCCCAGATTGGGCAGAGATGGAACATCGCTCAGGATGTGACGGTGAATAATGAGACCATTCACGTCCTTTTTGCCGAGCAGGGAGGGATCGAGCCGGGCATCTTCTTATTCACCATGCAATCAGACTCGAACATTGTTGGCGCATCCGTCATTGACCTCGACCATCCTCCATTGGGCGGTGGCGGCGGCGGAGGCGGCATACCGACAATAGGCGTGCCGTTCATGAGCAGCTTTGGCTACCAAATGCCAATGCCTCAAGGACCCCTCACCTTGACCTTCACCAATGTGCAGTTGCTCCTCCCCGGCGATTGGTCACTGACTTGGAGTCCGTAAATTGATGACTCGCTAAAAATCAACACGCGCCTGTGAAGATAATTTTACAGGCGCGTCATTATTCCCACGAATTCCAGACTCTATTTTCCTACCGCCGCAAATCCTAGACCATTCGCCCCCAGATGCGTCCCAATCACCGCAGTGACATTGACGAACAAAACATCACGCGGGACAAAGTTGGATTGACGATTCATCGCCACGTCTAACAATTGTTTTGCGCGCGCGGGGGCGTTGGTGTGCAGGATCGCCAGCCGTTCCATTTCACCCATTTCCAACAGCAAGTTCAACATCCGTTCATTGGATTGTTTCGTCGTGCGCGTCGCGCCGATGGGTTTGACGTGACCATCTTTGATTTCGACCACTGGCTTGATGGATAGCAATCCTCCCAATTGCGCGACCACACCGGGAACTCGCCCACTGCGTTTGAGATTCTCCATCGTATCAAGCGCGGCGAAAACGGATAACCGCTTACGAGTCGATTCGATGGCATCCAGCGCGGCTTGTAAACCAAGTTCGGCTGATTCGGCGGCGGCGAGGACTTGAAAGCCGAGTCCCAGTGAGAGCGAGCCGCTATCTACGATGGTGATTTTGTTTGGGAAGTCAACCGCCGCCTGCCGCGCGGAGTTGATGATGGCGGTCAGCGTCCCTGCGGCGTGGATGGAGAGGATGTGGTCACAGCCGTGTGAGAGGAGGGAGTCGTAGCGGGATGCGAAGTCGCCGATCGAAGGCGAGGCAGTTGTCGGGTAGGGGTGAAGCGAAGCGAGTCGCATGTAGAAGTTTTCGCGTGAGAGTCCGATGCCATCCGCGTACTCTTTTCCATCGAGGATCAAAATGGACGGGACAACTTCGAGCGCGTGTTGTTCGATCAGATCATTCGGGAGGTCGCACGTTGAATCGGTGACGATGCCGAGTTTCATGTTATGGGATCGGAGGAAGTGTTGCCATAGACCAAGTGGTGAAATAGGTGGGACCGTCCTTGGTGTATTGGAACAAGAGAATCCACCTGCCAGTTTCGAGTAAGCCCCACACATCCGATCCCGACGGATAATATTGAATTATTTTGGCAGAGTCACCCTCGTCAAATTCAAACTTGCTCAATTCGCTGTCTGCTTTCGGTTCCATGCGCATTGGTTGCGTTATTCTTGCAGTCACGGGCATCGGCAGGATGGGGAACGGTTCGAGCCGATCCATTTGCACCCACACATCGTCGCGCGACACAAAGGGCCAGTAGACAGAGCCGTGCGGCGGATTGACCCAATATGTTTTTTTTGTTTTCGTGTTCCATGTGACAAGAACTACTTTATGCACGAGATCGGGAAAGTTGAAGTAGTTTGTAATGCTTGCCGCGCTTGGGTTGCCATACTCTTGCGTATGCACCCGTCCCCATCCATTTTGTATCGCTTCGATGGTCACGATATTGCCCCCCATCGTGAGACTTTCCATTTGCGGGAATCCCGCGCCGTTGAACAACGCGGTGGATGGCGCTTTTATGAAGTTTAATTTTTTCTTGTCGTTGTTATTCAGTTGATCCAGATAAACTTCCCACTTGCCGTCCATGGGAGTTCGATGCGTGCCTGTCCCTTCTTTTGGCGCGGGCGATAACGGCACAACTTCCGGCGTTTGTTTGAGATAACCCCAATCGGGTCCAACCGTGCGCGATTTATAGTTATAGATGGAAAGCTGATCGTCGTGCTTGACGCGATAATACTGAACGGTTTGGCTTCCATACGACGGGCTTGGAATCACGAACGTTTGAAATGGCGTAAACGTTGCGTTCGGCGTGAACGTGCTTCTCGGCGTGGCAGTAAACGTGGGTCCAACAGTGGGTGGCGGCAGGGCGTTCTGAGTCTGCGCGGATGCGGCTCCGGCAGTCTGCTGGATGTACAACTGGATGGCGTTCGGGTCCGACGCAGGGACGGTTGGTACGGCCGCGCTGGGCGCGCACGCCAGTACGACCGTCAGCGCGGCAAACCAGACAAATATTTTTTGACGATTCATTCTTCGACAATTTCTTTGACACGCCCAACTTCTCCGCTCTGCAAACGGACTTTGATGCCATGCGGATGGTTCGGCGATTTGGTGAGGATATCTTTGACGATGCCTTTGGTCAACTTCCCCGTGCGTTGGTCTTGTTTCTGGACGACAAGCACGGTCATGCCGACCTTGAGGCTGGTTCGGGTGTTCCCGTTCATGAAAATTCCCAGCCTACAATGTTTGCTTGCGTTATGTCCCAGCCCCCATAGATGCTTCTTTCCAAGCTAAACTTCGATATACCTTCATGTTTGACGACAGCATTCTCGTTTTTTGGAATGGCATGCCAAAGAGTTTGAACATCGGCGATAGCCTTATCTCCTTCAATATTAATACTTATAACTTCAATTGAATGATCCATCAGCACAGGATGTTTTTCATAGAAATCAGCCACTGATTTTTTGAATTGCTCTAAGTTCATGGATTGACCTTTTGAGTCGCGCATATTTTCCTTCGAGATTGTGTAATAAAACATGCTGTCTGTCTCTCGGAGATAATCCTTGAATAGCGCGTAAAAAAATTCATCAACCGCTTGTGTGATGTCGTCTTCATCGTTGGGATGGAACTCTTCGTAGATGAAGTGGCTGATCATGCCGGGGATGTAAATGTCATCCGTCGTCTCATCCAGCAGTTCTTCGGTGAGAAAAAGATATGCCTCGCGATCTTCGATCTCGTGAAGAAAATCAATGGCAATGTTATTTTCCGCCAACAGTTCGAGCAAATTATCAAGTTCGGTTTCCAACTCAGACTCGGGAATTTCTGTCAGCGACTTGACGACAGGGTTGCCGATCCGTTCGCGGATGGTTATTCGGCGGGCATTCTCGAATTGTCGTTCAAACTCGGCGATGTAATCCAGCCACTCGCCCTCGGCTTGCGGAGACAGCCCGTCGGCGTTCTCCATTTGCATTCCGTAGTTCTCGCGCAGTTCGTCTTTCTTCTTTTCATTGAGAATGCGCTGAATACGATCTTGAAAATCATCGTCAAAAGGCGGCTGGGTCATTCGTACCTCATTATCAGTTGAAGTGGCGGTTTTCCTGGCGCTGTCCGCCAGAGTAGATGTAGTCACTTTTTAGGCGAACGACTGTTGCAAATTAACCAATAAATCTAGCAATAAACACGATATGGATTATTTCCATAGAATCAATCCCGAAGGGATGGCAGGATTCTAGAAATGGCAAAATGGGTTTTCAAATCCCGAAGGCGTCGCGTGGCGCCGTGGCGACAGATGACATAGAGTTGCAAT
>JAXLVX010000084.1:0-12311 GCA_046328795.1 Anaerolineales bacterium | reverse complement strand
TACCCGTTGACTCGCATTGACGTTACAGGGCCGGTGTTGTGGACAGGCGGCGCGTTCGGTCCCGAAGCAGGATTAATTATCCTGCCTTCGTTGGTCATAGGCGGGATATTGATCTACTTGTTTACGCGAAAACGTTTCTCCTAAAATAATACGATCCTCAAATTTCCCCGCAAAAACACAGTACCAATGTCTCAATTTGTTTTGAAATGACCGCTCAAGTTAAGGAGCGCTCATCATTATGTGATATAAGGCTTCGTGCGCTTTCTGGAACAAGATTTGCCGCGCAGTCGTTTGAAGTAAAAGGAAACACGCACAATCCCTTAGCTATTTAGGAGAACCATGAATCAAAAAAACATATTGCGCATCGCCATTCTCTTCGCCCTGATCCTCACGGCGTGCGCCGCCCCGACGAGCGAGCCGACAAGTGAACCGACTGCGGGTCCCGATCTCGCATTGACTGTCACCGCCCAAGCGCAGGCGCTTCAAGCGCTGACGCAAACCGCGCTCGCCCCCACATCCACAGCAGAGCCGACGTTCACCTCCGCGCCTGTATTTACAGCGACGCCATCTATAGTTAATGTCATAGCGAGCGCAGACACAAATTGCCGTTCGGGTCCCGGTGAAGCATACGAGATTGTCGGCGCATTGAAGGCAGGCTTGCAAGCGGAAGTTGTCGGGAAGAACTCGCCTACCAATTATTGGATCATCAAGAACCCAAGTAAGCCGGCGGAGACTTGCTGGCTTTGGGGAGAATTCGCAACCGTGATTGGCGACGCCTCTAACGTGCAAGAGGTCGAGGCTCCGCCCACCGCCATTCCTCCTGCGGCGTCATCGCTTGTGATTGATCGGGTCGTTGTGCGTTTCGACGCATCCTCCGGCGGCTTGATCGCTTATCTGGACGTTTATTACTACGACGCCGAAGGCGATGCGAATTTAGTTGATTTTCAACTCATCAGCACTTCGGTGCAAGTAACTGGTCAGATAAAAGATGTTTCCATTACTCCCTCTGCCAAGCAGAAAAACGGCAGTGTCGTCACAGGTCAATGGGCTTGCGGTTCAAAACAATACGACGTGGCAATTGGCGTGATTGTTCACGACCAGGCAGGTCACTCAAGCAATTTGGTCGGGGTCAATTTTTCGTGCAATAAGAATTAGCGGAGAAATTTCGCCCCCTAGAAAAAGACCTCGGAGTTCTTGAAGAACTCCGAGGTCTTTGATTCGTCTCAATTCGATTACGGTCCTATCCAACGAAGAACAAGACGATCTATTCCTGCCACCTGATCACTTACATCATTTATTATAGCGAGCGTATTTCTTCCCTGTTCAAGCCTCACGGTGAGTTGAAGCTCTGCCCATTTCAGAACTGTATCGTCATAAGTTTTAAAAGCAGTTATTAGAATCGGACTGGAACTGCTATTCACATACAAGTTTTGGTAACCAGTATCACGATACTCAGCATTATTCGAATATTTTGCATATCGAATTGTAAGTTCATATTGACCGGCTGCCATTTCATTAATTGTAAATTTTAATGAAGCCCCTCTTATCCCTAACCAGAACGCCTGATTGGATGCTGATACTGCAGTCTGATCTCGGATAGGGAAACCTCCGCTACTCATTTCTCCGCTTTCAGCCTCGATGGATAATGTCTTAAAGAGTATTTTCGTCGCGGTAGGAGGAGGGGGTTGTGTAAGAGTCGGAGGTATAGCTGTGTTTGGCATTTGAGTCGCGATTGGTTCGATCCGAAGTGTTGGCATCTGGGTTGGCTCAGAAACATTTGCACTGGTTGCAACGACAATGGGTTGCGACTCTACTGCGACAGCCGTTGGTTCAGAAAACATGAGTTCCAGCAATCGAGGTACCATCGTTCCCATACAAGTAATAAGCGCCACTGCGACAGCTGTAATCAACCCAATCTTGGCGATACTGATCTCAGTCCTTCCCGTTTGCGTATTTTCAGAATCTTTTTTTCCCATGTTTGTTTCTCCTGTTGAGGGATGATGGTTGATTCCCATCATCCCTCAACCTAGAATCGATCATTGATCTCAATCGCGGCGCTACTCTTCCACCAGCACCCATGTTGTGCCGTCGAATGCGCCCCGCCTGCCTTCGCATTCGTCTTTCTTGCTCTCTTCGGTCAGTTCGAATGTCAGGTTCGTGCCGTCGAAGGTGTAGCGGAAACTCATCGGCGATTTGCCGCAGTTGAAATTGTTCGTTTCCTCGATGTACAGGTCGCCTTTCACGCTGTACGTTCCCCAAACTTCATGGGCGCCGTAGTAGAAGTTGTTCCACGTACCATCTTCATGGAAATCAGATCCCACAAGAGGTTCTTCGGGGTCCGCGAACGCCAGTGGGAAAGTTCGACAGGGACGACCCAGCGCAGGCTTGCAATACCACAGCGGTAAGCATCAGTACTGCGACCAAGAGCGAAAACTTTTTATTGTTCATTTTGATTCTCCTTGAATTGAATGATTTGAAATTTGCGCGCGCGTTTCATGTCCGCACTGTAGCATTTTGAAAAATCAATTTCAAGGGTTTTTAGGTTTCGTATCGCTTTTTATATAACTGAGTCATGACCGATATAAAAAACGATACAAACCTGTTTGCTTCTTGTACTTGAACTATCGCTCGGCTATACTTTTCATATATCGAGGAGCAGTCATGGAACAGGAACAATCTTTCGGTTTGTACGTGCGCCAGCGACGGCGCGAAATGGATCTGACGCAGGAGGAACTGGCGAGGCGCGTCGGATGCGCGGCGATCACACTGCGGAAGATCGAGGCGGACGACCTGCGCGCGTCCGTTCAAATTGCCGAGAGGCTGGCGATGGCGCTGGCAATTCCACTGGAGGAAAGAGCCGGTTTCGTCCGCTGGGCGCGTTCGGTCAAACCAGCCGCATCAGACCTGCCGCCAGTGACTCCTCCCCCAGCCATCGAAGAGATCGGGCGCGAAGACCTAACCGGGCGCGCCATCCGAGGGTATGCGCTCGCGGAACGGATCGGCATGGGCGGCATGGGTAGCGTCTACCGCGCGGTTCAGCCGAATGTGGAACGCGAAGTGGCGGTGAAGATCATCCTGCCCGCTTTCGCAAATCATCCCGATTTCATCCGCCGATTCGAAACCGAAGCGCAACTGGTGGCGCGGCTCGAACATCCGCATATTGTTCCGCTGTACGACTACTGGCGCGAACCAAGCGTGGCGTATTTGGTGATGCGGCTCTTGCGCGGCGGGAATATTCAGAACCGACTTGAACAAGGCGCGATCTCAATCGAAACCGCGCTCAAAATGCTCGAGCAGATCTGTTCCGCGTTGAACTCAGCCCATCGCATCGGCATCATCCACCGCGACCTAAAGCCCGCGAATGTTTTGCTCGATGAAGATTCCAACACCTATCTGGCAGATTTTGGGATTGCGAAGAATCTCGGCAACCCCGAAATCGAAAACCAGACCAGCATGGACGCGATGATCGGCTCGCCAACGTACATGTCGCCGGAGCAGATTCAATCACATTCGATACGACCCCAAACGGATATCTATTGCCTCGGCGTGATGCTCTACGAGATGTTGACCGGCGCAATTCCCTTTGCGGGTCCGACTCCCTTCGACCTGATCCAGCAACACGTCAACGCTCCCATGCCTCCGCTTTCGGCTCACAAAGCCGGGCTTCCCGCCTCATTGGATTCCGTCATTGCGAAGGCGACAGCAAAAAACCCCGAAGAACGTTACGCTGACACCCTGTCTTTTTTCCATGAATTTCGCAACGCGGTTGGCAGGATGGCGGGCTTGCAGCCGACGATCATCGCGTATGAAGAGGAAGAGATCGGAGCGGAGATCGTCAATCCTTTCAAGGGATTGCGCGCGTTCAACGAGTCAGATGCCGAAAATTTCTTCGGGCGTGAATCGTTAGTTCAGCAATTGCTGGCACGGCTCGGTGAGGGCGGAGACTTACATCGCTTTCTGGCTGTGATTGGTCCGAGTGGCAGCGGCAAGTCTTCGGTAGTGCGGGCGAGTTTGATCCCCGCGTTGCGGCGCGGCGCCCTACCCGGCTCTGAGAATTGGTTCGTTGTGGACATGCTGCCGGGCAAGCATCCATTCGAGGAACTCGAATTGTCGTTGCTTCGCGTCGCGGTCAATCCACCGGAAAGTTTGCTGTCACAGTTAAAAGATGGACAACGCGGCTTGCTTCGCGCCGTGCATCGCATTCTTCCCACAGACGATTCGGTTGAACTGGTTCTAGTCATTGACCAATTCGAAGAAGTGTTCACACTGGTCAAAGATGAAGCCGAGCGCGCATTGTTCCTCGACGCCCTCGCAGTCGCTATTCTCGATGAACGAAGCCGCCTGCGCGTGGTCATTACATTACGCGCGGATTTCACCGACAAGCCCCTGCGCTACGTGGATTTCGGCGAGATGATGAACCGGCGTTTTGAATTTGTCCTGCCATTGACCGCTGATGAGGTCGAGCAAGCGGTTGCCGGGCCGGCACAGCGCGTCGGGCTCCGGCTGGAAAAGGGGCTCGTTTCAAAGATCGTTCACGACAAGGGGAATCAGCCCGGCGGGCTACCGTTACTGCAATACGCCCTTTCAGAGTTGTTTGAAAAACGGGAAGGGCGTACGCTCACGAACAAAGCATATAGCGAGATCGGCGGCGTGCTTGGCGCGTTAGGGCGCCGCGCGGAAATAATTTTTCGAAATCTGAACGAAGCGGAACGATCGGCAACGCGCCAACTGTTTCTGCGGCTGGTAACGCTGGGCGAAGGCGCAGCAGATACGCGCCGCAGAGTCCTGCGTGAGGAATTAGACGAACTAAGCACGGACGATCAGCAACTATCAGCCGTGATTGACCGCTACGGCAAAGCGCGGTTGCTGACCTTCGACCGGGACCCGGTCACACGCGGCGCAACGGTGGAAGTGGCGCACGAAGCGCTCTTGCGCGAATGGAGTCAACTGCGCGAATGGCTTGCCGAAAGCCGCAATGATATCCGCTTACAAAGACAATTAACAACCGCAGCAACGGATTGGAAGAACGCCGGGAACGATGCGAGTTATCTGCTGACCGGGGCGCGCTTGGAACAGTTCGAGAGTTGGTCGGCAAACACCACAGTTGCAATATCGCAGAATGACCGCGCATTTCTGGAGGCGGGCATCCGCGAACGAGACCAACTCACAGAAAAAGAACGAGTGCGCCAACAACGCGAACTTGACGCCGCGCAAAAACTGGCTGTAACAGAAAGACAACGCGCCGAAGAACAAACTCATTCGGCGGGACAACTACGCAAACGCGCTGTGTATCTGACCGGCGCTTTGGTGGTAGCGTTGATCCTCGGAGTCGCAGTGCTCCTCTTCGGGAGGCAGGCGCAAGCGTCGAACCGCGAGGCAACTTCACGTGAGTTAGCCGCGGCTTCGATCCTGAATCTCAATGTGGATCCGGAACGCAGTATCCTTTTGGCGCTGGAAGCGTTGGAGGTATCACACACAATCGAGGCGGAGGACGCTTTACATCGCGCCGTTCAGGCATCTCATATCGAAATGGTCATACAAGCCAATGAGCCGGGCTACCCATGGAATGTGGAATACAGCCCGGATGGAAACTACCTCTTGGCTGGTGTTGGGTCTGCAAAATTATTCAATGCCGAAACCAGAGAATTGCTCTTCGAAGTGCCCGGTTATTTTTCGGTCTTCAGTCCGGATAGCAAAATGATAGCCGCCGGCTACGACGATGGAATCCATTTTTGGGATGTGCCTACCGGTAAAGAGCTGGTTCCGCAGGGTCGAATCCAATACGAGGGCATAACCTTTGAGTTCAGCCCGGATGGCAAACGCATCCTGACTTCTTCTTTTGATGGGATCCCGGTCATTTGGGATGCAAATACGGGACAAAAATTGGTTGAATTTGTTGGGCACACTGCCAGCGCTCGTTTTGTCTACTTCAGCCCGGACGGCACTCGTGTCATTTCGTTCGGCGATGACGGCACAACAAGAGTGTGGCACGCTGGAACAGGGGAACAACTATTGGAATTGCACGGGCAAGGCGTGGATGGAACCGGCGCATTCACTCCTGATTCAAAATTGATCGCCACCACTGGCGGAACCAGTTATACGGATATTATCATTTGGGATACAGAGACCGGCGAAAAGCGATCAACTATAGTCGGTCATACTGCGGGGGTAAATCACATCGAATTCAGCCCGGATGGTCTTTGGATCGCATCTTCCAGTTCAGACCGAACCGTAAAAATATTCGATGTGGCGACTGGACGCGAAGTTGTAACGCTTGCCGGGCATACCGAGCCAGTGATCGAAGTTGATTTCAGTCCGGACGGTACCAAACTGGCAACCAGCAGTACCGATGGCACGTTGCGAGTTTGGAATATTATTCGGCGCGAGGTTTTTTCTTCTTACACCTCCACCAACTCAGACGGACAACTGGCATATAACTCGGATGGAACATTACTCGCAGTCAGCGCTGAGAATGGATCTGTCAAGGTATGGGATACAAATACTGGCGAGATCATCCACGCTTTGCGCTCTTCTGAAAAACCGATATACGATTTGTCGTTCAGCCCCGACGATAAAAAACTGGCGGTTGGCTATGAGGATTCCGCTGTTCGAATATGGGATATATCGAGCGGCTCGATGATGGATGAAATACAAAAACATACGGGAGCCATCAATGGAGTTGCATTTAATCACGACGGCACACGGCTGGTAACTGTCGGCGAAGACTACAAGGCTGTTCTTTGGGATGTTAGTGTTTCACCTCCCGTAGAGATGTATACGCAGTTCTTTCCAGTTGCGATCCGCGCCGCCGCTTTCAGCCCGGATGATAAGTTGCTTGCGTTGGGCATTTACGATAACACTGTGCAGATCCTTAATTCAGATACAGGCGAAACGATCATCACTCTGCGCGGGCACACTGCTTCGCCTTCTGCAATCGCTTTCAGCCCGGATGGATCGCGAATCGCAACATCCAGTCTCGACGACACCGCAAAGGTCTGGGATGTAAAAACCGGCTCAGAACTCCTGACGTTGAGCGGACACGCCAACCAGGTCATGTCTATCGCCTTCAGTCCGGATGGACAGCGCCTCGCCACTGCCAGCCGCGATGGAACCGCCAGACTTTGGGATTCTTCGACAGGGCAACAACTCAACACCTTTGTCAGCGGCGGATCGGGCTTGTGGGATATCGCTTTCCACCCCAACGGAAAGTTGCTTGCGGTTGGCGAAGACCATGGCGGCTATGTTTATTTGTTGGAACTTGAAGATTTGGTCAATCTAGCAAAATCACGATTGACACGGACACTGACCGTTGACGAGTGTACGAAATATCTGCACAAAAGCGCTTCTGAATGTGGCGCGCCGCCAGCCGCGCCAACCGCCACGCCGATTCCGCCGACAGATTCGGGCAGGGTTTGTCAGGTGACCGGCGCGAACGGCTTATCGGGTGTTAGCTTTGAAGAGGCAGTTTTTCGCGGCATGCAAAATTCAAATATGCAGTTCGGTTGGGACATTAAAGTTCTTGAATCTGCCGCCAACACCGATTTCCAAAAACACATCACAGAATTTCAACGCGGTGATTGCGACTTGATCGTCGGCACGTCCGAAATTGCGGATGCCGTATACGCCGCGGCTGAGCAGAACCCCGAGCAGAAATTCCTGTTGATCGAATTCCCATTCGATCCACCGCTTGAGAATGTGAGGACTCAACTGTACGCAACGGATCAGGCGGCATTCCTTGCAGGATACCTGGCGGCGTCTCAGTCAAAAACCGGCAAGGTCGGCGTGTTCGGCGGACAGGATTTTCCTCCCGTCACTGATTTTATGGACGGCTTTGCACTCGGCGTGGAATACCACAACGAGAAAAAGGGAACGTCTGTCGAAGTGCTTGGATGGGACCCGCACAAACACGAAGGAGTTTTTGTGGGAAATTTCTTCGACACACAAAAAGGCAGGGACATCGCACAACAGTTTCTGGATCAGGGCGCAGATGTGATTCTTCCTGTGGCAGGCTACGATCCGGGTGTGGGAGCCGCTAACGCTGTCAAACTGCATGGAGATGCCTACTTCATCGGCGTGGATTTCGATTGGGCTGACGGACTTCCAGAATATCAAGATATCGTACTTACTAGCATCCTAAAAAACTATGCGCCAACCGTGGAATTAACTGTTAGATCTATCGTCGAGGATGAATTTGCAGGCGGTATCCATTTCGGCGGGTTAGAAACAGGCGAAGTCGGACTTGCTCCGTTCCACCAGTTCGATGCGTTCATTTCGCCAGAAGTCAAAGCCGAGTTGGAACAGATCAAGGCGGATATTATTGCAGGGAAGATACAGACAAAGCCATAAAACAAAAAGCCTCGCGGACACTTCGGCGTCCGCGAGGCTTTACTGCTTACTGATCACTGTTCACTTGCAACTGACTATGTTCCCTCTTCCCACGAATTCAAATAGTGCGATTGTTCGGCGGTAAGCGCGTCAATCTTCACACCCATCGCTTCGAGTTTGAGGCGGGCGATCTCTTTATCAATCTCGGTCGGCACTGAGTAAACTTTCTTCTCCAACTTGTCGGCATTCTTCGCCATGAATTCAGCGGACAAAGCCTGATTGGCGAAAGACATGTCCATGACGGAGGCAGGATGCCCTTCGGCGGAAGCGAGGTTGATGAGCCGCCCCTCGCCGAGGATGTTGATCTTGCGTCCGTCTTTCGTCTCGTATTGATCCACGAACGGGCGCACGAGGTTCGGTTTGCCCTTGCTCATCTTTTCGAGCGCGGGGATGTTGATCTCCACGTTGAAGTGACCGGAGTTGGCGACGATCGCGCCGTCTTTCATCGCTTTGAAGTGCGCCTCGTCAATGACGTTGAGATCGCCGGTGACGGTGCAGAAGAAATCTCCGACTTTCGCCGCTTCAGACATCGGGGCGACCTGATACCCGTCCATGACGGCTTCGAGCGCCTTCATCGGGTCCACTTCAGTGACGATGACCTGCGCGCCCATTCCCCGCGCGCGCAACGCGAGACCGCGTCCGCACCAGCCGTAGCCAGCCACCACAAAATTTTTGCCCGCAAGCAAAACGTTCGTCGCGCGGATGATGCCGTCAATGGTGGATTGACCCGTGCCGTAGCGATTGTCGAACAAGTGCTTGGTCTGCGCGTCGTTCACCGCGATCACGGGGAACTTCAACACATTATCTTTTTCCATCGCCTTCAAACGGATCACGCCTGTGGTCGTCTCTTCCGTGCCGCCGATCACGCCTTTGAGCATTTCCTTACGCTCATCGTCGGAGAGTCCCTTCGCCCATGACGCGAGAGACGGCTCGAGTTTTTCGAAGCGTCCCATTTCGATGAAGAACAGCGACGAGACGAGGTCAGCGCCGTCGTCCATCGTCATGTGCGGTTTGTGTTCGAGCGCGGCGCGGATGTGCTTGAAGTATGTGACCTTGTCCTCGCCTTTGATCGCGAACGTGGGAATCTCGAACTGGTTCACCAACGCCGCCGCGACATCATCCTGCGTGGACAGCGGATTCGAGGCGGTGAGGACGATATCCGCGCCGCCGTCTTGCAATGTGACCATGAGATTCGCCGTCTCGGTCGTGACGTGCAGACACGCCGCCACGCGCAAGCCCTTGAGCGGCTTCTCCTTTTTGAATCGCTCGCGGATCTGGCGCAGGACGGGCATCTCGCGTTCCGCCCAATCCATGCGGCGGCGTCCGCCCTCTGCCTGATTGATGTCTTTGATATCGTAGTTACTCATTTGTTGCTCCTTTATTTTATATACCTCGGTGGTTGAGTAGCCCCGAATGCTCTTTGAGGGGCGTATCGAAACCACCACTAACAAAAATTATTTTGCGTACCAGTTGGTTTCGATACGGCGGACCGCTTCGCGGCACCGCCTACTCAACCAACGGAATTGCTCTTATAACAACCCTGTCAATTTCCCCTCATCTTCAAAATGCTTTCTAAATCGCTCAACAAAATCTTTCCGCGAATACGAATGACTTTGCGGACCCTTCTGCTCCAAACAATAGACCGCCGCGAGCGAGCCGATCTCGCCGCACAACTTCCAATCGAAGCCGCGCGAGTAGCCCGCCAGGAATCCGCCTCGGAACGCGTCGCCGACTCCCGTCGGATCCACGATCTCTTTCTCAGGGACAGTTGGGATGTGCACCGACTCGCCGCCCATGTACAAGTCCGCGCCGTCTTTGCCGCGCGTGATCACCAGCACTTTCACATGATCCAGCATCTGGTCAAGGCTCCAGCCTGTTTTCTTGGAGATCAACCCGAATTCGTAATCGTTGCAGAACAGGAAGTGCGCGCCTTCCATGTCGTTGATCAACTCGGCGCCTTCGAGACGAAGAACTTGCTGACCCGGGTCGTACAGGTACTTTAATCCCAGCCCTCTGGCTTCTGCGCAAAACTTTGTCATCGCGTCTGGCGCGTTCGGCGAGACGACGATCAGGTCTGGCTTACCGGGTAGATCGTTGAGGGATTGCGATGACGCAACTCCCATTGCGCCGGGATAGAACGAGGCGATCTGGGCGGAAGCGTTATCGGTCGTTGCGAAAAATGAAGCGGTGAATAAACCGGGGACGACCTTCATCAACGAGGTATTCACCCCTTTTGATTCGAGCCAGGCGCGATACTCTTCGAAATCTTCTCCAACAGTTGCCATCACGCGCGGCTGTTCCCCGAGGAGCGCCATGGTGTAAGCGATGTTCGGCGAAACGCCTCCGCGCTGTTTAGACATGGAATCTACGAGAAACGACAAACTGATCGAGCCTAATCGCTCGGGGAGAATTTGTTCCTTGAAATGACCGGGGAAGGTCATCAAGTAATCGTAGGCAACTGAACCGGTCAGAAGAATGTCCATTAATCCTCTTGCTCAAAACGCCGAGGACGGCGGCACGAGCAGGTAGTATTCGCATCAAAAGGCGTGACGCGGGTTGCGTCACGCCAAATGTCAACGGGCGAAAGTTTATCACGCGATGCGGGGATTGTCTAGAAAACGGGATTACAAATTTTCCAATTTAGGGTGATGAGATGAGTAATAACCTCACAAGCTCTTAGCCACAGATACTTCGACAGGCTCAGTACAAGTTTCACTGATTTTCACCGATTTTAAAAATAATCCGTGCGAATTCGTGCAATCCGTGGCAAAGGTTTTAGGGTTTCTCGTAAAAACCGTAGAGCCCGAATTTAATATCCGCCGCCGAAGCGGTTTTGCAAAGCCTGATAACTTTGGAACGCAAGGAGTCCGAATAGGAGCGCAGTGTACGCGCTGTGGAATAACACGAAGCCTGCCAACGCCATGAGTCCGCCCGCGATGACAGACAGCCACAGCGATTTGCGCACGCCGCCGATCGGATCGTACAACAGCAGAACATTGCGCGCGACCTGACCGCCGTCCAGCGGGAAGATCGGCAGGAGGTTTATCAGCCCCCAAAAAACATTGACCCATAGCATCATCGTAAGAAAAATGCTCATTGTGAATCCACCTAACGGCAGGGTGGCTGATGTCGGTAGTGGCAGGAGTCCAAACAAGTAATTGTTACCAACAGTTCCGCCCAGCAAGTGAACAATGGCAATGATTAATCCAGCCAACACAAAACCTGCGCCCGGACCAGCCAGCGAAATCAAAATTTGCTGAACTGGACCAATCGCGACGCTGGCATATCCACCGCCCCACGGTGTCGTTTCAGGAATGGTCAAGCCGCCGGAGAAATGGAGCAATATCTGCGAGCGCAAGCCATACCAACGAAATGCGAATGCGTGACCCAGTTCGTGTACCACGATGGAAACGAAAACAACAAAAATCCAAATCACGATCTGAAGCAGGTCGCCGCTTGACCCCAACAGGAGCGCGATAAGCCAAAACAACGGATGCACGCGCACGGGGATTCCGGCAATGGAAAAGCGGAGGTCGTAACGGCTGGTGGGAGTGGGTTGAAAGAAAGCCATTAGTTACCCGTTACAACTTTTTTCAAACTCTGCTCAAACGGCGGATAGGCGATGCCGTTCTCTGTCACGATCCCGGTGACTAAACGATTCGGCGTCACATCGAAGGCGATGTTGCGCGCTTTCGCGCCCTTCGGCGTGACGCGCTCACCTTTGAACTCCAAGCCTAGCACTTCCTCCGGGTCGCGTTCTTCGATGGGGATTTGATCGCCATGCGAAAGCGAGAGGTCAATCGTGGAGGTCGGCACAACGGGATAAAACGGCACGCCGTTATCTTTTGCCGCGAGGGCAAGCATGTATGTGCCGATCTTGTTCGCCACGTCGCCGTTTGCGGCGGTGCGATCTGAGCCGACAAAAC
>JAXLVX010000083.1:0-12392 GCA_046328795.1 Anaerolineales bacterium | reverse complement strand
TTCGCCGTGGCGCTGAGCGCCACGGCGTTTTTGTTTAATTTCATCAGAGACCTCACAGGTCTCACAGACCTGTGAGGTCTGAACGATATAATTTGGAGCAACCATGATCTCGATCACAATTTCAAACGCCACCCTCATCCTCGGCTCGCACGCCATCTTCCGCGACTTGAACTGGGAAATACAACACGATCAACGAATCGGGTTGATCGGACCAAACGGCGCGGGGAAGTCGTCGCTGTTGAAAATGATCGTCGGGGAGCACGAACCCGAAAAAGGCGGGACGGTCATCCGCGCGAAAGGTGTGACCGTGGGCTATCTGCCTCAACATCCAGAATTTGAACCGAATCGAACGGCGATCTCACTCGCGCTGGATGGGAATCCGCGCGTGGCGGAGGTGGAAGCGGAATTGCATCGCGTTGAATCAAAACTCGCCGACCCCGAAGTGTATGGCGATTCCAAAAAATTGGGACGCGCCCTCGACGAGCAACACAAACTGCTGGAGGAATTCGAATCGCTCGGCGGCGCGAACTACGAATCGCGCGTGCGCGAAATGTTGCGCGGGCTGGGCTTGCCCGAATCTGATTTCGAGAAACCCATCCGCGCATTGAGCGGTGGGCAGAAAAAATTGATCGGGTTGGCGCGGCTGATGGTAGCGAAACCGTCCGTGCTGTTGTTGGATGAACCCGACAATCATCTCGACATGCCCGGTAAAGCATTTCTTGAAAAACTCATCAACGACTACGACGGCGCGGTGGTCATCATTTCACATGATCGCTACATTCTCGACGCGGTGGCGAGTCACATCGCTGATATCGAAGATGGAAAGATCACAACATTCACAGGCAATTACACCGAATTCATCGTGGATAAAGAAGAACGACTCGCGCGGCAGGAGGAATTATTTCGAGTACAACAGCGCGAGATCGGACGGTTGGAAATTGCTATCAAACGCTTTGCCATGTGGGCAAAGGTCTACGACAACGAGAAGATGGCGATCAAAGCGCGATCCATGCAGAAGCGCCTCGACAAGATGGACAAGATCGAAAAGCCTGTAACCGAACGCCGCAAAATGGATCTGGAGTTGAACGGCTGGCGCGGATCGAATCAGGTGTTGGAGTTTGTGGAGGTGGGCAAAAGTTTTCTCCCTCAGCCCCCACCCTCTCCCCGCTTCGACTTCGCGGCGCAAACATCACGCGCCGCTCCGCTCAGCGCGGAAAATATTTTGAACGATCTCAACTTCCTCATTCGGCATGGCGAGCGCGTGGGGTTGATCGGCGCGAACGGCGCGGGCAAGTCTGTGTTGTTGCGATTGATCCTCGGAAAAGAAAATCCATCCAGCGGCGAGATCAAGATCGGTCCGAGCGTGAAGGTCGGATATTACGCGCAGGAACATGAAACGCTGGACTTCGATCAATCCGTTTTGGATGCTGTGCGACTCGGCGGCAACATGAGCGAAGGACGCGCCGTTTCTTTCCTGACCCGCTACCTGTTCACCTATCGTCAAGCGACTCAAAAGGTCGGCTCGCTCTCGGGCGGCGAACGGAGTCGGCTTCAGCTGGCGTTGCTCGTCCTATCGGGAGCCAACTTTCTTTTGTTAGATGAACCGACGAACAATCTCGACATCGCCTCTGCCGAAGTGTTGGAGAACGCGCTCAACGATTTCAACGGGACAGTCCTCGTCATTTCGCATGACCGCTATTTTCTGGATCGAACCGTCAATCGCATCTTCGAGTTGAAAGATTCGCGCATCACAGAATTCATCGGCGGCTACAGCGATTACGCGGCGAAACGGCAATAGAATCCTGGCTACCTGACACTTTTGTTTTCAAAGCACACGTTGGTCGAGTAGCACCGCTCGTGCTGAGCGGAGTGGCGCGTGATATTCGCGCCACGAAGACGAAGCATCGCGGGACATATCGAGACCAAAAGGAAAGGTAAAAACAGAATGGAAATGATTTTTTCGACGAGGAAGTGGTCTCGATACGCCGCTCAAAGAGCATTCGCGGCTACTCGACCACCGGATTTCGCCAAACTGTCAGGTATCTAGAAGAAAAAGAGCCTTGCGCATACTGGGCGCAAGGCTCTTTTTGGATAGGGGTCAAATTAACAAGCGTATCATCCGGTGACGATGCGTTCGCTCTCATAGAATTTGACGGCGATATACGTGACGACTATCGCGAGCAAAATTGTCAGCACGGCAGAGACGACGATATTCATTCCTTGAATCGGTTCGGAGCGTAAGAACTGATTGATCAAGATCTGCTGTCCGAATGTTGGGATGAGCATCGTCCACAACTCTGGTTTGACGGGCAAAAATGCCAATGCGAGACCGGGTAAGGAAGGGATCAAGCCAATGAACGGCAAATACGTGCCAGCCTCTTTTGTGGTTTTGGTGAACGACGCGATCAATGTCTCGACAGCGCACGCAAGGAAAACGATTGGCAGGCAGATCAGAAACACAGCCATAACCGCGCCGAGGTTAAAACCGATCCGAACGCCGATCAATTCCTCGATGGGCAGTACGTTGAAGATGGCGATGAACCCAGCCAGCGTGATGATCAAGTTCACCGTGGCGAATGGCATCGCCGACAACATCTTTCCGATGGCAACCCATCCGCGCCGCAGAGGGTTGATCAGTAACGGCTCCAACGAGCCGCGTTCGCGTTCGCCAGCCGTTGCGTCTGTGATCACAGGCGCGGCGCCGTTGAAGATGGCGAAGATGATGAAGTATGGAAGCATCGAAATGAAGATCAATGCCTGGCTTTGCGGCGTGGATGTGTCAATCTCTTCGATCTGCACCACACGCGTCACTTCGGGGCTGATGCCTCGCAAACTTAGGCGTAGCAAACCGATGTATTTGCCATATCCTTCAAGCAGTTTTTGCGCGCGAGAGATATCCGCCGCGGCAGATTGGCGCGTGCTGTCGAAGACCAATTGTAGTTTTGCCGATTCGCCCGCTGAAAATTCTTCGCTGTAATCGGCTGGGATGATCAACGCGACGTTGATATCACCGGCGATGACCGCGGCTTTAGGATCGGCAGGAGCAGGCTTGATGATAACGTCCTGTTGTTCGAGGAAGGCTATTAAATTAGGAGCGTTCTCCGCGCCGGCAACAGGCAGAACCAGCGATTCCTCAACGCTCTCGCGAAGCGTACTGCCAAGCATCATGATCATTCCGCCCAGAAGAAGCGGACCAAAGAGCGCCCAGAATATGCCGGTCATCCAACTACGATAGTCGCGCAAATTGTCGAGCAGTTCTTTTTGAAAGACAACCAATATTTTTTTCATTTATCCCAACCCTTCCTCTGAACCGATCGCGGCGACGAACGCGTCTTCGAGATTTTCCTGACCAGTTTTTCTTCGCAACGCATCAGGGCTGCCATCGGCTGTCACTTCGCCATGTGAGATGATAACGATGTGGTCGCACAGCGCGGCGACCTCCTGCATGATGTGACTGGTGAACAGCACGCATTTGCCTTCCTCGCGCAGCCGCTGAATGAACTGTCGAATGGCGCGTGTGCTCATCACGTCCAGTCCGTTCGTTGGTTCGTCGAGCAAAACATTTTTGGGGTTATGCACCAAAGTCCGCGCCAGCGCGACCTTGAGTTTTTCGCCCGTTGAAAAGCCGTCTGTCTTGCGGTCGGCGATGGATTGCATATCAAGCAAAGCCAATAGTGAATTGATCTGATGTTCGAGCGTCTCGCCTCCCAGCCCATGCAGACGCCCGTAATAACGGATATTTTCACGGCTTGTCAGCCTTGTATAGAGACCGCGCGCGTCTGACAACACGCCGATTCTTTTCTGGACTTCAAGCGGGGACTGCCGCGCATCGTACCCGTCCACTTGAGCCGTTCCCTCGTCCGGCTTGAGAAGCGTGTAGAGCATCCGCAGGGTGGTGCTTTTGCCCGCGCCGTTGGGACCGAGCAAGCCGGTGATCTGCCCGTCTGCGGCGGCGAAGGACACATCCTTGACCGCGTTGACTTTGCCGAATGATTTGGATAGACCTTGTACTTGAATCATGCTATTGACCCTTTTGTTGTTATGGACGAGGTCCGCTGAAGTTGACGAAGAACGGCGGCGGTTCGACGCTTTTTACGCAAGATGCATCCAACCCCGCGATGGAGCCGTCTTTGATGAAGGATTCGAAAATGTCAACACTGCATTTGTTTGCGAGGTTGCCGTGTCCCATATTTGAAAAGATGAGATGAAGTTCGTTGGTCAAATGCTCGGCGACTTTTTCCGCGTGCCACGGCGGCGTGATGGGGTCCGCGTCGCCCGAGAAAATTAGAGTCGGAACATCGGAGACAACCGGGTCGCGGAATTGAGGCGACGCAGTTCCCTTTTGCCATTTGGCGCAGACTTCGGCGAATTCAACGGTGCGGTCGCCGAAGACACTCCCTTTGCTTTGTTGCGCGGCTTCCTCCGGCGAGATTAAGGGAGCATCTTCCGTGCAGGCTACGGCGTAGAACATGCCATCGTACAAGCCCGCATCCACGAGAAATGCCTGCGCGATTAATGGGGTGTAGTTTTCATCCGCGTATGCTTGGTGGATGGACAGCGGCAGAGTGGCGGTGATCTCTGGCGCGTACAATGTGTTGAACACCATGTTTGTGATCATCTGATGGGTCACAGTTAGGTCGAGCGGTTCGTTGGTCAGCGGATGAGGAATGGTGATCTTTGCCGGGGTTTCGTCCAACCGTTTGAGCAGGCTTGCGAACTCGTCTCTCAAATTAGGAAATGTCGTCTTGCAGGCTTCATCTGATTCACAGCGCGCAAAGAATTTATCGAGCGCGGATTGCCCGTCTTTTGCCGCATCCATGAAAAGAGTAAATCCTGGGTCAACGACCGCGTCGAGCGTCATCGTGCGGACGTGTTCGGGGAACATGCGCAGATACGTGAGCGCGGCGCGGGTCCCGTACGATGCGCCGTAGAGGTTGATCTTGTCGTAGCCAAGCGCCGCGCGGATTTCATCCAGATCGGTCATAGCAATCTCGGTGGTGTAGAAGCGTGGGTCGGCGTTCAGGCTTGCAGGGCAAGACTCTAATTTTGTCAACATGTCGTTTTCGTCCAGCGCTTCATCCTCCGGGGCGAGACAGCGCAACGGATTCGATTTGCCGGTCCCGCGCTGGTCAACGAGGACGATGTCGCGGTCTTGATGGATGTTGAACAGCAACCCGATCATGGTGGGAAATGTTTCGATGGCTGATTGACCGGGTCCGCCCGCCAACAAAAAGAGCGGGTCAGGCTGAGAGTTGCGCTTGATGGCGGGGATGACCGCCACGTGTAATTCGATTGTTCGTCCAGATGGGTTAGAGCGGTCTTCTTGAACGGTGAATGTGCCGCACTGCGCGTCAATCTGTTTGCCTGATGGGGGTGTGAGCGCGCAGTCCTCCAAGGCGAGAGAAGCCTCAGAAGCGGGCGCCGGGCTCAAAGGCGCGCATGAAGCGAAGAGTGTCAAGATCAAAAGTGAGAGGAAGAAGTTGCGTTGCATGTTATTCTCTTTGGGGGTTTACGCAATTGTAACTGTTTCGTTGTGAAAATAAAACTGGATTGCCGCTCTTAACGCCAATCCAGTTTTGTTGAAGTTGAGTTGATTTAGTTTTATGCGTACATTCCCCAATCCAATGCGGAGGGGTCTTCCATCATGGAGAAGTCCCACATATCCATGCCCATTTCGATGGTGACGGGCATGTTCAAGCCTTCCTGCGCCTTTGCCTTCGTCATTTCGATCATGGCGGGACCGTAAGGGCAGAACGGCGTGGTGAGGATCATTTTCAAGTGGGCGACACCGTTGTCAATTGAAATATCGCGCACTAATCCAAGTTGGATGATGTGCATCCCGATCTCAGGGTCAATCACTTCGGATAGACTCGCGCGGGCAGGTTGAACTAACTCAGGGTTGGTCTGATGGATCGTCCATTGGATTTCATTGATGGTTTCTTCGGTCATATATCCTCGTATTAGTAGACCTCACAGGTCTTCAAGACCTGTGAGGTCTACGGGTTTAATTTTTACTTCCGGCGTTCACCACATACGTACAATGCGCGCTGCCATCCAAAATGCACTGTACTTTTTTAGCGGGCAGGGCAAGCATCTTCGATATCAAGGTTTGGTCTATCGCGCAAACTTCGGGGTGTGAAATGCCGATCTGATAATACGGGCATGAAATTTCGTGGATCTGATATTCCTTGCCCTTCTTTTCCCACTCTACGGTAAAGCCTTCCTGTGTGAGCGCTTCTTTTACAACGTCCAGCCGTTCTTCCATGCTGAGACCCTGCATCTGATCCGAATATTCTTTCGACATGTCTTCCGCCACCTGGCTGAATAACTTTGTTACGTCCGGCGCGGGCATGGACTCTTTTATCTGCGCGAGAAGTTTCGAGGTCAGCCTCAAATATTTGGTGGGGAAGCGTTCCATCCCGTCGAGCGTAAGCGAATAGACAAGACGCGGGCGCCCAACGCCGTGGCGTTCCTCGTCTGCCTTGATCAATCCTTCCGCGGTGAGGTTCGTCAGGTGATGCCGGACAGAGATCGCGTTGATTCCCACCGCTTCGGCAAGCTCGTTAATCGCAATTTTTGGTTTGCGATGCAAGGTCTCGAGAATTCGGTCTTTCGTGCTTTTCATGATTGGCAGTATAACCGTCTGCCTGTGTATTGTCAATATACTAGAAAAATATCATAAATATTGACTTTTCGTCTCAGCCCTGCTATAATGCCGCCGACCTAAAGTCTATATCGTCCCGCAGGTTTACTACAAGAACAAAAAGGTAACATTCAACCTGCGGGACGTTCATTTCATCAGGAGCAAATCACGCATGTCGCAACTCGAGATCAAGAACCTGCACGTTAGCATCGAAGACAAGGAAATTCTCAAAGGGCTTTCGCTCAACGTCAACCAAGGCGAGATCCACGCAATCATGGGACCGAACGGAACGGGGAAGTCCACGCTGGCTTACACATTGATGGGGCATCCGAATTACACTGTCACGCAAGGTGAAATCATTTTCAAAGGACAAAACGTGTTGGAACTTGAACCCGATGAGCGTTCGCGCCTCGGCATCTTTCTCGCGTTTCAGTACCCGGTCGCCATCCCCGGCGTGACCGTCGCCAACTTTTTGCGGACAGCCATCAACGCCCGTCGCCGCGCGGAGAATCCCGAAGACAAGGGGATGCCGATCCCAGAATTCCGCAAACTGCTGAAAGAAAAAATGTCCATGCTGAAAATGGATCAGAACTTTGCAGGTCGTTACCTCAACGATGGATTCTCTGGCGGCGAAAAGAAACGCGCCGAGATTTTGCAGATGGCAACCTTGAAGCCCGAGATGGCAATTTTGGATGAAACCGATTCAGGTCTCGACATTGACGCGCTCCGCATCGTGGCGGAGGGAGTCAACGCCCTGAGCGGATCCGAACTCGGCGTGCTGGTCATCACACACTATCAACGTTTGCTGAATTACATCAAACCGCACTTCGTCCACATCATGCTGGATGGGCGAATCGTCGAATCGGGCGGACCCGATCTCGCATTGCACCTCGAAGAACAAGGCTATGAATGGGTGCGCGAGAAGCATGAGGAAATCGCCGCCTAGAGACTAATCATCTAGTCTCTAATTATCTAGTCTCTGAAATCTGGAGTTTATTATGTCTGAAGATGCACAACTTCTCGAAGATATTGGACAATACAAATACGGCTTCCACGACCGCGACGACAATTACGTGTTCAAATCGGAGCGCGGACTTTCCCGTTCGGTAGTGGAAAACATTTCGCGCATGAAGCAAGAGCCGCAGTGGATGCTTGAGTTCCGCTTGAAGGCGCTCGCGCATTATCAATCGCGCCCCATGCCGAACTGGGGACCGTCATTGAAAGAACTCGACTTCGACAACATCTATTACTACGTCAAGCCGACGGAGAAGAGCGAAAAATCGTGGGACGATGTTCCCGACGATATTAAGCGGACGTTCGACAAACTGGGCATCCCCGAAGCGGAGCGGAAATTCTTAGCCGGCGTCGGCGCGCAATACGAATCGGAGATGGTTTATCACTCGATTCAAGAACACCTCGAAAAGCAGGGTGTCATCTTCCTTTCAATTGAAGACGGTTTGAAGCAGTACCCCGATTTGTTCCGTGAATATTTTGGCACGGTCATCCCGATCGAAGATAACAAATTTGCCGCGTTGAATAGCGCGGTCTGGTCGGGCGGATCGTTCGTGTACGTGCCGAAAGGCGTCAAAGTAGACCTGCCGTTGCAAGCATACTTCCGCTTGAACACGGCGAACGTCGGTCAATTCGAGCGCACGCTCATCATCGTGGACGAAGGCGCATCGGTGCATTACGTCGAAGGTTGTACCGCGCCGCAATACACCACCGACTCGTTCCACTCCGGTGTGATCGAGATCATCGTCAAGAAAGGCGCGCGCTCGCGTTACTCAACCGTTCAGAACTGGTCAACGAACGTGTACAACCTCGTGACGCAACGCGCCAAAGTGTTCGAGAACGCCACGCATGAATGGGTGGACGCGAACATCGGCTCGAAGGTCACGATGAAATATCCCTCGTGCTATCTCATGGAGCCCGGCGCGCATGGCGAGATGCTTTCCATGGCGTTCGCGGGTCCCGGTCAAACACAGGACGCAGGCTCGAAGATGGTTCACTTCGCGCCGAACACAACGAGCAAAGTGACATCCAAATCAATTTCAAAGTCTGGCGGACGCGCCTCGTATCGCGGTCTGCTCAAAGTGCATAAAGGCGCGAAGGGCGTCAAGTCGAATGTGGTCTGCGACGCGCTTTTGCTCGATCCGAAATCCCGCTCCGACACGTATCCCTACATCGAGATTGACGAAGACGACGTGACCATCGGTCACGAAGCCTCGGTCAGCAAAGTGGGCGAGGAGCAACTCTTCTATCTCATGTCGCGCGGGCTCAGCGAAGAAGAAGCCACCACTATGGTCGTCTCTGGTTTCATCGAGCCGCTCGTCAAAGAACTGCCGATGGAATACGCCGTCGAAATGAATCGCCTCATCGCGTTGCAGATGGAAGGAAGTATCGGTTAATGTCGTTGCGAGCGAAGCGAAGCAATCTCCCCATATATAGATTGCTTCGTCGCGACAAACGCTCCTCGCAATGACATGATATAGAGAATATTATGCAGGAAAAACCAAAAGTAGTTATTTCAAAAACTAGACGAGTAGACTCTGCCGCGAAAGATTTTGCGTTCACTGAATCAGACATCCGCGCGGGCAGGGATGCAATCGCTTCGTACCGGACCTCAGCCTGGTCGTCGTTTAAGAAGCATTCTCTCCCCGTGACCACCGAAGAGGCGTGGCGCCGCACAGACATTCACGCGTTGCCCGCCGATAAATTTGTTTTGCCGAAAGATGGCGCGTTCAACGATCTGCCGCCTGTCCGCGAAGATTTGCTTCGTCCGCTGGTTGCCGATCAGCATGGCGGACAGATCATTCTGTTACCCGGCGGGTCAAGGATCGAATTGGATGAGAAGATTGCCAAGAAAGGCGTTGTCTTCACAGACCTTCTCACTGCCGAGCAGAAATATCCTGAGTTGCTTGCGAAGATGCTGGGCAAGACCGTCAATGTGGAAGAAGGGAAATTCTCCGCGTTGGCTGGCGCGTTCGCGCAAAATGGGATCGTGTTGTACGTTCCCAAAGGCGTGACCGTTGACGAGCCGCTTCATTCCGTGTTGTGGGGTCCCGGCGCCGATTTGGCGCACATCTCTCACATCCTCGTGCTGGTGGACGAAGGCGCGTCCGTGACGTACGTCCACGAGGCGGCGTCGCCCGACGAAGCTGGATCAAACTCGCTTCACGCGGGAATCGTCGAAATCCAAGTGATGCAAGACGCAACTCTAAAGTTCGTCGAACTGCAATCGTGGGGGCGTCACGTGTGGAATTTCAGTCACGAACGCGCGCGCGTTGAACGCGGCGGCAATCTCGATTGGATCTTTGGCGCGATCGGTTCGCGTCTCACGAAAAATTTCTCCGAACTCGATCTCGCGGGCGAAGGCGCGCAGGGACGCATGTCGGGCTTTTATTTCACGGATGGCAATCAGCATCTCGATCACGATACGCAGCAGAATCATCTCGCGCCGCACACCACCAGCGACCTGCTGTTTAAGGGCGCGTTGAAAGGCAAGAGCCGCTCGGTATGGCAGGGCATGATCTACGTGGCGCCCGGAGCGCAGAAGACCGATGGCTATCAGGCGAATCGCAATCTCGTGTTGAGCGAAGGCGCGCGCGCCGACTCGATCCCCGGCTTGGAAATTCTCGCCGACGATGTGCGCTGCACGCACGGCGCGACCGTTGGAAAGTTGGAAGCCGAGCCGTTGTTCTATTTGAAGTCGCGCGGCATTCCGCAGAACGAAGCGGAGAAGATTGTCGTTGAAGGATTCTTCGACCCGATCTTCCAACGTATTCCATTTGAAGGCGTGCGCGAACGTTTCCAGCAGTACATCGCTGACAAAATGTCATAATACGAATCGAGAAGTTGAATGGCAAAAACACAAACGAAAAAGGTGAAAGCAGTGGAGAAAAAATCAGCCGTAAAAACCGCGCCGCGTTCGAAGGCAGGTGTTTCCGTTCCAAAAGGCAAGGCAAAGACGGCGACTCGACCGAAGCCAAAATCTATTGTCCTTTCGCCGCCGCGAAAACCGTCGCCGGCGCCAGCGCGTTCCTCTGCCACAACAAAAGTCCGCGTAACCGGCAAAATGCGTTCCTTGCGCGGCACGTCTTCCGAAGATCGCAAGATGATGAAAGGCTTGCGCATTCCGCAGTACAACTACATGAAGCCGCCCGGCGCGGCGCATGATTTTCAAGTGGGCGACAAGGTGGAAGTGTTTTGCGACCACGAAAAGAATCGCGAGCGAATTCGCGGATGGATCGGCGGCGTTGTGGTGCAAGTGGACAACAAACTCGTCGCGGTGCAGTTCCGCTCGAATGTGTACCTCACCGATGGCTGGATGGTTCCCGATCGCATCCTGTGGTATCCGCTGACCTCCGAACACATGCGACCTGTGCCCGGCAAAAAATCGGCAAAGCGCGAAGAGAAGGCTATTCCTGATTATTAGGCGGGTAGACAGGTAAACAAGTAGACACGTAAACAAGTTTACCTGTGCGCCTGTGAGCGTGTTTACTTTCCGATGTCTCTACACATAAACGAAATCCGCAAAGATTTTCCAATCCTCCAGCGCAAGACGCACGACAACGTCCCGCTGGTGTATTTGGATTCAACTGCCACATCGCAAAAGCCGACAGCGGTGATCGAAGCGATGAACGAATATTATCGCCGCTCGAACGCGAATATCCATCGCGGCGTGCACACGCTCGCCGAAGAAGCGACGGCGATGTACGAAGAGGCGCGCGAGAAGATCGCCAAGTTTATCAACGCGCCGTCGTCAAAGCAGATTATTTACACGCGCAATGCGACCGAGTCCATCAATCTCGTGGCGTACACGTGGGCGCGCGCGAATCTCAAAGCGGGCGATCTGGTCGTCCTCACCGAGATGGAACATCACTCGAACCTCGTGCCGTGGCTGATGCTGCAAGCCGAACGCGGCATTGAATTGGATTTCATCCCTGTGACGGAAGACGGCTTGCTGGATTTAGACTCGTATAAAACGCTTCTTTCGCGGACCCCGAAACTGGTCGCCTTTACCCACATGTCCAACGTCCTCGGCACCATCAACCCCGCCGCGGATATCATCCGCATGGCTCACGCGGCTGGCGCCGTCACCGTCGTGGACGCAGCGCAATCCGTTCCTCATCTCAAAGTGGATGTGCAAGCCCTCGACGCGGACTTTCTCGCCTTCTCTGCTCACAAGATGTGCGGACCCACCGGCATCGGCGCGTTGTATGGAAAAACCGAGTTGCTCGAATCCATGCCTCCGTTTTTGGGCGGCGGCGACATGATCAAAGAAGTGAAACTCCGCTCGTTCAGACCGAACACGCTTCCGCACAAATTCGAAGCGGGGACTCCTGCCATCGCGGAAGCCGTCGGTTTCGGCGCGGCGGTGGATTATCTGACGAAGATCGGCATGGACAACATCGCCGCGCACGAACATGAGATCACCGAATACGCGCTCGAACGCTTGGAGGAAATCCCCGGCGTGAAGTTGTTCGGTCCCTCGGCGGATAAAAAAGGCGGTGTTGCCGCGTTCACCTTTGACGGCGTGCATCCTCACGATGTGGCGCAAATCCTAGACCGCGACGGGATCGCCATCCGCGCGGGGCATCACTGCGCTCAACCGCTGCACGAGAAATTTGGGATCCCTGCCACCAGCCGCGCGTCGTTTTATTTGTACAATACAAAGGAAGAAGTTGATTTATTGGTGAACGGGATTTACAAGGTGAAGGAATTGTTTGGGTAATTCTGTAGGGGCGAG
>JAXLVX010000082.1:0-12737 GCA_046328795.1 Anaerolineales bacterium | reverse complement strand
GGCGTGCGCGAGTTTTTAGAATCGCCTGTCACAACCCTGCCTCTCGCTGGGCAACCGGGAAATTTCACCGTCAACAAATTTACCGATTATGCGGCTGTGGTCGTGCTGACCGATCATGCCGAGTCCGGTCGCATGTGGGTCGAGCAGTTGTATGCCCGCAACCAAGCGGATGAAACATTTTTCGCAGTCCAACCGGTGTTCTTTGCCGCCAGCGCGCAAGCCGCGCCGATGCTTCTGCCGTATTACGACTCTCAGCAGATCACCGGCATGGTCAGCGGGTTATCTGACGCGGCGCGATTTGAATTTGTGAATAACACTCGTCCCGGCATTGCGCGAAGGTATTGGGATTCATTCGGCGCGGGTCTGTTGACGGCGACCATCGCGATCGTCCTCGGCAGTTTGTGGAGCCTCATCGCCGGGCTTCGGGCGCGTCGAAGCGGGGAGGCGGGATAATGTTTTCGCTGGATATTTTCTCCGGGCTGATCGGTTTGATCCTCACCTTGCTGATCTTTAGTTATCTGATCAACGATAACCCGTTGTTCCGCATGGCGATCTATTTGTTCATCGGCGTTGCCTCCGGGTATGCGGCGGCGGTGATCTGGCAATATGTCCTTGCGCCGAAAGTTCTCATCCTGTTACAAAGCGCTGACCCAAACCTGTGGCTGTTGACGTTTATCCCTTTGTTGTTGGGATTTTCATTGCTGGCAAAACTCTTCCCGAAAATTTCATGGCTCGGCAGTTTTGCCATGGCGCTTCTCGTCGGCGTGGGCGCGGCGACCGCTCTCGGCGGCGCAATGCTCGGCACGTTGATCCCGCAAGTGGGCGCGGCGATCAAGGCGGTAGATTTAAGTGCGCCGGACGGCGGATTTACAAAATTGGTCGAGGGAAGCGTTATGCTGGCTGGCACGGTGTTTACGCTCGCGTTCTTCCAATTCAGCGCGGGGCGCGCGCCAGACGGGACGCCGAAACGGAACGTCGTGTTCGAAAGCCTCGCGTGGATCGGTCGGCTCTTTATCGCCGTCACGTTCGGGGTTCTCTTCGCCGGTGTGTACATGGCGGCGTTAACCGCCATGATCGAACGATTAACTTCGCTGATCAACTTTATTCGTCAACTATTCGGTTTCTAACACATGCCTACTTCGCTTGTTCAAAACGAATCCATCCTTGCCATTGACGTGGGCGCCGCCATGACGCGCGCCGCGTTCTTCGACGTGGTCGAAGGGCAATATCGCTTCGTTGCGGCGGGGCAGGCTCCCACGACGGCAGAGGCGCCGTTCAAGAATATCGGTATCGGCGTCCGCGAAGCAATCAGAAATTTGCAGGCGATCCTCGGCACGACCCTGCTCGGTCCGCAAGACGATAATTTGATCGCGCCCTCACAGCCCGATGGCTCCGGCGTGGATGCGGTGGTCGCCACCATGTCTGCGGGACCGGCGGTGCGAACGGTGGTGGCGGGTCTGTTGCCGGATGTCTCGCTTCACAGCGCGCAACGTCTGGCTGAGTCCACCTATAGCCGCGTGGTTGAAACCCTCGACCTTTCCGACCATCGAAAACCTGATCAGCAATTGGACAGCATCGTGCGGAATCGTCCCGATCTGGTTGTGCTTGCGGGCGGCACAGACGGCGGCGCGTCGCGTTCCATTTTAAAGATGATCGAGGCGGTGGGGCTGGCGTGTTATTTGATGCCGGAAGAAAAACGCCCGATGGTTTTATACGCGGGCAATCGAAAACTGGCGAACGATGTGCAGGAACTGCTTGGCGGGCACGCGGGCAAACTGGATATCAGCCCCAATGTGCGCCCGTCGCTTGAAACCGAAGACCTCGAACCGGCGAGCCTTCAACTTGCCGGGCTGGTGACGAAACTTCGTCAGCGGCAGATTCAAGGCGTGGAAGAATTGAATCTGTGGGCGGGCGGAAATCTACTTCCGACCGCGTACGCGCAGGGGAGGATGATCCGCTTCTTGAGCAAGTTATACGAATCACAGCGCGGCTTGCTCAACGTGAACCTCGGCTCTTCCGCCGCGACGGTTGCCGCGGGATTTAATGGCGAGTTGACCCTCGGCGTGTACCCTCAATTTGGGATGGGTGAAAACCTCGGCGGAATTTTGCAACACACAGACATTGAAGATATTATGCGTTGGATGCAGTTGGATATTTCGCCGAACACACTGCGCGAATATCTTTTCCAGAAATCCCTGCACCCGGCGACGATCCCTGCGACGTTGGAAGAACATGCCATTCTGCAAGCGATCGCGCGGCAGGCGTTGTATCTCGCGGTTCGCGCAACGCAGAAAAACTTCCCCGCGAGCGCAAGACCCGCGCAAGCAGACTTGATGCCGAAATTGGATCTGATCCTTGCAGGCGGAGGCGCGGTGGCTGAAAGCGCGTCGTTAGGACAAAGCCTGTTGCTATTGCTCGATGCGATTCAACCGGTGGGAATCATGCCGATCCTTCTCGACCAAAATAATTTGCTCGCGTTGATGGGCGCGGCGGCGACTCGCAACAACTTTCTGCCGGTGCAGGTCATCGAATCGGGAGCGTTCATTGGAATGGGAACGGTTGTCTCTGTGGCTGCCTCCGCAAATATCGGCGACCAGATAGTGCGCGCTAAATTGACATATCAAGACGGCACAGAAACTCGCGCCGATGTGAAGTTCGGCGGACTGGAGATCATGCCCCTGCCGAGCGGACAGACGGCGCGTCTGTCGTTGGCTCCGCTTCACCGCGCCGACGCCGGCCTGGGTCCGGGAAGAAGCGGCTCGCTCACCGTCACCGGCGGCGCGATGGGAGTCGTCATTGACGCGCGGGGGCGTCCGTTGGCGCTTCCGTCTGACCCGGTGCGAAGACGCGAATTGATGAAACGCTGGTCGTACGCGGTGGGAGGTTAATCGAATGCTTGCGCCTGTCTATCACGTTTTGCCGCTTGCCACGATCACGCGCGAACGCAAACTGCCGGTGGCGGGGAAAGTTCTCGCGCACATGGATCAGCGCGTGAGCGCGACGGATGTGATCGCCGAAGCGAATTTTGCGCGCGAACACGTGTTGATTGACGTGGCGCGGACTTTCAACGTGACGACGAAAGCCGCCGATCGAATGATCAAGGTCAACCAGAATGACCGCGTGGCTCAAGGCGCGTTGGTTGCCGATGCCGGCGGACTCATTCCGCGAAGCATTCGCGCGCCTCGCGCCGGACGCGTGATGATCGTCGGCGGCGGACAGATCCTCATGGAAGTAGGCGACGCGCGCGTCGAATTACGCGCCGGTCTGCCCGGCGTGGTCACAAAAGTGATTCCCGAGCGCGGCGTTGAGATCCGCACGGCGGGCGCGTTGGTGCAGGGCGTGTGGGGCAACGGGCGCATTGACAGCGGCGTAATCACCAGCCTGATCGAGAAGCCGGATGACCTGCTCAGCGCGGAGCGGCTCGACGTGAGCATGCGCGGCGCGGTGATCCTCGGCGGGCATGTGCGCGACGCCGACACCTTACGCGCCGCGGCAGACTTGCCGGTGCGCGGACTGATCCTTTCCAGTTTATATTCGCCTTTGCTTCAGACGGCGTATCAAATGAAATATCCGATCCTCGTGTTGGATGGCTTCGGCTCGATGCCGATGAATTCCGCCGCGTTCAAATTGTTGACGACGAATAACAAACGCGAAGCGACGGTGAACGCCGAACATTTCGATCGTTACAACGGCAGCCGCCCCGAAGTAATTATCCCGCTGCCGGTTTCCGCGGAGCCTGCCGAACCGGATGACTTCTACCACTTCGCCTCCGGTCAGACCGTGCGAATGCGCCGCCCGCCTCACGCGGGGATGATCGGCACGATATCAAATCTGCGACCGGGATTAAGTCCATTGGCGAGCGGGTTGCGCGCGCCCGCGGCAGACGTGAAACTTGAGAACGGCGAAACGGTGATCGCGCCTTTGGCAAATCTTGAAGTTGTGGGATAATTGCGAAAACAAGAAAGCCTTGCTTCGCGCGCGCAGTTTCCCGTATTAAGGAGAATGAACGATGACTGACTTCAACGACGACGTAACTTTTGACGATTCGAATCCCCCGGAAGAATCGAGTAATCGCACATTCCTGTTCGCGGCGGGAGGCTTGGGGCTCCTTGTTTTGCTCGCCTTGCTTTGCATTGGCGCGTACTTGATTTTCACCAATACCTCGGGCCAAACCGCGGAGCAGACCGCCATTGCGCAAGCCACACAGCAAGCCGCGACGATACAAGCCGGGCTGACGCAGACTTCGGTCGCCAACGCGCTCACCGCCACTTCCGCCGCCACTGCCACGCTGCCTCCAACTAGCACGCCTGTGGTTAACCAGTCCACGGTGACGCCTTCGCTGACATCGAACCCAGCCACGGCTACGGTTGGCGCGGCGTTCACGCAGATCTCCGCCTCGCAAACCTCCGCGCCGCAGACGACGCTCACGGTCATCCCGACTTCCACCGCTCTGCCCAACACCGGCTTCGCCGATGAAGTGGGCATTCCCAGTTTGTTCTTTGCCGCGCTCGCGCTGGTGGTTGTGATCTTCCTTGTGAGAAAGATGCGCGCCGCGCCGGGAAGATAGAGTTATTTCTTGATGAATTAACAGCCCCTGAGACTAGGGGCTGTTTTGATTCTGGACACATCAGAACCTGCAAATCTAGATTTTACCAAGAAGTATCTGCTCTGTTTCAGGTAAATTATTTTGTTGCGCAAACCCGATAGCTGACAAGCCATGCTTGCCTTTTCGGTTTGGATCAGCGCTATAGCTCAATAATAATTTGACAATATCATTATGACCGTGTTGAGACGCAAACATGATTGGTGTCGAATCGTCGTTTGCGGTTTCATTTACATTTGCGCCAAAATCCAGAAGTAACTTAACGCAATCGAGTTTCCCAGCATTACAAGCAAACATTAAGGCCGTGTAACCAGAAGAGTCTTTTTGGTCTATTGTAGGTTTTTGATCAAGCAATAACTTTAACATTTTTGTTTGACCGTTATGCGCTCCTGCCATGAGCGGTGTCAATCCGCTCGAATCTGAAACATCAGGACTTCGACCTTTTTCGAGAAACTTTATAAGTGTAGCTTCATCTCCGTTTGTGGCTGCTTGCAGATATTCTTGGATCTCCTTTTGAATTTTTTCATCCATGAGCCTTGCCTGGGAAATAACATCATGCGCTTTGTAGAAAAGCGGCGAAAGCAGTGAGCGATTATTCCCCAAATCGCTCTCTTTTGCAGTTGCTGAGAAAACTCCATTTTTTGTATTGAAATAAAAAGTTGTGTATCCCCTAGCTGGAAGAGGAAAGCTGGATACCGGTGTGGCTTTAGCGATAAATTTTTCGGCGAATACCAGAAATTCAAGGCAAATTTTTCTGGGTTCCTCATGCTCGCCGAGTCCAAGTATGCCGCCACCGTTGCTAAAATATAAACTGGTTGTTCCATCAGCCATGGTCACTAAAGTTACAACACCTGTCTCATGACCAGTTTCTGTCAGGACCCCAATAATGGGCGAGGATTGTTCCAACAGGGATGGAATATCATTTGGTTTTATTGATAGAACTTGATTCCTTAAACCAAGATAGATTTCCGCAGGCTCGTAATCATTTTTCTTGCTAAACAGATTTAGAAATCCCATAGATAATCTTCTTTCCCATAAGTTTCACACCACGCTCTTCGCCACCTGCTCGCCATACCCAAGCAGGGACTTTACCATCGCCTGCGTCCGCCCTTCGGCATAGACTCTCAGAACGGGTTCCGTGCCGGAGGGGCGAATCAACAGCCACGAATCATCTGCCATGATGTATTTCACCCCGTCGCGTTGACTTACCTCCGCAACCTTCTCTCCTCCGATCTCTGTGGGGGCTTGTTTCGTGAGGAATTCGGTCATTTCCTTTTTGGCGACGGGGCGGCTTAATCGTAAATCTGTGCGTTCGTAAAAGGCGGGACCGACATCCGCAAGCAGATCGTCCACCATGCCGTGCAATGTTTTGCCCGATTGCGCGATCATCTCCACCAGCAATAATCCCATGATCGGACCGTCGCCTTCGGGGATGTGTCCCTTGAACGAGATGCCGCCCGATTCCTCGCCGCCGATCAACACATCTTCCTGCATCATGTGATCCGCGATGTGATTGAAGCCGACGGGCGTTTCATGCAACTTCAAGTTATAGCGTTTCGCCAAACGATCAATCATGCGCGTCGTTGAAACCGTGCGGACGACCGCGCCGCTCCAGCCGCGATTTTCCACGAGATATTTCAAAGACAACGCCATGATCTTGTGCGGGTCAACGAACGTGCCGCGTTCATCCATTGCGCCGATTCGATCCGCGTCGCCGTCTGTCACCACGCCGAAGGTTCCCATCCCTGCGCTGATGGCGGAGGCGAGCGCGCCGAGATTTTTTGCAATGGGTTCCGGGTGAACGCCGCCGAAGCCGGGGTTCATCTCGCCGCGGATCTCTGAAATCTCACAGCCTGTCCCTTGCAAAAAGGATTTGATCACGCCGCGCCCTGAGCCGAACATGGCATCTACAACGAAGCGCTGAGGGTTGTCCGCGATGGCGTCGGTGTTGATCAACGTCCGCAGATGATCGAAATACGCGGGCAGAGGGTTGAACTTTTGAATCAACTTTGCTTCGCGCGCTTTTTTGAAATCCATCAAGTTCGGTCCGCGCGCCTGTTCTTCGTTGTCGTTGATGTAGACTTCCACGCGGCGGCATTGTTCGGGCAGGGCAGAGCCGCCGAACGCGCCTTTGAGTTTGACTCCGTTGTAGCGCGGTGCGTTGTGCGAGGCGGTGATCATCACGCCCGCGATGGCGCGGTTGTGTTTCACCGCGTACGAAATGGCGGGCGTCGGCGAATCGGATTGGGCGAGCAGGACGGTGAATCCGTTGGCGGCGAGGACGCGCGCAACCTCGCCTGCAAAGCGGTCGGAAAGAAAACGCGTGTCGAATCCGACGACGATCTTTTTCGGGTCAGGCGCGTGTTCGCTTCCGCTTGATTTGTCCCAGTGTTCAGAACTCACCGCGTCCGCGATGGCTTGCGCGACGATGCGTAAATTATCGAATGTAAATGAGTCTGAGATTACGGCTCTCCAGCCGTCGGTTCCAAAATGAATGGGCATGAAAATTCCTTTTTTACCACGAAGGACACGAAGGAACACAAAGGATTCTTTATCGAATGTTCCAAACCTTCGTGTACTTTGTGTCCTTTGTGTTTAGAAGATTCTATGGCGTTGAGGTTACTTCCGGTGTGGATGAAGGTTGCCAATCGGCGATGGGGGTGGCGGTGACAAGCAGTGTTTGGATTATCCGGCGCTTCTATGCGTTTACCATTTACATTTGCAATCACATGAACCCAGACGCGCCGTTCGCTTCTTGAAAATCATTGGGGATGATTGTGACGGTGGAGCCGTTTGCCAATGTGGTCAGAATGATTTTTCCACCGGGTTCTTCGCGGATGAATGCCCCGCCTCCTTCCTCCGCGCGAATCTGGGCAATGATGGGGGTCGGCTCGGCTGTGATGGTTGATGTCGCCGTTTCGGTGGGCGGAAGTTGTGACGGCTGAGTTGGGCGCGGCGTCCGCGAGGGAGTCATTGTGGGGACGCCAATGAAAACGGTCGCGGGGAGAGTCGAAGAGGGGGTGGGGGTTGGAACAAGCGCGAGGGTAGAGGTCGCTTGCGCGGTTGGGGCAGGCGGAGGCGTGGAAAGACCCGTCTGGATTTTTATCCATTGATCAAAGTCGGTGAGGAATATCGTCGTGGTGACGATGATGATCAACGAGATGGCGGTCAATGAAATGCCGCTGGCGTTGATCGGATAGAATCGTAAAAAGAAGAGGGTGAGGATTGCGAAAAATGTCGCCCAGCAGAAATGGACAATGAAGACGAGCAAACCTTGGGGCCACAGTTGCGCCGCTTCGACGCCGCTCCCTAAGCCGAAGCCTGCCGCGCATAACGGCGTGAATAGCACGGATGAGATCAACGCGCTTGGAAGGTAGGGCAGTGTTTCTGAACGAACGAAAGAGATCGTGAAGATGATCGCGCCGATGGTGAGTGTGGCGAAACTGGGCCACCATAAACGGCTGAGCGTGAACGCTTCATTGAAGTTGAGCGGACCAACGACGCGGGTGGCAAACCCTGCGAGCAAGCCGCTGACGAAAACGAGGAACGCGCTCAAGAGCAGGGCGGCGAACGTCTGCGCGAATAAACGGAACGATCCCGCGATGGCGGCGAGCGACAGACCGATCCATGGGGTTAGCACGGGCGCGACGAGGATGCCGAAGAAGATCAACGCCAGCGAGTTGACGAAGTATCCCAGCCCGAGGATCACGCCCGCCACGAGCGAGAACACGAATAATTCATACGATGGGTATGCGCGGCGGGCAAGATGTTCGAATAGCGCGGCGCGTCCTTCTTCGTCGGCGGGGAAGTAGGCGCGGCGTAAGGCGCGTCGCCGGCGCGCGCGGGCTGAGACAAATTCCTGTTCGGGTTCTGGTTGTGATGGGGGTTCGGTGAAATCCATACGCTTCCATTATACAGGGATAGAACGGCTGATGGGAGGATGTCGGAGCGGCGCGTAGACCCCGCGTGCTTTTGGCGGGGCGCGCGAAACCGATTATTGACATGCTTATTTCATCGTGTATAATTTCGTCCGCGCAAATGGCTCCGTAGCTCAATTGGCAGAGCAGTTGACTCTTAATCAATTGGTTGAGGGTTCGAGTCCCCCCGGAGTCACAGGAGAATTGAACAGCCTCCTTTATAGGAGGCTGTTCAATTAGGCGGTGAGTGCTTCGCGTTTCCTTGTATAATTAATTCACCTTACGCAGTAAAGCCGTAATGCGAGACTGCGAAGCGTCTCGCCTTTCAGGTTGCTCTTGAGCAAAAGCGACATAAATGTCGCGTTACGGAGAACAGACTGGCTTCAATTGCGTAACATCAGTAATTAATCTACTTCGATTCAAACTTTACGAAGAATTCCCATTCCATGAGCCAACTTTGGTATGCTATTCGCAGTAAGCCTAATAAAGAAGACTTTCTTGCCCGTCAGTTCGAGGCGTATGGGATCAAAGTTTTCTATCCGCGCCTGCGCGTGACTCCGGCGAATCCCCGCTCGCGTAAATCTAGGCCGTACTTTCCGGGGTATCTGTTTGTTCAAACCGACCTGACCGTAGTCGCTTCGTCCACTTTGCAGTGGATGGCTGGCGCGGCGAACCTAGTCAGTTTTGGAGGTGAGCCAGCATCCGTGCCGGAGGCGCTTATCAATGCTCTCGAGAAACACGTGGAGGAGATTAATGCATCCAATAAACCCGGGGCAGATAAACTGAAGCGAGGCGAGCCGGTCCGCGTTCAGGCGGGTCCCTTTGCTGGGTACGAGGCGATTTTTGACGGTAGAATCTCCGGTCAAGAACGGGTGCGGGTGTTGTTGCGCTTCCTTGAAAAAAGGCAGGTCGTGGTAGAGTTGGAGGAGGATCAAATTTTGCGTATCAAGCGTTCTTAAGTTTGAAGTCAATACCTAAAGGGTGAAATACATCGCCAGTAACTTTTTTATGGTCGAAACGTCATGCAACAGCCTACGATAAAAGGCAAAGCGCGCTTGCAGTCTTGTGATAAGACGGGCTTTCAAGACGGCGCGCGTCTCAATTTTTTTAGTCCGTTCATTGTTTTCAGGAGTTATTCAATGGTAACCGCAGGACCCAATATGGAAAAGCTTCATAGAGTTTCTCTTGGCAAGAAAATAGGGAAGGTAAATTCCATACTTCCGAGACGAACCCAATGGGGGATGTATCAAGTCGCGCTGATCCTTATGGATGTTTTGATGGTCAACATTGCGTTTGTGCTGGCATACGTTTTACGGTTCAACATTCCTCTGTTCACTTTTTTCAACCAAACGGTGGATATTTCGCCGGACTACTACCAGAACTTCGTTGTCGGTTCCTCTCTTCTTTGGCTTGTCATCTTCTCTCTCAACGGTTTGTATTTTAAACAGAATCTGTTGGGCGGAACCCGCGAATATTCACTGGTTTTTCGTTCCTCCACGGTTTGCTTGATGATCATTGTGATGGTTGGTTTCCTGCAAGACGATTTGTTGATCGCGCGCGGCTGGCTATTGATGGCGTGGGTTTTTACCTTTGTGCTTGTTGCGTTCGGCCGCTTCCTTCTTCGACGGGTCGTTTATTTCCTCCGTAGGCAGGGCTTTTTTCTCACCCCGGCGGTGATCGTCGGCGCGAATCAAGAAGGGCGCTGGCTTGCCGAACAACTGCAAAAATGGGAAACATCGGGTTTGCACATTGTCGGTTTTGTGGATAAGAAGGTCGCTGTTACCACTCCGTTGTATAATAATCTTGTCAACCTTGGTACGGTAGACCAATTGGGTGAGATCATCGAACAATTCCAGATCGGCGAGGTGATCCTTGCCTCCAGCGCGATCTCTACCCGCGATTACTTGCTTGACATCTTCAAGAAGTACGGTGTTTCCGACAAGGTTAACCTGCGGATGTCTTCTGGGCTGTACGAAGTAATCACTACCGGTATGACCGTGGACGAGTTTGCGTATGTGCCGTTGGTGCAGGTTCATAAAGTGAGGCTGACAGGCGCCGACGTTGTCTTGAAAACGATTTTGGATTTTATCGGTTCCATAGTTGCCCTGCTGATATTTGGTCTTCCGATTACAGTGATTGCCTTGTTAGTCAAGTTCACATCCCGCGGACCCGTCTTTCATAAACGCCGAGTGATGGGATTGAACGGACGCCAGTTCGATGCGCTGAAGTTTCGTTCCATGGTCGTGAACGGTGACGAAGTGCTTAAACAGCATCCCGATCTTCAGGAAGAATTGGCGCGCAATCACAAATTGAAAAACGACCCTCGAATAACCTCGGTTGGGGTTATCCTCCGCAAGTACAGTCTCGATGAACTGCCTCAACTATTCAACGTGTTGAGGCGCGAGATGTCACTCGTTGGCCCGCGGATGATCTCGCCCGAAGAAGTGGCAATGTATAAACAGTTCGATATGAACTTACTGACTGTGCGTCCTGGTATGACCGGGCAATGGCAGGTTAGCGGACGTTCAGATGTGACCTACGACGAGCGCGTGCGGATGGATATGTACTATATTCGTAACTGGAGCATCTGGCTTGATTTACACCTCCTCCTCCAGACGATCCCCGTAGTCCTTTGGGGACGCGGCGCATACTAAAATCACCAAAAAGGATGTTTACATGGCAAAAATAGTAGTGACGGGTGGGGCTGGCTTCATCGGGTCTCATGTGGTTGACCGGTTTCTCGAAAAAGGATTCGAAGTCGTTATTCTTGACGACCTTTCCACAGGACGATCTTCCAACATCAACCCTAAGGCTAAACTCTACAAAATGGATATCCGCGACCCGAAGGTGCGCGAAATCTTCGAGGCGGAACGACCCGACTTCATAAGTCATCACGCCGCCCAGATGGATGTGCGCCGTTCGGTGGCTCAACCGCTCTTCGATGCGGATGTCAACATCCTTGGCTCGATCAACCTGATCGAGTGCGCCAAAGAGTTCGGAGTCAAGCGGTTCATCTACATTTCAACCGGCGGGGCGGTATACGGCGAGCCGGAATATGTTCCCTGTGACGAAGCGCATCCCATTAACCCGATCTGTCAGTACGGCGCAAGCAAACACACGGTTGAACATTATTTATTTATGTACCATGTCAATTACGGGTTGAAATATACGGTATTGCGATATCCGAATGTGTTTGGACCACGGCAGGATCCCCATGGCGAGGCGGGTGTGGTGGCGATCTTCACCGGTAAGATGATGGCGGGGGAACCGCTCGTCATCAACGGCGATGGCGAACAGACGCGCGATTTTGTTTACGTGAGCGATTGCGCGCAAGCCAACTACCTTGCGGCAACCGTTGAGCATCAACCCGGTATTTACAATATCGGTTGGGGCGTTCCTACCTCTGTAAATCAAATTTTCACGGCGCTTGCAAAAGCAACGGAATATCCGTTGCCGGCAGGGTATGGACCCGCCAAAGTTGGCGAAACGCGCCACATTTATCTCAATGCGTCTAAGGCGCGCAACGACCTTGGTTGGTCTGCGACGGTTAATTTGGATGAGGGAATGCGGAAAACCGTCGAGTATTTCAAAGCAGTGGAGCAAGCCGCTTGATCATCGTTCAAACGCCGCTTCGAATCAGTTTCTTTGGCGGAGGCACAGATTTTCCCTCGTATTACATGGAAGAGGGCGGATGTGTCTTAAGCTCCGCGATTGACAAGTATATTTTTGTCACTGTAAAGAATCGTTTCGACGAAAAATTGCGCATCGGATACACCCGAACTGAAATGGTGGATTCGGTAGATCAGATTCACCACGAACTGATCCGAGAGGCGCTGTCGCTTACCGGGGTATCGAAAAGTATCGAAGTTACTACCATGGGCGATATCCCCTCGGAAGGTTCAGGGCTAGGATCGTCTAGCACGGTTACGGTTGGCACGTTACAAGCGTTATACACATATCTAGGCGAGATCGTTTCAATGGAACGGCTTGCAAAGGACGCCTGCGAGATCGAGATCGAAAAACTTGGGAAGTCCATCGGCATTCAAGATCAATATATCGCCGCCTACGGGAATCTGCGGTTCTTTGAGTTCTGTACAGATGGACAAGTAAAAGCGGAGAAGGTGACGATCAGCGATGATTTGCGGCGCGAATTCAACGATCGTTTCTTGCTCTTTTTTACAGGCATCAGCCGCCGCGCCGACTCGGTGTTGACCGAG
>JAXLVX010000081.1:0-12783 GCA_046328795.1 Anaerolineales bacterium | reverse complement strand
AGACGATCACCAAAGGCGGCTCGATGAGCGGCGGCGTGATCTATCCGATCATCATTGACTCGCGCTACACCGTGGACATTGACAACCTGCAAGATTGGGCGCGTTATGAGCATCTCGTTTCCACCGGCGAGTTGGACATGGTCACGCCGGGCAAGACCCGCCGACCGATGCCTGAAAAAATAAAGTTAGTCCTCTGCGACTTCGACGGCGTTATCACCGACAACCGCGTGTGGACCGACCAAGACGGGCATGAGACGGTCGTCGCTTCGCGGGCAGACAGCATGAGAGTCAAACAGATGCGCGAGATCGGCATTGACGTGATGATCCTCTCCTCGGAGGTGAACTCGGTCGTTTCGGCGCGCGCGAAAAAGATGGGGGTGGAAGCGGTCCACGGGGTGGGGTTGCAGGACAAAGGTCGCGTGATGCGCGAAATCCTAGCCGAAAAAAATATCAAGGCGGAGGAAGTCGTCTTCATCGGCAACGATTGGAACGACCTCCCGTGTTTTGAAATCGCCGGTTGGGCGGTCGCGGTCGCGGATGCGTATCCCGAAGTGCTGCGCGCCGCCGATCATGTGCTGGCGAAGGCGGGCGGTCACGGCGCGGTGCGCGAGTTGTGCGACCTGATCTTGAAGACGCGGGCATGAAAAAGTTTTTTGCAGTTTTCGAGCGGGGATTGTTCGCGCCGTTCTTGTTCGCCGTTCAACCGATCCTGCAATTGTATTTGCTCAACTTCGACGAATTGACTTTTGCCGATACCGTTCGCGTTCTGCTGGCGTCGCTGGCGCTCACCGTGTTGATCTTCGGCGCGTCGTATCTTTTTTTGCGCGACTCGATGAAGTCCGCGTTGATCGCCGCGCCATTCATCTTTATCTTCTTCCTCTTCGGCGACGTGACCGATTGGGTGAGCAAGACATTTGCATTGGGTCCCGCGCGTTCCGATTTTGCCGTGTTCCTTGCGGCTGTCTTTATCATGTCGGTTTGGGTCTGGCTTTTGCTCAAGCGCGTGAAGAATCCCGTCACGGTCAACTTGTATTTCAATTTGTTGAGCGTGCTTCTTTTGGTGAACACGGGCGTGCAAGTGGCGAACCATGTGCGCGAGAACGAGATTTCGTTCAATCCATCCGAGCGTGCTGTGGTCGTGACGAAAGTCGAATCATCCGCGCCGCGCCCGGACATTTACTACATCATCCTCGACGGCTACGGCAGGCAGGATATTCTGCAAACGCTCTACAAGTTCGACAATTCTGAGTTTATCAACGGGTTGCGCGCGCGCGGATTCTACGTGGCGGATGAATCGTCGAGCAATTACATCCAAACGATGTTGTCTTTGACCTCGTCGTTCAACATGGATTACCTGCAAAATTTGAAACTGAACGGCAAAACACCGGATAACCGCGCCGAATTGATCGAACTTCTCAACTACAGCGAAGTGCGAAATGTGCTGGCGCAAAACGGATACCAAACAGTCTCATTTGAGAATGAATACAAAGCGACCATCCCGACGGCGGATGTGTATTACGAAAATTCAACTTCGGCATTCACCCAGCCGGTGACCGCGTTCGAGAGCATCGTCATTGATCATAGCCTCGCGCGGACGTTGAATCACATCCCCGCGTTTCAGCGCGCGCTGGTCGAGATGCCCTACGAGACCCATCGTCAGCGCATCCTCTCCACGTTCGATGAATTGGAAGAAACCCCGTCGCTCGACGGCGATTATTTTGTGTACGCTCACATCATCGCGCCGCATCCGCCGTTCGTGTTCGACAAAGACGGCAATGTAATCAACCACGACGAGCCGTTCACGCTCTTCGACGCCAATTATTACATCTCGGAACATTCGCGCGGCGGATACATCGGCGGCTATCGCAAGCAGATTCAATATATCAACACGCTCGCGCTTCAAGCCATAGACGCGATCCTTGCTCAATCGAAAACGCCGCCGATCATCATCATTCAAGGCGATCACGGACCGGGCGCGTACCTCCATTGGGGGTCGCTGGAGCAGACCATCCCGTCGGAGCGATTCGGGATCCTCAACGCGTATTATTTCCCCGACCAGAATTATGCGTCGTTGTATCCAACCATCTCGCCGGTCAATTCCTTTCGCGTCGTGCTGAATCAGTATTTCAAAACCGAGTACGCGCTTCTGCCCGATTTGCATTATTATTCCCGCTGGAATGTTCCGTTCGACTTTATCGAAGTGACGGACCTCACGCCGCCACAATAAACTTTGGAGAAAAAATGACTCGTGAAATAAAAATTGGAAACCGCGCGGTGGGCGACGCTCAACGCGCGTACATCATCGCCGAGATCGGCATCAATCACAACGGCGACCTCGACATCGCCAAGAAGATGATTGACGCCGCGGTTCACGCCGGCGCCGACGCTGTGAAATTTCAGAAGCGCACGCCCGACGTGGCGACTCCGCCCGAACAAAAAAATCAAATGCGCGAGACGCCGTGGGGCTACATCACCTATCTCGATTATCGTTACAAGGTCGAGTTCGATGAAAAGCAATACGCCGAGATTGACCGCTATTGCCGCGAAAAGAAAATTGATTGGATGGTCTCGGTCTGGGATGAGCCGTCGGTGGATTTTATGCAACAGTTCGACACGCCGGCGTACAAAATCCCCTCCGCTTCTCTCACCGACTTCAACCTGATTCGCAAGGCGCGGGCGACGGGCAAGCCTCTGATTCTCTCGTCGGGCATGTCTACGTTGGAGCAGATCCAAAAGGGAATCGAGATCGCGGGCGAAAAAGACCTGGTGATGATGCACTGCACCAGCACGTATCCGTGCGAACCGGAGGAGTTGAACTTGAAGATGATCGAAACGCTTCGCGCGAAATATCCAAACATTCCAATCGGGTATTCCGGTCACGAGGTGGGACTCATCCCGACCGCCATCGCCGTCGCGTTCGGCGCGTGCATGGTGGAACGTCACCTCACGCTCGACCGCGCCATGTGGGGCTCGGATCAAGCCGCATCAGTTGAACCGGCGGGCTTCGAGCGACTCGTGAAATATATCCGCACCACCGAAGCCTCGCTCGGCGACGGTGTGAAGAAAGTATACGACTCCGAAAAAGGTTCGCTGAAGAAATTGAGAAGGGTTGTGAACGAATAAGGCTATTAACCGCGAAGCGCGCGAAGGTCGCTAAGAAAACCTTGTTTTCTCTTTGCGCTCTTAGCGGTCTTCGCGGTTCAAATTACCTATGGGAATCGCACAACAACTCCGACGCGCATTGCGCCCTGCCGGCAAGACCGCCCAATCCATCCTGCGATGGAAGCGGTTTTCGTTCGGCGATGCGCCGCCGGTCTTCGGCAACTCCAAGCCCAAAAGCGGATCGCACCTGCTGTTGCAAATTTTGAACGGCTTTACAAGGATCATGCCGTATCAATATGTGGAAGCGGAGCCGATCCGCACGATCACGAAAGAGGGGAGAAGAAAGACGAAAGAGGAAATCGTAGGAGAACAGAGCACCTTGAAGCGCGGCGTGATCGGCTGGGGATATGTGGAAGCGACGAAAGAAATGTCGAGTTTTTGCGCCAGCCGAATCGAGTCAACTACTTCATCTACCGCGACCCGCGAGACATGCTCGTTTCGCAAGTCTTCTTCGCCACCGACATGCACGAAGAACACGGGATGCACGACTTCTACAACTCACTTCCCGATTTCGGCGAGCGGCTCAAGGTCGCCATCACCGGCATTGACCGCGACGGGACTCAAAATGGTCAGCGTAGTTGTCGGCTGCTACGAGGGCGTGTTCGAATGGCTGAACACGCCCGGCGTGATGTGCCTCCGCTTTGAGGATTTGGTCAACAATCGCGACGCCACATTGAACGCGATGCTCGATGAAGTAGAAAAGACTGGCTACAAAAATCCCTACCTGCGCCGATGATAAGCGATTTCTATTTTGTGGAGGCGATCCAACCGAGGAAGAGTCTACACCTTCCGCTCCGGGGAAGACCGGGCGGCTAAGAGTTTTTCACTACGGAACACAAATCGTTGTTCAAGGATGTGGCGGGGGATTTGGTGGTCACGGGGTACGAGAAAACAAACGATTGGTAAATTGACAATGCGTGTGATGGCTTTACCCGCACGGCGATAAACCGCCGTGTTACTGTACAAAGCCCGCTAAAGCGGACTGAATCTCCCAAGTCACCTTCAGGCGGCTTCGTAAAAATAGCACGGGGATTTATTCCCGTGCGGGCATGAGGCGGGATTGAACGCATGTATCGCGGATTTGTCCGCCGCCTCAACAACCTCAAGATCGCGGGTAGAGACACCCGGTAATTCGCATCTCAGCCGCCCCGGTGCGGATTCATCCCCTCTCTAGTAGGGTGATATTTACCTACTCAAATAGTATACTTTTCGGATGAGAACAGGCGACTCGCTGTCAATTCATTATCCTGCGCGCCTGAAACTTGTTTTTAGCGCCATTCGTTATTTAGCGGGCAAGGCGCTGTCTATCTTTGCCACTATCTTTGTGGGGGTATTCATCACGATCCTGATCGTGAATTACCCCGTTGGGCGAGGAAGTGAGGTTGTGCAATCCCCGTTTGCGCAGCGGATCGAGAATCAGATCGAAGTCTTGATTAGGCATAGTTATTATGACGGGACATTCCCTTACGACCCGAATGCGGGACCGATAGAGACGCAAGAGGAAAATTTTCGACAAACGCTTCGCGACGAGGCGGGGTTGAATCTGCCTTTCTTGCCTAGAAACCTATTCTGGACATACAAAGCGCTGTTGTTCAACTGGGGCGATCTTGATACGTTATATGCGCCGGTGAGCGCTTTCGGCGGGACTATCTCGGAACTGTTGGAAAACGATGTGTTGAAGAATTTTCCCAACACCTTGTTGCTGGTGGGAACCGCCTACCTGTTGGTGTTTCTGATCGGGATGCCGCTTGCCCTATATCTGGCGCGCCATCACGGGGGTTGGCTGGACCGCTTAGTGACCATCCTTTCGCCGGTCTCTTCTGTGCCGAGTTGGGTATTTGGCATTCTGCTCGTCACTGTGTTTGCCGTTCAACTGCGCCTTCTGCCGGCGAGCGGGATGTACGATCCGTTCGAACAGCTGGCTAATGGCAAAACATTGACTGAGTTACTACGCCACATGCTTTTGCCGGTTTCGGCGTTGGTGTTGAGCCTGTTGTTTCAACTCATTTATGCGTGGAGAACGTTTTTTATCATTTACTCGGAAGAGGATTACGTTGAACTGGCGCGCGCAAAAGGGCTGTCGAATCGCGTTCTCGAACGGCAATACATCCTCAGACCCGCCCTGCCTTTCATCATCACCAGTTTCACTACGAGTCTGATCAACTTTTGGCAATTGACCGTTGCTCTTGAGAAAATTTTCTCGTGGCCCGGGATCGGTTCGTTGTATATCTCCGCTCTACCCAATTATTTCAAAGAAGGCGTGGAGATCGGCGACCTGATGATCGTCATACAGATCGTAGTGATCTTTGCGTATCTGCTGGGAATTTTGGTCTTCCTTCTCGATCTGGTGTATGTGATCGTTGATCCGCGCATTCATCTTGCTCCTACTTCCACGCCCACCGAGAAAAGTGTCCGTTTCAAAACCCGGGGAAGCCGGTCTGCGAGGCTGGAAGGGGAGCAAAAGCCGGATGGCTTGAATCAGGATGAACGTCCGCGAAAGAAGCGGGCGGCTCTATTTCCCATCCGCTTGAAGGCGGTGCATGAATCCCTGAAAGACATGGGCTGGCGAGGTAAGATGTTTTTACAGGAATTGCGACGGTACCCATCCGCGATCTTTGGGTTGATGGTGATCTTGATTTTGCTGACAGGCTCGTTGTATGCTGTGACGGCGCTTCCGTATAAGGAATATGGCAAGGCGTTCGATGAACGCCGCATGACCGGGCAAAGCCTCATGCCGCGCGTGGCGATGCCGGCTTGGACCAATTATTTTCGCGCGACGCCGCTGCTTTCAACTCTCGTCGTAGATGAGGAGAGTTCCGGCGCGGTCGTCTCGACGCGGGCGTTGGATAACGGCATCACGGAAAAGACCGTGATCCTGAATTTCGATTATGAATATGGCGAGATACCCAGCGATGTGTTTTTATATCTCGACCCGCTGTATATCGAAAAATTTCCATTTGTGTCATTAACCTGGGTAACGCCCGACGGCACACAGATCAACTTGAAATCCATTGGGGCGCGGGCAGATACATCGTACGACTTTACGAACGGGATACCGGTGGACAAACTACTGGATCAGGATCCAGCGTGGCGCGATTGGTTCGTGCGGTTCGGGCAATCTCCTACGACTGCATATTCGTTGTTGTTTGCCAAGCCGGGCGCAACAGAATCGTCCCTGCAGACCGGCGACTATCAATTGATCGTTACCAGTTTGTTCTTTGAGGAGCAGAGCGATCTACATCCAAAACTTGTCCTGCTGGGACAGGTATACGGGCTGGCAGGCACCGATTACTGGCGGCGCGACTTGATGATCCCGCTGTTTTGGGGAATGCCGTTCGCATTGTTCGTGGGTCTGCTGGGCGCGCTTATCACCACGCTCATCGCAATTGTTTTGCCTGCCGTGGGTGTGTGGTATGGCGGCTGGCTCGATAATATTATTCAACGGATGACCGAGGTGAACATGGTGCTGCCGGGGTTGGCGATCGCGGTGCTTGCGAACCTGCTCTATGGAACCGATATCTGGATCGTGCTTGGCATCGTGGTTCTATTGAATGCGTTCGGCGCGCCGGTCAAATCTTTCCGCGCGGCGTTTTTGCAAGCGAAGGAAGCGCCTTACATCGAAGCTGCGCGTTCGTACGGCGCAAAAGATTTCCGCATCATCACGCGGTATCTTGTGCCGCGCATTTTACCGGTGTTTATTCCGCAATTGGTCACGCAGATCCCAGGCTTCATCTTCCTCGAAGCCACGCTGGGATTTTTCAACATCAATTCGAGTTATCCATCCTGGGGCAGGATCATCTATGACGGGTTGGCGCGCGGGTCGTTGTATGGCTCGGCGTTCTGGGTGCTCGAACCGATCTTCCTGTTGTTGTTGACGGGTCTTGCGTTCGCCATGTTTGGTTCTGCCCTCGAGCGGATTCTCAACCCGCGCGTGATCGACTCCGTTGCCCTTTCGACCTCCAAGAAGTAGAAGACATCGCCGCGTTTGCTGATAAGATTAAGGGGAACATGCTCAAGGACTTCCTGACCCAACGCCTCAAACGCGGACTCGTCCGCCGTCTCAACAATCTCAAGATCGCTCGCCAAGCGAGTCTTGTATCTCGCACCTCTCCCACACCTTCCGGCGCTCCCGTCGTCTTCTTCAAAGCCTCCACCGGCATTGACGATCTCTCATGGAACAGTGGATTTCACTTGCTGGCTTCGTGGGCGCTGAGGTTAAAGGGAATCCCGGTCGCGTATTTCGCGTGCAATTCGGGCATGAGCAAATGCGTGTTGGGGACGAATCGGGACGATCCATACAAAGAGATGCCATGCAAAACGTGTGTGGCGCAATCGAGGGTGTTGTATGCGGGTTTGCGTAGTAACGACTTCAGTAGTTATGGTAAAACAGCGACTGAAGTCGCTACTACGTCTCGTGTAAATTGGTTCGCCTTCGAGCGTAACTCGTATCTTGTATCTCGTATCCAGTCTTTATCTGTGCACGAACTTGCCACCCTTCATTTTCAAAACATCCCCCTCGGTCCGCTCTGCCTGCCCGGCTTGCGCTGGATTCTCCGCATTCATCACCTGAGCGACGACGAGAACACGCGCTATCTTTTGCGCGAGTACATCCTCTCTGCGTGGAATGGGCGCAGAAGTTCTCGAAATTTCCTCGATGAGACGAATCCGCGCGCGGTGATCGTGTTCAACGGACAATTTTTCCCGAAGCGACGGCGCGATACGTGGCGCAGAAACGCGGCATCCGCGTGATCACGCACGAAGTGGGATTACAACCCGCCTCCGCGTTCTTCACCGACGGCGAGATGCGACGGCATACCCGATCCACATCCCAGACGAATTTGAATTGAACGAGAAACAAAATGCAAAATTAGATGCGTACCTCGCCAAGCGTTTTCAAGGCGACTTCACGATGGCGGGCATCAAATTCTGGGCGGACATGAAAGGACTCGACGAGCCGTTCTTGCAAAAAGCCGCGCAGTTCAAGCAGATCGTCCCTGTGTTTACGAATGTCATCTTCGATACCAGTCAGCCTCATGCCAACACGGTCTTTGAAGATATGTTCGATTGGCTTGATCTGACGTTGGAAGTTATCAAAGAACATCGCGACACGCTGTTCGTCATCCGCGCGCATCCTGACGAGTTGCGCGTGCGAAAGTCGAGCCGCGAGACGGTCGAAGGATGGGTGGACAACCGCAACGTCCGAAACGAACTGAATGTCGTCTTTGTCGGTCCGCGCGATAAGTGTTGAGTTCATACGAGTTGATTCAAAATCAAAATTTGTGATGGTCTACAACTCCACGATCGGACTCGAAGCGTCCATCATGGGCGCGGCGGTGTTATGCGCGGGCAGGGCGCGGTTCACGCAATATCCCACCGTGTTTTTTCCGCAGACGGTGGACGAAGTAAGAAGAAAGATGAAAGAATTTCTGAGCGCGGAGAAAATTGAAGTACCCGCTGAATTCAAACGCAACGCGCGGCGGTTTTTGTATTATCAATTGTTCAAAACGTCGCTGCCGTTCGGCGACTTTCTCGAACCCTCTGTGCGGACAACGCAGGCGAAGTTGAAATCGTTTGAATTGGATGAATTGTTGGAATCAGACGCGGTGAAAGTGATTTTGATGGGGTATTGAATGGCGGGGACTTATCGTTGCTTCATTGGCGAACAAAGCGATAACAATATTCGTATCCAGCAGGAATTTACCACTCATTGCCGTCAACCTGCTCGCATCCCTGTTCTATGGCTTCCCGCATGGTTTTAATATCGTCCGGCTGGATTGTTCCCGCAAAATGAAGCAAGCGCGCGCCGGCTGTGCCGCGCGGAGTAGAGAAAGTTAGGGCGCGAGTAAACTCAAGGACGCGCCATTGCAATTCTTGCGGAAGTTCCTTGAGTTGTTCGATCACCTTATCGACAATTGAGATGCTCATAACTGTCTCCTGCCAGATTCTGGCGAATGGCTTTTATTTTACCGCGAAATAAAATTGAGACGCCTATTCTTTCCTCATACGCATCAACGACTTTACCCTTTCAGCGTTATATACTTCCTGCGAGGGTCAATCCCCGTAACTCCCTTGAAGATGCCGGTGATCGCTTCCATATCCGCGTCCATGTCGCCGGTGGGATGGAAGGTCTGTCCGATCCGCACCTCTTTGCGTTTGCCGTCCACGATTGCCATCACGATGGGAATGCCCGCGCCTCTGGCGATGTAATAGAAGCCGCGCTTCCACTCTGCCACATAATGACGCGTGCCTTCGGGCGCGATGGTGAGGATGAAGTTCGACGACTTGTTGCACGCCTCCACCATTTGCTCCACCAGCCTGCCGGGTCTTTTCCGATCTACCGGCACGCCGCCGCAAAAGTAAAAGAACCAGCCGTACGGCGGGCGGAACAACTCTGCTTTGCCCATGAAGCGGACGTTCGCCCGCAGTGTGAAGATGACACCGAGGAACAGCACAAAGTCCCAATTCGAGGTGTGAGGCGCGCCGATCAACACATACTTCGATAGGTCGGGCAATTTCCCGTCCACGCGCCAACCGGCGACGCGCATCCAAAAACGGGCGGCGTAATGAAAGAGAGTGCTGAGGATGGGCGTGTTGAAAATTGTCATGCGCAAATTGTACTCTGTTACCGTGTAAAATAGCACGGCACATGCTCAAAAAATATCCGCTCTATCCCGTTTTGTTCGCGCTGTTTTCCGTCCTCTCGCTGACCGCCTTCAACATCGGTCAAATTTTCATCGGTGAGATGACTCGCCCACTGTTGTTTTCTCTCGCCATCGCGGGGATTCTCTTTTGGATTTTCCACCGCCTCCTGCGCGACCCGCATCGCGCCGCCCTTGCGTCTGCCTCGCTTCTCTTTTTATTTTTCTCGTACGGGCAGACCTACTCCGCCTTCGAGGGCGAATCTGTTTTGGGACTTGGACTGTTCCGCCATCGAATCCTCTTTCCCCTTTTCTGCATCCTCGGAGCGTTCTTTGTTTTTTGGATCGTTCGAAAGATCAAACAGCCGTCATCGTTCACGTATCCTTTGAACCTCATTTCGATCTTCCTGTTGATCTATCCATCGTTCACCATTTCCTCCGCCCTGATACGGCAATCCGCCTCAAACGCCTCATCGAAAACTTCTTCTGCTATTGCAACCAACTCGAACTCTCCCGACGTGTACTACATCATCCTCGACGGCTACGGGCGGCAGGATGTGTTACAGCGCGAATACGGATTCGACAACAGTGAGTTCATCAACGGTTTGCAGAAGCGCGGATTCTACGTGGCGCAATGCAGTCAGAGCAACTATGCTCACACATTGTATTCGCTGGCATCCTCGCTGAATTACGATTACCTCGACACCCTCGGCGCAACAGACGACGCGGAACGTATCGCTTTGTTGAAACATGGAGCCGTTCGCAAAGCATTCGAGGAGCGCGGGTATTCCATTGTCGCTTTCCCGACAGGCTGGAGCATGACCGAATGGGCGGATGCGGACATCTATCCCGATTACGGCAAATCGTTCACCACGCTCACCGAGTTTGAAACTCTGTTTCTTGATACAACCATGCTCCGCGTGGCAACGGACTACGACCGCCTCAACTCAAAGACCACGCCGTACAGCCAAGCCCGCCGACTGCGCGTCCTTTCGATGCTTCAAACGCTGAAAGAAATTCCCTCGCGCGAGGGGAAGTATTTTGTCTTCGCTCATTTCGTCATCCCTCATCCGCCGTTTTCCTTCGGCGCGGAGGGCGAGTGGCTGGAGATCAACGTGAACACCGCCTCGCATGAAGAAATTGCGGAGGCATACATCAACCAGATCATTTATATCAACCGCGAAATCCTGCAAGTGATTGACGCGATTCAAGCCAAATCGAAAATTCCGCCGGTCATCATCGTGCAGGGAGATCACGGTCCGCCGCCCGACCTGACGAACGATCCCTCCGTGCGATTGCCCATCCTCAACGCGTACTACTTGCCCGGCGTCGAAGCGGCTGAGGCGTTGTACCCCGCTATCTCACCGGTGAACAGTTTCCGCGTCGTGTTGAACCGGTATTTTGAGTCCAGCCTCCCGTTGTTGGCGGATCAAAGTTACTTCGCGCCGAATCAAGATCACGAACGGCTGACTCTCGTCCCCAACCCCTGCCCGTGAATCCGTTTCCGCCTCTTCGCGGACCTTCAACCTGATTCGCCCGCGCTGGCATGACCAAAAGTTATGCCGTTGTAACTCTTTCCATGTAACCTTTCCATTGATGGCGGGTCTAGTCCGCGTACGTCCAAATCTACTTTATGGAAGAAATGGAGAGCGTAATATGAAAAAGTTATTTTTTGTTCTTGCAATGCTGGCTATTTTTGTCTCGACGCTGGGACTGCAGGTGCGCCGCGCTCAAGCCGCTGGCACGGTGACCTATGAAAGAATGTCCTACGTGGAAGGTAAGGGAATCGTTTACATATTTTTAGCGAGCGGAGTTGGCAATAAGGAAGTTAAGGAAGGGACTTCGATCTATATTGACGGTGAGTTCTATGACCTGTTCTGCTGGGTGGCATCAGACAAAGAGCATATCGTTTGCAACGCGCAAGGCGGGCTGACCCAATTCGCCAAGCAGACTGCGATCATTACCCTGCTCGGGCAGACTTTCTATGTGACCATTCCTCACGGGCACGCCCGGCAAGTGGAGGATGCGACGCCTGTTTGTTCCGATGGACAGATTTTAGGCGCGGATGTGGATGTTGAAGATTTCGGCACAATATTTGTGCCGGGTGATACTCTGGCAGAGGTACAGGCGCAAGCCGAAAGCTGGTTCTCGGAAAGCGATTTTGAGATCGTGAGCGGGTTGTATTGTAATCAAGAGCCTAGTTAACCGTCGGCATGGGATAACGTATTTTTAATGCAAAGCCGGGATGGAGAATTGCTCCATCCCGGCTTTTTACTATGGTTTTCTGGTTAGCGCTTGACAAAACTAAACCCTTGGAACGCGAATGCCACGAATGGACGAATTTCGCCAATTCTTAAAGGTTTTTTCGCGTCATTCGCTCATTGGCGTAATTCGCGTTGAAAAAGTTTGGCCTTTGAGAAAGCCATGGTCTTTTTACGTTAGGCTATTGTTCAATTCAGTCGTTTCAAATACAATAAGGAAAATTCTACTCTAGGTATGGTGTTATGAAACCAAAATTTGCGTGGTGGAAACTGATTGCGGGCTATCTATTGTTTGTCTTTTTTCATCAGATCTATGGCATCCTGGGCGGCGGGACGCTGGCGGCGATCCTCGGCGAGGGCATCGAATCGATCTATGCTCACATGAAGATGTATTTCTACGCCTACCTCCTCGTAAGTCTCATTGATTACTTTCTGCGCGGCAGACGCAACGCTTCTAGCGGTTCGTTCTGGACGAGCCGCATGTTGATCGCTTCATCCTTCCCATGGATGTCTATTGCGATTTGGTTCATCCCAACGGCGTTAGGGATTGACCTTGGCTCGTACGAACTCCCTTTTTCCCTCGCGCTAACTGTGGTCGGTTTGTATTTTGCGTTCAGGCTGGATGACGGCTTGGAGAACGCGCAGTTTCGCCCCGCGTTGAAGTGGATGATCTGGCTGGCGTTCTTTGCCGCGTGCATCACGTATATCGGCTTCTCCTTCCA
>JAXLVX010000080.1:0-13270 GCA_046328795.1 Anaerolineales bacterium | reverse complement strand
TGTAAATTGCCGTAGGGGCGAACGGCTGTTCGCCCCTACGGTATTTGGAGGAACCATGCCAAAAACAAAAATCTTCCTCGCCATTTCAATTCTCATCCTGGCGACGCTCGCGTGCAACGCTTTATTTCCTACTGCCGAGCCGACGCCGGTCGTTATCCTCGAGCCGGGGAATCCATCCACGCCTTCAACCCTGCCGCTCACCGAAGCCGACGTTCCGCGCGTTTCATTGGAAGAGGCATACACTGCCTACACTGCCGGCGCGGCCATCATCGTGGATGTGCGCAGCACAGAGGCGTACAGCGAGAAGCATGTGGTTGGCGCGCTGTCTATTCCATTGGATCGGTTTGAAATTGACATTAATAGCGTCAGCCTCGATAAAGACCAATGGATCATCACGTACTGTACCTGACCGAACGAACATACGAGCGCCCGTGCGGCGTTCCTCATGTTACACAACGGATACACACAAGTCGAAGCATTGCTCGGCGGTCTGGAAGCGTGGATCAACGCGGGGTATCCGGTTGAACCGTAAGACAAGGTTAACCTTGTCCTACAAAAGCAATGACCATCCTCTCCATTGATCATGTTCAATTGGCAATGCCCGAAGGCGGAGAAAAAAACGCGCGGGCATTTTATGTTCGCATTCTTGGTTTCGTGGAAGTTCCGAAACCCGCCGAACTTGCGAAGCGCGGAGGCGCGTGGTTTGAGTCTGGGAATGTTCACGTGCACCTCGGCGTCGAAAAAGATTTCCGCCCAGCGCGTAAAGCGCACCCTGCCTTCATCGTGGACGATCTCGATTCGCTCCTCGAAAAGATCCAAGCGGCGGGTTATGAAGCGGATGTATCTCAACCGCCGCTCGAAGGATTCAAACGCGCGCATGTGTTCGATCCGTTTGGGAATCGAATTGAGTTGATGGAGAAATTGTAGGACAAAGTTAACTTTGTCCTACAAAATAAAAAGCCCTCGTCAAATGACGAGGGCTTGCTGTTCGTTTATGTTTACCAATCACCTTGAAGCCAGCCGCGCATGGTCATCGCGTCTACCACGCGCTGGATGGCGACCATGTATGCCGCGTCGCGCATGGAAACGTTCTTTTTCTCCGACATATGAAGCACGGCGTTGAACGCGGCGGTCAGTTTTTCATCCAGCCGTCCCAACACTTCCGGTTTCGACCAGTAGAAATTCATGTCGTTTTGCACGCCTTCGAAATAGGATGTGGTCACGCCGCCGGCGTTGCATAAAAAGTCTGGGATGATGAATGTTTTCTTTTCTTTGAAATATTCATCCGCTTCGGGCGTGGTGGGACCATTCGCGCCTTCTGCCACGATTCTGACCCGCTTTGAAATTGTCTTCACAGTGTCGGCATTGATCTGGTTCTCGATGGCGGCAGGGATGAGGACATCCACGTCTTGAGAGATCCACGCATCGCCGTCTTCTACGGTGTACCCCGCCGCGATGGCTTTTTCTTTATCAATCGTTCCGTATTGATCGGTGATCGAAAGCAGGAATTTCGCATCTACGCCGCCTTTATGCCCGTAGGTGTATGATTTTTTGTCGTTGCGATCCCAGCAGGAAACACAAGCGACCTTTCCACCAAGGATGTCAACGAACCCCATAGCCGCATGTTGCGCCACGTTGCCAAAGCCTTGAATGGCTACCGTCGAATTTTTCGGATCCATGTTGAGGTGCTTCATCGCTTCGCGGACGTTGTAGATGACGCCGAAACCGGTGGCTTCAGTTCGCCCTTGCGAGCCGCCGCCGCCGACCGGCTTGCCTGTGAACGCGCTGGGGGCATATTGACCGGATAACTTCGAATACTCATCCATCATCCATCCCATCATCTGCGCGTTCGTGCCAACATCCGGCGCAGGGATGTCTTGCCTCGGTCCCACGTTCTTGATCATCTGCTGTACCCAGCCGCGGCAGAGATGTTCTTTTTCATTGGGCGAAAGTTTAGACGGGTCAACAATGATGCCGCCTTTTCCGCCGCCGAGAGGGATATCCACCACCGCGCATTTCCACGTCATCCACATCGAGAGGGCGCGGACGGTATCGAGGGTTTCGTCAGCCGCAAAACGGATGCCGCCTTTGCTGGGTCCGCGCACGTCGCTGTGCTGAACGCGGAAGCCGGTGAACACTTTGAGCGATTTATCGTCCATCCGCACGGGGATGCGGAAGGTGAACTCACGAGAGGGCCAGCGCAGAACATCGCGCACGCCGGCGTCGAGTTCCAATAGTTCAGCCACATGGTCGAATTGCGATTGCGCGATCTGAAAGGCGTTGCTTTTTTCTGACATGTTTATTGCTCCTGATGCGAAAATATAAGCGGGCATCCCGGTCTGGGAAGCCCGCTTTCAAGCAAGGGTTGGCGCGTGCAAGTCTGTTGACTCGGCATTGCTACCATCTTTTAACGTTATCACGAGACTCAAACAATCGTCAATGTCGAAATAAAAGACCGGGCTATCGCCCGGTCTGGTTTGGGTTATTCGTACGTATCCTCATCCGCGTTATCGTCGTTTTCGTCGAATTCATATTCGACCTTATCGCTGTCGAGATGCACCCAGAGCAACAGCACATGCCCGTCGTTTGTTTCCACGTTGCGGGCGGCAAAGATGGGCGCGGATTGCTCCACGCCGGAATCGTTGCGATAATGCAAATGGATGGGGGCTTTCGCATTCCACGCGCGGTAGCAGCGTTCCACCAGCGCGGGTCCGTTGAAGGTGCGCAAGCGCGTCAACGCCGGGACGGATAACTGGGCGCGCTCGTTCAAGCCCAACGCCCACCCATCGTTTACCGCCTCGAAAATGGGCGGCGGGCCTTCGATAATGGTGATCTTTTCGTCCATAGTGGCGACACTATACCATAAAAGGAATTTTGCAAGCGTTGCGATTGTATTAGATGATTGTTGGAGTTTTTGCCTCATGCAATTGTCACACAAGACGCTTGCGTTCAATCTTGCCGGTAGGTATACTTGCTTCATGCAACCTTCAAAGATCGGGATATATGAAATTAAGTCCGAGTTAGGGCGCGGCGGGATGGCAACCGTCTATCGGGGATACGATTCCCGCTTCGAACGCGAGGTTGCCATCAAAATTCTGCCGCCCGAACTGCTCCACGCCGACCCGCAATTCCGAACGCGATTCCAGCGCGAGGCGAAGATCATCGCCCAGCTCGAACATCCATCCATTGTGCCGGTCTACGACGTGGGCGAAACCGAAGACGGCAAACTGCCTTATTTCGTGATGAAGTATATGAACGGGGGATCGCTCTCGGAACGCATCAAAAAGGGGATCATGAGCGTGGCGGAAGCGGCGCGAATCCTTGAGCAGATCGCGCCCGGCTTAGACGAAGCCCACTCGCGCGGAATCATCCACCGCGACTTAAAGCCCAGCAACATTTTGTTCGACAGCCGCGGCACGCCGTATATTTCCGATTTCGGGATCGCCAAGATGAGCCAGAGCGCCGGCACAATGACCGGCAGCGGCATCATCGGCACGCCCGCGTACATGTCGCCGGAACAAGCCACCGGCGATCAGGTAGACGGACGCACGGATATTTATTCGCTCGGCATCATCCTCTTTGAAATGCTCACCGGCAAACAGCCCTACGAAGCCGATACGCCGATGGCAGTCGCGATCAAGCACGTCACTGATCCCGTGCCGCGAATTTTGACGTTCAACCCGAACCTGCCCGCCGACATGGATTTGATCATTCAAAAGGCGATGGCGAAAAGCCGCGACGAGCGCTTCAGCACGGCGGTTGAGATGGTGCAAACGCTCAAAGAGATCGCCGGAGATTTTGGTCCGGAGAAAAAGAATCAGACCCTCTCCACTCTGCGGGCAACGCTGAAACAAAAGCCCGGCGCTGAAAAGAAAAAACGTTCGCCTGCGATCATCGCTGTGATCGTGCTGGGCATCATCGGAGTCGCGGCGGCGGGATACTTGCTGACAAACCGGAACAGTTTGCCCGTCGGAATTGAAGCGACGACGACCTCCGCGCCCACATCTGTTCCAGCCACGTTCACCTCCGCGCCGACGGCTGAGTCCACGGTCACATCCGCACCGGCGACCGAGACCGCCACGATCCCCGCGCCGACAGAAACGCTCGCGCCAAAAGTTCCGGTCATCGGCGGCGCGGACAAAGTTGCCTTCTTGCGCGACAACGATATTTGGATCATGAACGTGGACGGGAGCGAACTGCGTTCGGTGACCACCGACGCGCGCGAAAAATCCAGCGTGGAATGGATGGCGGACGGCGATACGATCCTGTATGTGACCGGCAAGACCGTGAAAACCGTGAACATCGTAGACCTGCGCGAAGAGATCCTCACCAGTTTTGCGTCCGCCGAATATTTCGACGCGTTCCGCGTCTCGCCCGATGGACAGCAAGTTGCCATCAGCGTGAACCGCGAACTGCACGTCGTTCCGTTCGACATCGGCGCTTTCAACGCCAACACCACCAAAGCCGATCTGCTCGCGATGAACGGCTGTCTCTTCTATAACGACATCGGCGTGAAAAATGTGTTGTGGTCGAAAGACGGGCAAAAACTTGCGGTTGAATTTTCAGCGCCCTCCGGCGCGAACGTGGCGGATACGATTCGCATCATTGACATCCATCTTTGCAAAACATCCGACCCGATCCGCCTCGATGAATTTCCCGCGATGCGTTTTCAATTTCCGCTGGAGATCGTCTCGTTCAATTGGGACGGCGACCAACTCTTCGCATTGAACAGCAACGTCCGCAACGCCGGCTTCGGCAACCTCGTGTTCTACAACACGTTCACGCACAAAGCCGAAAGCGCCGCGCCCGTGCAGGGCAAATGTTGTTACCGCGACGCGGCGTTCAGCCCCGACGGCACATACATCATCTTTGCTTTTCAAGATATCAGCCTCGGCTCCAAAAGCCCCATCGTGTTGTATTACATCCCCACCGGCTCGCTCAACACGGAGGGCGCGCTCGAACCTGTCGCCATCCCCGACGGATTTTTCTCGCGGCTCAACGACGCGCCCTTGCCGGTCTTCCGCCCGTATAAACCTTAATCGCTGATGTTACGCAGTTGAAATCGCCTTTCTACACCGCACGGACGTGAACGTCCGTGCTATTCCTACAAAGCCCGCTAAAGCGGACTTACACTCAGCGAGACTGTATGTTAATCACAAACTTTTCAAAATCTCTCTGACCAACCCCGGTCCGCGATAGATTAACCCCGTGTACACCTGAACCAGACTCGCCCCCAGCGCGAGTCTTTTCTTTGCGTCATCAGGATTTGCAATTCCTCCCACACTGATGATCGGGACTCTTCCATTTGCGAGTTTCACCACGCGACTCAAAACCGCCTCACTCCGACCTTTGAGCGGACTCCCGCTTAGCCCGCCTGTTTCGCCCTTCAAGTTTGATCGCACTCCCTCGCGCGAAAGAGTCGTATTCGTCGCGATAATCCCATCCATTTTTTTATCGAGGATCACACCGATCGCATCATCCAATTCTTCATCAGATAGATCAGGTGAAATTTTTACAAGTATGGGCGTGAATCCCCCTCTCCCAGTGGGAGAGGGGTTAGGGGTGAGGGAGAAAGTCCGTCTCTCACGCGCCACTTCTTCAAGCAACCCCTCCAACATCTCTCGCCCTTGCAACCTCCGCAACCCCACCGTATTCGGCGAAGAAATATTGATCGTCAAATAATCCGCCAGCGGAGCAAACACCTTCATCAACTCAACATAATCCCTCGCGGCTTCTTCAAGAGGCGTATCTTTGTTCTTTCCCAAATTAACTCCAAGAATCATGTCGTTGCGAGGAGCCGCGGAGCGGCGACGAAGCAATCTCCTCGCAACATATTCCGCGCCTCTCGAAGGAAACCCCATCCGATTGATCACCGCTTCATCCTCCGCCAGCCGAAACACGCGCGGACGCGGATTCCCAGCCTGAGGCTTCGGCGTGACCGTCCCCACCTCGACGTGACCGAATCCCAGCGCGGCGAGTCCACGAACGGCAACTCCGTCCTTGTCATATCCCGCCGCGAGACCGATGAGATTCTTGAAAGTCAAGCCGAATGCGTGAACGGGTTTGGATGGAGCTTTATAAAGTTGTGTGAGAAGCCATGATGCGGGAGGAAAATATTGCGTACTGCGTAGTGCGTATAACGTCAACGCGTGCGAAGTTTCAGGGTCGAGGCGAAAGAGGAGGGGGCGAAGAAGGGAATACATGATGTTATGTCACTCTCCCGAAGGACATCGGGACGATGTGAGGGAGCGGTTTCCAGCGACCGAAGAGTCTCTCACGTCGTGGTAGAGATGCTTCGGGGCAAAGAGCGCCCCTCAGCATGACATGAAAGTTTAAAACTTCTTTTGCCCGCTCTTATCCAAAAAATACTGGATCACTTCCTCCTCGGGATGCGGAACGTTCATCAACGCGAACATTGCCGCCAGTTCGCCGCGATGATGCGTATTGTGGTTCGGCGGTTGGATCATCATCTGCCACAACGGAAGCGTGAACGTTTCGCCTTTGGGGTTGGTGTACGTCACGTCGCGCCACAGACTCGTTTCCGTTTGCTCTGAAACGTAATCGCGCATGTTCTTTTCCACATCCACCCAATACGCGCGGATGGACTTCACATCGGGGAAATCCCTTGCATCGAGGAACTCTCCCTTTTCGCCGAGCCAGCGTTGCCGCCACATCCGCTCCGAACTCATCATGTGGACGAAGAGCGCGTGGACGCTGTCCCATGAATGTCCGTGTTTGTGGAAGAGTTGAGTTTCGGTGAGAGTCTCGGCGACGGCGAGATAACGCTTGTTCGCCCAGTAGTTGTAATCGTACAGTTCTTCAAGATAATTTTTGAATTGCATATTTTCTCCGTGGGGCGGGATGCTTGTCCTGAGCTTGTCGAAGGGACATCCCGCCTTACGATTGTTTCTTGCCTTTCTTCAACATCTCGATCGTTTTGACGATTCGATTCTGCCGCGTCTCTTCCTTCTTCGCTTCGTTGATCCACATCACGTATTCCCGTTTGTGAGTATAGGACAGTTTATCAAAGAAGGCTTTGGCTTCCTTGTGCTTCTTCAACTCTTTCGCCAAATCTTTGGGAACTTCGATCACGCGCGGTTCGGTATCCAACTCAACCGTGATCTTCACTTTGTCGCCAAACGTCTTGCCGATCTGCTCGCGGATGTTTTTGAGAATGATCAGAATGTGATGATCCAGGCCCATGCGGGAGGAGAATTCCGCGATACGGAACTCCGTCAAACGTGGCTTTGATCTTGGGCTTCTTCGCGCCCAAGGCTTTCTCCACATCGAACGGAACGTCCACGAACGCGCCGCCCTCCGCTGATAGATGACGGCCGTGAAGGTGTGTTTTTTCATAGCTTCTCCTTTGCTATGCCACTAACTTCAACTTTCTCAATCAATTCTGCCCGTTCAAACATTTGTACATAAAAAATCTTGTCGAGACAATCCTGATTTATCACGAAGTTCGATCAATTCACTTCTTGTTATCTTCTCAGGCATTGCAGGCACGAATTCCCAAAACAGTCACTCCAGTCATGCCAGAGATTGCATCCTCGATTCTTCTTTTATGCCCCGCAGAAAGCGGACTTGGGATACTGTCAAAATCCAAACCATTCTACAGCAATGGTCTCGCCTTCTTGACATCTAATCTCGCCGCCAATCGGCTTCGCAGTGAATAACACGGCATGGACGGGCGACATGTTAATAAACGTGAATAGACGCCGATCAACCTCGTCAATTCAACATCCAACCCTGTTTCCTCTTTGGTCTCTCGAATGGCTGCTTGGGCGATGCTTTCTCCGTCTTCAACGCCTCCGCTTGGCAAAATCCATGTTTCAAAATCTTCGCGCGATCAACAAGATTTTACCTTTATGAATTCAGCTCAGCTACGTTTACTGCCAAACTGCCATAATTCTCCTCGCTATTTATTCTGTTCCAAAAATTTCCTCGTCTCCTCAATTTTACTCTTCTCCACTCCCTTCCTATTCTCTTCCCAGTAATCCAACATCTGCGTAATCGTCAACACCGCGTGCATGGAATATCCCGCTCGCGCCAGCGACTTTTTCTGCGCCTGACTGACGATCAACTAGCACGACGACATCTTCACGACCGAAGCCCGCGCCTGTCAACTTTTCGATGGCTTCGAATTTGCTTCCGGCTTCGTAGGCGAGATCGTCAATGACGACGACCGTCTCGCCTGCGTGGTATTCGCCTTCGATCTCGGCTTTCGTGCCGTAGGTCTTGGCTTCCTTGCGCGGGTAGATCATGGCGAAGGTTCCCGCGAGAAATAGCTGTCGCGATGGGAACTGTCGCGTAGGGTAAGCCTGCGATGCGAGAGAATTCGAGAATTGAGAATCGGAGGTAGGCTTGGGCAATGTCCGCGAGAAGTTTGGGATAGGTAATGATTCGGCGCAGATCAATGTAAATGTATCTCAGGGAGTCCAGACTTGGAGGGTGAACTTCGCCGAATTTGATACAGCCCGCTTCGAGTAAGCCATCTGCCAGAGAATGAAGTTTTGGTATTGTGTCAGACATGCGCATCCTTTCTAGAGCTTGCCTCAAAAATACCATGTCACTCTGAGTGGAGCGGGGTTTGCGACCGAAGAGTCTCTTGTTTCGCAGTAGAGAGTTCCTCGCTATCGCTCAGGGTGACATTTTGAAATCATTTCTAATAGCCGCGCTCGAAATCAACTTTGTATTTCAATTCCTCGCCGCGCAGGTAACGCTCATAGTTCTCGCGGAAGATTCAGCGATGTCTTCGGGCAAACTGCGCGGACGTGTGGAAGGTCATCAACAGATTCGGCGTCGTCCAAAACGGATGTTCCCTCGGAAGCGGCTCCTGATCGAACACGTCCAATACCGCGCCCGCGATCTGCTTCGACTCGAGCGCGCCGATCAACGCAGATTCATCCACTGCACCGCCGCGCCCAACGTTGATGAAGATCGCGCGCGGGGGTAAAGCGCCCAATAATGACGCGTCCACGATACGGCGCGTCTCCGGAAGTATTCGGCAGGATACTGACTAGATAATCCAAGTCTTTGGCGAATTCGAGCATATCGTTTCCGTGATAATACGCATCCACATCGGAACAATCTTCACTGGAGCGCGTATACCCATGCACGGTCATTTCAAAATGTTTTGCCGTCTTCGCAATGACCGCGCCGATCGAACCGACGCCGAGCAACCCGATCGTCTTTCCGCGCAACATGCCCGTCGTGCTGGCATCCCAGCGATGTTCCTGTTGGGCGCGATAGCGTTCAAAGATCCGCCGCTCGTGATTGAGCAGATACCCGAACACATACTCAGACATCAATCCGCCGAATACGTTGCGCGCGTTCGTCAAAACATAATCGCGGCGCAGTGACGGATCGAGAAACTGCTCCACGCCCGCATACATGGATTGCGCCCAGCGCAGATTTTTCAATTTCATCAAGATCGGCTGAACAAGCTTCGGTTCGGCAAGGACGATCTCGCAATCCAAACCGACCGCCTCTGCTTCGGTTGCATCCATTGCAGTGACAATTTCAAGTTCGGGCAATTCCGCTGTTTCAAGCAATCGCCGATATGCCTCGGCATGTCTCGATAGGATCAAAAAGTTTAGCCATTCAGTTTTCCGATTGCACTTCTAATGCTCAACATCTCGTCTCGTATTTCAGCCGCCGCCAACTTGGGGATTTTTTGCCCGCGAGATCCTGCGCGAGATGGGACCAACATCCCGCGTCCATCCTGACGTGTTTTCCGTTTCGCAACGCGATCCTTAACCGCTGCCTTGAGCGCCGACGCCAGGCGCAAGGAACCACAGGTCAGGCGCGGCGGCGCGGACGCGTTTCAGCGCATCGATGTGAGTTGCGCCAACGACGAGTCCGATGTTGTTTTTGGTGTTCCATGATTGGGCGAGGCGGGCGACGTGTTCATACAATGGCAATCCTTGCGAAGGTTCTGAAACCTTCGCAAGGATAATGTCTTGCAAATCACCACTCCCCGCATTGGATGTTTTGCACAACAAGAACACGCCTCGCTCTGGATATTTGAGAAATGGATCGATCGAGTCTTTGCCGAGATACGGACTCAACGTGATGCAATGCGCCCCCAGCGTTTCAAACGCGGACCTTGCGTATGCCTCGGCAGTGGAGGCGATGTCGCCGCGTTTGGCGTCTAGCACGACAGGGATCATCGAACCGAGTCGTTTTGATTCTTCGTCAATCGCTTCGATCACTTGTTTGAGGGCGGTCCAGCCCTCCGCGCCGAAGACTTCGAAGAACGCGGCGTTGGGTTTAAATGCCGCAGCGTAGGGAGCGGTCGCCTTAACGAGAGTCAGGCAGAAGTCGAGGGCTGAAGCGGCGGAGGGAGATGTCAACTCGCTGATGTGCGGATCAAGTCCCACACAGAGCAATGATGAGCAATCATCCACGCGCTTTTCAAGAAAAGTAAAAAATGTTTCCATGAAAATCCTTTTAACCGCTAAGACCGCGAAGTTCGCAAAGAAAACCTTTAAAAATCTTCGCGCTCTTAGCGTGCTTCGCGGTTAATAAATTTACGCCTTTCCCAACACCATCGCCAGCAACGCCATTCTCACATACAAACCATATTCCATCTGGCGGAAGTACGCGGCGCGGGGATCGTCGTCGAAGTCCGTGCTGATCTCGCCGACGCGCGGGAGCGGGTGCATGACGATCATTTTTTGTTTCGCGGCTTTCATGATCTCGGGTTCGATCACGTACGCGCCTTTGACCTTTTCATAATCGGCGGGGTCTTCGAAGCGTTCCTTTTGCACGCGCGTGACGTATAGCACGTCGGTTTCGGGCAGGACTTTTTCGAGCGACGAAAATTCTTTTTGTGGAATGCCTTTCGCGCCGACCTCGTCCATCACTTCTTTAGGCATCTTCAAAATGTCGGGCGAGACGTAATTCAACTTGATATCGAACAACGACAACAACCGCGCCAGCGAATGGACGGTGCGTCCGTATTTCAGATCGCCGAGCATGGTGACGGTGAGACCGTCGAAATGATCGAGTTCGGCTTTGATGGTGAACGCATCGAGCAATGCCTGGGTGGGATGTTCGCCCGTGCCGTCGCCCGCGTTGATGAGCGGTTTCTTCATCGCCTTCGCCGCGATCGCCGCCGATCCCGTTTCGGGATGACGCAACACGATTACGTCGGCATAACATTCGAGCGTGCGCACAGTGTCGGTCAGCGTTTCGCCTTTGGTCACCGACGAATACTTCACCTCGTTGATCGGGATGACCGAGCCGCCGAGTCGCTCCATCGCGGCAGTGAACGATGACGATGTTCTCGTGGACGGTTCATAAAAAAGATTGGCAAGGATTTTTCCTTTCAGCAGATCGAACGTGCCGACGCGCTCGACCATGCTGTGCATCTCATGCGCCACGCCGAAGACGTATTCCAAATTGGCGCGGCTGAATTGCTTGACAGACACGATGTCTTTGCCATACCACTCGGCAGTTTTATTTTCGCCGAACGGCAGGTGAGGGGAGGATGAATTGGTGGGCATGGGGCTCCTTTTTGGTAATTGGTAATTAGAGATTAGAGATTAGAGACTGGAGACTAGCTGACTAGAAGACCAGAAGGCTAGCGGACTAAAACCACGCTTCTTTCTTCGGGGAGTCTGATTTTGTTTCAAAGATATTCATCATAATTTCTTTCCTTCAGTTGCATTAAGTATTCCTCTTAAATAGTCATAAGTCCGCCTTGCCATCTGAATACGCGGTAGCAGGCTGTTATAATCTTCTATAGTTAAATTAGAAAGAGTATCTAAAGTTGAGTGCTTATCTAGCCATGGCAAAGCATAATTGGTCACAAATTCAATAATACTGGTAAGTCGCTCATCTGCAGTGAAAAAAGAAGAGTCAAAATCAACAACTTGCCTAAACTTCTCTTGATTTGAGACTAGTGTGTATAAGTCAACTTGAACATCGCATCGATAGTGTGGTGGTGTGAGTTCCCCGCCGAGAGAATAGAAATATACCCCTAAAAGGAAACTATATCGGTTTGCACCCCAACGATTCTTTTCACAATAAAATACAAGAATGGTTTCAGGGGATTGTTTGTGCCATGTTAGTTTACGTTTTTTATACCCATTCGATTTCATAACAGGTACTAAGGCAACTTCAATTTGGTGTTTTGATTCATGCATTTGAAATTACTCCTCATAACTATACTGGCGATGGATTGCAAGCATGTGGCTGTGCTCATCCAAAGAGATAATTCGCCAGCGGAATGACATTGATCAACGCCTCTTCGTATGGATGCACGCGTTTGATCACTTCAATCGCATCCTTCACCAACTCGCGTTTGCAATTGACTTCGAGTTTGTACTCCGCTACTTCGTTGAGTTCGCCAACCTTCCCTTCAAACGGGTTTGCTCCTTCCATCGGGCGGAAGAATCCGCGCACGGGAGTGAGGGCGACGCAGTGGTCGTAATTTCCGATCACGCCCACGCCGATCTCTGAAAGCGCGTCGGCGAGGTTCATGGCGTGGTTTTGCGGGACAAAAATTTCGAGTTTTACGTCGGTGAAGTTTTGCATTACTGCCTCACATTCCTTCCATAACCTTGCTCAGCCAAAATTTTCCCGTCTTCAAAAGCAGTTTTACCACGCAAAACAACTTTCCTCACTTTGCCCTTGACCTGCCAGCCATCGAACGGAGTCCAGCCGTAGCGGGCGGAAAGTTGTTGCCAAAAGGCACACAATGCGCTAGAATCGCCGCATGAAATACTTCTCGTGGAACGAAGAGAAAAACGAGCTCTTGAGAGAAGAAAGGCAAGTTTCATTCGAGGATGTTGTTTTCCATATCGAACAAGGTTTCCTGCTGGACGTGTTGGAACACCCCAACCAGGAAAAGTATAAAGGACAGCAGGTGTTCGTTGTGCAGATGGACGAATATGCCTACCTTGTGCCTTTCATCGAAGATGACCGTGAAATCTTTTTGAAAACGATCATCCCGAGTCGGAAAGCCACGAAGAAGTATTTGAAAGGAAGTGAAGAATGAGCGATCTAAAACTCCAACAAGATGAACTTGAACTTCTCGCCTCGTACGAAGCCGAGGAGTGGAAGTCCGCGAAAAAACTCAGCGAGCAGAAGGAACAATATCGCGCCTACGCCCGCGCCACTCTCCGCAAGGATAAGCGCGTCAACATCCGCATTTCAGAGAAGGATCTGCGCGACTTGCAAAAGCGCGCCGTCCGTCAGGGTATTCCCTATCAAACCTTGATCTCCAGCGTGTTGCACAAATATATCAGCGGGGTTTTGA
>JAXLVX010000008.1:0-83297 GCA_046328795.1 Anaerolineales bacterium | reverse complement strand
GCCTTCTTCTTCTGGAATTCCTCCTCAGAAACGATTCCCTTCTTGCGCAACTCGTCCAGTTTTGCGATCATGGAGGGGATGTCCTCTTCACGTTTGCGGTCAACGATAACTTCGTCAAAGCCGAGTTTTTCTTTGGCGTTCAGCATCGCGGTTTTGAATCTCACGGGATCGCTGATGCGTTGAAAGAGATTGACGCCTAATTCGCTTGCCGTCAGGATCTCGATGTCGCCGAAGTCGAACAACCTCCCGAAGAAGGATTGGGTCATCTTGACGTCGTTCACTTTTTCGATGGAAGAATCGACAACGTTCTTGTTCAGCACGCCTGAGATCTGGATCACGCGTCGGTTCGTGACGATGTAATCGCGGTTGTACCAAACGAGAATGTCGCGCGCCATCCCGCCGAGAGGCACGAGGACGATGACGAATCCGATCGCGGCGAGGGGATAGAAAGCCGTCGCGGCGACGACTCCCGCGATCAACACCAATGTCAATATGATTTCCAGCAGGATGTTGCTGAACAGCACGAACCAATGCTGGCGCGCGACCAGCACGATCTTTTCGTTTTGTCCTAACAGTCCCTGAATGTAATTTTTTGCCATAGTTTACTCCTTGGCACAGCGGGACTTTCAAAATTTTGACGAGAAGTCGTTTCGTTGTGCCTTACGAACCTATTTCAACCCCAACTTCTGTTTGATAAACTTTCGTACCGTCCCAGCCGCAGCGTAGGCAGATCGAGCGTCTTCTTTTTCTGCTGTTTCGCCGGGGTAACGTCCGCGAACCGCATAACGCTCCATTATGACCAGATCGGCGCGCAGCATTTCAAAACTGCCGTCAATTTCTTCGCAGAGGAGCATCAATTCGACCAAATTGTGAATCTTTGGAATGTGTTTGTCGTTTTCCTGCAACACGGCTTTGAGATATTTCTCAGCGCATTGTTGGGAATGGAAACAGACCGCATCGTAATTCGGAGACTTGCGAGCGCGCGATTCGCGTCCTGCCGTGAGGAAATCGCCTTCGGCTTTCTTGACCCACTCAGCCGTTGCGGGCTTCATATAAAACCTTGCCCTCTTTTAGAACATCGCGAAGGAACCAATCGCCCATGTTCACTCGCTCTGTCAGATACTTCGGCGTGTGGACGATCAGATCCAACCCAAAGCGATATTCGATCTGTTGGCAGATTTGAATGGCTTGTTGCGCTTCTTTGAGCGGTGTCTCCATCACGACCAACATATCCACGTCACTTTCAGGGCGTGGATTCCCGCGCGCGTACGAGCCGAATAGGATGATTTTCTGCGGCTTGAACTTTTCCACGATCTGCTCCACGACCTGGTCAATGGCTTCTTGTGGAATGCGCTTGCGCTTGTCTATTGTTGGGACGTTTACGAGGGTCATCGTGAGTCCATTATACAACTACTTAAAACGTCCCGCAGGATGGGTTGGTCAGTCTTTGTTTTTCGATGAAACCTGCGGGACGGTGTCTGCTGACTTCTTTTCAGATATTACTGTTGAAACAAGTTCTTCCAGCGATGCTTTACTTCCGTCCAACTCCATCCACGCCAAAAACTCGACATTCCCCTTCGGTCCCAACAGCGGACTCTTGGTCAGCCCGCGGATGCCGAATCCTTCGTGTTGCGCGAAGGTCAGCACATCGAGCAGCACCTGCTTGTGAATCTCCGGGTCGCGGATCACGCCGTCGCCGCGCGAGACATCTTTTTTGCCGGCTTCGAATTGGGGCTTGATGAGGGCGATGACATCCCCCTCTCCCTGTGGGAGAGGGGCTAGGGGTGAGGGAGAAATCCACATCCTCACCACCGGCAATAAAATCTTCAACGAAATAAACGACGCGTCAATCGTTACCAAATCAACCTGCTCCGGCAATGACTCAACATACCGCGCATTCGTCTCCTCCATCACCACCACGCGCGGATCGTTGCGGAGTTTCCAATGTAGGATGCCCTTGCCCACGTCAATGGCGTAGACCTTCGCCGCTCCGCGTTGGAGCAGGCAATCGGTGAATCCGCCGGTGGATGCGCCCACGTCCGCGCAGATAAAATCCTTCACGTCAATGTTGAACGCCTCGAGCGCCGCGTCGAGTTTTTCGCCGCCGCGTGACACGAAGCGCGGACCGGAGTCCACGGTCACGGTAGATTCGCTGTCCACAGACGAGCCAGACTTCAACGCGACCTGATCCGCCACGCGCACTTGCCCCGCCATGATGAGGGCTTGCGCCTTGGCGCGCGATTCGGCGAGTCCGCGCTCGACGAGCAAAACATCCAAACGGATTTTAGGCATAGTCCTATTCTAATACGCAACACGAAGCACGCAGTATTGCGTATTGCATACTTCATAGTCGGGTAAAATATGACCATGCTCAAGGCTTTGCTCAAAACCATGCGCCTGCGCCAATGGACGAAGAATGGATTCGTCTTCTTCGCGCTGATCTTCGACAAGCAGTTATTCCTGCGCGAACCATTTTTGCGCACGCTGGCGGGATTCTTTTTGTTTTGTTTGATCTCCAGCGCGGTCTATCTCATCAACGATATTGCAGATGTGGATGCGGATCGAAAACACCCGGAGAAAAAATATCGTCCCATCGCGTCGGGCAAACTGCCGGTCAGCGCGGCGTGGGGTGCGGCGCTCGCGCTTGTTTTGATCTCGTTACCGCTTGGCTATCTTCTTACGCCAATCTTCTCCGCATATCTTGCCGCGTATCTTTTCGTCAATATCATTTATTCGCGCTGGATCAAGCACGTGCCGATCCTCGACGTGCTGTTCGTTTCGTCGGGCTTTGTCTTGCGCGTGGGTGCGGGCGTGACGTTGATCACGGTGGAGCGCTTCTCGCCGTGGCTCTACGTCATCACAACATTGTTCTCGCTCTATCTCGGTTTCGGCAAACGCCGCGCCGAGTTGAACCTGCTCGAACAAGGTGCAGGCTCGCATCGCAAAGTGCTGGACGGCTATACCCTTCCGCTTCTCGATCAATTTATCACCATCGTCTCAGGCATGACCATCGTCACGTATGCGCTGTACACGTTCTTCGCTGAGAATCTCCCGGCGAATCACAGCATGATGCTCACGATTCCATTTGTGGTCTACGGCATCTTTCGTTATTTGCAATTGATTCAAACCGGTCACGCCGCCGGCGCGCCCGACGAAGTCGCGCTCAAAGACCGCCCATTGCAGATCACGGTCGCATTGTGGATGCTGACCGTGCTTGTAATTTTTTATTTTTCGTAGGACAAATTGCCGATTTGTCCCACATGACCACATCTTCCGCACCCGGCAAAGTTATTCTCTTCGGCGAACATGCCGTTGTGTACGGACGTCCCGCGCTGGCGATTCCTGTTACTCAAGTTCATGCGGATGTGGAAGTCACCGATTCGGATTCGACGGGCATCCTGATTCACGCCCCCGGCATCCACCTCCACGCCGACCTTAACGCGCTCCCCTCCGACCATCCGATTGCCTCAGTCATTCATAATTTTCTCTTCCTCTCGCGCCAATCCCCCTCTCCTAGCGGGAGAGGGGCTAGGGGTGAGGGAGGATTCCCAAATCTCATCATCAATATCTCTTCCACCATCCCCGTTGCTTCGGGACTTGGTTCTGGCGCGGCAGTGACGGTTGCCCTCGTCCGCGCATTATCGTCGCATTTGAATCATCCAATGACCGATGAAGAAGTCAACGCCTTCGCCTATGAAATCGAAAAACTTCATCACGGCACGCCCTCAGGAATTGATAACGCAGTCATCACGTATGCCAAACCTGTATATTTTGTAAAAGGACTCCCCTCTCCCGAAGGGAGAGGGGCTGGGGGTGAGGGTGGAGTCAACACCATCAAACCATTCAAAGTCGGCAAACCGTTCACCATCGTCATCGGTGACACGGGCATCTCCGCGCCGACGAAAGAATCTGTTGCGGATGTGAGGAAACTTTGGGAGGCGGATAAGATGAAGTGGGAGGGTGTGTTTGATAAGGTAGGTGAGGTGGTGAGAAGTGCGAAAGAAAAAATAGAAAGCGGAAAGTGGAACGAATTGGGCGAGTTGATGGATCAAAATCACGCGCTTCTGCAAGAGATGACTGTTTCTTCGCCTGAACTCGACCGACTCGTCGAGGCGGCGCGAAAGGCTGGGGCGGCTGGGGCAAAACTAAGCGGCGGAGGACGCGGCGGGAACATGATCGCGCTCGCCGAGCCGAAAAAGGCTGACGATATTTCATCCGCTTTAATTTCTGCTGGCGCGAAAAACACGATTATCACGCAGGTGGCATGAAATGGATCGCGCCGTTGTTGGCGTATCTCGCGGTGGGCTTGGGGCTGTTCGTTTTTCATAGCGCGTGGGGCGCTCTGCTTGGATTTCACATCGCGATCATCGGCTCGTTGTTGATCGCCAAACCGAATATTTCTTTTGCGATCCTTTTCAAAAGTAAAAATTTCAAATGGATTCTGTTGAGCGTGGCGCTGTGCGGAAGCAGCGGTGTTGCGTTGTATTTTCTGTGGAATGTTTTTAGTGTTGCAAGCGACATCACCGCGCAAGTTGAAACGCTGGGGTTGAATTCTCGAACGTGGATTCCGTTCATCGCTTATTTCGCGCTGGTCAACCCGTTCATCGAGGAATATTTCTGGCGCGGATATTTAGGGAACGCGGCGAAGCGTTTGCATTGTTCTGATTTTCTTTATGCGGGTTTTCACGCGCTAATTCTGATTCGCAAAGTTCCAATCGTTTCGATCCTTTTTGGGGTTGGCGCGCTTGCGGGGGCGGGTTGGTTGTGGAGGCAGATCGCTCGCAAGGAGGATGGCGGCTTGCTCGCGGCTGTGCTGGGTCACATGGCGGCGGACTTCACCATTTTAGTCACCATCTGGAAGATGACGATTTGAAATTTCAAACCAATCTCTAATGTCTGATCTCAAATGGCGGTGCTAGAATATTGGACATGAACAAGAACTTCGCCCGACCACCCTGTTAAGTCGTACTCGAAACAAGAAGTTTTGTTTCAACAGCCCAATGGGCTTGTTTTGTATTCCCACTAACTCGTAAAAAGCCTACACCCGACGATCTCGACGGCACCTGACGAAGGCGCCTATTTCTGCTTGCCTATCGTGCGCGTGGACCGCCTGCTCCATTCTGTCTCATTCAATCTCAACGACAGAATGGAGGTTTCTCATGGAAACGATTCGGGGCAGGCAGTCCCGTGAAATGAACGCGATTGAATTGGAAGAAATACTTGCAGGCCATGAAAATATCTCGCTTGATCTCGGTACGGGCGACGGGCGATTCGTCTGCAAGAGCGCGGAACAAAATAATAAAAAGTTTTTCATCGGCATTGATTCGTGCCGCGAGAATTTGCGAGTCAACTCGCGAAAGAAATTACCGAACGCGCTGTTCGTGATTGCCAACGCGCAGTCTTTGCCGGGCGAGTTGGGCGGACTAGCTTCACACGTCAGCATCAACTTCCCGTGGGGAAGTCTGCTTGAAAGTTTGCTGACAGGCGACTCGTGCTTGTTGAATGGAATCTTGAGCGTTATGCGTCCGTACGCGACGATGAGTCTTCACCTAAACGCCGACGCGCTTAATTCGGCAGGTCATGAATTGGAGACGGGCGCGAATCAAATTGAATGTGTTTTGAGCGAGTCTGGTTGGAGGATAAAATCGCGGGCTTGTTTGAACGCGGATGATCTTCGCCAGATTCCCACCTCGTGGGCGAAACGTCTCGCGTTTGGGCGCGATCCGCGTGCGATTCGGTTGTGCTTTGAAAAATAAACGTAGGGGCGATCCATTGGGTCGCCCCTACACAAATTTATATTCTCATCGGTTTCGGTCCGATCAACTGACGGTGCATGACGCGCATACACGCGTCCATCACAACTTGCAAACCCGCATCACGTGCCTTCTGCGCGGCTTCCTCGTTGACGATACCTTCTTGCATCCACACGACCTTTGCGCGAATCTTGATCGCTTCATCCACAACGGGCGGAACATCCTCAGGTTTGCGGAAGACTTGCACCACATCCACCGACTCGGGGATGGAAGATAGATCGGGATATGCTTTCTCTCCCATGATCTCGGTTGCGCCCGGGTTTACGGGGATGATCTTATATCCCTGATCTTTCAGATATTGCACAATGCCAAAACTTTCCTTCGCGGGGTTCGACGATAGTCCCACCGCCGCAATTGTCTTTGCCGATAAAAGTATTTCCTTCATTTCTTTTTCGCTGTTCATATTTAATTCTCCTTTTCAATCATACTTCGGTGGTCGAGTAGACACGAGCGTAGCGAGTGTCGTATCGAGACCACCACGCCGTAAAACAATTTCTGTTACAAAAATCTGTATGCGTACCTGTGGTCTCGATACGTGGCGCACTCGCCGTTTAAGGCTCGGCGCCACTACTCGACCACCGATATATCTATGAAATTTTAATCGGCAGCACCGCCTTGAACACCGTCTCACCGGGCTTCGACTTCACAAGCAACTGTCCATGATGACGATTCGCGATGATGTCGTGCGAGATGTGCAAGCCGAGTCCTGTTCCGCTGCCTGGCGGCTTCGTGGTGAAGAACGGTTCGAAGATTCGTTCTTGTATGTTATCAGGGATACCGGGTCCGTTGTCAATAATTTCTACGACGACGCGATTATCTTCCACGCGCGTTCGCAAAATAATTTCGCCGCCTTGCCCTGAGCCCGACGAAAGGTCCATTGCATCAACTGCATTATCAATGATGTTCGTCCACACTTGATTCAACTCGCTGGCATACGCTTCGATGTGCGGCAGGTCAGGCGCATATTCGCGCTTCACCGTCACGCCTTGTTTCAATTTATGCTGCATGATGACGAGCGTATTTTCAAGTCCCTCGTGCACATCCACTTCGAGCAGTGGCGCTTGGTCGAGATACGAATACGATTTCACCGCGCGCACAATTGCAGATACGCGTTCTGTGGTGTGCTGAACTTCGGTGAGCAGATCCATCATCATGCAACTCGCGCCCAACCATTGAATGGATAATTGAAACAATGCGGATGATTTCAACTCTTCAAGCGACTCGACATTCCACCCAAAGTTGACCATCGCTGGCGCAAGCTCCCACGCGGACTCGACCCCGCTCGCCTCCAACCACGATTGAAGTTGGTCCACGCGGTCAATCTTTTCCAACGCGTCGAGTTTGACCCGCGACTCGAATCGCCGCGCCGACTCGCTCATCAATTGATTCAACCATTCCGTTTGATTCTCTTTGAGCGCAACAGTTTCGATCTCATGTGTCAGCGCCTGCCACTTGACGACTGTCTTCTGCAACTCAGCCGCGCTCCTCTGCGCCGCCGCGGCAGGATTGTTCAACTCGTGGGCGAGTCCCGCGCTCAACGTTCCCAATGCCGCCATCCGTTCCTGCTGATGGAGCAAGGCATCGTTCTGGCTGAGACGGTTCATCACCCAATGAAGAACTGCCAGCGACGCAGTTGAACTTGTTGCGAGTAAATTTTCAAAGGCTTCGGGTGAGATCCGCAAGGCTTCGCAATCGGTGATCGCCACCACGCTTGCCGAACGCGGCGAGCGCGAGAGCAACGCCATCCAGCGCCCAGCACATCGCCCGACATTCCGCACGTCAATTTTGATAAGCGATTGCCCTGATTGTTTGGTAACTTCAAATTCGCCGCTGACCACAACGTACGCCTGCCCTCGTCTCCCTGCTTCATGAGAAATTCCCCCGCGCGCAACGAGACAGGCTTGGCATCGTCCATGAGTTGTTGCAACTCAGAGTCGGTCAAGCCTTCAAAGAGGGGTGATTTGCGGAGGTCGGAGAGGTTCATTTCATTTATACTTCGGTGGTTGAGTAGACACGAGCGTAGCGAGTGTCGTATCGAAACCACCGTGCTACATTTAAACAGTCAATAACTTGAATACCGCTGTTTTCGATACGGTCTTCGGCTGTCGCCTCAGCCCTACTCAACCAGCGATCATATTTAACGAAGATAGTAATAAAAATAAACCCAATTCAGAGCAAATTGGATCATTTCTTTAGAAACCTTTGGGTTTTTCCTTGACAAGCTCTCTCGAAGTTTATCCATTATGCGATTTACTTTGGTTTCGTTCAGATGTGAAAGAGGAGTTTTATTCTTTATTTCATTGTCGACAAATTCTGTCGTGTCTGCAAAAACTTTTAATGCCTGCTCAAATAAATCTGTTACAACAGAGGTCGAGTATGTCTCAAACCCTTTTCGTTTGAGAAGAGCGTTAACGGCTTTCTCTTTTGAGCCATAATATCCCAGTTTCTTGAAGCTATAGGCAGAAGAAAAGATTTTACGAAGAATATCTTCGCGAGCAATTTCTTTTACCATTTTTTGCACCTCTGTTGACGATACTTGGCAAAAACTTAACTATAACGACTTCAAATATTCCTTCATCAACGCGTACGCAATCGCGCCTTCGCCAACAGCGGACGCGACGCGGTGATTCGTCCCGTAGCGCACATCGCCTGCCGCGAAGATGCCGGGGGTTGAAGTCTCTAGAAGAAACGGATCCCGGTCGAGGGTCCAGCCTTGAACCGGTTTTTTATCCAACATCAGATCGGGACCTGTGAACACGTATCCCTTGTCACTGCGTTTCACCAAATCTGCAACCAGTTGACTTTGCGGGCGAACGCCGATGAACACAAATAATGCTGAAGCATCACACGTCTGCGTTTCATTCGTCTTTGTGTTTTTGATGACGATCGCTTCAAGCGTGTTACTGCCCTTCACTTCGAGCAGATCGGTGTCGGTGAGAATTTCGATCTTCGGGTTGCCGCGCATCGCGTCCACGAGATGTTTCGACGCGGTGGGTTCGTGCGCGCGCACCAACACCGTAACCTTGCGCGCGAATTGACTCAGATAGATCGCGCCCTGCGCGGCAGAATTCGCGCCGCCCACAACGAACACATCGCCGTCTTTGTAATTCATCGCCTCGGTATATGCCGCGCCGTAATAAATTCCCGCGCCGGTGAGCGCGTCTGCGCCCGGCATCTTCAACATGTGGAACGACGCGCCCGTGGCGAGCAACACCGCGTGACAGGATATCTCAGCCCCATCTTTTAACTGGACAATTCGATACGCTTCATTCACGACGATGCGACTCGCCTCCTGCGCGGACAGAATCTCGACCCCGAATTTTTTCGCCTGCGTCACCGCGCGGCGCGTGAGATCGTCGCCTGAGATTCCCGTTGGGAAGCCGAGATAATTTTCGATCTTCGGGCTTGAGCCAGCCTGCCCGCCCGGCGCGGCTTTCTCGATGACCAAACATTTGTATCCCTCCGAGCCCGCATACACCGCGGCGGCGAGACCCGCAGGTCCACTGCCGATGATGATGATGTCGTAAAACGGAAGCGCGGCGCGTGTTTGCAAACCAACTTTATCCGCGAGTTCTTGCAGACTGGGTTCAATTAATACTTTTCCATCGGGGAAAAAGATGACGGGAAGTTTTGTCTCAGCCGAAACACCCTCGACCAACTTTTGCGCGTTGGGATCTTTTTCAATATCCAGCCACTGATAGGGGATCTGATGCCGCGTGAGAAAATCTTTCACTTGATGACTGCCCAACGACCACAGCGTTCCTGCAACGCGAATACCCTCGTACGGCATTCGCACATGGGCTTTCCAATCTTCGAGCAGTTCATCCAAAATAGGATAGAGCCGTTCGCTAGGCGGATGCCACGGCTTCATCAGGTAATAGTCGAGCCGCACTTCGTTGATCGAGTCAATCGCCGCTTGCGTGTCGGCGTAGGCTGTCAACAAAACGCGCTTGGCTTGCGGATAAGACTTCATTGCCTCTGCCAGAAATTCCGTGCCGCTCATTTCGGGCATACGCTGGTCAACCAAAAACAGCGCGACGGTTTCGTTGCGCTGTTCCATCTTCTTCAAATATTCGAGAGCCGCTTTGCCCGAGTTGATGGGAAGGATGCGATAATCCTGCCCGTAGTGTGAGCGCAGGTCGCGTTCGATGGAGTTCAAAACGGAGGCGTCGTCGTCTATCGAAAAAATGACTGGCTTGGGCATGGAGCGGATTTTATCATCGGAAAGGGAATTGGGACGCTGAAAACGCTGATTTTTCTAGCCTCTGATAGTTTGTTCCAAATATGATTCGTTGGTTGAGTAGGCGGCGGGCTTCGATACACAGCGAACGCTACTCATCCACCGCCGCCGTATCGAAACCAACAGGAAGCATACAGCGCCTGGATTTGTGGTTTCGATACGCCCTTCGCTATCGCTTCGGGCTACTCAACCACCTCATGATTGGAAAGTTTATCGCTTCTGAAGTCGTCTCAATTGCGCTGGAGAAAAAATGAACCAACCACAGACAGAAACCAAATCAGAATTTTCGATCCATCCCAAAACAATGATGGGAGCGATCTCGCTCACGGTGGCGAGCCTCGATAATCAACTTGAGTTCTACCAAAAGGTGATGGGATTCAAACTCCATTGGCGCGAGGGGAGCAAGGCTGGCATGGGGTCGGGCGGCAAAGATATACTGCTCCTCACCGAAGAACCCAACGTGAAAAAATATCGCGGCGTTACGGGTTTGTATCACGTGGCGTATTTGTTTCCGAATCGCCGCGAACTTGCCATTGCGGTCGGACGTCTGTTCGCGTTGAAATATCCCAACGCGCCGACCGATCACATTATGACGAAGACCACCTACCTCGACGACCTTGAATACAACGGTATCGAACTCTATTGCGAATCGCCCGAAGACGGCACGTGGACGTTCAAAGACGGCAAGTTCGAGTCGTATCGCAAAGACGGTTCATGGAGCGACGGGCGCGAGGCGCTCGACGTGGACGCGTTGTTCGATCATTTGCACGAAGGCGACAAGTTGGACGCGCCCGTTCCGCCCGAACTAAAAATCGGACACGTGCATCTCCACGTCCGCGATGTGGATGAAGCGGTGGATTTTTATCACGGCGTCATCGGCTTCGACATCAAGGGTGTTGCAACGCCTTTCCAAATGGGATTCGTCTCCGCGGGCGGATATCATCACCACCTCGGACTCAACACCGGCAGGACGCGGCGCCCGCCTCCGCCCGATGCGGTTGGATTCCGCCACTTCATGATTGACCTGCCCACCCAAGCCGCGTACGATGGAAGTGGTAGCCCGATGGACGCGGCAGGCAGGTCCGCTCATCATGACCGGCGGGCTTGCTGTTGCACGATCCGTCACAGAATGGCGTTGTGTTGCGAGTCGCATCGTAAGGCGGATTGGCAACTGGCCCCACGAAAATATCAAAAAAACATCCGAAGCCGTGTTGACTTCGGATGTTTCGATTCTATTTCAAAACTTTCAGCACGTTTCGTCCTGCCGCGCCGCTGAATGACTCCGCTCCTCGCCATGAACGCCGCTTCCGCACAGATATAAATTGTCAATCGGCGTTTTGTGATCTGACCAGCCTGGATCGACGCATGAACAGGAATTGATCGCATACGAGTTGTCCGTGGTTGATGTCGCCTTCGGTGGCGCCGTAGGTTTGTTCGGCGTCCATGGGGGTAATGATGTGAGAATTAGAGATTAGAGAATGAGATTGGGGAAGTATTCGTTTAGAGTTTCTATCGCTATTTTCTCAACCTTCTTAGTCTCCAGTCCCCAGTCCCCAGCTTCTTTAATTGATATGGCGCGAATTGAAAATGAATCGAAACCGTATTCTCCGAAGTTGTGATTTCAAGATATGTGGTTTTTTCGTGAAATTTCGCCGTACTTCTGCCGCATCGTGTTTTCCAAATATTTGATGGACGGCGCAACGCACAAAAAGCCCCTGCGGGGATCTCCGTGATCTCCATTGACTTGCAAATGAACCTTCGCCACCGATCCGCGCATTTTATCAGATTGCGTGTGCCAGACGAACTCAGGCGGCAATCCTGCGCGCCGACGAGTTTGGGCAAGGTATGTTTTCGGGTCTGCGGAGCAGAGAATCGTATCCGCAGAATTTCTTCGCCGCTCGATAAGACAACCCTTACTGGCGATTTGATTTTCGATTTTTATTTTGGCAACTTCCGAATTGGCTCTGGATTTCGCCGCCAAATGATTTGACCGCATTCGCCAAAGCGGATGTAATCTCACCAGCCTTCCCCGCATTGACATGAACCAACCCGCCGCGATTCAACCAATTGTGAATTAACGTGTACCCCGTCCCCGCGGACATGGGTCCAAGCGTGGAGTTGTGAATCGCCACCGAAGCAATCGCCGCTTTGACGATTTCGATCTAAAATATTCTTCCACCAACTCCTGCGCAGACATCGGCAAGGCGCGGATAAAGTTAAGCATGTCTTTTCTGCCAGCCAAGCGCAGTTCGAGACCCAATTCCAAAAGTCCATAGCCATCGCGCAGACTCATATTCTTTGGCAGGCGCGGCATGATAGTCGCGTAAGCGGCATCCAAAATGCTCGCGGCTTTATCCATAAAGCGGACGAATTCATTCCATCGGCTCGCGTCTTTTTCAGAGAATCGTTTTATGGATTCTTCATTGAGAGTTAAATGATTTCCATCAGGTTGTAGAGAAATAAACGCTGGCATCGTGCTGAGCGGAGCCGTAGGCGAAGTCGAAGCGGAGAGTTGTAATTTCAAATCTTTGATAATGTCAGGTCGTAGAGTCCCGCCAATTTGCACGGAATCTACAGTGAAGTTGTCGCCAAAAGATTCGGTCACCACCGAACCGCCGACGATGGAACGGCGCCTGGGTTATCAAAACTTTTTGTTTGCCGGGCATAGCGGCGTTGGCCTGAACCGTTGCGTCCAGCGCCGATGATGATGTATTCAAATTGATTTTGTGCCATACAAATTCCTTTGCTCGCAATGATATTTTTCTCAGCCATCTCCTTCCGCACGGGGATGAATCCCCATACACCACAAAGTCCGTTTAGCGGACTAGCCGACTTTCAGTCGGCTTCGTAAGGGCAGTTACGGACGTTATCCATGCGGGTTGCCCGCGCCGATGATGATTGCGTTGTGGTGATTTGTCATGAGTGATACCTCATTCTGTGTCACTTTTAGTAATTTTCTGTTTGCTTTTATTTTTCGCCAAATGATAAAATGAAAACCTCATAACGTTTAATGTGACCACCAAAAGAATAAACTATTGGAAGAACAGTATCTACAATGAGTGACGAGCTTGTTTGAAGTGCCCAAATCTTCCCATCTTCCAGTAATGCGTAGTATGTAACCTGACCATATTCAGGTCCTGCGTACCATCCACGAGCGCATTCCACTAATTTTCCAGGTGGTTGTTTAACTGGGTTTGAGGAAGTCGTCTTACAGGATGTACTCTTCTCCATTGGATTTTCTCCAAAATCATGAATATCGTTAGGTACATCAGATGTTTCCACCCATTGCATGCATTGAATATCGCCATAACAAATAAAATTCCATGAATAAAGTTTTCCATCTTCCGACTGAGCCCATATTGTTTGAGATGTTACATCAACTATCGTTTCAAATTTTTGCGGGCTATCAAGCAATTCCCAAGAAGATAACGCCGAAGTATTAGAAATATCTGCTGCAATACTTCCAGCAAGAAAGCCCAATACAGCCCCCGAAATTATGAAAATTACGAAGATCAGACATGAATTCAAGAAAGCGTTATTTTTTCGTGCTGTTGTTTCCATAGTTCAATTCATCCATTTAAACTCAAAGTGTAGATTAAGTATCCCTTCAACAGAATCAACTTCCCGTCAAGAAAGAAGCGCCGAAGGTTCATCCACAAACCAATTCTCCAATCCTCTAATTCTCAATCTCCAATCTCCAGTCTCCAATTACCAATTACTAATTACCATCCTTCAAAATCTCCTTCGCCGCCAACATCCCTGCCGCGCCCATCACTCCGCCGCCAGGATGCGCGCCGCTTGCGCCGAAATAATATCCTTTGAGCGGCGTGCGGAAGTCTGCCCATTGCGGCGTGGGGCGCAGGAAAAAGATTTGATGCAGTAACAACTCGCCGTGAAAAATATTTCCGCCCGTGATGCCCGCGATGGCTTCGATATCTTTCGGCGAAATCACTTGCATGCCCACAATACATTTGCGGATGTTCGGCGCATATTGCTCGATGGTCGAGATCACTGCTTCGCCAAGTTCGTTGCGCTTCTCGTCGTTCCAGCCGCCTTCCAAATCATACGGCGCATATTGCACAAAGCAAGACATCACATGTTGCCCAGGCGGCGCCATATCGGGGTCAATCATCGAAGGGAAAATCATATCGAGATACGGTCGCTTCGAAATCTGCCCATACTTCGCGTCGTCATACGCGCGCTCGATGTAATCAATGCTCGGGCTGATCGAAACCGCGCCACGATGCAAAATCGATTCGTGTCCTTTTTCAAACGGCATTGCCGTAAAGTTTGGCAGTTCGCTCAACGCGATATTCACCTTGCCCGACGAGCCACGCGTGCGGAAATTTTTTATAGACGTGACAAAATCATCGGGCAAATATTTTTGTTCAACGAATTGCAAAAATGTTCTTTTTGGATCAGCGGCAGACATCACGACTTTGGATTGAATCTCATCGCCATTTTCCAGGATGACGCCCACTGCGCTTCCATTCTTGACCTTGACCTGATTCACCGAACAATCGACTCTGATCTCCACCCCCAGCGCTTGCGCCGCGTTAAGAATGGAGCCGCTGACTCCGCCAGAGCCGTTCTTGGCAAAACCCCACGCGCGGAACGCGCCGTCAATTTCGCCCATGTAATGATGGAGCAGAACATACGCCGTCCCAGGCGAGCGCGGACCGAGAAATGTGCCGATGATTCCGCTGGCGGCTTTTGTGCCTTTGAGCGCGTCGGTCTCGAACCACTCTTCGAGCAAATCCGCGGATGATTGCGTGGCAAGTTTGGCAATCATATAAAGTTCTTTTTCCGAAAGGCTGGCGGCATACTGACCGACTTTCAATAATCCCAACATGTCGCGAATACTCAACGAAGACGGGTCAGGCGGAATCAAATTGATGATCGGCTTGATCGCTTTCGCCGCACGCGCCATCACTCGCGCATATTCATCATACGCTTCTGCGTCTTTCCTCGGCGAATGACGATAAATTTCGCGGCGAGTCAAATCGTGGTCATCCCATGCGGCAAGATAATCTCCGTTTTCCGTCGGCGTGAACGTGCTTGGCAACGGCAGGATTTTGAGTCCATGCTTCGGCAATTCCAAATCACGAATAATCTTCTGGGCGCAACAGACTCAACATACGAAAACTCCGTGAACTTGTACTCCAGGGAAAATCTCCTTCCGTCACTGCCGCCCCTGCACGACGATATGCCTGCGCTCCAGCACAACAACCTTCGATCAGCTCGTTGAATACGCGGCGGCGACCATTCGTTATGCCCGCCCCGATGATGATTGCGTCATTGATTTACTGCCATAATGATCTCAACTGCGAAGGCTTGCACATTTCGTTTTAGCGACGCTAAGATCAAGAAAATCTGAAAACCTTTGCGCTTAGCGGTTAATTCTTTCGGGTTTTTACTGGATCACTGATAACTATTCTCTATTCTCTTACTTTCTTTTCCACTCTGGCTCATAAAACGGTAACCTTGACCACTTTCGCAGGCGCATGTTGACGATGATGCTCTACCGTGATTTCCATTCTCACATCTGTGCCAACTTCGTAATACGGCTTCTGTAAATGCGCCAATGCAATATATTTCCTTCTTCAACAACGGTACTCATGTTAGATGTAGACGCATATCCAACCTGCACGTTGCCGACCAAAATCGGCAGATTTCCACGCACTGCCATGCCAGGGATTTTATGTGGCAGCCGACCCCTTGCTTGAAGATGTTTTCCATGCCCACCCAATCCACCTCCAAGCCGACCATTTTCCACAACGAGCCCTTCGCGCTTTTCTTTTTCCAAGGCGCGGCGACCGACGAAATAACCCTGTTTATCGAGTGCAACTGTCCAATCGAGTCCCAATTCAAACGGAGATGATTTCTGTGGCTCGATCCACGCGTGAGTTGTGGATGTAATCTACGTCGAGCATGAAGAGACCTGCTTCGACACGTGCCATGTCCATGGGCTAAAATGCCGACGGGTGTGATGCCGTAATCCGCGCCTGCTTCCATGAGCGTGTCCCAAATTTTGATGGCGTCTTTTGCAGGCATCCAAATTTCGTAGCCGGCGTCGCCTGTGTAGCCCAGGCGTGAAATTGTGACTTCGACTCCCTTGGATTTTATTTTTCATCAGCGGAAACATTTCAACTCGTCAACAGGCGTTTCGACAACTTTGTTTAACACCTTGCGCGTGTTCGGGTCTCCTTGAAACTAAGCGCGGCAACTTCATCCGTCACTTCGGTGATCTCCACTTCCATGCCAACGGCGTTCATGGATAGCCAACGCAAGTTTGGCTCCGCGGCAGTTAAGCGGAATGTCGTTTCATCGAGGCGCGAGACCGTGCCATCGTCAATCATCTTGCCTTCTTCATCACACCAACCCGTGTAAGCGACTTGTCCCACTTTCATTTTGTGAATGTCTCTTGTGGTGACGCGATGCAATAACGTCGCCGCATCTTTGCCTTTGATGATGTATTTGATCAACGGTGAAACGTCAATCAGCGCCGCCGAATTGCGGATCGCCCAATACTCGCGGTCCAGCACATGCTCGTATGAGCCAGCGGAAAAATATCCCGCCCACTTGCGCCAGTTCTGCGGCTGGCACAACGCGGATGTTCTTTCATGAAATGGAGTGGTTTTGAGATTGAACATGAATTCTCCTGACATGGATAAATATCATTTATGCTGTTTCTTGTTTCCTGTTCAAATACTTTCGATACAGCCAGACCATACCGCCTAGAGTGATGATCACAGCGGCGACCGTCAACTCATGCGCTCGAACGTCCGCGAAGATCGCCTCTACTGCGTGACCGATGAGTTTGCCCGCCAGACCGAAGGTCAGCGACCAGAGCGCGGAACTCAAAAAGTCGAAGAGCGCGAACCGCTTCGGATCGAACTTCGACATCCCCATCACGAAGGGAAGAACGGTTCGTAATCCATACATGAACCGAACTCCCAAAGAAAGCATGTCGGGGTTTCGCCCGAGCAACGACCGCGCTTGTTCCACATGGGGTTTCCATCGTGGTCTGCTTTCAAGGAAGCGGCTGCCCTGCGCGCGTCCCAGCCAGAAGAAGAACTGATCGGCTGAAAAAGAAACCACACAGCCGAGAGCGATCACCAACGGCAAATTCAAGTAACCGCGATGCGCCAGAAATGCGCCCAACACAAGGACGGTCTCGCCTTCGAGGAACAATCCAATGATCAGAGCGGGGTAGCCAAACTGGGAGATGATGGTCTCGAGATTCATTTTCTCACGCGCAAACGCAGGGAGCGGATTTTGCTGGGGAAACTTCGCCGCGTGCCAGCATTTTACATTGTATATAATTTTGCCGCAAATGCTCGTTTCCCATCACAACCAGATGCTATACTCAACAGCAAGATGTTTTCAGAACCCGAACCGCAACATCATTCCTCTTTCGCCAATCGCTTGGATTCGTTCCGCTCGCGCTGGGATGTGATCTCTGCCCGCGTGGTGGCGATTCTGACGGCGGCGATGGGCGTCGTCAACGTGATCTCTGCCACGATGCCCGCCGTGAGAGAACGGTTGAGATTGTTGGAGCAATTCTCCCCGCTGGAGGTGACGCGCGGAAGCCGCCTCGCGACGGTGTTGGCTGGGTTCGCCCTCCTCCTGCTTTCCACTAACTTGTGGCGGAGGAAACAAACGGCTTGGTTGTTGACGATCGCTGTGCTGGTCGCTTCGGCGTTCAGTCATTTACTCAAAGGCTTGGATTACGAAGAAGCGAGCATCGCGATTCTGTTGGCGCTCTTCATCTTTTCACTGCGTGCGCATTTTCACGCGCGGTCCGATGTCCCGTCTGTTCGGCAGGGAATCCGCGTGCTGTTCTCGGCGGTGTTGTTCACGCTTGCGTATGGAACCGTCGGATTCTATTTGCTCGACAGGCATTTCAAATTGAGGTTTGAACTCATCCCCGCGTTGACGCAGACGCTGGCGATGTTCACTGAGTTTGCCAGCCCTGGCTTACAGCCTGTTACGCGCTTCGGGCGTTATTTTGTAGACTCGATCTACATCATCGCAGGCGCAACGTTGAGTTACGGTTTTTTCATGCTCGTCCGCCCGGTGTTGTTGCGCCAGCCTGCCACAGCGGAGGAACGCGAGCGCGCGCGGGAAACTGTCGAAGCGCATGGACGTTCGCCGCTGGCGCGGATGACGCTCTTCGACGACAAATCCTATTTCTTCAGCGCGGGCGGGACGCTGATCGCGTACGTGGTCAAAGGGCGAGTGGCGCTCGCGCTGGGCGACCCAATTGGAAGGGCGGAAGAGGCGCAAGCGTCCATTTTGGAATTCAAAAAGTTTTGCACGGGCAACGATTGGGATCCGTGTTTTTATCAAACGCATCCAGAGTATCTGCCCATGTATAAAGAAACGGGATTCAAATTTTTCAGCATCGGCGAGGAAGCGATCGTTGATCTTTCCGCGTTCACGCTGGAGGGCAAGGCGGGCAAGGAATTTCGCAACGTGGCGAATCGTCTCGGCAAGCTCGGTCATCATGTGGATGTTCTCGAGCCGCCGCTCAGCCGTGAATTGGTCAGCCAGTTGAAAGCGGTGAGCGATGAATGGCTGTTGATGATGCACGGCAGTGAGATGCGTTTTTCGCTGGGCTGGTTCGACGACGACTATGTGCGGAACGGCAGGGTCGCTGTGACGCGCACCGCCGAAGGACACGTCAGCGCGTTCGCGAATATCGTGCCGGAGTATCAACGCAACGAAGTTTCGCTCGATCTCATGCGCCGCGTTCATCAGATCGAAAACGGGACGATGGATTTTCTTTTTGCTTCGTTGTTCGATTGGGCGAAGAAATCGGGATACGCGACTTTCAACCTCGGGCTGAGCGGGCTTTCGGGGATCGGTGAAAAGTCTGATGACCCCGCTGTGGAAAAAGTCCTGCGCCTCCTCTCTGACAATTTGAGCCGCTTCTACAACTTCAAGGGACTCCACGCCTTCAAGGAAAAATTCCACCCGCGTTGGGAGCCGCGCTATTTGGTCTATTCAGAGTCGGCGAACCTGCCCGCCGTTACCGCCGCCCTCATCCGCGCCCACAGCGGAGATAACTTCTTGTGGGAATATTTGAAGAGATAGGAAAGGTAAAGACTGCGGCTGGCGCAATGCGGACGTCCGTTCGTGGACGGGGGTGGTTTTGAGTTGGAACATATACTTTTCTCACTTTAATATGTGGCTACTTGCTGGCTTGAAAGTTTTGGGGTTTCTTTATTGATTCTCCAGCCAATATAAGGAGATACAAGAAGTGCAATTATGTTAGGGAAGAAATACCAGTTTTGAAAAAGAGCGTAAGTAGAAAAGGAATCGGTGTTTATAGGTATCAAATACTCAATAAATGCCACGTTACCAGGGGAGTCAAAATATACGATTCGCCAAAATGTATAATTAGCAATCAAAATTAATATAGTACCGATTAGCAATCCCACAACAGCAGCAACAATGTTTGGCAATTTGTTTCTAAAAAATGCCATAATAAAACCAAATATTACTCCCCCAAATACGCCTAAAATCACTGAGGGAATTACTCCTAGCATGAACATCATCATCCCAAGAAATATAAGGATTCCACTAGAAGAAACTTGGCTTGAGGAAATAGGGGATGAGGTTGGGAATAAAGACCTCGGAGTCAAAAGTATTAATACAAGAATGATATATCCAAGCGACAATACAAGCGTAGCACTAACACAAAGTTTTACGCTCTTTGTGATTGATAACTTGACTCGATCAGGAAAAGAATAGTTTTCCATACATTAGTATCTTTACTTACTTGAATATTCCGCCGGTGCGAAGAACGCTTCGACTGCGGTCGCTATGCTCCCTCCGCTCAGCGCGGCATACAAATTTCTTCACATTCATAGGTTCTTGCCCCTTGCCCGTGGTCGGCGACGGTTCATTGTCAATTCTTCCTGCTCCTTGGCAGAATAAAACGACAATGCTTTTTCCAACAATGTCTTCAACTCGTTCAAAAACGAGTAACGCGGATTGAACACATACGGGCGTGTCCGCCCGACAGATCGGCTTGCCAGCACGCCGCTTTTCTCGAACTTGTCCAATTGCAATTGGACAGACTTCAAGTCTGTTCCATAAAAGCTGGCGATCTCACGGGCATAACCTTCTTCGCGGGTGAAGATGTATATCAAGACCCGTTCCGCATTTTTTGAGCCGAGAAGCGATTCGATCATAGCGATTCCTTGTGACGGAAATCTACCGTCAAATGACGTATATTTTCCGTCATTATATCATTTCCGAATCATCTTTAATCTATCTGTTCGCATACTCCGCTGGCGCAAAAAACACCAACGCCCTCAACTCTTCCTCAACTCGTGGGGCGGATTGCCAATCCGCCCTACTTGTTTGAATACTCCGCTGGCGCGAAGAAAACGATCACCCTCAACTCTTCCTCAACCGAATGGAAGCGATGCTCTACGTTCTTCGCCACGTAGACAATCGAGCCAGCCTGCACAGTGCGATCTTCATCCTCAACTTTGATTCTCCCTCGTCCGCTCACCACGTAATACACTTCATCCTCCGTGTGCGGACTTTGCGGGTCGGTGCCGCCTGCGAGGAGGACGTAAAGTCCCATGCTCAGGTCGGGGATTTTCAAAAATTCAAGATAGAGTTTGTTCGAGTCTTTTTGTTGTTGAATAAGTTGCGCGAGTTCAAAGGCTTGCATAAGTTTCTCCGATAGACCATGGTCTGCATTTATCGAATCGAACTCAGAAAATCCTTGAGCAGTTGATCGTCCCAGTAATCCGCGATGCCCTGCGCCATGAAAATGACGGGACCATTGTTGCCCTCGAAGATGGTGATCCATTGACGCATCACGAGCCCTTGATTGCTTCCCTCGCTTACGGTCACTGTGACGGTCTCGCCGCGAACGGTGGTCTCGAACGAATCCACTACTTGCATGGATGTGCCCGGCTTTTGACTCTGTTGTTCAGCGGCTTGGCGCAAACCCTGCTCGAGCTCTTCGCGGTTCATGTTGGTGACGTTGCTGTATTGCATCAGGGTGATTATCGGTCCGCTGGATTGGTCCGGCATCAGCATGATCATGTCGTAAACGACCAGAGGCATGCCCGTCACGCGATAACCGGGCGGCACATCGAAATCGGCGATCTTCTCTCGCATTTGGGCGACGGCGGTCGGGTCGCCTTTTGCCATATTTTCAACTCGTTTGCCAAACTCGCGCAATCCGAAAAATCCAACGCCGACCATGCACAAACAGATCGTCCCAACCACGGCAAGCCCGATCAATATTTTCTTTGATTCCTTCATCTTCATGGCATTTCTCCTTTTTGGTCGTCAGAGGTGTTTGACCTGCGCGCGCCGTAGACCTCCGCGAGGATCGCCTCCGCGTGAGAAAGGTTGACGGAATCTGCGGGCAGGTTGAGGCGCGTCAGAATCGTGTTGAGGATATGTCGCGCAAGCGCGGCGCTATTTCCCAACGTTGTACGGCGAGAGAGATATTCCTCGATCACATGCAATTCGGATTCCGATACGCGCTCGACGGGGAAACCATCCGGCAAGTGAGTCTGTTCGCCGGGTACTGTCAGCGAAACAGGACGCGCCGGGGAAAGATCATCCAAGCCTTTTACCGCGCGGTCATGGACAACAAGCGTGCCCGCGGCAAGATCGCCCACGCGGCGCGCATCCGAGTTGATGAACATCGTCACCACGCCGATGCCGTAAGCAAAGGGCATGAAATCAATCATCCGCACGAGGTTGCGGATGACGACCTCGGTCGGCGCGACGGGCGTCCCATCCACGCGGATGACGCGCAAGCCGATCCGTCGTTTGCCGGGCGTTTGACCGTTCCACAGGATCTCAAAAAAGATGTAGTAGCCCCAAAAGAATAGGAAACTGACGATCCCCGCAATGGCGATCAACCAGCCGATCAACTCCTCGCTGACAATAGCAGAGATGATCTCTGCAAGCAAAACCGCCGACCCAAAAAGAATGATCTGCAACAGGACGATGATCGTGGTGTCTATCAGCGCGGCGAGGAAGCGCGAACCGATGCCCGCGATGTCGTAATCGAAGGTCACATTTTCGGGCGTGTCAATTTTGAGCAGGTTATCTGAGTTGGTCATGTGTATAATTGCTTTATCCTTTGAATGATAGAGTTTACTCCTCAAAAGATACGGTGACGAATGAATGTAGATGAATTTTACCAGTCTCGCAAGCGCGAATGGGAATCGTTGAGCGGCTTGCTCGAACTCGCTCAAAAGAACGCCAAGCGCCTCAGCCCCTCAGACGTGGAGCGGCTTGCCAGTCTCTATCGCGCCGCCAGCTCCGACCTCGCCCTCGCCAAACGCGACTTCCCGCGCCACCGCATTACGCAGTTCCTCAATCAACTCGTCGCGCGCACTCATGCGATCCTATATCAAGGCGAGCCATTGGCGTTGAAGAATATGGTCGCGTTCGCCACGAAAGGTTTCCCGCGTTTATTCCGCGAGACATTCGTTTTCACATTCATCGCGTTTCTTTTGTTCATCCTGCCCGCCTTGTTCGTTGGGTTCGTAGTGGCGTCCTCGCCCGATACCGCGCTGTGGTTGCTACCAGAAGAAGTGCATCAGTTGATCCCCATTGTTGAAAACAAAGAGTTGTGGATTGACATCTCCATCGAAGAGCGACCATACGTCTCCGCATTCATCATGCAGAACAACATCCGCGTAGCATTCCTCGCGTTTGCCAGCGGGGTCAGCGGCGGACTGCTCACCTTTTGGATTCTGGTGCAAAACGGATTGATCCTTGGCGGCTTGCTCGGGCTGACCGCGCATTACGGGATCGGATTCGAACTCGCCACCTTTGTGATCGGACACGGCGTCATCGAGTTGACCGTCATCTTCATGGCGGGCGGTTCAGGTCTGATGTTGGGCTGGGCTCTGCTTCGCCCGGGCCTCATGCGCCGCCGCGACGCGCTCGCCATCGCCGCGCGTAAAGCCGTGCAATTGCTCGGAGGCGCCGTCCCATGGCTGGTCGTGGCGGGAATCATCGAAGGATTTATTTCACCCAACGAAAATATCCCTCCGCTCTTCAAATGGGGCGTGGGGATTCTCTCAGGCGTGGTGATGTATTCGTATCTATTCTTTGCTGGGCGGGGAAAACAAAAAGAGTGGAAGTTCAAATAGATTTTCTGTTGATATGTCACCCTGAGCGATAGCGAAGGGTCTCTGAGATTATCGTAGAGATTCTTCGCCGCAAAGAGCAAGAGCGCGGCTCAGAATGACATCCCGTAAACGGAACCTACAACATCGTCCGTCCCTTTAATTCCAAGTAACGATTGATCACCGCCAGCGACAGTTGATTCGCTGGCACGTCCAACGTGAGTACGCCGCGTTTGCGGAGGGTATCCAACACGAGTCGTCGTTCATCGAGTACATGCGCCGCGCTGGCGCGTTGATAGACAGACAATGTATCCGTCGGCACTTGCCCCGCCGCGGCGTGGATATCCGGGTCGCTGATGGTCACCACCAGCGGCAGACTCGTCCGCGCGAGCATGGAAACCTGCGCGACCAACGAATCCAAACTTGCACCACTGCTCAAGTCGGTGAAGATCACCACCAACGCGCGCCGCCTCTGCTTCACTGCCAAATACGTGAGCGCCTTGCGATAATTCGGCTCCACCTGTTGCGCGTCCACGGCATACAACACTTCCAACATCCGATAGAACTGACCGCGTCCCTGCTTGGGAGCGAGATAATGACTCACATCGTCGGCGAAACTCATCACACCCACGCGGTCGCCTTTGCCGGTGGCAACGTAGCCCAAAAACAAAACCGCGTTCACCGCATAATCCAACTTGGCGATGTCCGCCACCGGAGACTGCATCATGCGTCCCGTGTCGAGAACCGCGAACACGGTCTGGCTTCGTTCCGTTTGGTATTGCAGAGTCACCGGGCGATGACGCCGCGCGGTCGCCTTCCAATTGATGCGGCGATATTCATCGTCGGGCAGATATTCGCGCAGGCGTTCGAACTCCGTCCCTTCGCCGAACATGCGCGTGTGCCGCAAGCCCATCTCTTGCAAACGATTCTTTCTCAGCATCAGATCGTACTTTCGCACGTCCATCAAGTTCGGATACACCTTCACCGACTCAACCATCTTCAACACGCCTTGCCGATCCACCAACCCCAACGGACCGCGCCAGCGCATGGTGATATTCCCAAATTTATAATCGCCGCGCCTCAGCGGTTGCAGATGATAAACCTGACTCCACGCGCCCAGCGGCGGGACGTTTCCCTTCATCACGCGCGTTTCGATCTGGAATTCCTCCGGCGCTTCATCGCGGACCTTGAAGCTGGTTCCGCGGCGCGAGCGATTCTTCACGCTGACGGTGACCGGGTTCTGCACGCCGAGCGAAAGTTTATTTTCGTGTTGGCGTTGAATGTCGAACCGTGAAATGTTCCCTGCCATGCGCCAATCCATGATGAAGAGGAACAAGACGAGCAACGCGTATACCCAGCCGATCCATTCGAATCCGCGGAGGAATACGCCCAACGCGATAAGCGGGGCGGCGAAGAGTAAAACGAGGATGCCGCGTGTGGAGGGGAGCATGATGTAAGCCTTGCGAAGGTTCACAACCTTCGCAAGGCTGATTTCTCCAACTATCTCGGCACTTCCACCGACGCGAGGATGCGGCTGATGACCGAGTCTGCATCCAGCCCTTCGATCTCGGCTTCGGGTTTCAACAACACGCGATGACGGAACACGGGCGGCACAACGAATTTCACATCATCGGGCGTGACGAAATCGCGTCCCTGCATGGCGGCGAATGTTTTTGCAGACGCCAACACGTGGGTAGCGGCTCGCGCGCTTGCGCCCAGCAGGAGGTCCGGTGAGCGGCGGCTGGCGGCGTTGATGTTGGCGATGTAGGTGAGAATCCCATCTTCCACAGTCACGCTGTGGATCGCCTTTCGAATCTCCACCACTTGCACGGCGGTGATCACTTTTTGAATGCCCGAACTTTCGATGTTGTGCGCGTCGAAGCCTTGATGGTTGCGGCGCAGAATTTCCACTTCCACCGCTGGCGGAGAATATGGCACAAGCACTTTGAACATGAAGCGATCCAGTTGCGCCTCGGGGAGCGGATACGTGCCTTCGTATTCGATGGGGTTCTGCGTGGCGATGACCATGAAAGGCGCGTCGAGCACGTGACGCTCGCCTTCAAGGTTGACCTGTTTTTCCTCCATCGCTTCGAGCAATGCCGATTGGGTTTTTGCAGGCGCGCGGTTGATCTCATCGGCGAGCAATAATTGCGTGAAGATGGGACCCTTCTTTAAGTAGAAGCGCGAGGAGTTCATGTCGAACACGCTCGTGCCGAGGATGTCTGACGGCATCAGGTCTGGCGTGAATTGCACGCGCGTGAATTGCGCCTGCACCATGAACGATAACGTCTTTGCCATGAGGGTCTTTGCCGTGCCAGGCACGCCCTCGAGCAATACGTGTCCGTTGCTGAACAACGCAATGACGAGCAGTTCGAATGAGTCATCCAAGCCGACGATGACTTTGCCCGCCTCCGTTTTGATGGATTCAAAGGTTTGTTTGAGTTCTGTGATCTGCATGTGGTTTCTCCGAATCAAAAAGTTTATCTGTTTACCTTGCGCGTCTCCAATCCCGAAGGGATGGAAGGATTTTAGAACATGGCGCCGTTCATCATCAAATCCCGAAGGGATGATATACCCTCATACAAAACCATGACACCCCTTCGGGGTTGATTTGTCTGTTTTGCGCAAGTCTATAATCATTTCACTCCTTCGGAGTTCTGCCGGCGTTAGATGAATCTATTCACTCATCCATCGCGCGGCTTCGGCGGAGAGTTTCAACAACTCCGCTTCGTTGACATTGGGTTGAGTAAGCCGCTTCAATAACCGCAATAATTTTTCTTTGTCTATCGCCGAGTTGTATCCAGCCAGCGCTTCTACATAATCTTCATCGCGCATTGAGGGGTCGAGGCGGTAGCGTTGACCGAAATGTCGTTTCAAGCGCTGATGATATTGCCGCGCCACTTCCTTAATATGCCCTGCCTTGCGGTTTAAGTTGGCGATGGCGGTCACGTGTTCCATCGGGCCGCGGCGTTTGAGTTCGTGTTTCAGCGGAATAGGTCGCCCGAACTGCCGTCCTTGCACAATGAGCGCGATAAAAACCGCGAAGACGGTGAACAGGATGGCGTGTCCGCCGGATGTTTGTTGCAGCCATTGCGAAAGCCCAACCACGCCCTGCGAGCGAAAGCCGCGATGCCACTCATCGAACAAGACCGTCCCTTTTTTACCGGTAAACGTCAGCAGGTTCAAGACCAATGTTGCGGTCGGCTCGTTTTTGAGTTCGACATTGGTGAAAATTTTCGGCGCGGTAGAAAGGATGATCCGCCCCGCGCCTTGCCGATAGGTGAGAATGATCGGCTTCCCTTTTGCGGTGATGAGGGGAGTGTAGTCGGCGCGCTCGGAAATCAATCCGATGTTTGTGACCAGATCAACTTTGGACTCAAGCACAGGCGACCGCAGGATCGGCAGCGCGGCGGAAATCTGCTCTGCCTGTGCGGGGAGATAGGCAAAACGGAAATCGAAGTGAGCCAGCGCTTCGTTCGTGACGGGATTGCTTCCCGCAAGGATGAGCGTGCCGCCTCTTTGGATCCATTGATCAAGCAGTTCCCACTCGCTGTCGGTGATCGAGTATGTCGGCTGGATGATGAAGATGATGTCTATATCCGAATCGGGAGCGAACGACAGCGTGAACGCGTTTGCCGTCGGATACCCTAATTTATTCAACCAAAGATCCAATGCCCGCGTGCCGTTCGGCGCGGAGGACGTGCTGAGATAAGGGAGGTCGTCGGTCTTGTTCGTTCCCTGCATAGCCGCCACCGAGGTGACGAGCACCAGCATAACGAGAATCCCAATGGCGAGCCAGGTATCGCGTGTGAGTTTCACGATCCCTTTTCCTTTAACTCTTCCACGCGTTTGCTGTAATGCTTGAACGAGTCCTCTTCCAACTCGTGATGCCCATACCAGACGTTATCGAACACTTCGATCACGTCTCCGAGCGGCTTCGAGAGTTCGGGCGAATCGGCGACGCCTCTCAAATATTCGCGGTTGGTCTTCGAGCGGTCATAGCGCATGATGCCGCGCTCGTCGAGGATCAACAATGTGGAAAGATACAAGTATCGCACCGCCGCGCGATAATCGCCGCTGCGCGAGAGTTGTTGCGCTCTTGCCAGCGCGGATTCGGAGGTGAGCGGCTCGTCTTCGCCGTTCTCTTTTAATTGCGCCTCGTTCATAAAATCGGACAATAAAGTGCGGGCGATGAAAACAAAAACAGCCGCAAGGAGGATCGCCATGATCACAGAAACGGCGTCTGAACCGGCAACATCGAACGTGAAGCCAAGAACTTCATTCAACCAGCGGTTGATCTCGGCGAGAATTTTGTTAACCCAGTCGAAGGCGGGGTTGGGCGCGGCTTCGACCCATTGAAATTCAGGTCGCGCAAGGATCTCGGCGAGCGGCGTCAGGTCGTCGGGGGTAAATAATCCGGTGAGCGCGCTCCGCCTCGAGTCCAGAAGAGAGGCGAGGGTGTCATCTATTCTCTCGAGGTCTGGCGGATTCTCCCTCATCAATTCGACAAGATATCCCTGATCAACTGGGAGGCGCTCCCCATCCACTTCCACCTCGGTGACCGCCTCCCACCGCGCCGCGAGTTGGTCCAGCTTGTCAAGAGTTTCCGCCTCTGATTCGTTATCGAGCCTCGCCACGATCGCGCGCGATTCTTGCACCAATCCCCAATATTCTTTTTCAGTGAGAGTGGATGCCTGCGCGAAAGTAACGCGAATCTGTAAGCCGCAGAAAGCAAGCAAGAGAAAGAGCAGGACAAATTTGCGCGGCGTGTTCATCGTCGGTTATAAACCGCTGGTCATCAGGGCAAAGGGAAAGATAAAAAAGAGATAGCACCCGAACAGCACAAAAGCGATCAAGGAGAGCAGGGCGAACCGTCCGATATCAATGCCGGCGAAAGCGCGTGACGCGTCTGCGGCTGAAATATCGGGCAGAGCGGGCGCTGATTCGGTTTGGTTTTCATTGAGCGAGGAGAGTTGCAGAGCGAGGTCGAGCCCTTCGCTGCGCGCGCGCAGGTCGAAGTACACTACGGTCATCATCGTGAGTTGCAGGGGTACAACAAGCCCATTGCCATGGTGAGCAGGTTGGAGAGGATCGTATCGAGATGTTCTTCGCCTGAAACCCATGTCGGGTATGGATGAAGTGCGGCTTGCAGGATGACCGCCAGCAAGATGGCCGGGCCCGTGACGATCAATTGACCGAGGCAAGGAAAGCACAAGCGCATACCCGATCAACCACCAGAAGCGGGAGCGTCCCAAATCGGGCGCGGCGGATGGTTTGGGTTGTCCCGCCGATTTTCAAGGACTATGATGGGGGCGACGAGGGGATGACGATCCACCGAAGAAGACGAAGATGCCGGGTCGCTGAACCAGCCGACAATGGGGACGATGCGCCCAGATCCAAGATGAGATCAGCAAGATGGTGCAAAGGACGATCGCCCAGATCAACTTCCAGACCGAGAGCGGTGATGGCGCGATAAGGATCGAGGATGCCGATGGGTTTGTCCATGTAGTTGTTCGCCACGGCGCGCGTGATGGCGGCGGTGGCAAAGCCGCTCACGAGAATGAAGTTCGCGATTAAATACAACGGAACCGATGATCGTGGCGATGCCGAGTCCCATCTCTGTGAGAGGCGGATCCGCTGATTGCAGGCGGTCGGGACTCATCATGGTCGTGGTGTACAGAATCGAAAAGACCATCTGAATGACCACCATTGGGATGTAAGGGATGGCAAATATTCCGATGAAGGTGAGGAAGTTCTGCCGATACAAACGGATGGCTTTATCAAGAATTTCGCCGAGCGTCATCGGGCAGATAACAAGGGGCGTTTCGTTCATGTATGCTTCCGCAGGGACAAGCTTTCGTTGATTATATAGGACGAATGAATTGTCTGTAAGAGACAACCACATGTTTCTAATAGTGTGTCTGAAAACTACATGTCATGCTGAGCGGAGCGAAGAGCATCTCCTCCCGTCGGAAACATTCTTGCGGTGACGAGATTCTTCGTCGCTCCGCTCTCCTCAGAATGACATGATTCAACTTTCTAAATGACGCCAAACGCGATGATACGGATACATGGGTATAATTCGCCGCTGTGAAAAAAATACTTCCCTATCTGCATCCCTTCCTCTTCGCGGTCTATCCCATAGTCGAACTGCGGAACTTCAACATCGCTTACGTAGATTCTGCCACGCTGGTGCGCCCCATTTTGATTTCTCTCGCATCCACGGCGGTCATTTGGGAATCTTTGCGGTTGCTCACGCGCGAATGGAAAAAATCGGGCATCGTAACAACGATCATCGTGATCATCTTTTTTTCGTATGGTCATGTCTTTTGCAGATCCAATCCACGTTCAGCGAGATGATTCGACATCGTTATCTCTTGCTCATCTTTGCAGCGTTGTTTGCGCTTGCGGTCTGGTTCATCTTCTGGCGGATGAAGAACGCCGAACGACTCGTCAACTTCATCACGACGGCGGGCGCGTTCATGGGTGTCTTCTCGATCGCAGTTTCCGTTCAGCATGATCTCGTGTGGTCTATCCAATCGGCGCGGCGAGGGCGAGGGTGGCGATGGAGTCGGCTGCCAAGGCGGCGGGCAGTTCGACCGTCGGCGAGGCCGATGTTTACGTCATCCTGCTCGACGCTCACGAGCGCCTTCGCGTTGGAAAAATATTTCAACTATGACAGATCCGCGTTCACCCAAAAATTGGAGGGCTTGGTTTCTGCATTGGCGCAGTGCGCGCAGAGTAATTACCCCGTCACAGCTTTCTGTGACTTCCACCTTTTATCGTACGACTACCCATCAGGAGGACACGCTCTTCCCGCTCTATTCGAGTCTGGTCGTCGAGACGCTTCGTTCGCAGGGCTACCCGGGTCGTCACCTTTGCGGAATCGCTCAACGGTCATTTTTCTTTTGCCGAGGATGTGCGGCTTTCGCGCAATCAACTGCTCGCGGCAAAGTGGGCTATTTGGCAGCTTAGCGAGCAGGATGCCGGAGGTACAGGAAAGACGTGAAGCGCCGCTGGCGCGTCTCGCGCTCGACATCCCCGCGTTGATCGGCTTCGATCTGGCGCAGCAAAGGGCGCAATTTTACGAACACTATCAGCAGACGTATTTCATTTTGAATGAGTTGAAGCGTCTGCCCGAGGGATTCAGGGCCAAACTCGTCTTTGCTCACTTCGCCGTGCCGCATCCGCCGTTCATCGTTGCCCGGATGGGAAGTGTGGGAATGAAAATGAAGTGGACGGCTATTTATCGAATGTGGAGTTTATCGATTCGCAGATCACTGATTCAATTGCCGAGATCATCGCCAAGTCAAAGATTCCCGGTGATCATTCTCATGAGCGACGCGATACGCACTCGGCGTGCCGAGCAAAGATGATCCGCTTGCGGGATGTCTATTTTGAACGCCTGAAATTATTATGTGAACGACGCCGCAAAAAGGATTTGTATCCCACCATCACGCCAGTCAATTCGTTCCGCGTGGTGTTCAATGAGTATTTTGGAACAACGGATTATCCCTTGTTGGATGATATCGCCTATCGCCCGGGCGTATCGCCGATTACACGTCGGAGAATATGGTGAAGAACAGATGTGTGGTTTCGCCGTAGGGGCAGGGGTTACGCACTTTTACGTTTCGATTCACTGCAGGTTCTTTAACGAGCCAAGCCCTTCGATCTCAATTTCCACCACATCGCCATTTTTTCAATTCATTTACACCCGGAGGGGTAATGGCGGTGAAGATCAAGTCGCCGGGTTCGAGCGTCATCACGGAGGAAATGCTTAAGGCGATCAGCGTTCCCACATTTGAAGACCATGTCGCGCGTGGATGTCATCTGCCGCATCTGCCCGTTGACGCGGCAGGTGATGACCGAATCGGATGGGTCGAAGTCGGTATCAATCCACGGCTTTGAAGGGCAGAACGTGTCGAAGCCTTTGGCGCGCGCGTCCATTGGTTATCGGATTTTTGCAAGTCGCGCGCGGTCACGTCGTTGCCGATGGTGTAACCGAGGATATGTTTCTTCGCGTCATAAAGCTGGCGATGTGCCTCCCGCGCTTGCCGATGACGGCGACCAATTCCGCTTCGTGTTCGATTTGATTCGACTGCGGCGGGAGGATGATCGTTCCGCCGTTTGGAATCACCGACGAGGAGGCTTCATGAAGATGAGCGGGGCGCCGGCACTTCGTTACCCAACTCTTTGGCATGCTCCACGTAGTTGCGACCAACGCAGATGATTTTGCCCGGCTCGCACGGCTGAATCGGCTGCACGTCGAAGAGGCGTGAGGGCTTCCTACTGCGGCGACACGGTAGCGTCCGTAGATATTCCCGCCGATCTCGCCGACCTTGTCGCCTAACAGCCATCCGTATTTTTGGTTTTTTGCCGTCTTGGGTTTCATAACGAACGATGCGCATGTTTCCTCCGGGCGCAAGTGTATCCGCGATGTATAATTTGATTCATCCCGAGGCGCTTGACTCCGGTTGGTTAAGAGCACTTCTTTTACAGAAGGGGTCAGGGGTTCGAGATCCCTCCAGCGCCCATAAAATTTCCGAAGTCGTCGTGCGGCTTCGGAAATTTTTTATTGTATAGCGGCAAGTGTCACTTAACATAAACGAAAAAGAAAAACCAAAAACTTAATGTACTGGAAAGGTAGGTATTAATTGAATTACATTCGGAGGCGTTTTTATCGAAATGTAGTCATGGCTCATATAATGCGAAACATGCATCATTAATTCAGAAAGGCATCATCGTTAGTGTCCGGTTTTTAAAAGAGAAAAATGATTTTGCCCTATCTTTTGCTAACGCTTCTCGTGGCGGTTGCGGCGTTTACGTGGTCACCAAATTGGTGGCGAACACGTTGAATGAACGTTTGATGAATCAATTATTGGAAGCGGGACGGGTGGTATCCGATCAGTTTGCGAGGGCAAGAGATCAAAAGCGTTGGACATTCGCATCATCGCGTATACCACGGGCTTTGCCGAGGCATGATCGCCGACGGCCCGGCAGGAAGTTGCTTCGCTGGCTCTGCCGGTGGCGGATGGTTTGGGGGTCGAGAACCTCGTGCTGATTGACGCCAATGGACAGGAACTCCCTTCACCTGCTTTCAGAAACGCGGATGGGACCTTTCTCGAACAAGTGGGCTGTCACGGCGCCGCGAATTCGGCGATCGTTCAATCCCTGCTATCTTCGGGAGATGCGCAGAGTCTATCCGCGCCGAAGTTTGGGAACAGATCTGGTAGATGGCGGCTACTACTATTACACCGCCCTGCCTATTCCATTTGTTCAATAAACAGTTCGGCGGGGTTGTGTTGATCGGAACCTCGCTCGATACGATCCTGCCCAACTTGAAGAGAATACGTCGCTGGCTGATATTGTTATTTATGCGGGAGACGGGCAAGCCATTGCTTCTACATTGAGGGGCGGCGAGACAGAGAGCGGGACACTTTCAGAACTTTCTATTTCAGATCAGGAACTTCAAGAGGCCCTCGGCGCCGATGGGATCGTGGCTGGAGAGAATTTCTCGTTGGATAGCCGCTGGTACAGTTTGGCGCGAAGCCCGTTGGATGTAGGCGGCGACCGGCTTGGCGCGTTTGCCGTCATCTTGCCGTTGAACTATGTCATTCAATCGGGCGCGGTCAGCCGTAACACCTATGTCCTCTTATTTGGGCTGGCTATGGTGGGCGTGATCTTGATCGGTTATTTTATCTCGCGGTTGATCATCAATCCGCTTCATTCGCTTGTCACTACTTCGCGGGCGATCGCCGGGGGCGAATTAGAAAGGCGCACCGGTATCCAAAGCTCGGATGAGATCGGCTTCCTCGCAAGCACGTTCGATGAGATGACGGAACGCTTGCACCAGCGGACGCTGGAACTGGAGAGAGCCAATCTCGTTTTGGAGCAGATGGATCGCGCCAAGGTGAAGTTCATCCAAATCTCGGCGCATGAACTTCGCACGCCTCTCACACTGATCCTTGGATATGCCCAACTGCTGAAGTTGAAAAGCGCCGATACCCCGGAACTTTCAGGCTATGCCGAGAGCATTATTGAAGGCACGCGCGGCATGACCGAGATCGTGAACGATATGCTGGACGTTTCGCGAATAGACAACCAGACCCTGAATCTAAGCCCAACCACGCTATATCTCACTACGGTCGTTGACAGCGTGCTGTCGAAAGTAAAGCCTGTGTGTGAGGAGAGGCATATTGATGTGTGCGCTGAGGGTATCAAAGCGCTCCCGCCCATCTCTGCCGACCCAGATCTCCTTCAAAAAGTTTTCTATCACATCGTTACCAATGCTGTTAAGTACACGCCCGATGGCGGAAAAATACAACTCGATAGCCGCGTCGTGAATGAACCCTCTGGGCAAACACAAGTTGAAATTGCCACCCGCGATACGGGAATCGGAATTGACCCGCAGTATCATGAACTTATCTTTCAGAAGTTCTATCAAACGGGCGAAGTTCTTCTGCACTCCTCCGGGAAAACAAAATTCAAAGGCGGCGGACCCGGTCTTGGGCTGGCTATTGCCAAGGGAATCATTGAGGCGCATCATGGGCGTTTGTGGGTGGAAAGCCCGGGTCACGATGAAATAAATAATCCGGGCAGCACGTTCTATGTGCGCCTTCCGCTGTCTCAAAATGGGAACGGACATAGATGAAATCGCCATTCCACGAACGACGAGATTTGCTTTTTCTTTTTCTGATCGTGCTTCTCGCGATCCCCTTGATGTTGATCGCGGGTAAATTTGCCACGCGGTTAATGGCGACTTGGAGCGTGCGCGCCGATGTGTCGTCGCATGTTGATACCGGCGAGTACTTTGAGTCGAGTGTTTTTCCCAATTCGATCGCGCCGGTTCGACCTGAAATTCTCACGCCCATGGGCTGGGCAGATACATTCCTGATCCCGCAAACATCCAATTCAAATGCGGAGGTGATTCCGCTGGTGGTGTTGAGTCCCACCGTCACTCACACAAGCACCCCATCGGCATCGCCGACGCCCTCACCGACTGCTACCCAACCTACGGTGACAGCGACTCCGTCTCCCTCTGCCACGCCATCGGCGTCAGCCACTCCGTCGGTTGTTCCAACCGCGACAAAAAAACCGAAGGATGATGACGACGATGTTACGCCGGTTGTAACTGCCAGCCCCACGCTCCCGCCGGTCACTTCGACGATTGACCCGGCTCTGACTCAGCTTGCGTCAACGCCGTCCGGTATGAACGAGGGCGAGCCGGATGGGAACAGTGCATCGGGAAGCGGCTTCTCCGACGGATCGTATTTTGTTATGGATTTAGGCTCAAGCCCGATCGTCGTCAATGCGACGCCAGACGGTAATTATGATCTGGTCTTCTATGAAGATGAAAACCCGGATGGAAGCGGTCTGGTCGCAATGGATCAGGTGATCATCGGAATCTCTAACGACCCGAACGGAACTACGTATTATCAGGTATTCAACTGGGGCGATGGCGTCCCCGATGCAAACACCAATGTTGATACGACCGTATTGGGCGTGCCAACAGCGGAAGCTGATAATCAAAATATTCCAACCAACGACTTGTACGAAGACCCGGCGTCTTCGCCCCCGCCATCGAACGGTCAGACCGGCATTCTGATTGACGTGGATCAGGCAGACAGTCATCCGCCGCCGGGCAATTACCAATATATCGTGATCATCGCGCCGCCCGCTTCGAATCCGAACAATGCCGGAGATGATGGTCAAGTGGACTCGGTGGACGTGACCGAAGTATCCTCCCCGGCGCCTCCCTGACGCACATAATTCGCAAACGCAAAACTTCCGAAGTCTTTGAAACTTCGGAAGTTTTTTCATGTTTGCGATCTGGAACGACTTGGCGTTCTCGTCCGTTGTACAACCATCACGACAAAAGAGCAGAGAATCTATGACCATAAAAAAGACGATCTTATTCGGATCTCCCCTCCTGATAATTCTCTGCGCCTGTTTGATATTTTCCTTCCTCTATCGCCGCCCGCTCGGACCGACCCTCGACCTGCCTCAAGCCAGTCTGCCTTCACCCACCTCGACGTCTCTCATCCCTGTGAATGCGGTCGCCACGACGATTCAGCCCGCCCTGAGTCCCGAACCGAGTCCGCTGTGCGGAACGTCCCAGCCTGTGATGAACATCCTCGCCATCGGGTCAGACGCGCGTAGTGAAAACTATCTCTACGGGCTGGCGGACATCATCCGCCTCGTGCGCGTGGACTTTATCAATGCGCGCGTGACCATCCTCGAAGTGCCGCGCGATCTGTGGGTGGAGATCCCCGGCATCTCAGATCATTACAACATCACGCATGGAAAATTGAATCAGGCGTATTTATATGGAAACAAGGGGTTTGGTTATTACGACGGTTCCGGCGAGGGACCCGGCTTGCTCGCCCAAACGTTGAACCTCAACTTTGGTGCGCAACCCGATCATTATCTTGCGGTCAACATGAATACCTTTGAAAATATCGTGGATGCCATCGGCGGCATTGACGTGTATCTGCCATACGATATTGATGTCCGTTCGACAGCCAACCCTCAGGGTTTTCATGTGGAGGAGGGTCAACATCACTTCGACGGCGAGACCGCGCTGTGGGTGGCGCGTACTCGTCAGTACAGTACCTTCAGCCGCGCGGAGAGTCAAAACATTGTGATGTGCGCCTTGCGTGAAAAAATAATCAGCCCCGCCATTGTCCCCGCCATCCCCAACCTGATCCAAACGTTTCAACGCAATGTGCAGACCGATCTCAGCCCCGAGCAGATCAACCAGCTTGCCTGCCTTGCGAATCAAATGAACGGTTCGGATATCGTCTTTGCCAGTTTCCCCGTCGAATTGTTCAAGAACAAAAAGATCTTCGACCCTCATCTCGGCGCGACCACGCAAGTGCTCGATGTTGATTTCAACGTCCTGCGCGAATACATCGGACAATTTCAACAAGGCGCGTGGCCCGACCCGAATCTCGTCATCAACGCCACGCCATCTCCTGCCGAAACAGATCAAGAGTTCGCGTGTGGTGATTGATTAGAACGTCCCGCAGGTTTCTGGGTAAAGCATCATCCTTCTTCCAAACCTGCGGGACGGTGAAATTTCTCAATCCAACATCGCCACCGCTTTCGTCGTCGGTTCATACATCACATTCACCGACATCCCGATCTGATAATTCGGCGCGCCAAAACGCGGCACCAGCTTCTCCGCGCTGGTTTGGATCGTCTCGCCCATGTAGTTGAGTTCCAGATCGAATCGTATCCCATCATAATAATTGTTGACTCGCATCCCAGTGGGGCGAATCCCTGTGATCCGCGCAGTCATCCGCTCGCCGCGCGATTTGGCGATCTGCCCGAACAGCCAGCTCACAGCCGAGGACCCAAACAACAGTCCCATCGCAATGAACATCATTACGAATGTTGATACGAAAGCGATGGTCGTCGGGTTGGTTAAGTTTTCGAAAGGCGCTTCCATGTTTTCACCTTGCATGAACATGGACGCGAAGATCAGGCAAAATGGAATCCACATCAAGCCAAAAACGATCCAGCCAAGGGTACGCATGTAACGCGGGATATTGCTCATACGATCTCCAGTAGAAGTTTTGCCGATTGTACTCGGATTAAACACACTTGACCCTCTCTCTTGACTGACCTACAATCGGATTACACGCTTCATTCCCAGCCTAAACCTGATTCTGCTTAAGGAGCATTTTCATGTCCGACTTTCTTTTCCGCGGAAACCTCGCCAAACTTGACCCCGACGTATACGAATTAACTCAACTCGAACAGGAACGCCAAGCCCGCAAGTTGATCCTCATCGCAAGCGAATCAACCGCGCCGCTTGCCGTGCGCGAGGCGTTATCGTCCGCGTTTCAGAATATCTATGCGGAGGGTTATCCCGACGAAGAGACGCGCTGGATGGACGATGAAGAGATCCTCGATTACCCCATGCGTCTGGCGGAGTATCGCCGCAACAGCGACCCGCGCTATTACAAGGGAGTCGAATACGCGGACACGGTCGAGGCGCTCGCCCGTCGCCGCGCCGCGCAGACCTTCGCTGCGAATGGAATCACCGCCGATCAGATTTACGTCAACGTGCAAGCGCTCTCCGGCGGACCGGCGAACAACGCGGTCTATCACGCGCTGATCGAGTTGGGCAGCACGGTGATGGGACTTAACCTTCTGCATGGCGGACATCTCTCTCATGGCTCGTCCGTCAACCGCAGCGGCAAATGGTTCAAGGCGGTGCATTACACAATTGACCAGAACGAAAAGATTGACTACGAAGCCGTCCGCGCGCTGGCGAACGAGCACAAACCCAAACTGATGATCGCGGGCTATTCCTCCTATTCATGGATGCCCGATTGGAAAAAGTTCCGCGAAATTGCGGATGAAGTTGGCGCGTATTTCCTCGCGGACATTTCGCACATCGGCGGGCTGGTTGCGGCGGGCGTTGTCCCTTCGCCGATCGGCTTTGCTCATGTTGTCATGTCCACAACGCATAAAAGCATTGACGGTCCGCGCGGGGCGGTGTTGATGACAACCGACGCGGCGATCGCGAAGAAGATTGACAAAGCCGTCTTCCCCGGCGAACAGGGCGGACCGCACGTCAACGTCTTTGCGGCTCTCGCGCTGACCTTCAAACTGACTCAGACCAAACAGTTCAAACAACTCCAAGCCCAAACGCTCAAGAACGCGAAGGCGATGGCGGATCAATTCGAGAAGCGCGGACTGCGCGTCCCATTCGGCGGCACGGATACGCATCTCGTCAACGTGGATTGCACGAAGATCATCGGCGAAGACGGCACGCGCCTCAGCGGCGATCAAGCCTCGCGCATTTTGGATATTGTCGGCGTGGTCGTCAATCGCAACACGATTCCAGGCGACAAGAACGCGCTCGATCCTTCCGGAATTCGGCTTGGCACGCCGTGGATAACGCAACGCGGCTTCAACGAAAAGATGACGCGCGAACTCGCCGACATCATGGCGGATGTTCTGCTCGCGTGCGCGCCTCACTCGGTGGATACCGTCCGCAAGGGACGTCAACGCCGCGCGAAGGTGGATTTCAATGTGTTGAACAACGCGAAGTTGCGCGTCCGCAAGTTGACAGAGAAGGCGGGCATTGATTTCAAATATAAGAAGAGCGGATACCCTCACTATTATTTTATTGATGATGTAGGACAATTTGCCAAATTGTCCTACGCAACCTTTGAATTAACAGGCTTCCGCGTTCGCCAGATGCTGGATTTCGCAGTGTCGTCTGACTTGAGCGCGTTGAAGCCTGGCGAATCACAAGCAACCACAATTGCCACACCGAAGGGAGTTGTCAAAGGTGCGCTCACCTGCGTGGACATGGGCGCATATTATTTGCAAGTCCCAGCGGCGAAGGCGAGCCTTGTAGCAACGTGGCTGCGCGATCTGTCCGATGGATATATGTCGTTTGCGTTGAATGGCGAAAAAGATTTCAGCGCGAGGAGGATGCCTGGTCCAACGATCGTGATGGATTGGAAAAAGTTGAAGCCCGCGAAGGTGAGTGGAAAAGGCGTCAGCGAGGAGAAACCTTACTACGTGGGAGCAGGCTCAAAGTCCGAAAAAGAAGCGAAGCCGTCGTTTGCGTGGAATGAATCCGAGGGCGAGTTAAAGAAGACGGCGTTGAATCAAACTCATCGTGATCTCAATGGAAGAATGGTTCCGTTCGCAGGCTGGGAGATGCCGGTCGTGTACACGTCTATTTATGAGGAGCATTTGGCGACGCGGCAGGCGGCGGGACTCTTCGATGTGAGTCACATGGGCGTGTATGACGTGCGCGGCGCGGACGCGGCTTCGTTCCTCGACGCGGTCTGCGGCAACGATTGCGGCGGACTGCAACCCGGCGCGTCGCTGTACACGCATTTCCTCACGCCCGATGCGGATGTGTTGGATGACACGCTCGTCTATCGCCGCGGCTGGGACGATTATCTCGTGGTGGTGAACGCCTCGAACGATGACAAGGATCGCGCGTGGCTCGAAAGCGTGCGCGATGGAAAAGTGAAGATTGACAACGCGCGTCCCTGGGCGCGGACGTTCGGCTACAACGCGGAGATTCGCAACTTGCGCGACGTGAAGGCGGGAGATGCGATGAGGGTTGACATTGCGTTGCAGGGTCCGAAGTCGCGTGATATTTTGTTCGCGATGGGCGTGGATGATGAGACGCGTAAGAAAGTAATTGCGCTCAAAAGGACTGAGTTATGTAATGCTGTAATTGGTAATTTCGATCTCATCGTTTCGCGCACGGGTTACACGGGCGAGAAGATGGCGTTCGAGTTGTTCGTGCATCCTGAACGCTCGGTCGAGTTTTGGAATACGATCTTGAAAGTCGGTGAGTCGTTCGGAGTCAAAGCGATCGGTTTGGGAGCAAGAGATTCGCTTCGCACCGAGGCGGGACTTCCATTGTATGGTCATGAGATGGGATTGGGCTCAATTGCCAATGTGGCTGGGCGGGGGACCCCGCCCCTATGTTGCCAACGCGCGATCTCGGAGTTGCCGGGGCGGATTCGGTTCGTACGTGAAAACGTACAAGCCGTGGTTCATCGGGCGCGAGGCGTTTGTTGCAAGAGAGAAAGAACGTAAGGGCGTAGTGATCCGATTCACCTTCGACGAACAGCGCACGCGCATGGCGCACAACGGCGATCCCGTCGTGGACGCGAACGGCGAGCGCATTGGTTTCGTCACCTCTTGCGCGATTGACGGCGCGAGGTTCATCACCGGTCAAGCGTTCGTGGATTTGAAGTATGCCAAAGAAGGCACGCCGATCGGAATCCATCAAGGCGGCGTGATGGATCGTCCTGCCGGGATGGCGAAGGTGGTGAGTCGGTTCGCAAAGTTGTAGAAGTTAGGTTTTGCTTTACTTCCCTGCTTTTCAGAGTATTCACACCCCTCGGCAGAGGGGTGTGAAATCAAACCACAATGTCTATAATCCCGCCATTCCACACTATAGGAGACGGGATGAAACGTTACGCGCTTTACACCCTTCTGGTATTAATTCTATTCACAAGCGGATGCGCCGCATCCACCCCCGCCCCGGAACTGGTACTCACTGCGGCGCCGGTTCAAACGCCGACTCCGGAACCGATTCTCTCCGCTGCGCCTGTTGCCACTTCCACGCCCGAAGCAAAGGTATCGTTTATGCCTGATTTAATTCTCGAGATAAACAACGCACCCGATGTGATGAAAGATCCGTATGGGATCGCCCTTGATTCGGATGGAAATATGTACGTCAACGATGCGGGCAACGGCCGCGTGCTGGTGTTCGATCCTTCTGGAACTCTGATTGCTACATGGGATAAAAAAGGTTCAGGCGAAGGGGAGTTCAACTCACTGGGATTCGGCGGCATTGCGATTGACACGCAGGATAATGTCTATGTGGTGGATAACGGCAACCATCGCGTCCAAAAGTTTGACCGCGCTGGGAAATTCATTTTGCAATTCGGCTCGCAGGGAACCGATGATGGTCAATTCGTCCGCGCAATTGGTATTGCTGTGGATTCTGCTGATAACGTGTATGTGACCGATGATGGGAATCCGTTCGTGCAAAAGTTCGATTCAAATGGACAGTTCCTGATGAAGTGGGGTGGAGCGGGCGAGGGTGACGGTCAGTTCAGCCACGCAACAGGAATTGCGGTAGACGCGCAGGGGAATATCTTTGTGGCAGATTATGAAAATAAACGCGTCCAGAAATTTGACCCCGCTGGGAATTTTGTCGTTGCGTGGGAAATGGGCGAGGATCTAAACGTCCGCAGTGTTCCTGAGGCGATTGCGGTTGACGCGGATGGCAAGGTATATGTTTCAGATTACGCGCTGGGGCGCGTGCAAGTCTTTGATAACGACGGGAAATTTCTTTGGGCGTTGAGCAGTGAAAACATCAGCAAGAGTCTGTTCAAACGTCCTACCGGCATCGCGCTTGATCTGAACGGAAGAATTTTTATTGTCAACCAAGCTGGCAATACTGTGCAGGTTTACAAACTGCCTGAGTAATTCCCACCTTTAACTTAAATGATGAACGCCAGGGTGAGGGGGGCACCCTAGCGTTCATCGCTGTGAATATTACTATATGCCTGCCGGTTTTGCAAGAGGCAATTCATTAATGTTTCATAATAATCTGAAAAAATCTGAAAAGCCGTCTGTCTATATGTATGCCCCGGGCGGGAATCGAACCCACATCTAAGCCTTAGGAGTGCCTTGTTCTATCCATTGAACTACCAGGGCGCAAAGGGGATTATATCAAAGAACGAAACTTGACTCTATCTGCTTCTCTCTTTATAATCCCAGCCATACAGAAGCAGTACGCCGCCTCATGCTGATAGAGAAGGAAACCGTTGGCTGGAAGTTTCCACAGCAAAAGTTGCCGAAGTCGTCTGGATTACTGGCGAAGAAAACCTGTTCACCGATCACTGATTACTGAACACTGGCTATTAGACCGTCACGGGAAAGCCCGTTACAGCAGTTCAAGAGACGTTGAAATGTTCAAACTTGTGAACCTGGCAACGTAATTGAGGTGGTACCGCGGAGCGAGCGCTTCGTCCTCTTATTGGACGGAGCGTTTTTGTTTTAATAATCATGTCATGCTGAGCGAAGCGAAGCATCTCTTGCAATATGTGTAGAGACTCTTCGCTACGCTCAGAGTGACACCGAATGAGGTAAACCAAATGACCAAACACGAACTACCCAAAGCCTACGACTTCAAAGCCACCGAGTCGCGCATCTACGCGATGTGGGAAGCGGGCGGATTCTTCAAGCCGCATAACGATCCCAACAAAGCGGACTTCGACCCGAACGTAAAGCCGTTCGTCATTTCCATCCCGCCGCCGAACGTGACGGGTGAACTGCATCTCGGTCACGCCATGTTCGTCAGCGTCGAAGACCTGATGATACGTTATCACCGCATGAAGGGATATTCCACGCTGTGGGTGCCCGGCACCGATCACGCGGGCATCGCCACGCAACTCATGGTCGAGCGCGATCTCTTGCAAAAAGAAGAAGTGACGCGCGAAGAACTCGGGCGCGAAGAATTTCTCAAACGCACATGGGAATGGAAGCGCAAATATGGAAACATCATCACCACGCAGATTCGCCGCCTCGGCGCTTCATGCGATTGGGATCGAGAACGCTTCACCATGGACGATGGGCTGAGTCGCGCGGTGCGGGAGGCGTTCGTCCGCCTCTACGAAAAGGGACTGATCTATCGCGGGCCGCGGCTCATCAACTGGTCGCCGGGGCTGAAGACCGCCGTCTCTGACCTCGAAGTGGAATACGAGGAAGAGGAAGCGACGCTGTATTACTTCAAGTACATGATTAAGCCTTCCGAAGGTTCAGAACCTTCGGAAGGCTATATTCCCGTCGCCACCATCCGCCCTGAAACGATTCTCGGAGATACGGCGGTGGCTGTGCATCCAGATGACGAACGCTTCAAAAAGTTCATCGGCAGGAAAGTCATCGTGCCGATCTTGAATCGTGAAATCCCTGTGATCGCGGATGAATACGTGAGCATGGAGTTCGGCACAGGCGCGCTCAAGATCACGCCCGGTCACGACCCGAACGATTACAACATCGCGCAGAAACACAACCTGCCCATGATCTCCGTTCTCGATAAAGAGGCGAAGGTCAACGAACATGGAGGCAAGTACAAAGGTCAGGACCGATACGAAGCGCGGAAGAATCTGTGGGCAGACATGAAAGCCGCGGGACTCGTCATCAAGGAAGAGCCTTACCGCACCACTATCCCACGATCACAGCGCGGCGGAGAGATCGTCGAGCCGATGATTTCGGAGCAATGGTTTGTGAAGATCGAGTCGCTTGCCGCCGCGGGGTTGGATGCCGTGCGCGATGGGCGCATCAAAATCGTGCCGGAACGATTCGAGAAAGTGTATTTCAACTGGCTCGACAATATCAAAGACTGGTGCATCAGCCGCCAACTGTGGTGGGGACATCGCATCCCCGTGTGGTATTGCCCGGACGGACACATGACCGTGACGCGCGAAGACCCGACGCAATGCGCCACCTGCGGCTCGAAAGAAATTCGACAGGACGACGATGTGCTGGATACGTGGTTTTCCTCCGGCTTGTGGCCCTTCTCCACGTTGGGCTGGCCCCAGGAAACGCCCGACCTGAAATATTTTTATCCCACCTCGTTCATGGAAACGGGCTACGACATCATCTTCTTCTGGGTGGCGCGCATGATCATGATGGGACTCGAATTCACCGGCGAGGCGCCGTTCCATACCGTGTATTTGCATGGATTGGTGCGCGACGAGCATGGACGCAAAATGTCGAAGACGTATGGCAACGTGATAGACCCGCTCACCGTGATGGACGAGTTCGGGACGGACGCGCTTCGCTTCACCCTTCTGGTTGGTTCCACGCCCGGAAACGACATGAACCTTTCGGTGAAACGCGTCGAAGCCAACCGCAACTTTGCCAACAAACTCTGGAATTTGGGAAGGTTTGTGATCAACGCGATTGGCGGACTCGAAAATCAGGGACACGGGACTAGTCTCCAGCCCTTCGACACGGCTCAGGACAAGTCTCCAGTCTCCAATTCTCTCGCCGACTCATGGATCTCCGCCCGCATCCAACAACTCATACGCGAGTGGAACGGAACTTCCAAAACTTCCAATACGGTCAGGCTGGTCAGCAGATACACGATTTCATCTACCCGATTTTGCCGATTGGTATGTGGAGATCGAAAAAGAAACAGATGAAGAACGAAGCAACCAAGACGCAGACGGTCGAAACTTTGGCGCGCGTGTTCGATACTTGTTTGCGTTTGTTGCATCCGTTCACGCCGTTCGTCACCGAGGAGATTTGGGGGCACTTGCGCTCGTCAATTCTCCAATCTTCCATTTCTCCGCTTGCGGGCGACTGGCCCCACGCTCTCATTGTGGCAAAGTTTCCGCATCAGAGTCAGTCTGAAGAGTGGGATGATGCGAGGACAAAAAATTTTGCGCTGTTTCAGGATGTTGTACGAGCTATTCGGAATCAACGCGCTGAGAAAAATGTTAAGCCTAATCAAAAATTAATGAGTATTCTCGTTGTAGGTGCTAATCGCGTTGAACTATACAAATCACTACAGCAAGATCTAGCAACACTTGCTGGGTTAGACATGAATCGAACTTTGATTCTCGATAAGCGAAAATTTCTAGAGAAAGAAAACATTCACTTGGAATTTGAATCTATCGAGGGTTACATTACTTTGGTTGTTAATTCTACGGATGGTGCTATTGAAATCTTCTTGCCATTGGCAGAATTAGGAAACCCTATGGAAGACAAGTCGCGCCTTGAAAAAGAATTGAAAGAAGCCGAATCGCACATCGAGCGTTTGGAGAAATTACTGTCGAGCGACTTCGCCAACAAAGCCCCCGCCGCGCTCGTGCAAAAAGAACGCGACAAACTCGCGGGTTATAAAGACACCGCCGAAAAGATCAAAGCGCAATTGAAGTAATCTTTGCGTTATAATCGCGCCAACTGAATACAAACCTTCGGGGCAGGGTGCAATTCCCGATCGGCGGTATAGCCCGCGAGCAAGTATGACCGACTTAAGTCGGTCGTACGGCACGATACTGGTGTAATTCCAGAGCCGACAGTAACAGTCTGGATAGAAGAAGGATAGCGACTCAACGTGAGTCTGATTCGACTTAACTCCCCGGAAACGCGCGCTGTTTTCGGGATTTTTATTCGCTTCGGACTCAGGGGAGTCCTGATTCTGCGCCCCGACTTTTCGCGGCGCTTTTTAATTTCATGGCGCAAGATGGCATCTTGCTCTACGAATGTCGAAATAATGAAACGATTTACCCCCATCATCCTCTCCACCCTCGCCTTCCTCCTCGGCTGGGATTTGCTCACGCGCTTCAGCGGAATTCCGAACTTTATTCTGCCGTCGCCTCTCAGCGTGTGGACTCGTTTCCTCAAAGCCATGAGCGACGGAAGTTTGCCGCATCACACCGCCATCACATTGACCGAGATCCTGCTGGGGCTCATCGTTGGCGTTCTGTTCGCCACGATTGTTGGATACACACTCGCCAAGTCGCGTTCGTTGGAAAAAGTGTTGTCGCCGTATCTCGTGGCGAGTCAGGCGATTCCCGTCATTGCGATTGCGCCGTTACTCGTCATCTGGCTGGGAGATGGGATTCTCTCGAAGGTGGTCATCTGCGCGTTGATCGTTTTCTTCCCCGTGCTGGTCAACACGATCGTGGGAGTCCGCGCGGTGCCGACAGCGTTGTACGATTTGATGAACTCTCTCCACGCCTCGCGCGCGCAGATTTTGTGGAAGGTGGAAGTGCCAGCGTCATTGCCTGTTTTCCTCGGCGGCTTGCGCATCGGCGCGACTCTTTCGGTCATCGGCGCGATCGTCGGCGAACTCGTGGACGCGGAGAGCGGTCTGGGTTTTTTATTGCAACTCGGCGATTTCCAATACGACACGCCGATGGTCTTTGTGGCAGTGTTCACCTTGATCGCGCTGGCGTTGATGTTGTATGGAATTGTGCGAGTGTTGGAGAATAAATTTTTGAAGTGGCAAAATTAGCAACCAGACCTCACAGGTCTCCGAGACCTGTGAGGTCTACCTAAAATAGGAGATATAAATGTTTCGCAAATTAGTTTTACTCACGCTGGGGCTGTCGCTGATGCTGACCGCCTGCGGCAACTCGAAGTCCGCGAATGAAGCGTTGACCCACATCCGTTTGCCGATGGGGTACATCCCCAATATCCAATATGCGCCGTTTTATGTCGCGGTTGAAAAGGGATATTTCAAAGAGGCGGGCATCGAGATCGAATTCGATTATAAGTTTGAAACCGACGGCGTCGCGTTGGTGGGCGCGGGCGAGTTGCCGTTCGCGGTTGTTTCGGGCGAACAGGTTTTGTTGGCGCGCGCGCAGGGCCTGCCAGTCACGTATGTTGCCGCGTGGTATCAGCAGTATCCCGTTTCGGTGGTGGCGAAGAGCGAGGCGAATGTGATCGTGCCGCAAGATTTGAAAGGGAAGGAGATCGGCTTGCCCGGTTTGTTCGGCGCGAGTTACATCGGCTTGCGCGCGTTGCTCAACGCGGGCAAACTTACCGAAGCGGACGTGACTCTCGATGCGATCGGATTCAATCAAGTGGAGTTGATGGCGGCGGGACAACAAGATATCGTCGTTGGATATGCGGCGAATGAGCCGTTGCAATTGCGCGCGCAGGGAATCGCTGTGACCGAGTTACGCGTGGCGGACTATGCTCAACTCGCGGCGAACGGTTTGCTTGCCAGCGAAAAAGTGATCGCGGAAGATCCCGATCTCGTGCGCGCGTTCGTCGGCGCGTTCTTGAAAGGACTGCAATACACGATTGATAATCCCGATGAAGCGTTCGAGATCAGCAAGGCGTATATTCCGAATTTTTCCGAACTCGATGCGGACGTGCAAAAACAAGTGCTTGAAGTTTCCATCGAGCAATGGAAGGCGGAGCGACTCGGTTATTCCGATCCGCAAGCGTGGGAGAACATGCAAAATGTTTTGCTCGATATGGGTTTGATCGCAGAGCCGCTTGATCTGAGCAAGGCGTTCACGAATGAGTTTGTGCCGTGAGGAAGTAGACACGGAGACACGTACACAAGTAAACACGTTCCCTGTCTACATGTGTACGTGTTTACTTGTGTACCCTTTATCAATCGTCAATCGTAAGTTTAAAATCGTAAATGTCATCTCCCATCCTCAACATCCACAACCTCTCCGCCGTGTTCCCCAACGACAACGGCGGATTGCGCGCGCTTGAACATATTTCGTTCGATGTGAAGCCGCGCGAATTTGTGTGCGTGCTGGGTCCGTCGGGTTCGGGCAAGACGACGTTGCTGAGAATCCTCGCGGGATTGATTCCGCCCACGTCAGGCTCGTTCACGTTTGGGCAAGGCGAAGAGCCGAGTATCGGCATGGTCTTTCAACAGGCAACCCTCATGCCGTGGCGCACGGTGACGGAGAATATCAAACTTCCGCTTGAAGTAAAAAAACTCGACGAAGACACCGCGCTAAAAAAAGCAAACGAAATGATCGAACTCGTTGGACTAACGGGATTCGAAGACTCGCTTCCGCGCGACCTCTCAGGCGGGATGGCGCAACGCGTGGCGATCGCGCGCGCGCTCATCCACGACCCCGACCTGCTCCTGCTCGATGAACCTTTCGCCTCCCTCGATTGGATGACCCGCGAACGCATGTGGACGGAGCTATCCAATATCTGGCAGGCGCGGCAGAAGACGGTCATCATGGTGACGCACTCGATCAACGAGTCATTATTTTTGGCGGATCGCGTCCTTGTGCTGACTCAACGCCCTGGCAAAATAAAATGGACATGGAAGTGAACCTTCCACGTCCGCGCGATGGATGAGATCTGATACACGTCTCAGTTTGGGAAATTGGCGAAGAAGTTGAGAGTGGGCGATTGAATGAATCAAACCGTCCCGCAGGCGCTGTCCTGAGTGTCGAAGGGTTTCAGCACCGCAAAAATGCTTGCCCTAAAACCTGCGGGACGATTATTTACGGCGCGATCCACACCACAAACGTCAGGCTCATCTTTTTGTATTCCCTCTAACTTCCCAACAACCCAGTGACGGAAATTCCACGCCTGTGAGCATGGCTTCGCCAATATCATCTGCCATGGCGTTTGTCGCGCCGTAAAAGCGGAGGTCGGGCGATCTGCCGTCCAGCCTGCGACCTGTGACGAGGAGCGCAGGTTCGGGTTCATTGGGCAGGTCATATAAACTGCTCCACCACATGATCTTTTGAGTGTATCCATCGGGGTTGAGTGGTAAGTCAGACCAGACACCATCGTTGTGAAGAGATGTCCATAAATGATCTGAGCCGAACCAGAAGAGTCCCTCCCACGGCGCGACGGGTGAAAACGGTTCGGGCGCGTTGAAAGTGACTCCAGTTTGTGTTGTCACAGGGCAATCCTTTGGCGGGGTCTTCGCGGCGATATCGGCTTCGACGGTTTGTGTCAATTCAACAGGCGCGGGGATGTCCGTTGGCATACGATAATCTTCCAGCGATTTGATTTGCTGTGATTGAAGATTTCCGCAACTTGCCAAAAGAGATGCGAGAATCAGAATCAAGAGGGTGAAACACAGTTTTTGCATGATGTCTCCTTGCTTCACCCCGTATACACCGCAAAGAGATGAGAGTGTTCCTATCGTATAAATAAATAGACGTGGAAGATTAACTTCCACGTCTATTTATCAGAACCTGCTCAATCACTCATGAATCTTCATGATTGTCATTAGGAGAATCACACTGCGGATCAGCTGGAAAGTCGGTATAGCCATCGGAGGGAATTCGTTGTCTTGTCCATCACTACATGCTGGATGTGGACTAGGTTTAACGGTTGGCGAACTCGTAAATGACGGTTTCGTAGGCGGCGGACTCGTAGGCGGTGAGGGAACTTGATTGTCGCCTTCCCGATCACATTTAAAGTCAGAGGCGCGCGGGATCGGAAAACTAATTATATTACTTGGTTCGCCATTGGAAGTGTTCGAGCTTACTTGTAGAGAAACGACTTGTTCCGGCTTTACAAACTCCGGCAAAGGTGGAGAATACTTATAGGGAGGAACTCCGCCTGAAACATTCAAATTAACTTTTGCGCGAGTTGCTCTCCCATTGGAGTTGCATTCAAAACTGAGTATGCTCCATGTATATGTTATTGGAGGATAAGGAGTCTGATTCGCTAATTGGGTTGTGATTGTAGCGACTGCTGTGGATGCTACCGCAGTGGATGGTACCTGCGTCCTCACTGGTGGAAGTGAGCTAGTGATTACAGGCAAATTGCCACTATCTTGAGGTTGCAAAGATTTTGATTGAATCCAACAATCCGCAAAACCTTCCAATCTCACCAACAGCCACTCACCACTGAGATCTTTGCCAAGAACCGAAACGATCGAGAATTGATGGATAGGAACGAACGCATCGTATCCTTGGTTGGTTCCGAAATAACAGGTGGTATCTTCTATAGCTACAGCCTGATATATGACTGGAAGTGTGGGAGATAAAGATGTTGTTAGCGGGGATTCGGTTGCGGTAGGAGTAGGAATAATGCGCCCACGATTAATATACAGACAGAAAACTATCCCTGCAAATATTACTAAAATAATTATTGGAACGTTGACATTGGATTTGTTAATCATGTTGCCCTCGCTGGTTGTGAAAGTTTGGAAAATATCTTTAAAAGGTTGCTATAATGCGGCTATATAAAGTTGTGTGTGCAATATCATTTTAGGACAAAGAAGGATCGATCTCAAGATAAACGCTGGGAAAACTCATCGATAACCTTTTTGTGCAAGAGGAAATAATCAAGTTGGTATCTCTAGTTAAAATTTTAATAAGCCACGTACAAATCATGTTGATGGTTTATCCAGCCTGCTTTTTAACGCGTTCCAAGAATCTAAATTTACACTCCATGTGCCTTCGTCAATGGGGTTATTCAGATCAACGATTATTAAGAGTATAGAAACAACTACAAAAGTAACCCCGCCTACAAAAAACATTCCTAGCCCGGCATCTTCGAATCTTAAGAGATAAAAAGGCACAAGCCATAAAAATGACGCGATAATGGAAATCCACAAAATAGGGCTCGGGATTCTCTCCCTAGAAGAATCCAATCTGTTACCTCGGGCTGCAACTACTTGGTTTACTAACGCAAGAAGTTCTGATGTGATAACATCGCTTTGTTTATCCTCTATTAACTTTCCAACCGATCGACGGATGTCGTCAAGAATCTTGTATCCGTCCCTTCTCCATCCAGATTCACTTTCAACAGTCTCCTCTTCAAAATGCTTTATGACAAGGTCGACATAATCTTTGATTTTTTTCTTAAGAATATCTGTCTCGCTTTGGTTAGTAACTAGATCAACTGTATCGTAAAATGACCAAATTGTATCCGCCTCCCGATCAAATTCTCGTTTTACGGTTTCAAATTGTGTCCATGCGTTGACCATAACAAGCGCAAGTAGTAAGCCGTATGGAACACCAAACCATTCAATAAATTGTTTTATGTTTTCATAATCAGTGTTGTTTGGACTTTGCAAGAAGGAAAAATATGGGGATAAATAAAAATATAACGGAATTGACCACACAACGAATGCAATGCTTTTAGTAATTGCATTGTCAACTAGGCTAATTGCATACTTGTTGACTCGTGCATAAAGGCTGTCATTTTGAGGCATATTAGACTCGTCGATAAAAAACCACAGCTATTTATGAATTGCTTTATATATTCGCGCAAAAAGCATAATTGCGCCTGGTATCAAAAAGACAAGAGTTATATTTGGGTTATTTTTTAATTCACTGAAATTTCTAGTTAGGAAGAACAGTATTGATATAATTAGTAAAGTAAGCACTACCCCTTTTATGAAAAATAAAATAACTGATATGAATCCTTTTGGTTTCATTGAATAAAACCTAAGCTATAACCCTTTAGTACCAGTATACATTAAACTCAGATAAATGCAAGCCTGATGCTTCTCTTTTTGGCTCAAAGATCAATTTGTATATTCAATTTAATTTTTGTGAATATAACTCTTTAGAATACTGTCCAACACCTTCCTTGTCGCATCTGCCACCTCCTCCACCGCCCTCTCGAACGCCGCTTTATTGACCTTGGATGGCCTTGGGCGAATCTGGCGTTAAAGACCCTCTAGCCGACAATCTCAAGCCTCCCCTCATACCTCACGATCAGCCCTATCAGCAAACTTTTCACTTCCACATGAAAACAAAACTTGCCATCTTCCTCATACTCATACGTGCATGCGTTCGGGGATAAGGCAAGCGGCATTGGGGTGCCGAACAAGCTCCAGCGGCGGGTGACAAGATGAAGTTGTTCATCTTTCAAGACGAGAGCGAGCCAAAACGTGGCGGGACCAAATTTCTCGACCAAAAGTTTATCGGCGTACCCATGCCCCTCGGTTTGAAAACTTGAAAATTTTTTGCCCGCAAAATCTCTCGTCCACAATTCGCCGCCGTCTTTTTGTTGAAACGTCACTTTCACAGGGACGTTCTCGCCCGCCGACGGGAAACCGAACAGAGTCGCGACCAAACGCGCGAGCAAATTTTTCCCTCGCACCACGCGCGCCGCGCCCTCGGCTCGTCCCTCCTGCGCGGTGAGGTTGTGCATTGCCGCCAGAGGCGTGGGCAACGCGTCCCATGCCGCGCCAAGCAGACCCTTGTACAGAGGCGTTGCATCCTGTTTCGATTCGCGCTCGCCCGTGTAGATCGTCCGCGTGTTGAAGATCGCTTCGTAGTCCGCCACTTCCAATTCATGCGTAGCGGCTCGCGCGCCTGCGGATGGTTTTTTATCAGCGAGCATGCGCAGGATGATCGCCTGCGCCGCCATCGAGGGGATGAACGGACCGTCGCCGCGTTCTGCGAGGAGATGCCATGACCGCTCGATTCTTTCGCCGCTTCGAGCTGTCCCAACCACCTCAACGAACATGCCGCCTCGATGTTCGCCCCAGCGCAAAATGTTGATCACAAAATGGAACAGCGGCGCAAAGGGGAGCAATGACGGGATGATTCTGAATCGCACCAGCCACGAAAGCCAGATCAACATGCGATGAAGAATCTCAGGGACGGGACCCGCGCCGAGCCAGATCGAGTCGAGGTCGCGCCAGATTTCGGGGAGGACTTTCATGTCGGGGACATCAACCAGTGAGAACAAAATGTTGTTCAGAGGCAAGTAACCTGGAGGGCAGATGGTGTAACGCATCGTTTCGGTTAATGCGTAACTTGTTGCTGGTTTGCCGTTTCGAATCACTGAGATGGGTTTTCCCGCGTACGATGTGAGCGCGCGGATCACGTTCAATCCCACGCCTGCATACGGAGAGGGCGCGATGCCGCCTTTGATCGAGTTGACTTGCTTCATGTCATGCGAAAGTTTTCTCACCACTGCCGCCGTGAGAACGGGAAAACTGCTAACCCCCGCGAGAATGAAGATGTTCTTTGCTTTGGCTTCCGCGTCGAATTGACTAATGCCTTTGACAAAATCAGAGCCGTCGGCTAAGTCCATGTAGTCATTGTTGTTTGCAAGGCAAGCTTTCACGACGCGATATGGATCGTCTCCGTAGATTTGAAACGGACCCATCGCATCCACCACGAGGTTAGGCGCGATGTTTTTGATTTGATTTTCGACATTTGCATTGCGATCAAACCACGTGGGTATTTTTTGCGCGCCCGACGGCAAGCTTTTGCAAAACTTCTGTGCTTTCTCGATGGATCGCCCTGCGATGAATATGGTCAATCGTTCATCGTTTGCAAGCAAGTGGGCGAGCCTGCCGCCGAATGTCCCATAGCCGCCGAGGATGAGGATTTTCATGAATTCTCTTTATGGATGTCATTCTGAGCGAAGCGAAGAATCTCTACTCCGATGTAAGAGACCCTTCGCTGTCGCTCAGGGTGACATATCAAAAACAAAATTAAAAAAGAAGTCCATCAGTTTTGTACAACCATACTTTTTGGCGCGTGCAAATTTCCGATCATCTTTCTCGTCGCGTTCGCTACTTCGGCAATCGCCGCGTCGAATGCTTCTTGATTCACCTTCGATGGTTTGCGATACCCGCTCACTTTTCGGATGTATTGCAACGCGGCTTCTTGAATCTCCTGCTCGGTGACGAGATGATCCATGTTGCGTAGAGGTTTAATGCTTCGGCACATAGTTGCTCCTTGTTATGTATTCTCTGTGATTACCACCAAGTCTGTTTTTCTTCGCCCTCTTTGTACGGTCTTAAGGCGAATGCAGACCATGTGTCATTTACTGAAATGAGATTTACCCATTTCAAGCCGAGTTCTTTCACGCCATCCCAGCCTTTGTCGTGAAAGCCATCTGCTTCGCGTTGCGATCTCTCATATTGGCAAAACATTCTGTTTTAAATTTTTTCCTCTGGGTTCTCGGGGCTTCACTTCTCCAACCCCGCGCGCCCCGAGATGGACCAGACCATGTTCCACCATTCTTCTTCGTCGCGGTAGACCATATCCAATTCTTTTGTGGTGATTTGCGTGTCGTTGAAACCAGCGTTTGAAAACCACTGTTGAATTTCATCGGGCTTATCGAGAGTTTGCGATCCCAACTTCATCACTGCGTCGTATGAAGTTCTCAAGCCACCTAACCAATCCCAACGCGAATCGTCATCGCCCCAAGTGGTGACGGCGACTCGTCCGTTGGGTTTGAGGACGCGGCGAAATTTGCGGAGGGCGCGGTCGCAGGTGTGGAAAAACTGGAGGAAAAGCCGCACAGCACGAAGTCGAAGAAAGAAGCGGGGAAGTCGAGAAATCCCGCGTCCATCCGGCGCGCTTCCGCTTCGAGTCAATCCGCGTCAGCCCACTTCCGCATCCGTTTCTGCGCGCCATGCCCTCTGCCAGATCAATGCCGATGACTTTGCTCTTCGCGTCGACGCGTTGCGCGGCAGAGAATAAACACCGCGCCGCGTCCACACGCGACATCGAGCACAGTTGCGCCTTCGGGAATGCGCGCGGTTTCGATGAGCCACTCGCCGAAGATCGGAAAATATCGAATACGCTCGTAACTCGAAGAACGAGTGAAGACGCCTTGAAGAATTTCTTTTTAGCGAGAGGCGATTGCTGCATGTTCAAACTTCCTTTCTTCTTTTTCAGCGAGCAAATGCCAAACTTCCATCTGCCCCTTGCCTCTTTAATCGCATCCACTGACATATTCGCATTCGAAATCATCCTTGAGCAATTCGTATGCGTCGCGCGTGATCTGGATGCGGTTCTTCACCTTACGACTCTTCCATGCGGCTGGCGGTGTTGACCATATCGCCCCACACGGCAAACACTTTTTCGTACGATCACGCCTGGGTGATCAGCGGAATTCGAGTTCAGCCCGATGCGTAGTTCATGGGATGTTTGCCGCCGAGAAATTCCCTCGTGGACTCGCTTCAACATATTCAACGCGAGACGCGCCAGCGCTTGTGCATGATCGGCTCTCGGCGCAGGGACGCCTTTGCCGCTGCCATGTAGCCGTCTCCCGCCACTTGATTTTTTCCAGCCTGTGTTGCTCCACGAGTTCATCGAAGAGGTGAACACATCGTCGAGCATTTTCACCACTTCATGCGGAACGAACTTCGCTGAGATCGGCGTGAAGTTGACGATGTCTGCAAACAGCACGCTGGCTGAGTCGTATTCCTCCGCGATAGTTTTGTTGCCCTGTTTTAATTTATCGGCGATCCAACTTGGCAACACGTTGTGAAGCAGGGAGTCCACCTGGTCGCGTTGAAAGCGGATGTTGCATTTTTGCAGGAACTCGCGGCGGCTGTAGCGTTCGAGATAAAAACTGGTGAACGCGCCTAACACGTTCGCGCTGGAGAAGAAAAAATTGTAGATGACGAAGATGAGCGTGCCAGTTTGTCCCAGCAATTTCTTGAACCCAGATGCTGTTGATCGTAGCCGATGGCAATGATCAAGTTGGCGATCACCGCATAACGGAAGAGCAGACGCGAGAGTCCGTACGCCCACATCGAGACGAGCAGTAAGCCCGTCACGTAGAAGCGGCTTCCAAATTCCACCTCTTGCGTGATCGAGATCATGCTCACGATTCCCAAACCCGCGACCGCGGCAGTGGCGCACATCAACGGTTGGATGTACGGTTGGAATCGCTTGAAATAGGTGGAAACGAAAACCAGCGTGAACATGGGAACGACGATCCCGAATCGAATTGACCAGACCGCGTTCTTCGAGAGAGGCACGGCGTACATATCCAAAATCCCGAACAACGCATATAACAACGCGCCCAACGCCAAAGCAAACCGCGCAGTGGATTGTACGTTGACGCGATAGTCTTCGATGAATTGTTTTTCGATCTCAGGAGGGAAGCGCAGTCTGCCCGCGCGAGGGTAGAGAGATTTGTGGGAAGCAACCATGAATTAACCTACTGCAATTTCGACGGCGGGCTTTTCCCGTCGAGCGTGTACATGTCCGCATCGGCGGGTTGAAGTTTAACCTTGAAGATCGCCTGTAATTTTCCGTTGGCGACTTCGAGCAGATTATCCAGTTGCGCCTGATCCTTAGCCTTGCCGCGAAGGACAATATCTTTATTCCCGTTCAGCCTCTGAATGAAATGGATCCACTCAAATGTGCCGTCTTTTTTCTTTTTTGCGAGCAATTTATACATACCCACTTCGGGAATGTAAGGCGTGATCCACGCGCCTGCGATTTCCTCTCCCTTGTCTATTGACATCATTGCCACTTCGCGTAAGGACGGTTTTTTCATGGAACAAGGTTCCTCGTAGTAACGACTTCAGTCGTTCTTCACATCATCATCCCACCCATTTCCAAAATCAACAGGCGGAGCGTACGACTTCCAGTTTTCACGAAGCCAATCCTTTCCTTTGTCTTCGTAGTAGAGTGAAAGACTCGACCACTGCCAGTCATAAGGATCGCGGACGTAACCGTGTTTTACGGGATTGTAATGGATATAGTTGAATGCGGTTTGAAGTTGACCGTCATTCCTGATATAGGTGTCTGCAAACTTATACCAGATGCGGCGCTTCCCCGTTAGTTTGTCTTCGATATTCCATTCGCGGGAGGTTGTTCCATGTAGTTGTTTGAGAGCGGCTGAAATATGATCTAGGGAATGGACACAGGCAAGGCAATGATAATGAGTTGGAAGAATCACCCATGCAATTAAGTCATCCGCAATTTCGCGGAGAGCATCCAACAAACGGGTTTCAAACTCAGTCAGACGTTCGGGTGATTTCATGATGGGTTTATGCTCGAAAATCGCCGCCGTGATCATATACGCTCCTGCCTCTCGGAATGGATGCGGCGGCGCATGCAATGGATACCCTCGTCCGCGACGGTAGTTGACAATTTCTTCGCGTTCTTTTGGAGAGAGTTTGCGATATTCGTAGGGCATAGATTTGTAATTTCGTAGTAACGACTTTAGTCGTTACAGATTTGACGACTGAAGTCGTCACTACGTTAAACTTTCGGCAAATCCATCAACATTACTTCCGCAAGCATCTTTGAATTGACGTTCTTATCCATCTTCTCCAGCGCATCTTCCAGCCCGCCGACGACGCGGCGCGAGGCGGAGAGGTCCATGCGGGAGGCGAGGTCTTCGATCTCCAGGTTGCGGTCCACGTTGACGAGCGGAGTCTCAGCCTGTGCCGTGCGCAACATCACGTCGCGCCAATAGGATAGCCAGAATAGAATTGTCTGCCGCATGACGTCTTTGTCTTTCGAGAGTTTGTCGGCGTACGAAAATTTCTCCACGCGCGAGGCAGGCAGAAGGGAGAGAAGATCGTTCAGTCGTTCGTCGCGCTGGTCGAGCAGGGAATCGTTTTCGGTCAAACGGATCGCGTATCCCATGCGCCCGCCCGAAATGTGCGCGATCAACTTTGCCCGCGAATTCTCCAATCCTCGGTTTTCCAATTCTCTTTGCACTTCTTCCACATGCAACGGTCTCAATCGCAACACCTCACACCGCGAAACGATGGTCGGCAACAACTGCTCGGCGTTATCGGCAGTGAGGATCAACACCGCGTACGATGGCGCTTCTTCGAGCGTTTTCAACAGCGCATTCGCGGCGTTGTCGTTTGCCTCTTGAAATCTCAAAAACAATGCCACGCGATATTTGGATTGAAACGGTTTGAGCGTGAGCAGTTTCCGCGCCTCGCGGATCTGATCCACTTTCAGGATCCCGCCCTCGGATTCGGATTCGACCACGCTCAAGTCCGCGTGCTTCATGGACTCGATCTGCCTGCAATCGCGGCACGTTCCGCAGGGGACGCCTGCTTCAAGCGGCGTGGGGCAGTTCAACGCCTGAGCGAATCGCAGAGCCAACGTGCGGCGACCCAAGCCCGGAGGTCCCGCGATGAGATACGCATGGCGCGTCGTCCCGCGGACAATGTGCTTCTGCAACATATCCACAGCCCAGTGGTGACCGGTGAGATTCCAGTTATCAGTTATCAGTGAAGTAGTCATCAGTTATTTGCTTTGGCGGTTGAGTGTCGTATCGAAAACACCGCGCCACATGTAAATAAATATTTATTTGAAGCCTGCTGGTTTCGATACGCTCGCAACGAACGCTCGCTACTCAACCAGCGAATATTTCCCCAATCGTAAATCGTCAATCGTCAATCGTCAATCACCAGTCTCTAATCTCCAGTCTCTAATTCTCCAATTCTCTCCCTCCTCAATTACCAATTACAAATTACCAATTACTCCCTCCCCTCCCTCAACCTCAAATACGACTCATACCTCTGGCGGAAAACGTTTCCATCCTCCACTGCCTTCACCACCGCGCAGCCCGGCTCGTGGATGTGCGTGCAGTCGCTGAATTGACAATGTTGCACAAGCTCGCGCAGTTCGGGGAAGTAGGCATCCATTTCTTCGGGAGTCGTATCCCACAACGCGAGCGACTTCCAACCGGGTGTATCGGCGACGTAGCCGCCGTCGTCCAGCGCGAATAACTCGCGCGTGACCGTTGTATGCTTTCCTTTATTCATTGCTGTGCTGACTTCGCCGGTCTCGAGTTCAAGAGTGGGATGCAAGGCATTCAGCAGACTCGATTTTCCCGCGCCGCTGGGACCCGCAAATGCGCTGATCTTGCCCGCGAGAATCTTTTTCAGTTCGTCCAAGCCATCGCCTCTTTTGGCAGAGACGTAAATGACCGGATAGCCGAGGCTTTCATATAAACCGAAAATATTTCTGGCATCGTCAACAAGATCAATCTTGTTTGCGACGATGACTGCTGGGATTTTCTGTTTCTCCGCAATGACGAGAAAGCGATCCAGCATTTTCAATTTTGGGTTCGGATGCGCGCACGCGAAGACGAACACGGCTTGGTCAGGATTCGCCAACAGGATCTGTTGATATTCGCCTTGCGGACGCGGGTCGAGCCGCGTGATGGCTTTCTTCCGTTCTTCCACTTCCTCGATCACCCCGCTCCCGTCATCCAATATTGTTATCCGAACTTTGTCGCCCAACGCGGCAATGTCGCCTGTGGCTCTTCCGTGTTTGAGTTTTCCCCGCAGTTGACAAACAACAAAGCCCCGATCCGTTTTCACCGTGAAGAAACCGGACTGGGCTTTGACGATAAGACCGCTATTCTCCAATTCTCTAATTCTCCAATTGGTTAGACCTCACAGGTCTTCAAGACCTGTGAGGTCTCTTCTCAATTACTGCTCCGGCGTCTCGGTGGGGATTCCGCCGAAGGGCGTCGGGGTTTCGGTCACGCCGAAGTTGGACTCGAACCAGTAGATGGTCCGGGGTGAACCGAAGTAGTACGTCTCGATGATGCGCTTGAAGACCGGCGCCGCCCAGTCCGAGCCTTCGCCTTGATTTTCCAACACGACCGCAATGGCAATATCCGGCTTGTCTTTGCAGACCGGGTATTGGTCTACAACATCCTGGCAAAGGGTGTAGCCCGCGAACCATGCGTGAGGTCTGCCACTGCCCGATTCGGCTGTGCCGGTTTTCCCGGCAACGGGCACTTGGATGCCGCGCAATCGGAAGTGTGCCGTGCCGAGCGAATTTTCCACCACCGAGATCATCGCATCGCGGATGATTTGCAACCGCTCCGGCGTGACGGGCAGGACTCCCGTCGCTTCCGGCTTGAACACCAGCGTCGGCGGTCCTTCGATGGGTTGAATGGACTCGACCACCTGCGGGCGATACAACGTGCCGCCGTTGCCGAGCGCGGCGATGAATCGCGCCACTTGCAATGGCGTGACCTGCATATCGCCCTGACCGATGGCTTGATTGACGACATCTATCGCAGTTTGCGGATCGCTGATATTCCCGGCGGCTTCGGCGATCTGACCAATTCCCGTTGGCGAACCGAGACCGAACGCGCGAGCCATGTTGGCAATATCGTTTTTACGATCATATTGATAAAGGGTGTAGCCGATGTCCCAGAAGAATGGGTTGCACGAACGCATTAGCCCTTGGGGAAGAGTCAACAAACCTGAAGGAAGGCTGTCGGATGTATTACATTCGCGCCCACTGGCAACCCTGTCCTCGCAATGCTGCCACGTCCAATCGTGGCGGATCTGATCGGGGAGTTTCGTCCAATCGTATTGACAATCGTAGGGCGATTCGGCGGTGTACAACCCGCTTTCCATGCCCGCCGCCATGGTGATAATTTTGAACACCGAGCCAAGCGGATATTGTCCTTGCGCGGCGCGGTTGAGCAGCGGGGTATCCAAACGTTGGTTGAGTTCCGCGATTTGTTCCGAACTATTGGGATTGTTCGTTTCAAAGATGTTCGAGTCATAATCCGGCGAGGTTGCCATGGCAAGCACGCGCCCCGTATCCACTTCCATCACGACCACCGCGCCGCGGAATCCCTCGATGGATTTTTCCGCGTAGTATTGCAAGTTGCGGTCGAGAGTCAGATTTACCGATTCGGACGGCTGTGGCTCGCTCTCGCCGACCTTCGTCACGATCTGCCCGGTGGACGGATTCACCACGTACAGCGTTCCGCCATGTTTGCCGGCGAGAGCGTCTTCCATAGATCGTTCGATGCCGGCGTTGCCGACGCGTTCCGAGCCTTGATAGCCGAGACGTTTGTATGTATCCAAATCATCAGCAGAGATAAACGTGGTGTATCCGACCACGTTCGAGCCGGTGCCTTGCTCAAAATAATAGCGGGAGGTGTACTGTTCCCATTGCAAACCGCTGGGCGCGGATGCGCGGATGATCGCCGATTCATCCGGCGACGCCTCGCATAATGGAATGGCGAACTGATCCGGCGTGTTGAGGATATCCTCCGTGAGAACTTCCGGGCTGATGCCGCACAACGCCCACACCCGCGCAACGAGCGTGCCGATACTTTCATCGGTCACGTTGCCGGGGATGACGTAGAACGCGTACACATCGGACTGCGCCGCGAACGGTTCGCCGTTGCGGTCATAGATCTCGCCGCGCGAGGGAATTTTGTAGTCCATTTTCAATGTGTTGCCGCCAGCAAGTTCCGGCAAAATGTTCGCATCGTCCCATTGCAGTTTCCATTGTCCGCCTTCGAGCGAGAAACGCGCGACCATGTCGCGTTGGATGTCGCCTGCCAGCACGGTGTGATAAGTGACGTTGTACGACACTTCGGCAGATAATGGGTTGACTAATGCGGAATTGACGACGTAATCGAACGAACCCGCGCTCATTTCGTTCAAGGCGTCGCGGTTGCGTTTGGCAAACTGGTCGAGCGGAAGCGCGTCGGTTGTCACTTTGCTGAGCATGGCGTACATGGCGTTGTAATCGTCCGCTTTGTAGGCGTCGAGGTATGCGCTCAGCGCCGCGCCCGCGTCCGGTGTGGAATCGATGGTGACGAGCGGTTGCGGCAGGGACGTCTCTGTGGGGAAGATTGGCGAAACGCCGTTTGAACTGCAAGCCGCCAAAATAAACGCGGGAATGAGAATAATAGTTATCGGACGAAATAATTTCATGTTTTACCTTTCAATTTATCGCGCTGAGCGGAGGGAGCGATAGCGACCGTAGTCGAAGCGCAGGGGTTACATGTAACTTATCCTTCGACTGCGCCGCACGATCATGCGGCTCCGCTCAGGATGGATATGTACACCGGACATTCGTAATCCAAATACTTTTGGCAATTGGCTGGCACATCGGCATTTGGATTCACATTCATCTTTCTGAGCAACCGTGTGACGTGACACAGCGGAAGTCCCATCACACCGGCGAAACATCCGCTGAGATTCTCTACGGGATGAAACTCCGCGTGTTGGATGGCGTATGCTCCGGCTTTGTCGAACGGATCGCGGGTGGCGATGTATGCGCGAATCTCCTCGTCGGAATAATTTCGCATCGGCACATCGGTGACGCACAGATCGGTGAGCAGGAATCCGTCGCTTGCGCGGAGCAAAGCGATGCCGGTGTAGACTTGATGAACCCGCCCGCGCAGTTGAGTCAACATGGCGAAGGCTTCCGCGTCGCTGCCGGGTTTGCCGAGGATGTCGCGTCCGCTCACCACGGTGGTATCAGCCGCAAGGACGATTCGACCGGTCTTCATCCTGTTTGCGATGGCGCGGGCTTTGGTTTCCGCAAGCCTTAGGACGTACTCGGCGGGCGATTCGTTCTCGCGCACGCTTTCGTCAATGTCCGCGACCGAGACGGTGAAATCCATTTGCAAGAGCGCAAGCAGTTCGCGCCTGCGCGGGGAGTTCGATGCCAGTATGATGCCGGTCACGTGGAAGATTCTAACACAGGCGTTTATAATGTCATTGCGAGCGAAGCGAAGCAATCTCATCGCGATGATAGATTACTCACGGAGACAATATGAAGGAACTCGAAGAGCGAATTGTGCGCGATGGGAAAAATCTCGGCGGGGGAATTTTGAAGGTGGATAGTTTCGTCAATCATCAAGTGGATCCTCTTTTGATGGATGCCTGCGGGCGCGAGTTTGCTCGCCTCTTCGCTTCGGTTCACGCGACAAAGGTGCTGACCGCCGAAATCTCCGGCATTGCCCCCGCCCTGACGACTGCGATCCATCTCGGCATCCCTGTGGTGTATGCGCGCAAGAATAAGCCGGTCACCATGCCCGATCAGGTTTTTTTGACTCTTGCTCCTTCGCATACGAAGGGACGAACTGTTGAGTTGATAGTCTCGCCGGAATATCTCGCAAATAATGAGCGCGTTTTGATTATTGACGATTTCCTCGCCAGCGGACAGACGATTTTGGGATTGGTCCGCTTGGCTGAAGCGTCTGGTTCAAAAGTGGTTGGCGTCGGCGCGTTGATCGAGAAATCGTTCGAAGGCGGGCGTAAGGCGTTGGAAGCGCTGGGTGTGCCGGTGGAGTCGTTGGCGTGTATTGTGAAGATGGGGGATGGGGAGATCATATTCAGAGATTAGAGACTGGAGACTAGAGATTGGTAAATGGTAATTGGTAATTGGCGCGGGTTGCTTTGGTTCTTTGCTCCTCTCATCGGTTGGGTGTTTGCTCACATGAGTTTTGTTATTCCTGTCAAAAGATTGCGAGAGACCGAGACCCTCATGGCGTTTCATCACCCGAAGCCTTCGTATCCGTTCCATGTTCTGCTTGTTCCAAAGAGGGCGGTCAAAACGCTGATGGAGTTTGACTCAACCGATTCCGCTTTTCTCACCGACTTATACTCAACCGTTCAAAGTATTGTGAAAGAATTTCATCTCACAGCGTATCGTCTTATCGTCAACGGCGGGGAGTTTCAGGATTTTCCGCAGTTGCATTTTCATTTGATCTCGGAGGTCGTAGGGGCGGGGTCTCCCCGCCCATGAGGCGGGGCGAGAGAACCTCGCCCCTACAAAACCATAATGGACTCAATCGCTATCTTGGATTTCGGCTCACAATACGCTCAACTCATCGCGCGGCGCGTGAGGGAGGCGCATGTTTATTGCGAGTTGTTCCCGTGGGACGCGCCGCTGGAAAAGATTCTCTCCATCAATCCTAGGGGATTCATCTTATCGGGCGGACCGAAATCCGTTTACGAAGAAAACGCGCCGTTCATTCAAGAATTTATTCTCAAATCGGGTTTGCCGATCCTCGGAATCTGCTACGGGATGCAAGCCCTCACCCACGCCCTCGGCGGACAGGTTGACCCATCCGCTCAACGCGAATACGGGCAGGCGGACATTCGTCCCCTAGTCTCCAGTCTCCTAGTCTCCAGTCTCTCTCAGGTCTGGATGTCACACGGGGATCGCATCACCAAACTCCCCGAAGGATTCACAGCATTGGCGCAAAGCGGAAACAGTCCTTATGCCGCGATGGGAGATGTGAAGCGGAAATATTTCGGCGTGCAGTTTCATCCCGAAGTCCATCACACACCGAATGGGGAAAAACTGCTCCAGCATTTCGTCGTTGACGTGTGCGGCGTCGAACCGAATTGGACTCCCAACTCCATCATCGAAGAATCTATCGCGCGGATTCAAAAACAAGTTGGTGACCAACGCGTGCTTGCGGCGGTTTCAGGAGGCGTGGATTCGTCTGTTGCGGCGGCGCTGGTGCATAAAGCGATCGGCGATCAACTCGTGTCGGTGTTTGTGGACACGGGTTTGCTGAGGAAAAACGAGGGCGGGCAGGTCGCCTCCGCGTTTCGGGATCATTTGCATTCAGAATTAATTGCCGTTGATGCCAGCGACGAATTTTTCTCCGCGCTCAACGGCGTGACCGAACCGGAGCAGAAACGCAAAATTGTTGGCGAGAAATTTATCCGCATCTTTGAACAGCAGGCAAAGCAGCTCGGCCAGCCGAAGTTTTTGGTGCAGGGGACGATCTATCCCGACGTGGTTGAGTCGTCCGCGCCGGAGCGGAACAAAGCGGAAAAGATCAAAACGCATCACAACGTCGGCGGCTTGCCGGAGGATATGCAGTTTGAATTGGTCGAGCCGCTGCGATATTTGTTCAAGGATGAAGTGCGGGCGGTCGGCGAAGCGCTGGGATTGCCGGAGTCGCTGGTGTGGCGGCAGCCGTTCCCGGGTCCGGGCTTGACCGTGCGCTGTCTCGGCGAAGTGACTCGCGAGCGTGTGTCCCGTCTGCGGGCGGCGGATGCGATCCTGATCGAGGAATTGTCCATTGCTGGATTTTTGGGCAAGAATGCGGACACGTCGCAGGCGTTTGTTGTTTTGCTTCCGGTGAGATCGGTGGGCGTGATGGGCGACCAGCGGACGTATCAAGAGGCGGCGGCGATCCGCGCGGTGACGACGGAGGATTTTATGACCGCCGATTGGGCGCGCCTGCCGCATGATCTGCTGGCGCGGGTGTCGAGCCGCATCGTCAACGAGGTGGAGGGAATCAACCGCGTGGTGTATGATATTACCAGCAAGCCGCCCGCGACGATCGAATGGGAGTAGCGATGCTTCGACAGGCTCAGCACAAGTTTACGATTGGCGATTGACGATTTCGCGCTGAGCGGAGGGTCGAATGCTTGTTGAGACCCGCAGACGAAGCGGGCTTTGAGGAGATGCGATGAATTTTGAAATTGGCGAGGTTTTATCTCGCGCCGTGCAAATTACGTGGAAGAATAAATCGTTTTGGGGATTTATCATCCTTCCAATGTTGGTGAACTTTTTGGGGATCCCGCTGTATATCCTCCCCTTGTTCTTTTTAGATGAAAACGGTTCGGGTGCGCCGGTCATTTTTGAGAACCCGGTGTTCCTTGTATTATTCTTCGCCTTTCATGTGATTTTCATCTTGATTACCTTTGTCCTCATGATCTATGGCTATTCAGCTTTTACTCTAGGCGTTGTGCGAGTGGAGCGGGGTGAACAGAGAACAACGTTCAAAGAACTGTTGCAGGATGCGAAAACATACTTTCCGCGCATGTTGGGGGTTATGTTCCTGACAAGCTTTGTAGTCGGTGGCGCGATCTCCTTTATTATTCTTGGTCTTATGCTTTTCGGCGTGGCTACGGTAGGGATCGGGTTCATCTGCCTTCAGCCTATCTTCATACTGCTCTACCCGGTCATGATGATCATCTATGCGTTCATTGAACAATCGCAAGCCGCCGTCGTCGCAGACGAGATGGGGGTGATGCAGGCGATTCGCAAAGGCTGGGAATTGTTGCAAGCGAATTTCTGGAGGCTCGCGCTGGTCTCGCTAGTGGTCTATTTTGGGCTTAGCATTGTGAGCATGATCATTGTCATGCCGGTCATGATTCCCTTCTTTTTCTTTCCCATCCTTATTAGCACGAACAATTTTGATTTCACGACCATGGGGCTAGTGGTGGGCGGGTATATGCTGATTCTCTTTCCGTTGGTGGCGATCATTCAAGGAGTTTTAATCACCTTCATGAAATCCACGTATATACTTGCGTACCTGCGTTTGACTCAAACGCCTGCCGCGCCCATCGTAACGGAAGCGGCGGCATAGAAAAAGGAGTTCGCCATGAATTTCAACTTCGGAGAAGTGCTGACCCGCGCGTGGCAGATCATTTGGAAGCATAAAATTTTGTGGGTCTTTGGAATCCTTGCCAGTTGCGGACGAGGAGGAAGCGGTGGAGGCAGCGGGGGTAACAGCAACTTTCAATCCCAGGGCTCTGATGGAAATCTTCCACCTCAGGTATTGCGCTGGTTTCAAACCATCCAAGATAACCTGACGACGATCTTTATTGTCGCTATTGCCCTGATCTGTATCATTTGGATCATTTCTCTTTTCTTGAGCGTCATCGGCAAGGTCGGTTTAATTCGTGGAACCTCTCAGGTAGATGACGGCGCGGAACGGCTGGTTTTTGGTCAGCTATTTAGTGAAAGTGTTCGCTATTTCTGGAGGATGTTCGCGCTTTCACTTATTTTAGGATTGCCGGTTCTTATCCTCATTTTTGGGATCCTCGGCGTGTTTGGCTTTGGCATGTTTGCGGCAGGGAATGACAGCGAAGCCGCCGCGCTGAGTTTCGTTGGAATACTTCCTCTAATGATCGGCTGTTTTTGTTTGCTCGTTCCGGTCATGTTCGTGCTAGGCATGATCTTCCGTCAGGCAGAGAATGCCATTGTTCTCGAAGAACGCGATGTATTGCCAGCCATCTCGCGCGGTTGGGAAGTATTCAAAAACAATCTTGGTCCTGTCATTTTGATGGCGATCATTCTGGCAGTGATCGGCTTGATAGTAAACTTCGTGATCGCTATTCCGATCATTCTTGCAGTGTTCCCCGCCATATTTGCTTTTGCCATAGGAGCAGGACAGAACCCGACTCCTCTTTATCTTATGGGAGTATGTCTGTGTCTCTATATTCCTGTCGCGCTCGTTGTGCAAGGTATCATCACTGCCTATACCGAATCCGCGTGGACGTTAACCTACATGCGCCTCACCAAACCACAGGACGCGCTGCCAGCCGATGTTGAGGCAAATGCTTCGTAGACTTCTCGCGGTCTTCCTCAGTGGATGCCTGCTCGCCGCGCCTTCGACATTCGCGTCCGCCCAAACCGGCGCGTATGCCGAGATCATTGCCATCAACGCGCAGAACTTCCCGCAAGTCTCCGCGCTGTTGGATGTGTTCAACGCGAACGGCGGATTCGAATCGGATCTCCAGCCATCCGATCTAACGGTGTATGAGGACGGTCAGCCGCGCCCGGTCGACACGTTGACCCAGCTCGACGTTCCGGTGCAGATCGTGGTGGCGGTCAACCCCGCGCCCGCGCTGGATGTGCGCGACTCGACCGGCGTGGCGCGATTCGCCCGCGTCGTCGAATCGCTCGGCAAGTGGGCGAACGCGCAGCCCGCCGAGTCAAGCGACGATCTGAGTCTCGTCTCGCTTTCGGGATCGTTGATCTCTCACGCCTCCGCATCGGACTGGTTCGTGAGCCTTAACTCGTTCAAACCCGATTTTCGCAAATCCACGCCCAACTTGCAAACGCTTTCCATCGCGTTAGACACGGTGAACATGCCGGTGAAACAACCCGGCATGAAACGCGCCATTCTCTTCGTCACGCCGCATATTGACGACCCGAATATTGATAACACCATCGCGCCGCTCATCCAACGCGCCGTTCAATCGAAAACGCGCGTCTTCGTCTGGTTCGTGGACTCGCCGGAGGAATTCGTCTCTGCCAGCGCGAACGCGTTCAAGTCGCTCGCCTTGCAGACCAACGGATCGTTCACCGCATTCTCCGGTATCGAATCGTTACCGGACCCCAACGTCTATTTTGCGCCGCTTCGCCATATCCACGCGCTGACGTATACCTCCGCGCTTGCCGCGCCTGGCGATCATACGCTCGGCGTCTACGTGAACACGCCGCAGGGCAACATCCCCGCGCCCGATCAAACCTTCAGCGTGGATATTCAGCCGCCCAACCCGATCTTCGTCTCGCCGCCGTTGCAGATCACGCGCCAACCTCCGGCAGACGATCCGTATAACCCCGACGTTCTCCTTCCCGATCAAGTAGTCCTTCCGATCATTATCGAATTTCCCGATGAGCATCCGCGCGATATTAAACGCGCAACGCTGTATGTGGATGGCGCGGCAGTTGCCGAAGACCTCAAAGCGCCGTTCGATCAATTTGTTTGGGATCTTTCCGCTTACACAAAGAGCGGCGAGCATACGATCGTTGTCGAAGCGGAAGATTCGCTTGGGTTGAAAAAATCGAGCATCAGCATCCCGGTCACGTTGACGGTGGTGCAAGCGCCGCGAGGCTTTCAGGCGTTGTTCGCGCGCTACAGTTCCCAACTGGTGATCGGCGCGTTGGTTCTTGCCGGGCTTGCCTTGCTCGGAATTTTGTTGAGGAGCCGTCGAAGCGGAGCCTCGCGCAATACACAACAAGAAGCCAAACGCAGTTTTGAAGACCCGCTCACTCAGCCTGTGAGTTCGTTGATCGAGCCGCCCGCCTCGGCAGCAAAAAAAGTGAAGACCGCGCCGCGCCAGCCGATCAAACTGCAAACCAACAAACGCGTTGAAGATGCTCCAGCCTACCTCATCCGCTTGACGGGCGGCGGCGAACCTGCCAGCGTCGCGCCGATCCCCATCCTCGAAAAAGACATGACCTTCGGCTCCGACCCCGTCCAATCCCTGCGCGTGTTAGACGACCCGACCATTTCGCCGCTTCACGCGCGAATCAAACAAGCGGAGGATGGGACGTTCACCATCTACGACAACGGCTCGGTGGCGGGGACGTGGGTGAACTTTGACCCGGTCCCGCGCGAAGGCAAGCGGCTCGCCCACGCCGACCGAATCCACTTTGGGGGGCTGGTCTATCGCTTCGAGCTGAGGCAGGCTCCCCCGTCGGTTGAGCCGAAGGTTTTCAGGTCGTAGCGGCTATGGTGTTGCAATCTTCCCCGGAATATCCTCCGCGCCCAAGTCTCATCCCTGCTGTATAATGTGAAGAATTAACCATGAACCGCACATCGCGCGCGCATTTGACCGTCGAAGCACAGACCCATGCGGGCATGACCGGCAAGAATAACGAGGACCGCTATGCGGTCGGCTCGTTCGTGCTGAGTCCGCGCGAACCCACGCCGGTTTTGTTTGCCATCCTCGCCGACGGGATCGGAGGGCATAAAGGGGGCGAGGTTGCCGCCGAGCTCGCGGTGAATCACATCATGGAAGTCGTGGGGAAAAGCGACGGGCATCACACGCGCCAAACCATCGAAGACGCCATTGCAAACGCCAGCAACGCCATCGCCGCGCGTTCCTCCTCGGATGAAAACCTCAAGGGCATGGGCTCCACCTGCGCCACCGCGTGGGTGATCGGCGACACATTGCACACGGCATACGTTGGCGATTCGCGCATTTATCTCATCCGCGGCGGGCGCATTCAACAGTTGACGGTGGATCACACGTGGGTGCAGGAAGCCATCGAGCGGAAAGTGCTCGCGCCCGAAGACGCGCGCGAACATCCGAACGTGCATGTCATCCGCCGCTATCTCGGTTCGCCGGTGCCGCCGGAGCCGGACTTCCGCATGAAGTTGTTCAACGATGAAAGCGACGAACATGCGGTGAACAATCAAGGCATGCAATTGAAGCCCGACGATGTGGTGCTGTTGTGCAGTGACGGTCTCACCGACCTCGTGTGGAACGATGAAATTCTCGAAGTGGTGCGCTCGAAGCCGAGTGTCAAAGAAGCGGCAAGCGCGTTGATCGAACTTGCCAACTCGCGCGGCGGACACGACAACATCACCGTCGTCCTGATCGCCGTCCCTATTAATTTCAAATTGAAGGAAGTGAAAAAAACGAACTGGATGCCGTGGATCATCGGCGGCGCCGTCGGCTTGATGCTCCTCGTCGTCGCCGTTTCGATTCTCGCGGTCAGCCTGATGAGGCGCGCGCCGGTCGTTGTCTCCACTTCGACCTCCCCGCCCGCGCAAGCAACATGGACTTCCTCGCCTCAACCTTCCCCCACGTTCACTCTCACATTTACCCCCGAATCAAACAACCCAGCCATCATCCCGCCGACGCTCACGCCGTGGCCCACGAATACGGTCACTCCATAATTTCTTTCCTCTGTCGTCTTTCTTCTGTGTGAAAAGTAGAAAGTGGAAAGTGAAATGAATAACCCGAAGGATTTTCCCATGACGATCAAACATTCAACCGATGTCGAAGCGAAAAATGTCGCCGCCGGCAAAGACACGACGATCCAAGTCCTCATCTCCTCGCAAGAGGGACCAAACTTCGCCCTGCGGAAATTTTCCATGCAAACAGGCGGAGGAATGCCGCGTCACACCAACATGGTGGAGCATGAGCAATACGTTCTGCGCGGCGAAGCGGACATCACCGTCGGCGATGAGTCGCATCACGTGAAAACGGGCGATGTGGTCTTCATTCCCGAAGGCGTTATCCATTCGTATCAAAACACGGGGGCAGAACCGTTCGAGTTCCTGTGCATTGTCCCCAATAAGGAAGATAAGATCGTGATCGTAGATGAAGGGTGTTAGAAGTTCACAACTGAATCTTTCTTCTTTCATCTTTCGTTGCGCAATTTGAAAGAAGAAAGATGAAAGAGTGTGCCATCTTCACAATGGCGCTTTTCCCGGCACTCCCGCCTTGCGCGGATATTGCGACGGCGTCGCGGCGATCTTATCCACAACTACCAAATAACGTTCATCTGAAATCCCCGGCAATTTAACGGGGATCAATTCTCTCAATTCTCCGCCCAAAATTTTCATCGCCTTCTTCGCGGACTCCGCTTCGGCGGGCGCGCTTTCGCCTTTTTGCGCGAGCATCGCTCCGCCGACCTTGACCAGCGGCAAGAGATATTCGCTCAACACGTTGAGATTCGCAACTGCGCGTGCTACCACCCAGTCATATTTCTCGCGGTGCTTTGAATTCTGTCCTACATCTTCCGCTCGCGCGTGAATCACGCTCACATCTTTCAATCCAAGCGTGTTGACGATGTGTTCGCAAAACTTCGCTTTCTTGCCGACTGATTCAACGAGGGTGAGTTTGAGATTCGGGTAGAGAATTTTGAGAGGCAGTCCGGGGAAGCCCGCGCCGGTCCCCACGTCCGCGAGCGAGGCGGGCGGATCCTCGCGAAGCGTCCACGCGAGAATGCACGAGAACGAATCCAAAAAGTGTTTCGCGCGGATGGATTCCGAGTCGCGGATGGCGGTCAGGTTGAATCTCTGATTCCACTCCATCAATTCTTTTTCATACGTCATCAACATCGCAGTCTGCGTCTCTGAGATGTTGATGTTGAACAATTCGCGCGCCTCGCGGATGAGTTTTTCCATGAAAAGATTATAAAACAGAAAACAAAACCCCTCTCCTTGTAGGAGAGGGGCAGGGGTGAGGTTGAATTTATTTCTTCTCTTCCGCTTTCACTTCCACAGCCGCTTGCGGTTTGCCGAACTTTCGGTATAACTTGCGTCCGCCGAGGAACAGAAGATAAAGCGGGATGGCAACCATAATGAGCGCGGGAATTGTGTACAACACGAAGGTGATGAGGAATTGGACGAAGCCCTGCGTGAAGTAGATCAAGTTCTGGATCGCGTCGTTGGCTGTGCCTTGCAATTTCCAGCCGCCGATCTCCACCGGTTGGACGGTCTCTTCGGCGATCAAGCGCATACTGACGGCAGAGAGCGCCACCGACTCATCGTAATATTTGATCTGCCCTTTCAACACTTCGATCTCGCTTTGGATCTGCTGAAGTTGAGTGTAGACCGCCAGCACGCCTTCGGTGTCGGTGGCTTGATCGAGGATCTCCAACAATTTTTTCTCCGCGGCTTGCTTGGCTTTGAGTTGCGATTGTAAGTCCACGTAGACGTTGGTGATATCTTCGCTGTTGCGATTCTCGTAATTCACCTTCACCGCGCCTTTTTTGATCGCCTCGAGCGCGTCGTCGAGTTTCTCCTGCGGCACGCGGATGGTGATGGTGGCTTCGGGCGCTTCCGTGCTGTTGGCTCCGTAATATGTTGTGTAGAGATTGGAGGTAACTACATAACCGCCCATCTCTTTTGCCAACGTCGTGATCTCATCCATGCGCGTCTTCGGGTCTGCCACCACGATGGCGAGGTCCACGTTTTGGATGATCATGCGTTCCTGCGTTTGGGCATTTGCAGGATTGAAATCTGCCATCATGATATTCACTTGATCGTTTGCAGACGATGGAACGATCGGAGCCGAAGCAAACGATTCTTGTGGAGCCCCAAACTCGGGTCCGCCGCCCCCATAACCGGGCAGTTCACTGCTTATCGAATTAAAGGTACTGCCAACTTTGGGACCGAGCAATCTCATTGTGGCTGTTCCCAACAGAACAAAGACCGCAACCACAGACAGGATAATGATCATCGGGCGTTTCATGTTTTCTTCTCCTTGATAGAGCAAAGTGATTTCACTCTACAGACGAATCGTCATTTAGATTGTTCCAGCCCATCCCCAGCAATCTCCAGTCTCCAGTCTCAAATCCCCCAATTCTCTAATTCTCCAAATTCACCACTTCCCCAATTACCAATTACTCAATTACCAACTTACCACCCCTCCGCAAGCCGTATCGCATGTTTCTCCGGCAACTTCGCCTCGCGGATTCGTTTCTGCACCGCCTCGATGTCATACTTCACGCGGCGCGGCTCCCATGTTTTGGCTTCGGTGTTGTAAATGGCGTATGCGGCGCGCGGATCGCGGTCGCGAGGCTGACCGACCGAGCCGGGGTTCATGATGAGGCGCGGCTTCAAATTGACCACCTCGCCGGGGCGCATCGGCTCCAGCGTCACGCGGTCGTTCTCCGCGTTGTGGCGGAACATCACTTGCAAGTGAGAATGCCCCACCATGCACCATGGCGTGGTGAAATGATCGAAGTTCAAACGCGCCGAAAGCGTGTTCAAAATATATTCCCAGACCGAATCGCGCGGGCTTCCATGCACGAGGCTGGCATCTTCGCGCACTTTCAAATTCTGCGGGAGCGAGCGCAGATATTCCATATTATCGGCGCTCAACACTTTTTCGTGATATTCCAGCGCCTGACGCGCGCCGCCGTTGAACGTCTCGAACGGGATGCGCCCGATCACCGCCACGTCGTGGTTGCCGAGCAGGCACGTGAGATTTTTGATCTCGCGCACTTCCTCCACCACCGCGTTCGGGTCGGGTCCGTAGCCCACGAGGTCGCCGAGGCACCACGTCTCGTCCACTTCGCCGGCGTCTTTTAGCACGGCTTCAAGCGCGGTGAAATTTGCGTGAATATCCGAGATGACTAGAACCCGCATGTCACTCCAATAATTTCCCGATTCGTTCGATCATAATTTCGGCAACTTCCATTTTGCTCATCAAAGATAACGATTCCCTGCGTCCGTCTGCGAATAATAGCGTAACACGATTAGTCTCAACTGAAAATCCCGCATCGGTGGCGGAGATGTCGTTTGCGGCGATCATGTCTAACCCTTTGGATTTTAACTTATTCGACGCGTTTTCAATCAGATTCTGCGACTCGGCGGCAAACCCCGCCACCATCTTCAAACGCTTCACTTCGGACCTTCGATTTGCTACGGCTTTCAGGATGTCTTCCGTCCCTTCGAGTTCGATCTGCGGAACGCCGCCTTCCTTTTTGATCTTGTCGCTTGCGGCGTGCTTCGGTCTAAAGTCTGCGACTGCCGCCGCCATGATCAACACATCCGCGTTTGTTGATTCGTTCAACACCGCGTCGAGCATTTGCTTTGCGGTCTGCACGTGGACAACATTCGCGCCGACGGGAGGAGTTAATGAAACGGGCGTGGTGATCAATGTGACTTCCGCGCCGGCATCCAGCGCGGCTTGGGCGAGGGCATAGCCCTGCTTGCCGGAAGATTTGTTCGTGAGCACGCGCACCGGGTCGAGCGGCTCTTGAGTCCCGCCGGCGGTGACGATCACTTTGCGATGGGCGAGACAGCCCTCCCGTCCGAGAGTGAGGCGGATGTGTCCAATGAGTTCGTTTGTCTCGGGGAGTCGTCCTTTGCCGGTGAGTCCCGAAGCGAGATGTCCCTCCGCCGGTTCGATGATCGCCGCGCCGCGTTTGCGAAGAGTGTCTAAATTTTCTTGCGTGGCGGCGTGATCGTACATGCCGCCGTCCATCGCGGGCGCAATGACGAGGGGACAGGTTGCGGCGAGCGCGGTGACGGTTAGCAATGTGTTGGCTTCGCCATGCGCGAGTTTAGCGAGCGTGTTCGCGGTGCAAGGCGCGATGACGAGGAGGTCGGCGGTGTGACCCAAGCCGACGTGCAACACATGCGCTTCATCCCCCCACAGATCGGCGTCGGTGTAGGCGCGGCGACCGGTGACCGATTGGAAGGTGAGCGGCGTGACGAACTTTTGCGCGGAGTCGGTGAGGAGCACATCCACTTGCGCGCCCGCCTGCGTGAGTTTGGAAGCGAGGTCGGCGGCTTTGTATGCGGCAATGGAGCCGGTCACGCCGAGGAGGATGCGTTTGTTGGAAAGTACGGACATACGCGCTGATTATACATCCAACAAAAAAGCGACGCGGTTGCGCGTCGCTTTTACAATGTTCAGCCTTTGGCGGGGAACAGTGCTTCCAGCCCGCGCCAGATGTCGTTGCGCCAGGCGGTGTAATTGTGTCCGCCTGAAAATTCACGGTACGTTACGTTATAGCCTTGTTCTCGCATCAGCGAACTCATGCGGCGGTTGTCTTCCAGCAGAAAATCGAGGGAGCCTACGTCCATCCAAACCTTTATGTCGCGCGATTGTTTGCCGCGGACGAGGTCAACTGTGGAAAGATCCATGCCGTTGACGGTAGATGCGCTTGATTGCGCGATGACATTCCCAAACGTGTTCGGCATACGCAGACCCGCGTACAGCGACATGGTTCCTCCCGCCGATGCGCCTAACACGCCGTACGCGCCTGAGCGCCGAGCGGGATCAAGCAAGTTCAATTGCTCGCGCGCCAGCGGCAGGATGATGTTGTCGAGCCATTGAAGCGTTGCATCGGAGCAGAGATATTCCACACTGCGCCAGCGACCTCCGTTGGTGAGGAATGCCATGGCGATCGGTTGGATGCGTTTGTCGGCGATGAGATTATCCACGATTGTGTTGAGTTTGCCGCGTTGCAGATAATCCTGTCCGTCGAACACGATCAGCAATGGGACTGGTTCTTTGACTGGCGGGCGGTACAGAAAAATTTCGCGGTCGCCATCCTCGCGCAAGAAGCCCGTCTCCACGCGGTGAGTGGTGATCGCGCCAACGGGAACATCAGCGCGGCGCATGGAGAACGGCGAGGGCATCGTCTCTGGCATGTAGAAGAAGTTGTTGCGCGAGCCGACTCCGTTGCTGATGCTTTTGGAGTTGAGCGGGTCGGCGAATCGTTTTTGCGAAACGGGATCATACATCGCGTATTCGAGGTACACGTCGCGGGGGAGGTTGAGGGAGCACGACCAAATTGACTTGGGCGAGGCAGGCTCAAGCGTCGAAGAGAGGCGTTTGAACGGCTTGGGATTCTCCTCCCAGCCGTTCAAGTCGCTGATGAGGTGAGGCGCGGTCTTGCCCTCCCAAATGAACGTCGCGCGATCTCCGCGAATGACGGGGTTGCCAAATTCCTTCGCGCGTTGGATGGTATCTTGTGATGGACTCATTGGATAAAAGTTGACGGCAACCTTGCGAAGGTTCTCAACCTTCGCAAGGTTTATTTGCTGAATGTGCCAACCAGTTCAGTCTGCGCGAGGATGTGACCTTCCATCGCTTTGAGCAGTTCGCCTTTGTTCGCGCCGGGGAGCAAGCCCACTGTCTCGTCGAGCGCGTAGAGTTTGAAAAAGTAACGATGCGTTCCGCTCGGCGGGCAGGGACCGTCGTAGCCGATATTGCTCGATGAATTTTTTCCAACGAATGGACTGCCCTGACCTTCGGGAACGTTCTTGCCGGTGACCGGTAAATCTTCAGCGAGACTTCGCGTGTCGGCTGGGATGTTGTACAACACCCAATGTACCCACATGCCGCCGGGCGCGTCGGGGTCGTCCATGATGAGCGCGAACGATTGAGTACCGGCGGGCGGCTCGCCCCATGTGAGCGCGGGCGAAATGTTCTTGCCAACGCACGAATATTTTGCGGGGATGGACGCCCCGTTTGCGAACGCGTCGCTGGTGAGGGTGAATGTGTTTGCCACGATTGCCTCCGTGGGTTCAGCGGGAGATGAGCAGGCTGAAAGTATCAGAATGAAAAGTAGAACGAGGATGCGCTTCATGCCCGCAAGTATATCCCGCCTGTTTGATTTTTCGTTTACGCGGCGCGTCCCCCGTCGGGGTGATTAGTTTTTATCTGCTAATCCACGCTAATCTTCGCGAATTCGAAGCGGATTAGCGTAGATTGGCGAAGATTAGCGGAATGATTTTGAGTTTTTAAATAAATCAGTGAAAATCCGTGCGGCGCGTGGCGCCATGGCGACATAATCCGTGGCTAAAAAGATGCCTACGATAATTTCTTGATGAAATGCACGAGCCGCCCGGTCTCGTAGTAGCCGGTCTTGTAATGCGCTTGAATGCTGGTTTCATTCTCCAGCCACGTATCAGACCCCATTTCAGAACAGCCTTTTTCACGCGCCCAATTCTCGGCAGTGACGATCATCTCGCGCCCCAATTTTTGCCCGCGGATGTTCTCGTCCACGAACCACGCTTCGATGTACCCAACGGGGCTGGTCTCGCATCCCTCGGCGAAATCGCGCAGGCTGACCTCCACGAAGGCGACCAGCCCTCCGTCAGCGCGCGAGGCGACAAAGACCGCCCTCTTCTTGCTGTTCAAAAATTCGTCGAGGTCCCAATCTAAATACTCGATCGGCGCTTCGGGCCACAACAGTTGCCTCATGCGCAGCCATTCGGGTTTATCAGCCGCGGTCGCGCGGCGAATTTCGTAAGCCATGGATTCTCCACCACAGGATGAAAGATGCGCCGGAGATTATAGTCAATATCTCCGCGCTGGCAATGATTTGCTGTCGGTGTTTACAAATTCAGGATGCTGGAAAACCTTAACGCGAATAGCGCGAAAAAGCGGATGCCGCGGATTCTTTCATTTTTGCGAGATTCGCCAACCGCTTCTTTCCACCTCTCAGCCTGCCTCGCCGACTTCAACCTCTCTCACCCCTCGGGCGGACACACATCTGCACCCCTACGATCTGAATCGCGGAATCCACCTCGGCACGCGTTGACAGTATTCCTCATACGTCGCGCCGAATTGATTCCGCAAGATCGGCTCTTCGACGATGAAGATGAGGACATTGAACCCGAGAAAAAAGAACAACGCATAGACGATTGACCATGCCGACCCGAACCAAAGGATAAACCCAACTTGAAACAGCATCGCCCCAACGTAAATGGGATTCCGCACGTAGCGATATAACCCCGCAATGACCAGTTCCTTCGGCGGATCAACGAACGCGGGTGTGCCCCGTCCGCGATGGATGATGTCAATGCAACAGCGAACGATGATGAGCGCGCCAAGAATCCAAAACGGAAAGGCAAGATAAGCCAATAGCCCAAAATTTGCGAATGGTTTGTCACGCGAAGCAAGTTGATACGGAATGTACAACGTAAACAGTCCGTGCATAAATCCCATGTAGAGGATGGTTTTGAAAGTGTTCATTGTATGGTGTAGGGGCGGACGGCTGTCCGCCCGCTTACAGTTTGATTCGCGGAATCCACACTCGGCACGCGTTGACAATATATATACGCCGCGCCGAAGCGTTGACGAAGATTTGGTTCTTCATACAACGTGACAAACAAATGAAACACCGTCACGACAATGGCTGTGTAGATCAACAAATTCCAAAAACCAAACCATAAGAAATGACCAATCAGGATCGAGCGAATTCCCACATACATCGGGTTGCGGACGTGGTTGTACAAACCCGAAACGACCAACTCTTTCGGAGGCTCAATGGGCGCGGGCGTGCCTTTTCCTTTTTGGACGAAATCCCAAAAACACCAGACCAGCATGGCGATGCCGATGATCCACAAGGTATAGCAAGATAAGCAGAATCGCTGTTTGCATTTGCGAGCCTGAACGAAGCAAAACCAGCGGAACGAATCCCGCCACTGTGCCGGGGGCGAGGATGAAGAGGATGGATTTGAGGGCGGTCATATTTAATTCAATAGACCTCACAGGTCTCCGAGACCTGTGAGGTCTTGGATTATCACCTACTTCAACGGCGTGTGTTTTAACCCGGGTAATTTCCGGCTTGCCTTGCAGGGTAAATTTCGTTTGAAAGGCAAACTCGAAAATTTCCGCCAGAATAACCTTGATACCGATCAACATCGAAGAGCGCATGATCTTGAGGTAGCGTTTGTCGCACCGAAGAATACGCCTCAGGGCTTTTGGGCGTAAGTGAAATAATCCTTCGGTCAATTTGACTCGAAATAATTCAGATGGTTTTAAAGATTTGGCGTAGCGATGACCTGATTGCGGTATGACCACTTATTCAAATCGCTTTGGATGACATCGCGGTTGATCGTCCGTCCTTCACGATGTCCAGAAATGTGGCATTGAGGGTACGTGGCGTTCAAGATATCTGAATCCAGCTCAATAAAATGCCAGTTTTCCGGAGCGTTTGCCAGCTCTGCTCTTCCAGCCCGTGAATGATATTCGTCAGGCTGAGGATATTGTTCTCGCGTAGCAGCCGCACGGCTTCTCTGGATATTTCAAATGGATTATTCTTGCGAATATCGGTAATGACATTATCTTTAAACGAACTCGCTCCCATCACAATGTAATCCACCTGGCAGCTTTGTAGAGCGGAAGAACGTCCGCGTCGCGCACCACGTCGGCGGCGGTCATGTTGATGTTCAAGCTGAGATTCAGATCGGCTTCGATGATCAGGTTCAAGATCTGTTTGAGCGTTTCCTGATCCGCTGAAAAGTTTTCATCGGCGAACCAGATGTAATCCACGCCGTATTCGTTCTTCAGGATTTTCAACTGCTCGACGATGTTTTCGGACTGCGATGCCGCCACTTCTTCCAAAACATCCATTGACCGCAATAACTGCACGTGAGCGTGCACCAGCTGAATTGCAGACCTGCCGCCCGTTTGAAGCCAAACATTTTGTACGAGACCCAATCAATAATTCCCAGCCCAGGCGATATTCGTCGAGATTTTGAATCGGTGTGCGCGAACGATTGGCGATGATCTGGTCTCCATCCCGCCATGTGACCCCGTCCACGTATTGCAAGTCGCCGTTATTTTCAACGTTCGGATCAAGCCGAGGATGGTTTCTTCTCCTTCGCCGCGCACGATGTAATCTATTTCAGCGCATTCGCGCAGAATACTGCTTATCGGCATATGACGGATAGACGCCGCCGTAAATAGTCTTGATAGTTGGATAGGCTGTTTTGATTTCGTGAATTGTTTTCAGGCAGTCTTATGCGCGGCAGTTGACCCCGAATGTCCGAGCAAGACGTAATCTGGTTGAAACTTCCCGACTTCGTTCACCAACTTTTTGAACGACCAGCCATACGCATCATGGTCAATCAGTCTGACGAAGTAAAACCTGCGTCAATTAGCGGGCCCGCAATACACGCAAACCAGGTAGAGGTATCCGAGCCGTTTTGATTAGCAATGAAGTGACGCGCTGGGTTGATCAGAACTCTTCCAGGCATGACGCACTCCCTTGTAGGTCAGCCAACTTGCTGGCGCTATGTGGGAGCAAACTCTGACTCCAAATCAGACTATTCAGGTTCGATTTGTGAATATTATCACAAATATATGAAATGTCAAGACAGGGTTGGTTATTCAGTTGTTTTGGTTAAATTGATGCACCAACACTGCGAGTGCCACCGAACCACACCCGCTCCGACGAAAGCCAACTACCCAGCGCGGAATGCCCCAGCCTGAGATATCAACGGGAAATAGACCGAAGTAAATGAGCAGAACGATGGCGCTCAGGAATTAAATCCAAGTCCGCTGGCGATGATGATGACGGTGCGTTTGTTGGGTTGGGAGTTCGTACTGATTCCTTTTTACGAAGCGGATGATGAATCACCATCAAGTTTCTTGAGCAAGTCTTCCATTACCATTGCCGCGATCTGCGCAAGCAAGCGTTTTCTTTCAGAACGTGTCAATACAATGTTTTCATCGTTCAGCGCATTCTCGTAGGCTTTGATCATCATCTCAAGAATCTTTTCATTGACCTGCGCCGAAACTTTTTTATACATCCGCTCTTTCAGGTTGTGATACGAGCCAGGGACTTTTTGATCGCCGAAAGGATTTTTTCATATTACATCCTCTTTCATTCCTTCATCGGTGGTCGAGTAGTCCTGAGCGAAGCGGAGCGGAGACGAAGGACGTATCGAGACCACAAGTGCGCATACGAACGTTTGTAACAAAATTGCTTTACGGCGTGGTGGTCTCGATACGTCCCACAGGCTAACACGCGGGACTACTCGACCACCGAACTTATCATATTTTCGTCTATAAGCAACGTGACAGTCACTTTTAAAAGTGACTGTCACGTTTAACTAACACTCTCTTCTTCAACCATTTCAACAACTTATCCGTTGACCAGCAGTTGATCACGTCTTTCAACGCGCCTGCGCACTAGCGATGGCGACGCCGTAGTGAACATCTCGTAATCTTCTTCGGAGTGCGCGTCGGTGTTGATGCTGAGGAGCACGCCCAACTCGCGGGCGCGGCGGGCATGCGGATCGTCGAGATCGAGCCGATATGGACTCGCGCTGATCTCCATCGCCACGCCCGATTTCGCCGCGGCTTGCAGGATGACTTCCATATCCAAGTCCGCGCCTTCGCGGTCGGGGATTTCGCGTCCCGTTGGGTGACCGATGATGTCCACGTGCGGGTTGTTGACGGCTTTGAGCAATCGCTCGGTGATCTTTTCTCGAGGCTGGCGCAAACTCGAATGGAGCGAGGCAACCACAAGGTCGAGTGAGGCGAGGAAGTCGTCGGGATAATCCAGCGAGCCGTCGGCTTTGATCTCCACTTCGCTCGAATGCAGGATTGTAATTTTGTCGCCGAGTTGTTTTTGAATCTTTAATTTCTGCGGCTTGCTGTTTATGCCGTTCAATCGAAAGTCCGTTTGCGACGCCGAGGCTCACCGAATGATCGGAGAACACGATCACTTTCAGCCCGCGCTTGATGGCGGCTTTCGCCATATCCAGCATGGATAATTTTCCGTCGCTGTACGTGGAGTGCATGTGCAGGTTGGCTTTGATGTCTTTCACTTCGATCAACTTCGGAAGTTTGTTCGCTTTCGCCAGCGCGACCTCATCGCGTCCCTCGCGCAGTTCGGGCGGAATCCATTGCAAGCCCAACGTTTTATACACTTCCTCTTCGGTGGCGCAGAAAATATCTTTGCCGCCTTTAACTTTTTTGAATGAATGATCGGATAACGATAACCCTTTATCGAGCGCGAGTTGACGCAACAACACGTTGTGATCTTTCGAGCCTGTCGCGTATTGACAGCGCGGTTCCAAATTCTTTGGGCGGATGCACCCACACCTGCGCGCGGACTCCGTCAGTGAATTCGATGCTCGATTTGAATTCGCCTTTGCCCAACACGCGAGTCACGCGCGGAAGTTTGACGAACGCCTCCATCACTGCCGCCGAATCTTTCGCCGCCACGAGAATGTCGAGATCGCCGACTGTGGAACGCATCCTTCGCAGACTTCCAGCAGGTTGCTTGGCGACGACTCCTTCACCTGTTTGAGCGCAGCGATCTCATTCGCCAGCGGAAGCGCGCGCCCGATGGAGATTCGTCCCGTGCGCCGCGCGAGGGAGGCGAGTCCTTCGAGGATGGCGGTCTCTGATTTGGCGCCCATGCCGGGGAGGTCGCGCAGCTTCCCGTCTTTCGCGGCGGTTTGAAGTTGCGAAAGAGTCGTAGATTCCCAACGTCTTCCAGATCATCGCGATCTTTTTCGGTCCAAGCGACGGGACAGCCAGCCACGTGGCGAGTTCTTCGGGAACTTCCTTTTTTATTTTTTCGAGAAACTCGAGTTTGCCCGTGTTCAACAACTCGTCAATTTTTTCCGCGATGGCTTTACCCACGCCGGGGATTTCGAGCAGTTTGCCCTCTTTCCAAAACTCGCTGGCTTCGCGCGGCAGTGAGATGAGACTCTCGGACGCTTTGCGATACGCGAGCGTTTTGTAGATGATCTCGCCTTTGATCTCGAGCAAGTTGGCGATGAGCGTGAACGTGTCGGCTAGTTGTTTGTTGTTCATGGTACACCTCTACGTGAATTATACATTCGTGTATGAAATTACAATCTCTTCAAAAACGGATTGCAACCCTAGCCGTTTTGCAAGAATGGCGGACGCGTCGTTTTGAATCTTGTGGCTATAAAACGGGACCTTACCCGTCGAGAGCAAATTCTTCGACCATGCGCCGACAACTCTTTGGGCAAGCCCTTGATTGCGATATTTGGAATCGGTGTAAACCCATGCTTCACCGCAGAAATTATTTTCTCGCGTAGAAACGCACGCCGATACGATCTTGTCATCCTGTTCGATAGCATAAACGGACTCGGCAAAACCATCGAAGCCAAACTCCTTTACTTTGGGGTCGCGCTTGGAATAACAAATCGCCTCTTCATCCTTGAAAGAGGCATACGCTTCGGGGAAGAAATATGTTTTGTAATGACCCATCTCAAAAGAAATATTTCTCGCTCGTAGGGTCGTGGTGAGCGCGTCGATTCTTGGAAATGACACGGTTGAAAGTCCTTTGGTCAATTCCTGGAGTAATTCTGTTTGCAAGGTCTCATCGAAATATGCGACAAGATTTTTATCCGCCAATTGCGCGATCATCATCAGCGGAGTCTCTTCATCAGGCACAACTTCCACCCGCCTCAGGAATTTTCCGTCAATGACGCCCTTGCCTTCGAGTTTCAATTGAAGCTGGAGGTAATCAAGCGGGTTCATTGCGTTATGATACCATTCCGCATGGATCATAACGATCGCGTCATTTCCTTGCGCCGAAAGCAGGCTTCACCGAGCTGCGTTTACTGGCGAAAGCTCCGTCACAGTTTTTGAAAGAGTTTTATTCGGCGGTGGCGTATAAGTTGTAGGGGCGGTTCATCCAGCAGTAGGGGCGGACGGCCGTCCGCCCCTACGAGAACGGTATCATTTTTATTTCATTGATTGTATTTATTTCGATTATGATTCAAGAAATGGGAGTGTCTAACATCAAACACATTCCCTATCATGTCACCCTGAGCGACAGCGAAGGGTCTCTGAGATTATCGTAGAGATTCTTCGCCGCAAAAAGCAAAAGCGCGGCTCAGAATGACACAAGGTTGTTTCTTTTGTCCTCCATTATGCACACTCATTAAAAATTCAATTGACAAAGGCGATCCTCAATGAAAAAAACTTTATTTGATAAACATCCCGATCTTGTGGTGAAGCAGGAGAATCCGTTCAATGCGGCGCCGCCTCCGCGCTTGTTAACTCGATCTCACACCACGCCAGCGGATCTATTTTTTGTCCGCAGTCATGGGGATGTGCCTATTGTGGATACAGACTCGTATCGTTTGGAAGTAAATGGCGATGTGTCGAAGAGGCTGTCGCTTTCGCTGGAGGAGATTCGAAAAGATTTCGAGCGGGTGACTGTCTCTGCGACGTTGCAGTGCGCGGGGAATCGACGCGAGGAGATGATGGCTGTGCGTCCGATCCCGAATGAGTTACCCTGGGGCGTGGACGCGATCGGTCACGCGGCGTGGGCTGGGATAAGGCTGAGGGATGTGCTGGCAGTTGCAGGCGTGGAGGGCGAAGCGGGTTTTCATCCGCATTTGGAATTTGGAGGGCTTGATGAAACCGAACGCCTCGGCAAACGGATCAATTTTGGAGGATCCATCCCGCTGACGAAAGGGTTGAGTCCCGAAGTCATTCTCGCGTACGAAATGAATGGCGAGCCGCTGACGCCCGCGCATGGATCTCCGTTACGGGCGATCGTGCCGGGATATATCGGCGCGCGCAGTGTGAAGTGGCTGAGTCGCATCACGGTGCAGGCGGAGCCGTCGCAAAATTATTTTCAAAGCCATGCGTATCGGTTGTTCGAGCCGCATGTAAACGCTGAGACGGTGAAATGGGAAGAGGGGTTGATGCTCGGCGAGATGAATGTCACTTCGGTGATCTGCTCTCATGCGGAGAATGAACATGTTCGCGCGGGCGTTGTGACAGTGCAAGGATACGCGCTGACGGGCGGCGATCGGCAGTTGGCGCGTGTGGAGGTTTCGCGCGATGGCGGCGAGACGTGGGCGCAGGCTGAGTTATTGAATCAGGCATGCCCGTGGGCATGGGTGTTGTGGAAAGCAAACTTTGAGTTGCAACCC
>JAXLVX010000079.1:0-13371 GCA_046328795.1 Anaerolineales bacterium | reverse complement strand
ATCGTGAATCGGGTAGTGGATGAGTCGCTCCCCGAAATCTGCAATTGCATCCTCCGCTTCGACATGATCGGAATCGAAGAGGGGCTATCCCAAAGTTCGGTACACACCATCTTTCAGGATAGCCGCGGCTTCCTCTGGTTCGGCACCGAGGATGGACTGAACCGCTACGATGGCTATACCTTCAAGGTTTACAAACACGATCCCGATAACGAAGCGAGCATCAGCGACGGTTGGATCAACGCCATTGCCGAAGACCAGAACGGCTACTTATGGATCGGCACGCGACTCGGCGGCTTGAATCGCTACGACCCGCTCACCGATGAGTTCACCACATATCAACACGTCCGCAGCGAGGAAACCAGCCTCATTGATAACCATGTGCTTTCGCTCTTGGTGGACAACAAAAATCAACTGTGGATTGGCACGACAAACGGATTGGACCGATTCAATCCCGCTACACAAACATTCGTTCATTATTCATACATTGACCCGGCAACGGCTGAGAACAACGCTTCTGAACCATCCAACCCGTCGGATATACCCGGCAAGGACACCAAAACAGAAAAGATCAGCAGCCGCATCATTACTACGCTGTATCAAGACTCGCTCGGGCGAATTTGGATCGGCACGTACGATAGCGGATTGATCCACTTCGACTCGAATTCAAACCTGTTCACGATCTATCAGCATGTTGATAACCGCCCCACATCCATCAGCAGTAACCGCGTAAAAGCGATCACCGAGGCGAAAGGCGGCGATCTGTGGGTCGGCACTCAGCAAGGGCTGGACTTGTTCAAACCCGAGAGCGGTCAGTTCAAATCCTTTACGCACGACGATGACAACCCAACGAGCATCATCTATGATTCGGTCAACGCGCTGATGACAGACGCCGCCGGGAATCTGTGGATCGGCACCGACAACGGGCTTGACCGGCTAGCCAAAGACGGCGCGCCCTTCATTCACTACCAGAACGATCCTTCTTTTCCGAGAAGTTTAAGCAGTAATGTCGTCACCTCGATCTATGAAGACCTGGGCGGCGTGCTTTGGTTTGGAACGTACGGCGCCGGCGTCAACAAATATGACCGCGCGCGCAATGCGTTTGCTTATTACCGAAACAATCCAAAAGACCCGGCAAGCCTCAGCAGTAATTTCATTTTTCCAATTTACGGGAGCAAGGATGGCTACGCATGGATCGGCACCCTCGGCGAAGGTCTGAATCGCTTCAACTGGCGGACCGGCAAAAACGTCCGTCTCTTTTCAGACCCCGATAACCCGAACAGCCTCAGCTCGAACTGGGTGATCTCGTTGTTTGAAGACAGCCAAGGGATCTTGTGGATCGGGACCAACAAAGGACTCGACCGCTTCGATTCAGCCAACAACAACTTCCAGCATTTTCGCCACGATGGCGATAACCCGAACAGCCTCAGCGCCGATCTGGTGTATTCGCTGTACGAAGACAGCAAAGGGAATCTTTGGGTAGGCACATCCGCCGGGTTGGACCGCTTCGACCGTAAAACCAGAAAATTCACCCATTTCAAACCCAATACGGAAGACAGCAATTCGCTTAGCGGCGTCAAACCCTATGCGATCATGGAAGATCAAGACGGATACTTATGGGTCGGCACATCCGATTCGGGCTTGAACCGGTTCGATCCGCAAACACAGACCTTCAAGCAATATCATCACGACCCTGAAATTAGAGACAGCCTCAACAGCGATTCGGTTCTTTCTATTTATCAAGATTCGAAAGGACGGCTTTGGGTTGGAACGGCTGGCGCCGGGCTGAACCTCTATCAACCCGAAACGGATTCGTTCACGCACTATGTTGAAAAAGACGGGCTTCCGAACGGGTTTATCTACGGCATCCTTGAAGACGACCTGGGCAGGCTTTGGATGAGTTCCAACTTCGGCATTTCCCGCTTCGACCCAGACACCGAGAGGTTCCGCAACTTCGACTCGGGCGATGGCTTGCAAAGCAACGAGTTCAACTCCAGCGCGTACGCGAAAGGCATGGACGGCGAATTCTATTTCGGCGGCGTGAACGGGCTCACCGTCTTCCGCCCATCCGAGATCACCGACAGCCAATACCTTCCCCCGATCGCGCTCACCTCCCTCGATCAAGAGGATCAATCCATCGCCACCGCCACCAGCGTGGAAACCGTCAAAAGCATCACGCTCACGTATCCGCAAAATTCATTCGAGTTCGAATTTGCCGCGCTCAGCTACAACCAGCCGGGAAAAAATCAATACGCCTACACCCTCGAAGGATTCGACTCCAACTGGCATTTCATCGGCGAAAAACGCAACGGACGTTACACCAACCTGCCCGGCGGCACATACACGCTGTTATTGAAAGCCGCGAACAGCGACGGAGTGTGGAATGAAACGCCGACTCGCCTGTCTGTCACCGTCGTCCCTCCGTTTTGGGAGATGACATGGTTCCGCCTCTTGCTCGGACTTGTTGCCGTTCTCGCCGTGGCGGGCGGAGTTCGCCTGCGGACAAAAAACATTCAAGACCGCAACCGTCAGCTCGAACGCCTCGTGCGCGAACGCACCAACGCGCTCGAAATACGCAATCAAGAAATTCAAGCCCTCTATCAAGCGGACGAACGCATTCTCCGCAACGTGAGCCTGCAACAAGTTTTTCAAACGCTCGTGGATGTGGCAGTGGATACATTGAACGCCGACCGCAGCGTGGTCTTTGCATGGGATGAAAAACATACCAAGGTTGTGCCTCGCGTCAGCCGCGGATTTTCCGCTGAGACCCTCAAACGGCTTCAATTCGCAAAAGGCGAAGGAGTCGTGGGCAAAGTTCTTGAAACCGGCGAAACCGCCGTGGTACGGCAGATCGAATTGAACGATTTCCGCGCCGACATCCGCGAGGCGATCATTGCCGAGGGCATCCGTTCGTTCGTCCATCTCCCCATCATTGTAGATCACAAGATCGTGGGCGTTTTCAATATCGGTTTTACAAAACCGAATCTGATCGGCGACGATACCGCGCGGCTGTTTTCCGCGCTGACCCAACGCGCTTCGCTCTCGATCGCAAACATGGAACTCTTCGAGCAAACCAAAGACCTGGCAGTGATGGAAGAACGCAACCGCCTCGCGCGCGACCTGCACGACTCTGCCAAGCAAAAAGCCTTCGCGGCGCTTGCCCAACTTGGCACAGCCCGCGGCATCCTCAACGGCAACGGGAATTCCGTCTCGCTCCACTTGAACGAAGCGGAGAATCTCGTCAGCGACGTGATCCAGGAACTCACCTTCCTCGTGCAGGAAATTTACCCGATCGCGTTGCAGGAAAAAGGATTGGCGACAGCCTTGCGCGACTACATCTACGAATGGGAAAATCGCAACGACGCCGCGGCGCAGCTCATCACTCGCAATGACCGCCGCCTGCCGCTGGACACCGAACAAGCGTTATACCGCGTCACGCAAGAGGCGCTGGCAAATGTGGCGCGTCACAGCCGCGCGCGCCGCGTGGACGTTTCCCTCGTGTACAATAGCGACTCTATCCAACTGTCGCTTTCAGACGACGGATGCGGGTTCGACACCGGCGTCAAATCATACGGGATGGGCTTGCGCTCCATGCGCGAACGCGTGAGCAGTATTCACGGCACATTGCAGATCCAAAGCGCGCCCGGGCACGGCGTTCGGATCTTGGTTCAAGCGCCGATCAAAAACTTAGAAGGAGAGAATCATGGGATCAAAACATGAGAACCGAATCAGCATCATTATCGTTGACGATCATGAAGTAGTGAGGAACGGGATCCGCTCATATATAGACACGGTGAAAGATTTTCAAGTGGTCGCGGAGGCGGCTTCGCTGGTGCGGCTCTCAAACTCGTCTCCGATCTTATCCCGGACACTGTCTTACTCGACCTGATCATGCCCGGCATGGACGGGGTCGAGACCACGCGGCGCATCAAACAGATCAGTCCGCGCACGCAAGTAGTTGTGCTTACGTCGTATCACGAAGACGCGCATATTTTCCCAGCCTTGAAAGCGGGAGCGATTTCATACATCTTGAAAGACATGGCGGGAAAGCTGGTTGGCGCATTGCACCGCGCCGCGCAAAAGGAAGTCACTCTCCATCCGCTGGTGGCGGCGCGAGTTCTGCAAACATCCGCAGTGAGAACGGCGATGAGCAACCGCTCTTCACCGAACTCACCGAACGCGAACTCGATGTATTGCGTCTGATCGCCAACGGCATGACCAACAGCCAGATCGCCGAAAAACTTGTCATCAAAGCGAAACACGGTAAAGGGTCACGTGAGCAACATTCTCAGCAAATTGCACCTTGCCGACCGAACGCAAGTGGCGGTGTATGCGTGGCAAAAGGGGGCTTGTCAACCGGGAGCAAGTGGCGAGAAAATAACGATACGCAACAAAAAGCCGCAAGAAATTTTTTGCGGCTTTTTTACACGCGCCAATACTCTCCTCCCCCTCCTTCTCGCTTCATTAAGCCCAACCCAACCAATTCGCGCCGCAACGTGGCGGTGTCTTCATGAAAGCGCGAAAGCATCCATTGACGCGCTTTTCGCTATAGCGTTTCTTCACATCGAACGCCGGACAATAGTGACGGATAAGGATGGCGTCGAATTTCTTGCGCTGTGACGGGAACGCTTTTCAAGGATCCGTCGCGGCGTGAATAACTTTTGATCACCTTCTTATCGTAAGCGTCCGCATCCACATCCGCAACCACGGTTGAAAGTTCGGTCTGCGAAAACATAGCCCGCGATTTTTCCTCGAGCATCTTTCGATCCAGTTGATAGACAGTGTAATAACTTTCGGCGCGCGAGTGTGATCAACCTCGCCTCCGCAAGCCGCGCCAAATGATGCGGCTGCCAGCGGACGGCTTGAGATTCAGCCAGCGGCGAGTTCTTCCACGCTGGGTTTCTCCGCGAGCAAGCCGACGATCTTGAGGCGGTTCGCGTCTGCTAATGCCTTGAAAAATGTGACCAGTTCTTCGCTCACGATGTTTTCACGCCTCGCGGATTCTTTACTGGAGGTTATAGCCGCGCTCGCCGAACGGCTGTAGTTTCTCCAACCAGATCATCTCCAGCAAGGTCAGCTTCATCCGACAAGTTGAAGGTTGGATCATCCTTCCGCTGTACTTCTTCCAAAATTTCAAAAGCAAATTTTTCAGCGCCAAGATCATTCCAATCTTTTTGAAGTGTTTTGTTGGTGTACTCGCGCCGATTCTTTCAGCATGAACCGATGGCGGTTCAACGGCCCTTCCAAATTCAAACTATTGTTCAGCACATCTTTCCCATTGGAAAGGTTTTTTGACCTGATACACGCCGGCAGGCTTGACGCGCTCCGCATATTCGCGATTAAGTTCCCTTCTCGATTTTTTATTGTCCATCGTTAACCCTCCACATGCTGAACCGTCGCCTTCCCGCGCCAGAGACCGTGATCCACGAGGGCGCGGCGCAGTGACGCGGTATCCACATGAAAGCGGCGCAGGATGGTATTGACTTTTTCGGTGTAGGTCGCGTCGAAAGCGAAAACATCCACGATGAAACTCAACAGGGTAAACGCTCGTTTCGCTTCCAGCGGAATTTCTTGACCGTTCCGTCCGCATTGAGATATGACTTCAACACCTTGCGAACATTGACTGGTTGTTCTTCGTATTGCGGACGGCTATCTTTCAACTGACTACGCGCCAGCGATCTGATGGCTTTCGCATCGAGATCATAAACTCCATCTGCTTCATGGATGACCTCGGAGGTTGTTAACTGTTCCAGATGCCGATTCACCCTGACGGGTGCACACCCAGCGACTCGACGATCTCCGCGAGACGTTTCGGGCCCCATGCTCAACAGACCGACGACCCGCAAACGGTCGGCGGAAGCGCTAAGGCTTTGACAAAGGATAGAACGTCTGAGTTGGTGTCCATTTTTCACGTTTAATCTAATTCGATAGTTATCGAATTAGATTTTACCCCGCATTGGTAAGTTGTCAAGAGACGAGATAAGAAACATCAAGATATTTCGGAATGGCTGAACGACAAACAGCCATTCCCTCAGATGTGCACCACAATATTCGCAACAACACCATGAGCCAGGATTTCGGATCAACTTCCTACAGATGGGGCAAATAGGCGGATAACGATTTACAATTAAGTTAACGAATCCCCATGTAATTCCCACGGCAAGAAACCCAAGGATCGTGACTCCGATTAATACTCCTAAAAATACAGGCACCATTAATGCAAAGTTTGACTCGGTGACAAATTTCGCTGAAAACAATGGCGGAATAAAAAGAAACCACAGCCATGCACTCGTCAGCAGGTCGGTAACATGCTTCATACTTAATAGCCTTTTGTTGCCAATAGCATTTCCAAGCACACGGACGGATACGAAACGCACATAGGAAAAATAAAACCATGTAACAAGTACAAGTGCAGGAAGACTAAGAAAAATTTCAACTAACCATGTATTAACACTTCTCGGGGCCAAAAGACTAAAAGGAGCAACCAAGAAACCAAATTCCATTCCGCCAACACAAAAGAGCGCTGGCAGGAATAACTTCAAATATTCAACAGGCCCACGCTTTCCCGACACCATTTCCAACATAGCCTGTTTCTGTATTTGCACCCCTAGTGTGCGAGCAATCAACCATGTAATAGCCGAGAACATCAAAACTACGAAACCAATCAAAACCCCAAACCACACGAAACGAGGCAGGTATGCTTGGACAATTTCCTGCACCACCAAAAATAGCGAAAAAACAACATAAAACAAGCCAGAGAGCAAATATGCAAGCAATACACCAACCAGCGCCGAAAAGATCTTTGAAACTTTAAATAAGATTTCCGGATGCTTCAGAACATCCAAACGCTCTTGAGCAGTCGGATGAAGACGAAATAATGAGAATTTTGAATGCTGTTTTTCCCTTCTTTCGATTTGTTCTTGAAAAATACGCTTCAATCCATTCATCGCTCCCCACAGAGCCGCCCGCCAATCTGCATAAAACTCTCTACTCCTAAGTAGTCTTGCCCAAATTGCGAAGGTGACCGCAAGCATTCCGCCAAATTCCATAAACAACAGAGCGGCTCCAGGAACGGCATCGAAAAGGCGATTCCATAAATTTCCTTCAATGACGCCAAGCAATGTTGCCTTAATTAGAAGTCCTCCAATTAATAACAGGAAGGGAATTACAAGAAATGTCAACGCAGATTGCCAAACACCTTGTGAATAGTAAGAGCGGGCAATATCCCGGTTGGCAATATGCGCAAACTCATGTAAAACCACAGCCTTGAACATATCGGGCTTGATTTTTAGCCATGTTCGTAACCCGCCCTCAAGTCTTATCGAATAGGGGCTGATAGTCCCAAAAACTTGCCCGCCTGCACCATGCCGCCCATGGGGTTCCATTTCAATCTGTGGCAACGGAATATTAACTTGGTCTGCAAGTTGATAAATTTTCTCTTTCAACTTCTCATCTTTTTCTGTCACAGGAAATATTTTCTTTTGTAAACGTATTTTGGATGGATGTCTTTTATAAAAAACAAATGCTGCTCCAAGCACGACTGTCATCACAGCGAAAGATAAACACACAATTGGCAGGAAGGCAACTATAACAGTAGCCCCTTGCACAGCTGGATCAAGTGAATCTAAGGGGTTGCCCATACCTAACAGCTGAGATAATACATTGCCCACTATTGAAGCCTGCATAAGCGTTGACAGTATCAAAAGAATAAACAAAGCATCTGTTTCAGGCGAGAAAGCATCGAGACGCAATCTAAACCTTGATCTATTCATGAATTACGCCGCTAAAGATAATCTACCAACAACTTTTAAAGCGAATTCCTCTGCTTTTTTTTCGCTCATCCCACCGCGTCGTGCTTCTTTTCGAGTCAGTTCCTTCACTTTTTTCAGTTGTTCTACTGTCAAGGTTATTTTTTCTTCTTTCATGTCTACGGTTGGATTGAAAAACGCTTTGATTTTTTTAGCGACCAGAATTGCACCTTCTTCCTTAGCAGATTTGATAAGCTCGTCCAGTAAAAATCTAAAGACCCTATCTAACACCATGACAACAACGGGGGTTACCGCAACCAAAATTTCACCGCCAAATGCGAGCGGATCATCACCTCGATCAGACTCCTGTGGCGGGTTTTGATAATACTCTTCCAACAGCTCATCAGCATATTCCAATTCTTCGGGGGCAATTTCGACAATAAACTGTTTTGAAATTTCCGAAAGCAATTGACGTTCTTCTTGAGTTTTGTTCCACATGACTTTATCTCCTTCTATTAGATTGCAGATCAAGGTCCAACTCGCTCGTAATAACCCGATATGTTTTCAAAAACCAATACGCCGTCATGAAAAGAATACCCTGTTTGCGCCGTCTCTCCAGTAGAGAATATCAAAGTAATAATCGAATCAGTGGCGGTCCATGTTCCGTTAGAATAATTTGAGCGCTGTCCGCTTTCATTAACTTCATCCGCCTCAAATGTACCATCTGCGTAAATATAAATGTTGTAGTCTATGATAAGGGGAATATTACTATCCAAGATATCAGTGTACCGCCAGTGACCAACCAAATCGGCGGAGATTCCTCCTGATGAGTTTTTCTGCGGGGGATTACTGTAAGAATCCTGTGGCACAGAATAGGATGGCTGAGGGCTTCCAAGTGACGACACTAGTCCCAGCGCCACTGCCCCCGCGCCGCATAATATCAACAAAAGACATCCTCCACCAATTATGAACACAGTCAATTTTGACGGATTCTTATTTTGCATGATGGCACATCCTTATTACAAAGTATCAATAAAACTCTGTACGGATTATCCATATTTACTTTATCAAACCTACCGTTCCCAAAGCGTTCCCTACATTCTAATTTTTCACCCTCTCACCCTCGCAACTTCTTCCAAACTCACCAACCTCACGGGAAACTGCTTCACCACCTCACTCATATCCACCCGCCAATTGGACGTGGCGAGGTCGAGGCGCATCGCCATAAACCGCGCCTTGGTTTCATCGAAGGGTTGATACAACCCGCTCAACAACTTCAACACCCATGCGGGTGAATATCGCCGCTCAACCTGCTTATTAAGTAACCGTTCGTACACTGCCGCGACCTCATCGAACGTCAAGTTTTGCGGACCTCCGATGGTCAGTGTCTGATTCAGCAGCCGCGGGTCTTCGAGCGACAACAGGATAAATTTCGCCACATCCTCCGCGGAAATAAAACCGATTGGGTTCTTGCCATTGCCGAATATCGTCACGGGTTGATCGTTCATCACTTGGGCGCCGATCCGCGCACACCACGACTCCATGAATGCGGTTGGACGCAGGATGGTGTAATTCATATTCAGCGACTTGAGATATTCCTCCGCAGCAAATTTCATGCGGAAGAAATCCACCGGATGATTCTGAGCAGCGCCATACGCGGACACAAACACGAAACGCTTCACACCCGACTTTTGGGCGGTTTCCATCAACGCGCGGATTCCCGCCTCATCCACCGTGTGGACATTGTTTTCGCCGCCTCCTGCCACCGCCGTCACAGATGATACGACTGCCTCCGCGCCCTCACAAGCGCGAAATAGCGTATCAGGCTGGCGTATATCTCCTTCAAAAACTTCTATGCCGGAAGATCGGACAGATTCCAATTTACATGCATCGCGCGTCAACGCACAGACCTTGTAGTCCCTTTCCACAAGCAACGGAATCAGTCTTCGTCCCGGCTGACTAGTGGCGCCAACGATCAAGATCATCACACATACCCCATCTGCGTTTCACGCATAAACCTGAGACTCTTCTCCAAAAGGGACTCCGCCGCTTTAGCGTCCCCTGCCTCCCACTTTATCACCGCCTCCTCAAGCATGGATTGCAACTCATCTGGCATCTTCTGCTGGCTAGGGTGCAGGAGTGAATTCACATGAATCACCGCAGATGCAAAATTTTCCCTTTTCAATTCCATTGCCATTGCGGGACCCGATACCACGAACCGTAACGGCGTCGGGGTTTTTTCCTGCAAAGCCAGCGCCTGCTGTAGATATTCTTCTGCCTTTGGTTCGTTGCCCGTATGGAACTCGACCCATCCCAACGACCCCAACGCCGCAGCCTGATAAAAGAGGCTATTGGCTTTTTGGGCAAGCATGAGCGTACGCGCCGCCAATTCCTTTGCGCGAGCAAAATCGCCGCGTTTACGACAAACCAACGCAAGATAATTCAAATTAATGAATTGCGTATCTACATCACCCACCGCCTCCACAGTAGTCAATCCGCTGGCAAGATATTTTTCCGCTTCATCCAATTCATTCCGCCACAAATGCACGAACCCGAGGATCGTTTCAGCGCGCCCAAACACCCGCCGATTACCGGAGGCATGCGCGGCATTCACTTGCTCCTGCGCGTTACCGAGTGTTTCATCGGGCAATTGAAAATATCGAAATTGTCGCAGGTCTACCAAAACCAGCGACTCAAACCAACGCGCCTTCTGAGAAAGGGTTCCATATTCTTCCAAAATGGAGCGAGTCTCCTCAATGATGGATTTCATCTCCGGAACACGAGCCGCAAAATAACAAGCCCAGATGCGATCTAGTTGCAGATCAAGCCATTCAGAGATAGATTCTTCCGAGCGTGGCACGGGAACGGCAATCGCGCGCTCGTACACCGCCATCATGTCATCCACGCGCCGCGACACATTATAGGCATTCCCTTCCCTCCGATATAATCGCGCGCGCGTCATGGCGTCATCTTTATCAAGAAGTTCCAGGGCAAGTTCGAATATCTGAATCGCCTCATCCACCTGGCCAACAAGCCCCAATACCATACCCAGGTTTTCATACGCAGCAACAAGCTTTTGTTTAATCCCCAACTGCTCCCACTGCCTGATCGCCGCGCGATAGAACGCGATCGCTTCGAGATTGGCATAGGTCTGCTGAGCGCGGTCACCGGCGCGGGTAAAATATTCTGCGGCTTTTTCACGCGACTCAGCGGCTTCATAGTGATATGCCAGAGTCGGCGCAAGTTCATCGAATTGTTCCGGGAAGAGCATCTCGATGGTCTCGGCTGTGGCTCGATGCAATTCCTTACGCCGCGCGATCAACAGGCTGTTATAGGTCACATCGCGGGTGATGGCATGTTTGAAGATATATTCCAGATCGCCGCGCCAGCGGATCAACTCGCGTTGCTGTAATTCGCTCAACGCCGACTCCAAAGGCACATTTGCCTGTTGTCGTTGTAATAAATATCCCAACACAACTTGTTGAAACACGCGCCCGATCACAGACGCCGTCTGTAATGTATATTTATCCTCCGCTGACAATCGGTCAATACGCGCGGCTATAACGCCTTGCACTGTATCAGGCACTTCAAGCTGTGAAATGGATTGCGTTGCAATGGCGCGATCTTCTTCCAGCAACACCATACCCGTGTCAATCAACGAACGTAACAACTCCTCCAAAAAGAACGGATTGCCCTCCGATTTGTTCAAGATCGATTGCCGCGTCGTTTCAGGCATGTTCTCGATGCGCAACAAGTTCTCTACCAGCAACGCGCTATCCTCAGACGTCAAGGGACTCAACTCAAGCGTGTGATATCGTTCCCCCAACTGCGCCGCGATTTTCTTATGCCACTCCTGCATCCGCCCTTCGTCGGGGCGGAAGACAAGGATGAGAAACAGAGGCAGGTTTTCCGTCAGAGAAAGAAGCGATTCGAGTAATCCCAACGATGAATGGTCTGCCCAATGCAAGTCTTCCCACACCAACACGAGCGGATGCGAATCCATCAGTGCGCCGATCAGGTCAGCGAACGCGCTATGCATTCTATTCTGCAGCGCCTGCGGCAATAAATCTTTGAGCGTAGATTCCGATTCAGAATCCATCGGCACATCGCGCAGACGCGCCAGATACGGAAATACATCTTTCGATTTTTCATGTAGGTGATGATCGCAAAAATCTCGCAATGCTTTACTCACATCGGCGGGCAACGCATCCTGGTTCACGCCGATCAAATGATCGAGCACACTGCGCGCCGCCCAATAACTGATACCCTCCGCGTACGACAACGCGCGACCCTCCACCCACAACGCAGACTCATTCGTCGCGGCGCGCGCTTCGGATACAAGCCGACTCTTACCCAAGCCTGCCTCCGCCAAGATAGACAACACGCTTCCTTTCTTCGACTGGAGGCTGGTCGCCGTTTCAACCAACATATTCAACTCTGACGCCCGCCCTACCAACGGCGAACGCAACCCCGCAATGCCGCGCGCCGATTCGGGCGCAGACTTCAACCCGACGAGTCGATAGATCGGAATCGGCTCCAACTTTCCTTTAACTCGCACTGGCGGCAACATGTCGAATCGAAACAACGGCGCGGTCAGGCGATATGTGTTTGGACCAACAACAATTTGCCCCGCCTCCGAAACATCCTCCAGCCGCGCCGCCACATTGACCGTATCCCCCATCACGCCATATTGTTGACGTCCATCCGAACCCAGTCCACCCGCTACGACAATACCTGTATTGATTCCGAAATGCATACCCAGACCTGTCAGATTTTTCTTGTTGAATTCAACGAGGGCATCCATCATTTCAAGCGAGGCTCGCAGGGCGCGTTCGGCGTCGTTCTCATACGCGACCGGAGCGCCGAACATCGCCATGATTCCATCGCCGATGAACTTTTCCACCGTACCGCCATATCTTTCAATGATCGGCACCAACCACGAAAAACAGGCATTGAGCAGTGACCGCACATTCTCGGGGTCAAGCCGTTCGGATAAAGCGGTGAATCCTGAGATATCCGCAAACATCACAGTGACCAGTTTCCGTTCTCCCTCCTGATCGGTCCGCGTAATAACAGATTGGCTCAACGCTTCCAATTTTTCGCGCAAGACAGCAATGGATGAATCCACAATAGCATCGCCTAAAACTGCGCGCTGATTCTCCAAGGCAATCATGGATTGTTCGAGTTGGGAGCGATCGGTCATTTGAAAACCCTTATCGTTACATCTTGGATAAGAAAAACATCCCCCTACTTCCCCCCATCCGGCAGGCGAGGTGAGGAAATCTGTTTCACCTGCCAGACCATATCACTACTATTTCTTCACCCGCGCACGGATGAAATCCTCCACTCGCGTCAATGTCATGGGGAATTCTTTGAGCATGGCGCTGGTGTTGAAGGTTTGATCGGCGGTGTCGGTCCACACGCTGAAAGACATCAAGCGGCTCAACACAGGTTGAATAGGGCGCAGGATCGGACCCATTACTTTCATCACGCCTGTTGGCACATTCGTAACCTTGGCTTTTTTGCCAGAGAAACGCGAATACATCTCTGCAACCTGATTCTTGGTAACGTTATCCGGTCCGCCCACGTCAATACTGCGGTTCTTCAAACGCGCATCGGTTAGGGC
>JAXLVX010000078.1:0-13390 GCA_046328795.1 Anaerolineales bacterium | reverse complement strand
ACATATTCTGCAAAACTTCAAATGGGGTTTTATATCCCTTATCCGTCCGTTTAAAGTCCGTATCAAAGGAAATCAAGACTGCATCATACCTGACTGCAACAGCATATTGATAAGCATCGTCGAAATCCAATCTGAATTTTTCAGAAGAGGCGATTACAGAAGTCATATCATCAGGCAATAAAGATAGCAAACCTACTCCGCCATTGAGCAATACATCCTCCAGAAAAGAGCGAAATGCTTCGTGCTGGTTTCTGCGGAATAATACAAGCCCGATGGAGTGAAGCGAATAGTCTGTAATAAAGAACTCATGTTGCGCAGATTTCAACAACAGACTCTTCGCCTCTTCTGCCCTTTCCTGAGACAAAATGATCTCAAGAAAGATATTCGTATCAAGCAGAGCCTTCATGGTATCCGCCGCGCAATTCGGCAACCTGATGTTGAAGTTGAACCGACGTATACTGTCCGCGCAAATCTTTCAACGCGCCCTCCCATCGAAAACTCATAGGAGCGTTTGGTCTCTTGACTCGGTGTTCCAGCAAAAACGCGACAAAATCCTGTACCTCCGTTTGCAAGGCAGGCGGGAGCATTCGTAACATTTCTTGCAAGGATAAATCAGCCATGGCCGTCTCCTGTTCTCTCTGCTCTATTGTACACGATATATAAAAGGACTCTCAGGCTTGAAACCATGAAAGTCCTTCACTACATAGTCAAATATCTGGTTGCTATAAGGCAAATTAGAAATCTACGCAAGATACTCCTCCAAATGCGGACGCGCCAGCAGTAACGCCGCCAGCGACTTGGCATCCGGGATCTCGCCGCGTTCTGCCAACTCGAAGGCTTGCTTCACCGAATATTTTTCCACAGAAAGGATTTCATCCGCGTCCGGCGCGAGGGGATTGTGCTTCAAGTCGGTGGCGAGGAAGATGCCCATGAACTCAGTGGAGTAGCCGGGGGCGAGATAAAACTCGCCAATTTTGACCAGCTGTCCCGCCGCCATGCCCGTCTCTTCGCGGATCTCGCGCGCGGCGCAATCTTCAAAAGGCTCGTCCCCGTCGCGCGTCCCTGCGGGGAGTTCCAGCAGATGTTTCCCCGTCGCATGACGATACTGCCGCACGAACCAGATGTTGCCTTCTTCATCCACAGGAATGATGATGACCGAGCCGCCGTGTTCGACGATCTCGAAATGCGTCTCGCGTCCGTCCGGCGTCTTCAAAAAGTCGCGGCGGATTCGGAACGTGCGTCCTTGCATAAGGGTCACTGATTTGAGAAGTTCAAAGGGCATGATATTTTCCTAGTATTGGGTTCTTCTTGATTATAAGTCAACTCAAAATGTCTAGCACACTAAAACGTGTCATGCTGAGCCGCGAAGCGGCGAAGCATCTCTAACATCGTGAGCGAGACCTTTCGGTCGCTGGAAACCGCTCCCTCAGGGTGACACACCTTGGATTAAGATAAAAGCCCGAGCGATTGCCCGGGCTTTTGAAAGGACTCGTTGATGCTTAGGGGATATTCAGCGTCTGCCCGACGTTGAATGTGGAACCGAGAGAGATGCCGGAGTTGGCGGCGACGATCGCATCGGGCGTCAGATCGCCGAACGTGCACGCCACACCGTAGACGGTCGTATCCGCGTTGCCGGTCACGGTGTAGGTGGTAGGATGCGCCCGCAACGCGCGATTATCCGGGAATGGCGAGGCGACGTTGCTCAAGTTCAACACTACGCCAGCATAGAACACTGTGCCGTTGTTCAATCCATTTTGCGCGAGCAGCGAATCGGGATCAAGGTTATAGCGGCGGGCGATGCAGAAAGGAAATTCCTGGCTTTGAAGCGTATACGTCTGCGGACGATTGCCCGCTGGCACAGAAGACCCCGGCGTTGAAGTTGGCACACTGTTGGGGATCGCGAGAGTCGAAGTGGGCATCGGCGAAGGACTCGCTGGCAATTGGACGAACGGGGTTGACGTGAGCGTCGCGCTTTGAGGCGCCACACCGGGCGTGGCAGTCGCTAACAGATTCGGGTTGAGCGCTTGCGCGGTTTGCGTGGCAAAGATCTCCACGTCATCCAAGCCCGTATCGCCGGTGGACGGCGTCGCAAATAAATTACTCGGGTTAATGGGAGTGTTCGTCACTGCGGGCGGGGTCGAATACGGTGTTTTGCACCCAGTGATCAGCGCCGAAACGATCATCATAGTGGAGGCGATCAGCGCGCCTCGTTTCATTCGTGCCATAGTTTCTCCATAGTCAGAACAAAAGTTTCAGCGATGGTAGCATATCCAAAGAGAGGCGTCAAGTTACGCGGGTTGGATGCAATGACTCTGACAGGCGAGTCAACTTCTCTCGTTTTTATTCGTCCGTTTCGTAACCGTATTCCGGGCAAACGCTACGCGCGAACGGAAAAAACATGGATGGGCTGTTGCTTGCCCTTGAACAGAACCTCCCCCAAATCTTCAACCCGAATCGAATCAGACAGACCTTCGCGCGTATTGCGGTCAATCAAAATGGGCGCGGCGGCAGTCTTCGTGTGGTTCTCGATCCGCGCCGCGACGTTGACCGTGTCGCCGACGCACGTGTATGTCGCGCGATGTTCCGTGCCGGTGTATCCCGCGATCACCCTGCCCGTTGCGATTCCGATCCCGATCTCGATTCGTCCTTTTCCCTGCGCGGTTCGCCGCTCATTGAAATCCCTCAACAATTGGATCATTTCCAACGCGGCGCGCACCGCTTGTTCGCGATGATCTTCGTGGAACGCCGGCGCGCCAAAGATCGCCATGATGCCGTCGCCCTCCATTTGATTCACAGTCCCATGATTACCGGTGATCGGGTCGAACATCAACCCGAAATACTCGTTCAGCAATTCGATGGTAACGGCTGGCTCCTGGTTTTCGCTCAACGTGGTGAACGAGCGGATATCGGCGAACATCACCGACGCGATGACGTTCTTACCGCCCAGCGAAAACCCCTCGCGCAATAATTGCTCCGCCACTTCGGGCGTGGCAAACGTGCGGAACAAACTTTTTTGCTGATCGCGCAAACGTTTCTTTTCCAAACTGGTATTCACACGCGCGCGCAGCAAGACCGGGTTCAACGGCTTCACGAGATAATCTTCCGCGCCCATCTCGATGCACTTCACCACGCGGTCAAGTTCATCCGACGCCGAGGTCATGATCACCGGCAGGTCGCGCAGGTTATCGTCGTTCAACAGCGCATCCAACACCTCAAAGCCGTTCATCACCGGCATATCAATATCGAGCAGGATCACATCGTACGTTTTCGCGCGCAGCATCTCCATCGCGATGCGTCCATTTTCAGCGATGGCAACAAGATGACCGTTCTGTTCGAGCGCGCGCGTGAGCAATAACCGATTGAGGCGGTTATCATCCACGACCAACATGTGACCGGGCTCATGCGGCGTTTTCATGACTTCAATCCTTTGAGCTCCTCGCAAGCGGATTTAAGCGCCTCATCCAGCAAGGACAGCTGGTCGCCGGCATCCGTCAGCCGGTTCTCCCTCCCCAGCGCTTCCAACCTCTTCGTCAACTCAGCCAGCCGAGTCGCGCCGAACGTCGCCGCGTTCGACTTGAGCGAGTGCGCCGCCCGTCGAAATGAATCGGAATCTTGCGCGGCGAGCGCGGCGTGCATCTCTGCCGCCAACTTCGGCGCGTCATCGAGGAACGTATCTATCAGTTCGACGATAAACTCTTCGCCTGACATCTGCTTGAGATCGTCAAAAGTTTGCCGGTCAATTGTGGTCATAGACATATCGTACACCGTTTCCGTGTTTACTTGACTACCTGCCTGCTCGCCCTCGCCAACGCATCCACCAACTCGTTCACGCGGATGGGCTTGCTGATGTAATCCTCCATGCCAGCGGCAAAGCAAAGTTCGCGGTCGCCTTCGAGTGCGTTGGCGGTGAGACCAATGATGCGCGGATGACTCTGATTCCATTTCGAGATGATCTGCCGCGTGGCTTCGAGTCCGTCCATCTCGGGCATTTGCACATCCATCAACACCACGTCATATTTTTGGCGCGCCACCGATTCTACCGCTTCCAAGCCGTTCGACGCCACGTCGGCGCGATAGCCCATCTGCTCCAACAGCCTGAGCGCGAGTTTCTGATTCACCGCGTTATCTTCGGCGAGGAGAATCTTGAGCGGATGCCGCGACGCAAACTCACGATCCAGTTTGAAGCGTTCGTCAACCGGCTTCACATCCTGCGTGATGGTTTGATGCGCGAAGAGTCCCGCAAGCGTGTCGAACAATTGAGATTGTTTGATCGGCTTGATGAGATACGCGGCGAACAATCCGTCCTCCACGCCCGCCTCGCGCCGACCAAGCGAACTGAACAGCACCATCGGAAGTTGCGCGTCGCCCGCGCGGATTCGCTTTGCAAGTTGCACGCCGTCCATCTCCGGCATGTGCATATCGAGAATGGCGACATCGAACCTCTCGCCCTGTTGGATCCATTGCGCGGCTTCGCGCGGAAATTCAGTATCGCGCGGAACCATGCCCCACTTGGAGGCTTGCACGTTGAGGATGCGGCGATTGGTGGCGTTGTCGTCCACGATGAGGACGCGCTTGCCGCGTAATTCATTTTGCTCGCCGGTAAATTCGCGGTGCGCGCCTTGCGGCAACTCGGTCACTGCCGCGTGGAGGGTGAACGAAAATTTTGCGCCTTTGCCCAAGCCATCGCTTTCAACCCACATCGCGCCGCCCATCATTTCAGCGAGGCGTTTGCTGATGGCAAGTCCCAGACCCGTGCCGCCGTATTTTCGCGTGGTAGAGGAATCGGCTTGCGAGAAAGATTGGAAGAGCCGGCTCATGCCTTCTTTGGTGAGTCCGATGCCCGTATCGCGGACGGTGAAATGCAAAGTTACAAGTGATCGGTGATCAGTAGTTCCGTTCACTGTTGACTGTTCACTGCTCACTGTGAGAACCACTTCCCCCTTTTCTGTAAACTTTACCGCGTTGCTCAATAGATTCAACAAGATCTGGCGCAAACGAGTCACGTCGCCGAGGATCGCGTGCGGAACGTCGTCTTCGATGATGTAGGCGGTGTCGAGTCCTTTCTCCACGGCGCGGGCAGTCACAAGGTCAAGAGCCGATTCGATGCAGTCGCGCAGATCGAACGGACGCGCTTCGATATCCATCTTCCCCGCTTCGATCTTGCTGAAATCCAAAATGTCGTTGATGATCGTGAGGAGCGCGTCGCCTGAATTGCGGATGGTCTCGGCATAATCCTGTTGTTCGTTGTTGAGTTCGGTATCCATCAACAAGCCGCTCATACCGATGACCGCGTTCATCGGCGTGCGGATCTCGTGACTCATCGTAGCGAGGAAGGAACTCTTCGCTTCGTTGGCTTGTTCGGCGGCGGCTTTGGCTGTCTGCGCCTCATCGAAGAGACGCGCGTTCTCGATGGCAACGCCCATGTTGGATGCCAACGTGGAAAGCAGGTCTACGTTGTCTTGGTTGAACGCGTTCGGACGATAACTCTGCACGTCCACCATCCCGATCACTTTGTCGCCGACAATGATCGGCACACCCATATACGACTCAGGATCCTGTTCGCCTTGCGGAGCGGTCACATACGCCGCCGCGCCATGTTGATCCATTTCGCTCGAGGTATGAAGCAACAGCGGCTGACGCGTGAGGATAACCTTCGACGTGAGACCCGCGCCCAATTCCCACGGCGGTTCGTTCTCGAAGTACTCATCGTCGCAGAAACTGTACACCAGACGCATCATGTGCGTATCCGAATCGTATAGCAGGATATCCACAACTTCCGCTTTGAAGATGCCGCGCATTTTTTCGCCAACGGTGTAAGTGATTGATTTCAAGTCGAGCGTTTGTCCCATCGCTTCGCCGACGCTGTTGAGGATGCCAAGTTCAGCGGCGCGCTGTTCGGTTTCGTTGAGCAAGTGTTGAGTCTCGTTGAGCAAACGAGCGTTCTCCAGCGCAACTTTCATACTGTTTGCAAGCGTTTGCAGAAGGCGCACATCGGACTCGGTGAAGTAATTTTCCCGTTCCAAATTTTGGAGCGTCATGGCGATGAGGGTATCGCCCTCATGAAAGACAGGCACCACCGCCAGAGACCTGGGAAGGCGGCCGCGAGCGGAATGAAAATCAACAAAGCGATCAACAAAGTTATCGAAGCCTTCGTTGACGATAAAAGGCTTTTTTGTGCGCAAGACCTGTTCCACGAGATAGGCATGCAGACTCGTAAAAGGACGCGGCTCGGTGGGCAAGATCCGCCCTTGCTCATAAGCATATTCGTACGTGAGCATCTGCTTGGAAAGGCTCACGGAATAGATGGTGACCGTATCCACATTGAAGACCTCGGTCAATTTTTCACCGACGGCTTCATAGATGAGACTGGTATCAAGGTTGGAAACCAGCGTCTCCTGCACGGAATTGATCACCGCCAGTTCTTTGTTGCGCTGTTCGGTTTCGCTCAGCAGGCGCTGGGTCTCGTCGAAGAGACGCGCATTTTCGAGCGCCACGCCGGTTGCGCTTGAAATGGTTTCGATCAGACGCAAAGCCGATTCGGTGAAGAAATTTTCCACGTCCAGGTTTTGAAGCGATACCCCGGTCACCGAATCTTTGCGGGCAACCATCATCGCCGCGCAGAGCGATTTTGGCAGGCGCGTGCGCGACGAGCGGAAATCTGGATGCTGTTCCGCGAATTCCTCAAAATGATCGTTGACCACAAAGACCTTCTTTGTGGTCATTAGTTGGTCAATGACACGGTTATGCAGGCTTGTGGCGGGCTTGGGTGGAATCTCCCATTCTTTGCCCTGCTCGAAGGCGTACTCATATTTCATCATACGCGTGCTCAGGTCAATGGTATAGATCGCCGCCGATTGCACATTGAACAGTTCGGTAAACTTTCTGCCAACGGATTGATAAATGGCTTTCACATCCAGATTAGACACGAGAGTCTGTTGGACGGAGTTGAGCGCGCCCAGTTCGACGGCGCGATGCTCGGTCTCTTTGAGAAGGGTTTGGGTTTCGTTGAACAAACGCACATTCTCGATGGCGATCACCGCTTGGCTCGCAAACGTTTGCAGGAGAGCGATCTGTTTTTCAGTGAACGGCGAAGGCTCATGCTTCCCAACGCCGATACAGCCGATCGCTTCGTCTTCGCGCATCAACGGGACCATGACGATGCACTGCATATTCAGCGACTTGATGTAGCGGCGCGTAACCTCCGGCAGGTCGGAGCGGTTCGGCATATCGGGAAGATGAACGATGGCTTTATCCAAAACGGTCCGCGAGGATAGGCGGTCTTGTGCAAGCGGCGCGGGATACGAACGTTTCGCCTCTTCCACCGCTTCCGGCGGGAAGTTGTACTGAGCCGCTTCATAGATGAACTTCCCATCGGTTCGGTACAGATTACTGAACGCTCCGCCAAGCAACTTTGCCGCGTTTTCCGCGATCACATCCAAGACCGGCTGGATCTCCGTCGGCGAGCTGGCGATCACCTTCAAAATTTCGCTCGTCGCTGTCTGCTGTTCGAGATTCTCCGTGATCTCGCGATTGCTTTGTTGAATTTCACGGAACAGCCGCGCGTGTTCAATGGCAATTCCGATGTTTGCCGCGATGGTGATTAGGAGACGCAGAGCATCTTCATCGAACAAGCCTTCGATCATGGTGCTTTGCACGCTCAGCACGCCGATGGTGTCTTTCCCCGATTTGATCGGCACGCCCAAATACGAAAGCGCCTCTCGTCCAACCAATTTCGTGCCAAGCTGTTCTCGCCGCTCCTTAATATCCTTGTTGATGAGCAGCGGTTCGCCTGTTTGGATGATCGTGCTCGTCAGCCCTTCGCCCAGTATCAGCGTATCGAACGTCTCGCCGACCTGATACGGGAAGTGGATGAGGTTCGTCTCTTTATCGAGCAGCGCCACATAGACGATATCCGCTCCGAAGATCTCGCGCATCTGACCGCCGACGAGATGGAGCATCGAATCGAGATCCGTTTCCACCACCAACGCCTGACTCACCTTGCTGATGGCGGAGAGTTCTGAAGCGCGTTTGCGTTCTTCATCGAACAACCTCGCATTCTCCAGCGCCACTCCCAAACTGGAGGCGAGAGTTTGGAGCAGACGCACATCCGAATCGGAGAACGCGTATTCCCGCTCGAAGTTCTGAACATTCAGCCCGCCGATCACCTCGCCGCCAATCAGGATCGGAACAGTGAGCCACGATTTCGAAACTGCCTGCGATCCTGGATAAATAAATTTGTCTTTGAATTTTTCACGGTCTTCATCCGATTGGATCAATAAGGTTTGTTTTGTTTCGAAGACGTATGAAGTCATGCCCTGCCCAAGCGGGAAGGATTTATCGCGATAGACGTGCCTCTCCTCGAACAAATACTTGAGAAGAATAAGGTTTTGAGGACGATCAATGATCGCAATCCCCGCGCCTTGCGCGTCGAATATTTCCCGCATCTTATCGCCGACCAGATCGTAGATCGCCTGCATCTCCAGTTTGGAGGCAAGCCCCTCCTGCACGCTGTTGATGATGGCAAGTTCAGCGGCGCGGTCCTCAGTAATCTTCAAGAGGCGCTGGGTTTCGTCAAAGAGACGCGCATTTTCGAGCGCAACGCTCATGGAAGAGACAACGGTTTGCAAAAGACGCACATCCGATTCGCTGAACGCGTTTTCCCTTTCATAATCGCTGATGCCCACCATCCCGATCACATTTCCCGCGCTAAAAATGGGCAGGGCGGCAAAGCTTTTTTCCATTTGTGTGCCGGGCAGGACTACAGACCCAACTTTTTCCATGAAGCCAGCCAGATCGTGATTGACAACCAGCGTTTGTTTCGTCTCATACACATATTTAGACATCCCCCTAAATTCACTTGGCGCGAGAGTGATGCGCTGTCCGTTATCCTTCACGTATGGGTAATACACGGTATTCGACGGCACATCGAACAATCGGATGTCAATGTCGTGGGTATGCAAAACTTCGCTTAACTTGTCGCCGATCAAGTCGTATATGGATTGCATCTCCAGTTTGGAAGCCAATCCTTGTTGCACGCTGTTGATGATGGCGAGTTCGGCATTGCGTTCTTCGGTCACTTTTAAGAGCCGCTGAGTTTCGTCAAAGAGACGGGCATTTTCGAGCGCGACGCTCATGCTATTGACAAGCGTTTGCAGGAGACGCACATCCGATTCGCTGAAGGCATTCTCGCGGTCAAGGTTTTGAAGCGAGACCACGCCCTTGACCTCATCTCCCACAACCATTGGCACAAACAAAACGGATTTGGGTATCTCGCCTTGTATCGCGATGGGGTTTTCATATTTTGCCGCGGCTTCAACGGTATTTTCATTGATCAACAAGTGTTCATGGGTTTCGATGACATGCTTGCGATACCCAAACACTTCCACAGGCATACTTGGGAAACGAACGCCGCGTTCGATGATGTACGGGAATTGGATTAAGTTATCGTTGCGGTCATAGAGTCCGATATCAGCCACTTGCGCGTCGAAGATGTCGCGGATCTTGTCGCCGACAAGATCATAAATCCCTTGAATATCCATCTTGGCGACCAGCCCCGCCTGCACGGAGTTGATGATGGCGAGTTCGGCGTTCCGCTGTTCGGTCTCTTTGAGCAGACGTTGAGTCTCGTCGAAGAGACGCGCGCTTTCGAGAGCGACGCTCATCGAGTTGGCGAGGGTGGTTAGTAAGCGCACATCGGATGGAGAAAATGCATTTTCACGTTCGAGATTCTGGAGCGAGATAATGCCTTTGACTTCATTTCCCACAACAAGAGGCACAAACAGCAAAGAGCCTTCGCTATAGGTTGTGGTTGATTCGGCTTCCGGGTCATATAAGACGGGGTCGTCAAAACTATAAATACCGTATTTTGGCGCCTCAGTTTTTACGTTTTGATTGATCAGGAGCGATTGTTTTGTTTCATCAAAGTATTTAAAGAATCTGTTATCCTTTATTTTGCTGATATCGAAAGAGTAAACCTCATCTCCTCCATAAGGGATAAGCATACGATTGGACTGGCGGTCAAAGGTGAAGATAATAACATTTGGAACAGCGAATATCTCGCGAATCTTATCGCCAACAATATTGTAAATGCCTTGCATATCCAGTTTTGCCGCCAGCGCGGTTTGGACGCTGTTGATAATGGCAAGTTCGGCATTGCGCTGTTCGGTCTCTTTGAGCAGACGCTGGGTCTCGTCGAAGAGACGGGCGTTTTCGAGCGCGACGCTCATTGAAGAGGCAAGCGTTTCCAGTAATCGCACGTCCGATTGGCTGAACGCGTTTTCGCGCGCAACGCTCTCTACCGCCAGACTGCCGAAGATACGACTGCTTGATTTGAGCGGCACATACATGCCAGATAACGCTACTTGCGAGCCCGGTACAGTGATAGCGCCAATACGTTCGAACTCCTTTTTGCTCGAAAGTATCGCCGATGCCCCCGTGTGTGACATATGTTGATAGATCGGTCCTGGCGCAAACGGCTGAAGATATAATCGTTCACCCGCTTCAAAGATATAACGCGGATACAACAGGCTTGAATCAGGGTCAAACGTATACAAGGCAATTTCGTGACCTGTGAAGATCGTCCGCAGTTCTTCTCCAACCAATTCAAAGATGGCTTGCATCTCTAACTTGGATGCCAAGCCTTGTTGAACACTGTTAATAATTGCAAGTTCCGCCACGCGTTCCTGCTCGGCTTTGAACGATTGCGCGTTTTGCAGCGCCACACTCATTGAGTTGGCGAGGGTTGTGAGCAAGCGGACGTCTGATTCGCTGAAAGCATTCTCACGAATGTCATTTTGCAGGCTGATGTAATGTGTCACTTTTCCGCCTGCTAAAAGCGGCATAAAAAGAACCGATTTTGGAGGATTATCATCACCTAGAAGCTTGCCGCGATTTTGTTCGATTTCCTCTAACGTGACGTGATTGTTCAGATAAGGCTGTTGTGTTTCAACAAGTTGCGCGCGCACATTATCGAACGCGCGAGACTCGTACGTTGCTTTTGCTCCGTTGTGTATCGCATAATGGAAATGCTCCAACTTCCTTTCTTGATCCAATTCAGCGATCAACACAATTTGAGCGTCAAAAATATCACGGATTTTGTCGCCGACAAGGTCGTATATGCCTTGCATATCCAATTTCGAAGCGAGTCCCTCCTGCACGCTGTTGATGATGGCAAGTTCCGCCACGCGCTCCTGCTCGGCTTTGAACGATTGTGCGTTTTGCAATGCCACACTCATTGAGTTGGCGAGGGTCTGTAAAAGACGCAAATCCGAATCACTAAAGGCGTTTTCATGGCTACTGAATAACGCAACCACGCCGATCACCTCTTGCCCAACACTCATAGGTACACCCATTCCAGCCTTCGGTTGGTGGGCGGGATTGAACTTCCGCGACCTGAGTTTTTTCAAATGTTTTTCAAAATCCTGATTGATAACTAACGAAGCCTTGGTGTGGATGATTTGGGCCGAAAACCCCGTGCTCAATGGCTCGGGTTTTTGATCGTACCGTTTCCCTTTGTCGTCGATATTGTATGGAAATTGGATTTGATTTGTTTTAGAGTCATACAACGCAATATATAGGGCATCAGGTTTGAAAATCTCGCCAATCTTGTTTCCAACCAGATCGTAAATTTCCTGTATATCAAGCTTGTCAGCCAATCCCTCCTGCACGCTGTTGATGACCGCCAACTCCGCCACGCGCTCCTGCTCGGCTTTGAACGATTGCGCATTTTGCAGCGCCACACTCAATGAATTGGCAAGCGTCTCCAAAAGGCGCACATCTGACTCGCTGAAAGCGTGTTCGCGTTCCTGGTTTGATACTCCTATCAGCCCGCGGAATTCCGAACCCTGTACGAAAGGCACAAACACTGCCGAGTGTGCGTAATCCGCCGTCATTCCGTAGCTTTCAACATCTGCGACTGTGCGAATAAACACTGTCGCGCGTGATTCAATTCCCTTTCGGGCAATGGGCATATCAGGCTTCCAATCCTTTACCTGTCTGACCTTGCCGTTTTGATAGAGATAAGGATATTGCGTTAAGTCGGTGGCGGCATCGTAAAACGCAAAAAAGACAGTCTGTGCCCGATCCGTGAATATCTCCCGTAATTTCTCGCCTATAAGAGTATAGATGGATTGAATGTCGAGTTCCGCAGCAAGCGCCTGCTGAATCGAGTTGATAATTTGTAATTCAGTTTCACGTTGTGCAAGTTGTTGTTCGATAGTTTGCGCCGCGTCAAATTTCACCCCTGCTCCTCGCTTATTTGATCGTTTCACCCCAACAGCCTTCAAAGCCCGTTTTGCAGGCTTGCTGCCCCTCCTTGGTTTTTTCACCGACGGCTTCCTCGCCATGCCCATCGCTCCTCAACTGATTGACAACGCATCCATGATACAACCCGCCAAAATGAAAGTCAATGCAGAATTTCGTTACATCATCGCCTTTATATTTTGGATCGGCGTGGACGGGACTAGATCACACCCAGGCCAGACGGCGTCCACGCCCGCCTCTTTCGCCCTTCGAACTGCCTCTGTCACCTCAGCCTCCCCGCCCTTCGACAGCGTCGCAACGGGATCGAGATTCCCAAACAGCAGGGTATCTTTCAACACCTCACGCGACGCGGCGAGATCGTTCAACTGATCCACCGAGATCGCATCCGCGCCTGATTCAGCCAACGCGCTCATAGATTTATTCGTATTCCCGCACACCGACAACACGCGCGGACTCGGCAGACTCGCGTGCAACTCCTTCAACGCGGGCAAGACGAACTGCTCGAACTTCGCGGGTCCAATGAAGCCCGGTGAGCCGCCCATCTCATGGATGGTAATGAAGTCCGCGCCTGCGTTTCGATACGCGTTGCCAATTTTCGAGAGGAAGGAGGAAAGATGAAAGAGGGCATCGAGAACCGCATTAGGTTCGCGTTTCATTTCAGCAAACAAACCGCCGGGCTCGATGATGTACAAAAGCAAGGTGTATGGACCGGGAATCATCCCGCTGACGACTAGTTCATCTCCAATCTCTTCCTTCAAAAGTTTTATCCCTTCGCAGATTGTCGGCAGTCTTCCCATTTGATCAAACACAGCGTTTTGAAAATAAGCAGAATTCAAGTATTTGGTCGAAGCGAATAATTGCTTCTTCACCTGCGGGAATTGAATCTCCCCGCCCTCATAAAAATTCAACTGAGCGCCCAATGCTTCGGCTGGAGCGCACAGATCCAATGGCAAAGTGGCAGACCGCATCCCCGTCAACTTGAACGTGCTCGCCGCCGCGCGCGCCATCTTCCCCGCATCGTGATGGACTTCATGCAACGCAAGCCCTTCGCTTTGGAGTCCCTCCTCGGTGACATGAATCAATCCGCTGAACGCAGGAGGCGAAGGGAGTTTATTTCCGTTGAGAAGCG
>JAXLVX010000077.1:0-13905 GCA_046328795.1 Anaerolineales bacterium | reverse complement strand
TTGATGGGACCATACACATGCGGGAACTTGTCGCTCGCTGGCACGCCGGGAGGCGGACCGCCGGAAGGCTTCTCCCATTTCACTTCTGGTTTGAGTTTTGTTTCGTCAATCACGAGGATGGTCAACTTTCGGCGAGCCGGGAAGAAATCCATCGCCACCGGAACAAGTTGAGATTGGGTCGAGCAGTGGATGAATCCCTCTTTTTCAAGGCTTTTGGCTGTATAAGGTCCGGTTGCCAGCGCGTGTTTCCAACTTTTGCGAAAGGTGAGGTGATAGATCATGGCGGCTCCTGTTCTGAATTACGCAGTACGCAATACGCAATACTTCGTACTGCGTATTGCGTATTTATGGGATTACCTCGTAAATCACGGTCTTCCCGTCGCGGTACACTTCGCGCCAGTATTGCCCAGCGAGTTGATCGAACTTGGCAATGCCTTCCGGCGTGTACATGGCGCGTTCGAGTTGACCGACAATAATATACTTCACATCGTACTTTTTGAGAAATGCCCGAATGCCTTCGGGATCAATGCTGTTGTAGAAATCGGTCACTTCCGTGCCGCGGTCAACGACTTGTTGTGAAAACAGAGTGCGCTGTTGTTGTTGATGCCATTGCCAGCCGACCACGTCGGGAAGCCCGGTGTACATTGCGAAGCGCGAGTGCCATTCGTATTGCCTGCCCGCAGACGCGGCTTCCGCGATCACCGGCGAGCCTTGCACATTGTCTTGCATCCAGCGGATGGCGCGATAGTCCTCGCTCAATTCCAAACGTTGACCGTACGTGTCATATTGCGCGTATTGCATGAACGTCATTGCGTCGAGCGTGTGCGGGGCTTCGAGTATCCAGCGGTCTTTGATCTTTCCGGACGCGCCGGTCACGGTGAACATAGCCGCGCCGGAGACCAACAGAACCATGACGATCTGCCAAAATGTGCGCCAGCCCAGTGTCCAGCGGAAGAGGGCGGGGAGAGTCCATGCGAACGCGGCGGCGGCGCTCACCGCCAGCATGAACCACGATTGCAAATAAAATTTGAAGATGGTGTTCTGCCGCCCGATGTCGCCGACTACCACAAGGACTTCAACGACGACGGTGATCAGCAGAGCCGTGCCGATGAGGAACAAGACGAATCGTTTTGCGTCGGGCAGGTTCGGGCGCAGCATTAACACTCCAGCCCACGCCGCGATGGGCAACGCGATCCAACTGACCGCCACGCCGCCATAAGTTGTGCTCGATTGATTGTATTGAAGCAAAAGCAGCATGAACGCGAACACGATCAGCGCGGCTTCGATCAACATTTGGAATGGTTTGAGTTTTCGCAGTGATGAAACCGGCGTTTGAGCCATCCACTCGCGCGTTTCCCAAACCATCCACGCCACGATGATGAAGAGGAACAAGCCCCACATGGTGAGATACGAAGAGATGGGCGTGAACGGTCCCTTCCACGGGTCAAGCGCGCTGTATGCCTGATAGTACGCGATCCGATACGGCAGATACAACAGCCTCGACAGCGCAAATAACAGGGCGACCGCGCCGCCTGTCCACGCGAGGCGATGGATCAACGACTTGGCTTCGATATACCGCCACACAGAATAAGCGACTGCCACAATCCCGACCAGCAAATATGTGTACGTGTCGGATAGATTGGTGGGAGACACCGCGCCGATGATGAGTCCGCCGACGAGGAATCCCAGCGCCATCGTCCACGCTTCAGACGCAGGGCGGGCTTGACTCTTCCAACTCGCGCGCGCCATCACCACCGACAGCGCCCAACTGATGGTGAGCAATGCCAGCGGCATCACGATCATGTGCGCGTGCAAGTCGCTGTAGAGGAAAGTGAACAATGGGAATTCGGTGATCTCGTTGCCCCCGCCCGGTGGGACGACCCGGCTGGGGTCCCAGTACCAGTCTCCAGGTCCGATGGGAAGCGTGCCTTCGCCGCGGATGATCATGCTCAATCCGTGAGTCGCCCATCCCAGCCGTTGTCCGAATGTGGATGCCCAATCGAACGCGCCTTCCGCGCCGAGTTGCTGCATCCGATTGTAGATCGTTTGGATCGTGCCGAGGTTGCCGAGCAGGATGGTGAGGAAGGAGGCGGAGATGCCGCTTATCAAGGATGAAGGATGAAGGTTGAAGGTTGAAGGTTGAGAGTCGTCTACTTCGTATTGCGTACTGCGTAGGGCAGGGGTGATCAAGTTCCAGCCGATGGAAAACGCGCAGATGCCGACGATGGCGAAGAGGGTTGGGAGAATAAAGTTGTACGCGATGGACGGCACGATGCCGAGCAGTTTGACCGGCGTGCCGACCAGCACGAAGCCGTAATAATAATAGTTGATGTAGCCGCCCGCGAACCATGGATCATACGGCGGGAAGGACGTGCTTTTGATGACCGCGTTGAAATACGAGAAGTCCATGGGGCGTTCGCCGCCTTTGGCGGGATGCCACATGTCCGGGTTGCCGAGGCGGATGAGGAGGTCAATGAGGAAGAAGGCGAGGAAGGTCGCTTCGATGAGCAGGAAATATTTCTTTTTCGTCTTCCATTCTTCGCGCAGTTCATCGCGTTGATAATACGCGAGCGCCGCGCCGAGAAGGATGATCACGCCGAAGACGACCGCTATGGTTGCGCGCGTGTATGGGATGCCCACCGAGCCAGCCATCCACGCGAGATAGCCGAAGAGGACGAGTCCCAATGCGCGGCTGAGTGGGTAGCCCTTGTCTGCGAGACCGGGCATGGCGATGCGAACCAGCGGATAGACGGCGAGACCGAGGATGAAGATGAAGACATACCAGATGAGCAAGCCAAGCCATGGATATTTATTTTGAATCCAATCGTAGTTGAATAACTCAGACCACGTGCCGCCCGCGCGTTGACTGGCGAGTTTGTCGGCTGGCAACAGCAGGGACTTGTAATCGCTGAACTCGCGCGGCAGAAGATGGATGGCTTTCGTCAGATCAACGGCGCCGAGAATTGATTGCACGTTGGCGGAGTCATACTTCGCGCTCTTCTTGAAGATGAACACTTTCGGATGATCGTAGAACGTGAAAGCTTCTTCCGCATATTCGTCGTTGATCTCGATGCTGCCGAGTTTCGGAAACGTCTCGAACACCGCGACGAGATCGAAGCCGAGCCTGCCTTCGTAATCGCCGGGCTTGGCTTCGTGATAACAGCGGATGATATCCGCGCCGACGGGACATCCCATCAACTCGCGGTAATACACTGTGGTCAGCGGATAGCGTTCGGGCAGGCGCGTGATCTGCGCGTATTGATGGTTGGTGGGAATAAAAATGTAATCGGTTTGATCGAGCGTGGAGGTGAAGCGGGCGAGTTTGTCGGCGTTGTCGTCCCAGTAGACTTGCAGATTCAGATCGCCGCGATAGATTCCGCCGAACGCGTCGTAGCCCTCCACGCGGAAGGGAAGCGGGTAATCGTAGTCCGTTTCGTTAGCGACGGAAGCGCCGGTCACCGAGAGTGCGCCGGAATCCGTTTCGAGGCGGACATAGTATTGTGATTTGCTCTCAAGCGCAATTGGTTGATCCAGCGTAAACGTATACGCATCGCCGCGCGGATCGCCGGTGGGTGTGAACGTGCTGGTTGCAGAGACATGGGCAAGCGATTGATCGGGCGTAAATTCCGGGTCCTTTGAAATGGATAAACTCAGGGTATGATTTTCAGAGGATGATTCGGGAAGAGTATTAACTACATTTTCCAGATCGATCTTGCTCAGTGTTCCATCCACTTGTGGAACGAATGAGACCGTAAATGGATTTTCGGCTGTTACAGCGCACGGGGCTGATACATCAACCACCTGTTCCGATGATTGATCGCCGTTCTGAAAGACGAAACGTATGACGCCGCAAAGATTTGCCTGCCCGTTTAGGGTTGGATTCTCCAACTTCAAGTAATAGGTTTGGTTTGCTGTCACGAAGGCGGCAATATCGAAAGTTAGAGCGTGCGATGCGCCCGGTGATACAGGAGCAGAAACTGCCGAGGCAAGAGGCTGTGGATCATCCGGATTTTGCCAGATGGTCAAATACAATTGTGATGTGGTCTGGTCCGGTACATCTGCAACGTGCGCAAGGAAGATTTCTTTTAGCAAGCCATCGTTCTTTGCGATAAAAGAAGTCTGGTAAGGCTCTCCCGTTTTGATGAGAACCCCGGTGGGGAATGGCAACGGCTGGTTGTAGACCGCGCCTTCGGCTGTTTCAATATGCAAGTTGATCGGGCCCGGGATGTTCTGATAGATCCAACGCGAGGCGGCAATGCGCGGCTCCTCGCGGATGTAAATGCTGTGGAAGGCGAAAGCCCACAATGCAGTGAGGACAACCACGACGACGGTGATCGTTGTACGGAATGCGGAGTACGCAGTACGTAATTTGTAATTCGTAATTGGTAATTGCTCGAATACAAACCATGCCGCCATCATTGCGAGCAATGGATAGATGGGAAGTTGATAACGCATGGTCGGGTTGAATTGAAGCGATTGCCAGAGGAAGTATGCCGCTGTCCAACCCCACAACAATGCGTGACGCCACTCGCCTTTGAGAATCCGCCAGCCCATGTAGAGGAATCCGATCCACGCGAGGATGCCGAGAGGCAGACCTAATCCCCAAGTCGTCAGATTTTCAAACGAATACAAATGCGAGCGCCGCGCCCATTGTAGATTCCATGGGAGGTCGGCTTCGCCGGTGGCTTGCGCGCGTTGCTCTTGAATGTTTTCGATCCAATGTTGGCTGGGGAGCAGTCCATCGAATGCGTAGGGTTGGAAGACGCGGAAGGAGAGGAAGGATGCGATTCCGCCGGCGATGAGGAAAACAGTGATCAGTTTCCAGTAATCAGTGGATAGTGGACGATGGACTCTCTCACCTTGTCCCTCTCCCTCAGGAAGAGGAGATTCGGTCTGTTGTTTGCGGTCTATCGTCAAATACCGAATCGCAAACGCGGCGGGTAAGAGGATCGCAAGCGGATAAATATTTACTTTCGATGCAAGCGCCATGCCGTAGGCGACGCCGAAGCCGAGACTGAGGAAGAAGAGGGGATTAGTAAATAGTAATTTGTAATTGGAGATTGGAGACTGGAGATTGGAGACTGGAGACTCAGAGACCGGTGAATCGGAGATTGGAGAATTAGAGAATTGAGAATCGGAGGCTTGAGACTGGGGATTACTTGTTGGATCACTGGGCAAGTCTCTAGTCCGTTGCACTGAGCTTGTCGAAGTGTCTTGTCTCTTATCTTTCCACAGCATGATCTCAACCGCAAAGTAGATCGCCAGAAATGCGAAGGTGTTGACGAACAAGTCGGTGGTGAAGAAATGAGATTGCTGGATCTGCATCACGGTCAGCGCGGAGAAGAGCGAGGCAAGCAATGCTGTGCGGCGATCATACAAACGCGAGACGATAAGATAGAGGAAGAAGATGGTGAATAGATCAGCAAGCGCGGAGAACTGCCTGCCGAGCAATTTCACATCAACGTCGCCGATTGCCTCTGCCGCCACGCGGACGATGGTCATCGGCAGGTTGCCGTACACGAAGAAGGATTGTCCGCGATTGTACGGGTTGAGCGTGGATGTTTCGCTGTCGAAATAATCGCCAATGCTCATCCAGCGTTGTTGGTCTGCGGGGCAAGCGTCAATGGGCGTGACCCCGTCCGCGCATTTGTGGGCGCGTAAATTACCGAGAACGCCGGAGAGGAAATTTTCATCCGGGTGCTGATGTTCGCCTTCGCCCCAGTTGACTCCGGTCAAACGCAAATAGCCCGCCAGCGCAAGCACAAGCAGGAAGAGAAGATCGTAGACCCAGAAATATTTTTTGTGATTCATACACCTATTGTCATTGCGAGGGCGATAGCCCAAAGCAATCTCTGTCACATGGCGGGAGATTGCTTCGTCAGCCCTTCGGGCTTCCTCGCAACGACATTATTATTTCGGCACAAAGAAGATCCAAAAATCGTGACCGGGGATATCCGAGTCGAACAGGCGCAGGGTTCCGTTCGGGTACAACGATTCAAGAACGTCCAACGACTCTTGATCGTTCCCGGCGGGGTTTTCAAGGTCGGCTTTCACGATGAATAATTTCGGTCCTTCATATTGGACTGTGCTGGGAATGTTCTCGCGCCACATCGCCATATCGCGGTACGTGTCACCGACCCAAATGGAGGTGAGGCGCGTATCTACCCAATAGGGGAAGGGAACCACCCACGCCGTCTCGGTCGTGCCGGAGATCTGCTTGAACCCGTTGATGACTCTGCCAATGTCCGACGTGTTCCATGATCCGTCGCGGAAGGATGTGTAATATTGATTGAACACGAGATCGTAATTTTGGGCGGCGGAAACATATACCAACGCAACCGCCAACACCGAAGCGAAGATGACGCGCATCTTTCCGCGCCCGAAACTGGTCAACAAGCCGTCGAACGCCAACGCCGCGAGTATGAAGACGGGAATGTATGCGCCGCCCGTGCGGTTCAGCGACGGGTTCTCGCCGGGAAACGCGATGGACAACGTGGATGGCAATTGCAACAGCGGAATAGACACGAGCAGGAATAAATCGAGCCAGTGATGATTGCGGAGATAACGGATCAACGCAAGCGTAACGCCGAGGATGAACAATGCGGCAGTGATCACGTCCAATGCGGGACGATGGACGACTGAATGCACCCAAATCTCGCCGTCGTCGAAGTTGAACATCTTGAGTCCGTTCCACACATTCGAAAGAAATATCTGCCAGACTGGGCTTGTGATCTGTGTTTCCGAACTGGTCAACCTTGTCATTGCGCGAGAGCCGAACATTTCAGGGTTCTCTGTCCAATACCGAAGGAGAGGCAGAAAAACGAATAACGACGCCATTGCAAGCAGCGCCAGCCAGATCAATAATTCTTTACGCGCGCCTTTGGACTGAGGATGAATCCAATACAGCGCGAATATGGCAACGACCACGAACGGCACAATGCGATAGGGACTGTATCCGTGCAAGCCCAGCCCTAGAAAGATACCGGAGAGAAGAATGTCGTTACGGTTGCGCGTGCGAAATCCGCGCAGGAGGTAAAAAAGCATCGGCGCGACGAAGAGCGGATAGAGCGGGAAGCGCAACCCCACGCGGCTGATGACGTTGGGCCAGTACGCGATTCCCGCGAGGACAAAGGCGATGAGCGCGACTCGTTTTCCGCCGATCTCTTTTCCGAGCAGGTAGATGAAGGGCAGTGTGAAAAAGCCGAGGAAGGCAGTGCCGAGTTTGAGGCTGAGGAACGAAAAGCCTGTGCCGAAAATGTTGAGAATAAGAAGCGTCCAATACATTTGGAAGGCTTCGCGCCCGGTGTTGCGCGGGAAGAAGATGCGAGTCTGTCCCTGCGATACATCGAACACGTCGAGGATTTTTTCGGCGTGGTCGCTGAACGGCTCCGGCGGGACTTGGGTCGTCTGTGTGAAGCGGAAGAAGATTGCCAGCGCGGTCGCGGCGATGAGCAACAAGGTCCAGCGCGAAATGTTGAACGTCCATGAATCGCGTTTCAGCCAGTGGGCGAATCGGTTGAAGAGCGATGCGAGAGTCGGCGGTTGAATCCAGAATGCCCAGAGGAAGAAAAAGATTGCTAGAATCCAGACGAAGACGTTGAAGTTGGTGAACAGGTCATCATCGAACAGGCTGAACGCCCATAGCCCCAGCAAGACGCTGATGATAAATTGGACCGGGCGGAAGGTGAGCGGGTCTGTGCCTTCGGATTCCGGTTGATAGGAGTAGATCGTCCATTCTTTGCGATAGATCGCCCAACCTAAAAGTCCGAGCGCCGCAACGTACAGGGCATACCCCAACATTTTTGTGGCGGCGGGCGGCTCGAAGAAGAATTGTCCGGCGAAGGCGAAGAAGACCGCAAGCAGAGAGCGCCACGGGAAGGGCGAGTCCGGTTGACTTGCGCTGAGCCATGTCGAAGCGTCGGATGAGGCGGGTGGCTGCGCGGGCGATGAAGCCTCAAGCGGCGATGAATCCGCCTCCGCCGCAAAGTCGGGGATCTGAATCCGCTCGCCTTTTCCGAAACGAAGCAGTGATTTTACATAATCGAGGACGCTGGGTTCGTTGGCGGGCTGCTGGTTGTGAGAGTCGTCGTTCATCGGTGAGTTGAATTTTTATGCGGGGATGATCGAACAAAAGCGCTTAGAAGCGGCGAGAGGTTTCCTTATTTTTTTCTGGCGATGTAAAACGTATACGTTCCATTTTCAACGGGCTGTGTGGAGGCGTATGGTTCCAGATATTTTCTTGTCAACCATAAATTCCAATGAGTGCGGGCGATGATCCATTTGCCAGTGAGAACGCGGGCAAAGACCGAAGGGACGCCAAAATAATGTCCCCATTCTAACACGCGCAACGAGGCGGGCGAAAAGTAGTGCCAGTACCGTATCGTTTCAAATCCGGCGCGTTCGAGGCGCGCGCTCCACACGTCGGGGTTGTCGGCATGTTGGGTGCGCGAGATCACGCGGAACCATTCGGTGTATCCCTTGCCCAGCGCTTTCGAGATCGAAAGCTCGGTCAGATAGCCGGAGTTCGGCACGCAGAAGTAGAACGGCGCGCCTTTCTTCAACACGCGCGCGGTTTCTTTTAATACATCGTCAATGTGCGGGATGTGTTCCAGCACCGAGTTGCTGAATCCGCTGGCGAAGTGTTCGTTCGGGAACGGGGATTTTGCGCCATCGGCTTCCACGAGCGATCTGTACGCGCCGTATTTTTTCGCCTCGTGGATGGGTCCGTGCCACGGGTCGAGTCCCACGTCAATTTTTTGGTCGAAGGTCAGCGAGGCGAAGTGACCGTCGCCGGCGCCCACGTCATAGACCGGCACGGGCAGGGGCAACCCCTGATAGAACGAACTTTCCACCGAACGCAACAGGGCGCGGAAGTAGGGAAGGTCGCGGAGGTGGAGGAAGAGGAAGTCTTTGTTTGGCATGTTATAATGATAGCACTTTCTGAAAAATGATAGCAGAATCGAGGTCGTTATGGTTCGGATGATGGTTCAACTGACCGAAGAACAGGTGAAAGCCCTGAAAGAAATGGCAAAAGCCCGCAAGACTCCTGTCGCCAAGTTGGTGCGCGAGAGCGTGGCGCAGTATGTGGCTGTCTCCGAAAGCGATACGAAACGCGAGGCGGCGCGTCTTCGCGCGTTGAAGTTTATCCAAGATATCGAGGATGGAAAATTCGTCGCTCATGATATCGAGGGCAAAACCGATGTCTCAACCAATCACGACGAATATTTTGCGCAGGCAATCGAAGATGATCTTCGTTGACACCTCCGCTATTCTCTCGGTCATTGTAACGAACGACATCAATCATGAACGCGCCGTGCAATGCTGGCGCAACCTGCTTGAAGAAGGTCAAATTGCGCTGACCAATAACTATGTTCTCGTCGAAAGCACGGTGATCATCCAGAAAAGACTTGGGTTATCAAGAGTGCGCGACTTTCAAGAAAACATCCTTCCATTTTTAACAACGGAATGGATTGACGAGAAACAGCATTCTGCCGCGCTCGATGAGGTTCTCTCTGCCAATCGCCGTCAACTTTCATTGGTTGATTGCAGCGGCTTTGAAACAATGCGCCGTTTAGAGATCAAAAAAGTTTTTACCTTTGACAGCCACTTCCGCGAGCGGGGCTTCGAAATTATCCCATAAGTTTGGCGAATAATTTTTCATATTCTTGCGCGACCGAATCTGGATCGTATGATCTCTTGATGGATTCGATATTGCCCTTGAACTTTCCCGGTTCATTCAGGACGGTGAGGATTGATTCGGCTAGGTCAGCCGCGTCGCCAATTCGAGCGACTCGTCCCATGCCGTGCATCGTGACCGGCTGTCTCACGCCCGGCAACGCGGACGGGACGCACGGCACGCCGTTCATCATCGCTTCGATCTGCACGAGTCCGAACGCCTCGGTGGAATTCAACGAAGGGACGGTCAGCACATCGAGATTGGGATAGAACGCCGCCATGTCCACCGGGTCGAGGTTGCCTAAAAACGTCCAATGACCGGCGGCTTCGTATTCGCGGATGCGCGGCATGAGCCGGTCTGAATATGCCTGCTCGCCCATCACGTTTTGATACATCCCTGCGAATAAAACTTGCGCTTTCGGATATTTTTTCAGGATGATCGGCAGCGCGTCGAGCAGGACTTCGACTCCCTTTTCCGCGGCGAATCGCGCCGCCATGCCGATGACCGGCTTCCGCTCGCGGATGCGATGCTCGGCGGCGAACGACTCCACCTCGCCGGGGACCGGGGTCGGCAGTTCAACGGGAGGCAGGATGGGGGTCAGTTTTGAAGCGTAACGCGAGAGGTAGGGCGAGTTGTCCGCGTAGTCTTGTGTGTACGTCACGATGTGATTCGAAAAAATCCCCGCCGCGTTGTTCATCAAGTTCACGACGAAGTTGACAAAACGATTGAAGAATCCAGGAGGTAACAACAGATCGCAGTGATAGGTTAGCACAGTGGGCTTGCCGAAGAGACGTCCGCGCAATGCCACGCCGGGCGCGTCGAATTGAGGGAGGTGTAACTGCACGACATCATGCTGGGCGACGAGTTTTGTTGCAATTGCGCCAAACGCCGGCGCGATGACGCCTTTGCTGATACGCGCCGCCACCGGCACGCGGATAATTTTTACGCCGTCTATCGTTTCTGCGCGCGGCAACAACGGATCGTATTGCATGGTCATCACGGTCACTTGATGCCCGCGCCGGGCGAACGCGCGCGCGAGTCGCTCCGCGTAAATGGTGAGTCCCGACGTGTGCGGGCGATAGTAGGTGAGGACGGTGAGGATTTTCATACAGCGGAAGGATTATAACCGATGGTTTTTGCGAGTCTTTTGCCCGCGCACAGAAACTTTTTATCGTTTTTGCGGTTTTATCTTTTGCTGTTCAAAATTCAAAGAGGAGTTTAACATGGCAAACAAAAAATCCCAACCAAAGGCGCAAGAGAATTCTGTCGTCGGAACGGCGAGGAGTTCAGGAATGACCGCGCCGGCATCCCCATGGAAGTGGGTCTACATTCTCGGAGTCCTTGTTGCAGGCGTGACCAGCGCGATCGGATTCACGAATCCCATCTTCAGTTGGGTCATGCTGATCGTCGGGTTGCTTGTTGGTTTTCTCTATTTCGATTCTGACGATGTGACGAACTTCGGTTTGCGCTATCTCATTGTGGTGGGGGTGGCGGCGTATCCTTCCCTGTATTTAAGCGGGACGGGAATGCCCGGCATGTACGTTTCAGGGTTCCTCAACGGGTTTGTCAATTTTCTCGGACCCGTTTTGCTGGCGCAAATCATCGCGGCGTTCTGGAAGAAATATTTTCAATAATATCGTGTAGAACGAGACGAATCAAAAAGACCGCCGAGGAATTGGCGGTCTTTTCATTTGGTACAATCCTGCAAACTTTTCGGAATGTTCTCTCAATGACTCAGAATTCAAAATTTTTTAACTGGATACTTTCGACCCTGCGCGAGTCCGCGTGGGCGCCTCTGAGCGTGTTTGGATTTTATTTGGTCGGGCTGGTCTTCCATTGGTATGACCGTTTCCCCCCGCTGGATATTCCCACGCATTTCATGGGCGGCGTGGCGATTACGTATTTTTTCCGTTCCGCCATCAAACAGTCGCAGAAATTTCTAGGCGATATTCCCGCGCTTGTTCAAGTTTTGTTCGCCTTCACCTGCACAGGGACAACGATCATCCTGTGGGAGTTTTACGAGAACGCCTTCGATTACCTCTTCGGCACCACCATGGTGCGCGGATTGGAAGATACGATTATGGATATGCTTGTTGGGATGTTGGGAGCGTTGGTGTTGACTTTGTTTTACAGGCGGGAAAAATTTTAGCCACGGATTTGACACTGATTTACTGGATTGATTTAATTGGGTGATGATACTAGCGTCAATATGTCACCCTGAGCGACAGCGAAGGGTCTCTACTCTCCAAGCGAGACTCTTCGGTCGCAAACCCACTCCCTCTGAGTGACACATAGCAAAGTGATCTAAAACAAATCCTTATTCGCTTTCACCCACTCGAACATCAACTCCATACCCTCTTCGAGATCAATTTTCGGTTCCCAGCCGAGTTCGTGTTTTGCTTTGCGTAGGTCGGCGTAGAAAACTTTCTGGTCGCCGGGACGCCAATCTTCGCGCGCCACGTCAATTTTCTTGCCGAGCAATTTTTCCAGTATCGGACCGAACTCCGCCCAGATCGCCATCACGTTGCGCCTGCCGCCGCCGACGTTGTAGATCTGCCCTTTGGCAGTGTCAATTTTTTCGATGGCGGCATCGTACGCATCGAGCAAGTCGTTGACATGCAGAACGTCGCGCACTTGTTTGCCGTCGCCGTAGATCGTAATTTTGCGTCCCGTCACTGCGGCGATCATCATCCACGCGAGCCAGCCCTGGTCTTCGATGCCGAATTGGCGCGGACCGTAAATGCAGGATTGACGAAAGACGACAGAACGCAATCCATAAATGCGAGCATAATCGCGGACGTATTGATCGCCCGATCCTTTTGAAACTCCGTACGGCGAATGGAAATCGAGCGGCTGCGATTCGGCACAGCCGTGTTCCAAATCTTTGTACAGCCAGCGCGTGGATTCTTCGACCAACTGCACATCGTCCATGCCGCCGTAGACTTTGTTGGTAGATGAATACAAAAAGATGGGATTCTTTTTCGACAGTCGCGCGGCTTCGAGCGCGTTGAACGTGCCGAGCGCGTTGGATTCAAAATCGTCGCGCGGATTCGTGACGGAGGTCGTCACTGCGACTTGACCCGCGAGGTGGACGATGACATCCGCGTCTTTGGCGGATTCGGCTAGCAAATCCGCGTTTCGTATATCGCCGACGATGAGGTTGAATCCAGTTTCCCCGAACTGACTCTTCAACCATGCGACGTTGCGCGGCGCGCCCGCGCGCGAGAGATTGTCGAAGATGGTGACATGCTCTCCACGTTGGATCAGCCTGCCCGCGTAGTTTGAACCGATGAATCCCCCTCCGCCTGTGATGAAAAATTGACGACTCACTTTGTATCCTTTGTATATCAATTATTTGATGACACACCGTTCCGCAGGTTTCGTAGTGGCGACTTCAGTCGCTTTATGGTCGAACGACTGAAGTCGTTACTACGGTTTCGCAACCTGCGGGACGTTTTGACTATTCTGCTTTTCCTTGTTTGTTTCTGAAACTCATCAATTCCTGATAGACGCCTGAAAGAGTCTGCCCTTCGCGCGAGAGACCGATCGCGCCGACGATAATGCTGTTGATGTAATTGTACAACCGCATGGCTAACGCGGCGGCGAGCGCGGTTGAATTGTCTGTGGTGAAACGAGTGAGGGCGAACACGATCGCGCCTTCGAACGTTCCCAACGCGCCGGGCGCCGAAGGGATGGCTCCGCCGAACGCCGCCATCCCCAGCCCGAACATCGCCCAGATCGCGTTGGCTTGCGGGAAGAACGCGCGGATGATGAGGTAATACGCGACGATGGAAAGCGCCCAGTTGACGGTCATCCAAAATAAAAATTTGACGAAGAGCCAGCCGTCAGTGAGCACGCTCAGACCGGAGAAGAACGATTCGAGGAAACTTCCGCCGAGTTGTTGCAAGCGCGGAAAACGCGCGGTGAGTTTGTGAAACAGATCGAGCGCCCATTTGTTGTTGCGCGCCAGAATGAACATTAGCACAAAACCTGCCAGCACGATGCCGCCCATGATGTAGGCTGTGCGTCCGCTGCCCTCTGCGCCGACGACGAACGGAAGAACGGAAACGAAAATGATGGCGGTGAAGATCAAGTCCATCGTGCGTTCGATGACGATGGTGGGGAGAATTTCCATGAAGGTCAGCGACGTTTTGCGGCTGAGCAAGAACGCGCGCCCGATCTCGCCGAGGCGGAAGGGGAGGAAGTTGTTTAATAAATATCCTTCGCCT
>JAXLVX010000076.1:0-14221 GCA_046328795.1 Anaerolineales bacterium | reverse complement strand
AGAAAAACTTCCCCCACGCTTTCCCTACGAAAAACATACAAATCACCTAAACACTCACCAAGAATTTAAGTCCGCCCTCCATTCTTTGGTACAATCCCGCCGCGTTTTGTTTGGAGGCGTTACCTGTAATGGAACTTGAACATAGTTATATCAACACCAACGGAATCCGCTTGCACGTTGTCCAAGCAGGATCGAAAAGCGGAATCCCGGTCATTCTCTTGCACGGCTTTCCTGAATTTTGGTATGGGTGGAGGAAACAAATCCCCGCGTTGGTGAAGGCGGGATGCCGTGTCATCGTACCTGACCAGCGCGGCTACAACCTGAGCGACAAGCCGAAGGATAAAAAAGACTACGGTATTTCCACGCTCGTGGACGATGTCCTTGGCTTGATCAAAGCCTTGGACTATGAAAAGGTCAACCTCGTGGGTCACGATTGGGGTGGAGGCGTCGCGTGGATTCTTGCGATGACCCACCCCGAGAAATTGCATAAACTGACAATTCTCAATTCGCCGCACCCTGCGGTGTATGGCAGGTTCTTGCGACGCGACCTCGATCAAATTCGGCGCTCATGGTATTGGCTATTCTTTCAACTGCCGCAAATCGCGGAAAAGATATTGACTGCGAATAATTTCCGCGAGATGGTTCGCGGGTTGCGCAATTCATCGAAGAAGAACACGTTTACCGACGAGGATATTGAAAAGTACAAAGAGGCGTGGTCACAGCCCGACGCGTTGACGTCCATGCTGAACTGGTATCGCGCCGCGTTCCAATCCCCGCCGAAGATGCCAGAGGATCCGCAAGTCAAAGTCCGCACGTTGATGATGTGGGGGATGAAAGACACGGCTCTGACCAATCGTTTGGCGCGCCCAAGCATGGATTACTGCGATGATAGGAATTTGATCCTCTTCCCCGAAGCGACTCACTGGGCGCATCTCGACGCGGCGGATGAAGTGAATCACTATTTGATTGACTTCCTGCTCGATTCGATCACCAAGCGGGCGATCAAATAACCCGTCTTACGCGCTTGTCAATCCCGAAGGGATGGTATGGTTATAGAAAATTGCGATCTTGGATTCAAATCCCGAAGGGATGACATAGAATTGTTGTCTCTGACACCCCTTCGGGGTTGAATGTGATATGTCCTTCGTCTACAATCATTTGACCCCTTCGGGGTCTCTGTTTTTTTACATAGAGTGATTTGATAATCGAACAAAAAACGGCGACCCATTAGGTCGCCGTTTTCATTCAACACTGTTTACGGACTTGGCGGCAGATCAACACAGTTGCCGCTGTCTAACCCGTTGAGCGAGTGGTTGCCGTTCGCCACGCGCGCGCACAATTGCGTTGCGGCGGCGGGCTTGTCGGAGACGCGATAGAAGACGAACGGACGCGGACCTCCCCAGAGTTTCCACGGACCCGAACCCGGCGACCCCGCGTTTTCTACCGGCACGGTATTCCAGAAAAAGTGGATGTGCATACCGGGCAACGATTCGGTGAACTCGAACGTTTCGTATTCCACAACGTAAAAATTGTCTGAGTTAATCGTGATCGAATTGATCCGCACGTACGGTCCCGGCGGGATCGCTTCTGTCGGCGTCGCGGCGGGAGTATCGGTCACGCTCAATGTCGGAGATTCGACAACCACCAGCGGCGCTTCGGTTGCGGCTTGTTGCGTCGGCGCGCTCGTGGGCGCATCTGTCGGAGCCGTTTTATTGAACAACTGGCTGGCAATCAGACCGCCTCCAACAACGAGGCAGAGCAACACAACCACCACGCCGCCGATGATCGGCAACATACTGCGCGATTTCGCTTTGGGCGGCGCGGCTTGCGGAGATGAATACGGAGTCTGTTGCGGCGCGCTTTCGACCATCGTTCCCCTGTACGCGGGTTGAGGTTTACTTTCTACAACGGTTCCTCTCGGAACTCCAACTGGTTCGACCGTGGTGGCTTTCCCACCCTTCATCATCGTCGGCGCTTCTTCCACCATCGTCGAGCGCGAGGATGGGACGGGTCCCGCCGCTCGACCCGCCAACGCGTTGCGAAGCGCAGCCGCCATTTGCGCGGCGGTTTGATACCGGTCAGCCGGGTCTTTCGCCAACGCCTTGTTGATGATGTCCACGAGGTTGTCCGGCACATCCGGGTTGAGTTTCTTCGGGTTGGGCACCGGGTCGTTGATGTGCATCATCATCAACGTCATGGCTGAATCGGCTTCGAAGGGCGGGCGTCCGCTGACCATTTCGTACAACGTCACGCCGAGCGAATAAATATCCGTGCGGCGATCCGGTTGCTCGCCTTTGATCTGCTCCGGCGACATATACATCGCCGTACCAACAACCGCGCCGGTGGCGGTGTGCCGCTGACTCCCCACGATCTTGGCAATGCCGAAGTCCATGAGAATGACCTGACCGAGCGTGTTCAACATCAGGTTGGCGGGCTTGATGTCGCGGTGGATCATGCCGCGTTGATGGGCGTAATCCACGGCGTCGCACGCGCCTGCCATGTATTCCATTGCTTTGGTGGAGGAGAGTTTGCGTCCGCTGTCGTTGAGCCGTTTGAGATGGTCTTGGATGGTTTCGCCTGGCACAAATTCCAACACCATGTAATAGGTGTCGCCGTCGCGGTTGAAGTCGTGCACCTGCACGATACCGGGGTGACGCAATTGCGCGACCGCCGCGGCTTCCTCTTCAAACCGTTTGACGAAGTCCGGGTCGGTGGAGAGGTGCGGATGGATGATCTTGATCGCCACCACGCGCTTGAGGTTCGGGTCGGAGGCTTTGTACACCGCCGACATCCCGCCCTGACCGAGAAGTTCCTCGATCACATACCGGTTACCAAGAGTTGTTCCAACGAGATTGTTTGCCATTGTGACTCCAACAAAATAGGAAAATTACTCGGCTATGTCATTCTGAGCGAAGCGAAGAATCTCTGAGATTGTCGTAGAGATTCTTCGCCGCAAAGAGCAAGAGCGCGGCTCAGAATGACATATGTAAGGTGAGTTACTAATTATGCGCGAATAGCAAGGATGATAACACAAATTGCACTTGCCGCTTCATTGCCCAATGAGATATAGCCAGCCGTTATTGAACTGACATTGCGTCTTGCGCCCCGACTCGCTCAACGCCACCATGGCGACAAAACCCTTATCGAACGTTTTATCCGATTCGCGGAACGCCTTCAAGCGCTGTTGATAGGTGTAATTCATCTGCGAAACGACATCGTCATATTCGGCTTTATTCTGTTTGTAGACTTGCATCGCCTGCGGATCGTTCGCGTTGGCGGGCTTCTCCGGCTCCGGCGGCAGGATCGGCAACTTCGGCGGCTGGGTTGGGTCAACCTCGCCGATCAATGTGCCATTGGTATAGATGTAGAATGTGGTGCCGCGCCCGACGACGGTCAGACGATTGGTGGCAAGATTTTTCCAATCGAAATTTTTATCGGTGTAGCGCGCGTAAATATCCTGATACGTCACCACCTCGCCGTTCGCCATCGTTGCGAACAGCACGTGTCCGCTCGCCACGCGCGTCATGATCACCATGTATTGATTCAACGCGATCGTGTTTCCATCCGAGCGCAGGACGAACCCGCAACCGGCGATGCTTCCCACGATGTCCCAGGTAATATCGAACGAGACGACAAAATCTGCCGCGAGCGTGCCGATGAAATAATTGATGTACTCGAACTGACGGAAGCCGGACGCGTCGAGCGTGACGGGCGGATGCACCCACCCTAGCCGCCCCTCCGACGGGTCAACGCCGTACTTCGGCAATTCCACTGCCAACGTTGGCGCGAACGCCTCGGCGGTGGCGGTCTGTTGCGCCGGCTTCGATTGACTCTCCGCGACGGCTTGCGCGGTCAGCGCGGCGGCGTCTGCGGCTTCGCCCTGCGATTCTTTCGCGGTTCCAGTTGCCAGCACCGACGTGCTGATGGCTTGGGCGGTGAGGTCCGCCGACGATGGGCCCGAGCCAACTCCACAGGCGAGAGAGGCGATGACGAGGATGAGAAAAAAGCTGAAGAGCCGATACGTCCGCATGGCGTTAGATCACATCCTTCCGCTTTTGCAGATACAGGATCGCGACGAACAACACGAGGCAGATAAATCCTTGCACGACCCACGTGAGACCGACCTTGCCGTAATACGCGACCGTATCGTTTTTGTCCACATACATGAACGGGAAGTTGCTGTAGAAATTTCTCACCACGCCTTCGGCAGGCGCGACCGCCACTTGCAGTTCGGCGCGTTTGGTCTCGTAGGCAACGCGGTCTTTTTGATACTGCTCCACCTGCAGCTTGTACGCGTTGACCTCGGCTTCGTACGCCTGCAACTTCGCGAAGAACTCCGCCATCGCCACATTATCGGATTGGTTCGCCGGTTCAACCGGACGGGCAGGCTCCGGCGGCAGCGCAGCCGGCTCAACGGGCAGAGGTTCACCAATGGCGGGAACCCAGAACTTGCCCAAGCCGGGATGGTTGCATGATTCTGTTTGAGCATGTTCACGCCCATACAGCGACAGCCCTGCGCCAGTTTATCTTCGATGGTCATCGCGCTTTGCACATCGGCGGGAAGTTTCCAACACACGTCGGCGGCAACGTCTGAGCCGGGACCGGTGATGCTCATCAACGCTTCGAACGCCCAGCGCGTGGACGTGAACGAGGTGATGAAGCCCGGCACGGGGATCAACGCGCCGCCCAGCACGATCTGCGGAAGCATGAGGATGATCACCATCAGCGGCGCGGAACTAGCGTTCGGCGCGAGCGCGGAGGCGAAGAGTCCCAGCATCATGCCGGCGAGGGTGGCGAGAGTCATCGTGATGTAGATCTGCACGAACTCAAGCACGCCGCCCGGCATTTTGAATGCGAGGTAATGGACGATGGTATACGCCGCCGCCTGATAGAACGCAAGCAGCGCCGCGACCCACACTTTCGACAACACATACGGAAGAATCTTCAAGTTGACCAGCCGCTCGCGCCGGTAAATATCCGCTTCTTTGACGATCTCGCGCATCTGCGAAATGCCGCCCACCATCACGCCATAGATCGTCATGAGGAAGAGTGTGATCATCACTCGCGCGATGTCGCCATCCTGAAAACTGAACGGGTCGCGTCCCATCACGGCGGCTAACACCACGTCGAGCAGACTCACCAGCGGGGCAGTGGCGAGCATGAGCCCCAGCGCAAATTTATCGCGCGTGAGGATCTTCACGTTACGCGCCGAAAGGATCATGAATTGTTTGAGCGCGGAGGCTTGTTTCGTGGATGCGCCAACGGCTCGCGCCGGAGCGCGGCTTGGTTCGCGGACCATCGGCGTGCCTTCGGGCGACAGTTTGCCCGCAAGGGATTTGACAACATACTCTTGATACGCCCGGCTTTCGCGGTAACGTTGCGCCCATTCCGGCGCTTTGCCTTTGCTCTGGTCGTCGAGGATGGCGTAAATTTCATCGAACTCGATCTTACCGGCGCGGCGGTCGCGTTCGGAGCGATATTGGTCGAAGTATGCCAGCGCTTCATCCGGAGGCCCGAACCACGCGAGGTAGCCTCCGCGCGCGAGGAAGATGACCTTGTCGGCAAGCATCACGTTTTTCGTCGCGTGCGTGATGAGGATGATCGTGCGTCCTTGGTCGGCGAGGCGGCGCATGAGTTGCATCAGCGCGGTTTCGGTGCCGGGGTCGAGACCGGAGGTCGGCTCGTCGAGGAAGAAGAGGCCGGGTTTGGTGAGCAGTTCGACGCCGATGGAGACGCGTTTTTGTTGTCCGCCGCTCAAGCCGCTGATCTGCACGTCTTTGCGATGAGTGAGATCAAGATCGGCAAGCACTTCCATCACGCGCTTGTGCCGCTCCTCCGCAGACGTGTCGCCGGGCATACGCAATTGCGCCGCGTAATCCAACGCCTGATAGATCGTGAGTTCCATGTGGATGATGTCTTTTTGCGGGACGAACCCGATCTCGTTGCGGATCGCGTCGAAGTTTTGGTAAATGTCAATGTCGTTGACGTACACTTTCGACGGCGGCGTCGCGGGGCGATAGCCTGCCACCGCGTCTACGAACGTGGATTTTCCTCCGCCGCTTTGCCCGACGACGACGATGAACTCGCGCGGCTTGAACGCGACCGAAATATTTTGCAGGATGTTGAGGTCTTTGCGCACCCACTTGTTGAGTCCCACCACGTCCACGCGCAAGCCGTTGCTGTCGTCGTAATGAGCGAGTTGATCCTTGCCCATCACAAAACGATATTGTCCGATTCGCACCGTGTCGTTCGGTTTCAGCCAGAGCGAGCCGTCCACTTTTGCATCGTTGACGAAGACGCCGTTGGAACTGCGCAGGTCTTCGACTCGATAGCGCTGACCGACTCGCTGGATCTGCGCGTGGAAGCGCGAGACGTTCGGCGAGGGCAACACAACGTCGTTGCTCGGGTCGCGCCCGATCTGAATGAGATTCTTTTCTCCGAACTCGATCTCGCGTTCCACTTGTGCCGCGGCTTCGGCGGGCGCTTCATACGTCAGAGTGACCATCACGCCGGGGTCTTGTCCTCCGATCCGCAGAACGTCGCCATGCCTCAGCATCCGCGCGCCTTCGAGCGGACGTCCTTCGACAAAGACCGGGTTTCTCGCCTCTGGCAGGACTGTTAATTTGTATCCGCCGCCGCTGGCTTGTTCGATGCGCGCGTGACGACCGGAAACGATGGGCGATGCGACGACGATGTCGTTATCATCAAGCCTGCCGATGGAATAGGATGAGCGTGAGAGCGAATAATTCTTCGGGTTTTCCCCGGCGATGGTGACGATCAACTGCCGCGGCCCGGTGTTGATCGGGAGACTCGGCTCATTGCCGATGGTGGTCTGCATCACATGCGAAGGGACGGCTGGTACCGGCGTTGCCGGGCGCACCGCTGTTTTATCGGGTTCCCGCTCTTCCATGCCGGGCGCGGAAAAATTCAACGTGATCGCCTGCCCCAGCCGGATCTGGTCGCCGTGTTGAAGCGCGCGCCGTCCGATCAGCCGGTCGCCGTTGACGAACGTGCCGTTGGAACTGCCGAGGTCCTCGATGATGTAGCCGTTGTTCTCCATCATCAACCGCGCATGGCGGCGCGAAACAGCCGGGGTGGGGATAACGATATCCACGCCGTCGTCGCGTCCGATGACGAGTTCGGAGCGGATCAATTCGAATTCTTTGGGGGGCGTACTGCTTTGGGCGTTGACGAGAGTCAACTTGAAACTGCCAGAGGAAGTCACGGGTCTGTTCCTTTATAGTTGGTTTGACAGCGATGTATCCGACAGACGACCAGTTCCAAAAATAAAAAAGTCTTACGATTCCCGCCCTCGATCTTGGTAGTGAAAAGATTATACGGTTGCGAAAGAGGCGTGTCAAGCAAACTTTTGGGTTGTGAAGCGGATGGGGCTTTTATGATATAACCTGAAACTATTCGGATACTTGAGTCAAATTCGATGCAATCCCCTTTTCAGAATCATCCCGTCCCCGCAACCCTGCTCGACCTCTTGCGAATGAGGGCGGAAGAACAGCCCGACCGGCTTGTCTATCGTTATTTGCAGGACGACGGCGCAGAAAGCGACTCGCTCTCGTTCGCCGAGTTGGATCGCCGCGCGCGCGGCATCGGCGCGTGGCTCGAAGCTCACGGCGCGCGGGGCGAGCGCGTCTTGCTTCTGTATCCCGCGGGATTGGATTACATCGCCTCTTTTTTCGGATGTCTATATGCCGGCGCGGTGGCGGCGCCTGCCTACCCTCCGCGTTTGAATCGACCCGTCCCGCGCATCCAAGCCATCGTCTCAGACTCGCAAGCGAAGTTCGCGCTCACCACGTCCACCATCCTGCACAACATCGAACAGCGTTTCGAGCAGTCGCCCGACTTGAAGGCGCTCAGCTGGCTGAATACGGATCAGGTCGCCCCGGGGTCTGAAGCGGAGTGGCGCGATCCGAACGTCAATGCGGACACGCTCGCCTTCCTCCAATATACGTCAGGCTCGACGAGTCAACCGAAGGGCGTCATGCTCACGCATGGCAACCTGCTTCACAACCTCAAAGCGATCCGCCACGGCTTTCAATTGGATGCGAGCGATTCGGGCGCGTTCTGGCTTCCGAGTTACCACGATATGGGTCTCATCGGCGGCATCCTCGAACCCATGTATGTCGGATGCTCGTCCACGCTGATGTCGCCCGTTTCGTTTTTACAAAAACCGTTCCGCTGGCTTGATGCGATCAGCAAATACAAAGCGACGACGAGCGGCGCGCCGAACTTTGCGTATGACCTGTGCGTGGACAAGATCACGCCCGAACAACTGGAAACTTTGGATTTGAGCGCGTGGAAACTTGCCTTCTGCGGCGCCGAGCCGATCCGCCCTGAGACTCTCGAACGTTTCGCGCGGACCTTCGAGCCGGTCGGCTTTCGTTCGAGTTCTTTCTACCCCTGCTTCGGCATGGCGGAAAGTTCGCTCATCGTTTCAGGAGGCGAGGGACCCTCCGCGCCGCGCATGTTGACGATTGACCGCAAAGCCCTCGAACGCGACGCTGTGGTTGAAGTCTCGCGCGAAGATGCCAACGCGCTGACGATGGTCAATTGCGGCAAATCCATTGTTGGTCAAAAAATCGTCATCGTGAATCCATCCACGTTGAATCAATGTGCGGAAAACGAAGCTGGCGAAATGGTCGCCGGTCTGAGCGTGGCGCAGGGATATTGGGGTTTGAAGAGGAAACGAAGAGAACCTTCGGCGCATTCATCGCCGATTTAAATGAAGTCTCCTTTCTGCGGACAGGCGATCTCGGCTTTCTGCAAAACGACGAACTCTTCATCATGGGTCGCCTCAAAGATTTTATCATCATTCACGGAAGCAATCATTACCCTCAAGATATTGAACTAACTGTTGAAGCGAGTCATCGCATTGCAACCCAGCGCAGGCGCGGCATTTTCGATCAGTGAAAACGGCAAAGAGCAACTCGTCATCGTGCAAGAAGTGACTTGCGCCGGGCGCCAAGCCGATGTGAACGAAGTCGCCTCCGCGATCTGACAGGCAGTTGCCGAGAAACACGATCTACAAGTCTTCGCCATCGCGCTCGTCAAACCGATGAGCATCCCCAAAACTCCAGCGGAAAGATTCAACGCCGCGTAACGAAGTCCGCGTTTCTGATAGGTGAATTGATGGTGGGTGAGTGGAGGGCGAAGCCCCATCCCCAACCCTTCCCCAAAGGCGGAAGGGAGCCAGAACTCTCTCCCAGCGGGAGAGGCTAGGGGTGAGGGAGAATCTTTCCTCATCACTCAACACAACCCAAACACAGCGCTCAATCCATCCAATCCTTCCTCCTCACGCGCATCGCCACTATGCTCGAAATGGACTCATCCGCGATTGACCGCGCCAGCCGTTCACGTATTACGGACTTGGTTCCGTGCAAGCCGTGAGTCTCACAGGCGATCTCTCGAAGTTTTCCTCAACCGCAAACTTGCTCCCACGCTCGCATGGGATTACCCGACAATTGAATCGTTGGCGAATTTTCTTGCGAACGATCTGCAACCAGCGAAAATTTCATCCCCCGCAACTCCTCAACGAACATTCAACAACATCAACGAACCGATTGCGATCATCGGGTTTGAGTTGCCGCTTCCCGCAAGCGGAGAGTCCGCAGGTTTTGGAATTGCTCCGCAATGGTGTGGACGCGATCACCGAAGTCCCGTCCGACCGCTGGGACGTGGACGAGTTCCACGCGGACGAACCAGCCAGAGGGAAGATGTTGACGCGCTTTGGGATCTCCTCGATGACGTTGATCAGTTCGGATCCCGCCTTCTTCGGTATCTCCCCACGTGAAGCCGCGCGCATGGATCCGCAACAACGCCTCCTGCTGGAAGTCAGTTGGGAGGCGCTGGAGAACGCGTTCATCCCGCCTTCATCGTTGGCAGGGACGCGCACCGGCGTGTTCGTCGGCATCAGCAGTTACGATTACTCGCGTTTGCAATTCGATGACCCTGAAATGATAGACGCCTACGCGGGAACGGGCAATGCGCACAGCATCGCGGCGAATCGTTTGTCGTATGTATTCGATCTGCGCGGACCGAGCATGGCGGTGGATACGGCGTGTTCATCGTCGCTGGTGTCGGCGCATCTCGCGTGCCAAAGTTTGCGAAACGGCGAATCGGATCTGGCGTTGGCGGGCGGCGTCAATTTGATCCTCACTCCCGAATTGACCATCACCTTTTCGCAAGCGCGGATGCTCGCGCCCGACGGTCACTGCAAAACCTTCGACGCCAGCGCGGACGGTTACGTGCGCGGCGAAGGCTGCGGCATCATCGTGTTGAAACGCTTGTCCGATGCGCAACGCGACGGCGACAACATCCTTGCATTGATCTGCGGCCGGCGGTCAACCAAGATGGAAGAAGCAACGGTCTCACCGCCCCGAACGGACTCGCGCAACAAGATGTGATCTGCACTGCGTTGACTCGTTGGGCGTATCAATCGAACCAGATCGGCTACGTCGAAGCGCACGGCACGGGAACTCCGCCTCGGCGACCCAATTGAAATGGCGCTCGCTGAACGCGGTCTTGAACGATAACTCGAATCAGCGCGTCATCGTCGGCTCGGTGAAGACGAACATCGGTCATCTCGAATGGCGGCGGGCATCGCGGGACTCATCAAGGTCGTGCTTGCGAGGAACGAATCCATCCCGCCGCATCTTCATTTCTGGGTGCGAAATCAACCATATCTTTTCCTCGAAGGTTCGCGATTAGAAATCGGAACCTATCTCCGCCCGTGGAAGAGAAGAGATGCGCCGCGTTTCGCCGCTGTCAGTTCGTTCGGCTTCGGCGCACGAACGCGCATGTTGTTTTATCCGACGCGCCCGGCGTCACCCTGAGCGCCAGCGAAGGGTCTCCTCTCGACGCTATAAACGCTCAAAGTGTCATCGAACGTCCACGCCACTTATTGACTTTATTCGGGGCCAAATCCGAAACCGCTCTTCAAGAACTCACACAATCCCTCAGCGATGCAGTACGCAATACACAGTACGAAGTATCCGACCCCGCCTTTACATCCAACACCACCCGTTCCCACTCTGAACACCGGCCTTGCCGTTCAAGCGAACAACATTGAAGAATTGAAAATTGCTTTAGATCTTTTTGCATCTCTCAACGTGGAGCGGGATGCCATCCCGCTCGAAAAGGCGGGATATCATCCCGCCCCACGAATAGAAATAGGACAAACCAAACCGCGCACAACCAAAGACGCTTTCCTCTTCACCGGCCAGATCGCAGTACGCGGGTATGGGCAAGGGACTTCTACGAAACTCAGCTCATACCTTCCGCGCCGCATTGGATGAATGCGCGAAGATCCTTGACCCAATTCTGAATCGCTCGTTGCTCGAAATTATTTTTGCCGATAAAAAACGATACGACGATCAATCAAACACAATACACTCAGCCCGCGCTCTTTGCATTTGAATATGCCCTCGCGCAGATATGGCTCTCGGGAATCAAACCTCACGCAGTGATGGGACACAGCGTCGGTGAATACGTCGCGGCGTGTGTTGCGGGTGTGTTCACGCTCGAAGACGGGTTGCGTCTCATCGCCGAGCGCGCGCGCTTGATGGGCGGACTTCCGCAAACGGGACGATGGTCGCAGTTTTGCGGAGGCGAATCGCATTGCCGATATATTGAAGCCATTTACGAATCAAGTTTCTATCGCCGCTTCGAACGACCCGGACAACACAGTCATCTCCGGCGAATCATCCGCCATTCAAACCATCGTGGATGAACTGACCAAACTCGGCATCACCTCCAAGCCGCTTGTCAGTTTCGCACGCCTTCCATTCTCCATTGATGGATCTGATCCTCGATGAGTTCGAAACTTTCGCCAGCCAAACCCAATTCTCTAATTCTCCAATTCTCTTTATTTCAAACGTCACTGGTGAACCTCTCATTCAACCTCCCACACCCAAATACTGGCGCGACCACATCCGCGCGGAAGTGAAATTCTCCGCAGGGATGGGAGCGCTTGCCAATCTGGGAATTGACGCTTTCATTGAAATTGGGCCCCAAGCCCAGTGTTGTTGGGAATGGGGAAACGCTGTTTGCCTGAGTCAAATCCGCGTTTCTGCCGTCGTTGAGACAGAATCAAGACGAATGGCAAACGATCCTCGACAGCCTCGGCAAACTCTACGTCCAAGGCGCGGATGTGGATTGGAAAGTGATCTGACTCAGGTTATTCGCGCAACAAGGTTCCGTTGCCGAATTATCCGTTTGACCGGGCAGGGGAGGTATTGGCCTGATGTAAACGTAAAACAGGGAAACAAGTAAACACGTAGACAGGAAATGTCGCCACGGCGCCACGGCGACGCACGTAAACAGGTAAACACGGCATCGCCGCGCTCGAATGAAAACTAAAGCCGCAAGAAAAAGTTGCTGAACGAAAGAATGGAAAGCGAGAAATGAATCCCCATCTCTCCCTGTGGGAGGGGCTAGGGTGTGAGTGGAGAATCGCTCCCAACCTCACACAAAATCTGAAGTTGAATTCATTCATCCAACAACACACCGCGCGCATCCTCGGCATGGACGCCTTGCGCTTGAATTTGAATCAACCCCTCGATACGCTCGGGCTCGATCTGCTCATGGCGATGGAACTCAAGAACTCGCTCGAATCAAAACTCGGCGCGAAAATTTCGGTGGCGAGTCTCTTGCAGGGCCCGACGATCTCAAGCCTCGCGGCGGAGGCGCTTGCAAATTTGGATTCTGCTGAAACACAGAATGAGTCGTCGTTCATCATCGCGCAAAATCCGCCGCGCGAGAGTCCGCTTTCGGTGGGTCAACAGGCGTTGTGGTTTTTGCATCAACTCATGCCCGCTGAATTTTCGTTCAACGTGGCGGGCGCGATCCGCATTCGCGGCGATCTCGATGTCAACGCGTTGCAACTCGCATTCGATCAACTCGTCGCGCGGCATGAATCGTTGCGAAGCACATTCCATGTCGCCAATGGCGAGCCGCTTCAACGCGTTCATGATTCGATGGATGGAATTTTCAGCATCGTGGATTCGTCCGCGCTGGCGGATGACGCGCTGCGCGAGCGACTCGCGCGGGATGCCCACGCCTCATTCGACCTTGAGGCTGGTCCAGTCATTCGAGCCGCTCTCCACCTGATGCGGGATTCGTCGCACATCCTTTTGCTGGCGATGGATCATATCGTCACGGATTTCTGGTCAATGACGATCTTGGCGCGTGAGTTGTTGATGTTGTATGAAGCGAACAAAAACGATTCGGGACTTGAATTGCCCGCGCTGTCTGCGCGTTACTCCGATTACGCGCGTTGGGAAGCGGCGATGCTCGAAAGCGAACGCGGCGAAAAATTATGGGACTACTGGCAAACGCAACTCGGATCACAGCTCCCCGCGTTGAACCTTCCCACCGATCGTCCGCGCTCGCCGATGCAGACCTATCGCGGCGACTCGGAACATCTCTTCATGGATGCCTCGTTGTACGAAAAGTTGAAAGCCCTCGCGCAAGAAAACGGCGCGACGATGTTCATGACCCTGCTTGCCGCGTTCCAAACGTTGTTGCATCGCTATTCGAATCAAAATGAATTTTTAGTTGGCTCGGTGACCGCGGGACGAAGCCATGCCGAATTGTCGAATCTTGTCGGCTACTTCATCAACCCCATCGCGTTGAAAGCGGATTTTTCAGGCGACCCATCCTTCAATGAAATCATCCAGCGCGTCAAACAGACCGCGCTCGGCGCGTTCGAGCATCAAGAGTATCCGCCCGCGCTGTTGGCAAAGAGACTCGGCATCCAGCGCGATTCATCCCGCCCGCCGTTGTTCGAGACGATGTTCATCCTGCAAAAAGCGCACGAAGCGGACGCGCAAGCGCTCAGCCCGTTCGCGCTGGGACTCGACGGCGCGCGCATGGAGGCGAGCGGACTCGTCCTCGAATCCATCGCGCTGGGCGGCGAACCCGCGCAGTTCGATATGACGATGATGATGTCTGAGTTGGGCGATGGTCTCGCCGCCGCGCTTCAATACAACGTGGACTTGTTCGACGCGGAAACCATCCAGCGGATGTTGAAGCATTTCGATTCGCTTTTGCATGAAATAACCGCAGACCCCGCGAAGCTAGTTTCAAATTACTCGCTGTTGGACGAATCGGAAAAACAAAAGATCCTCGTGGGCTGGAATCAAACGCAACTCGATTATCCACGCATGGCTTGCGTCTATGAATTGATCGAAGCGCAGGCGAAGCGAAC
>JAXLVX010000075.1:0-14456 GCA_046328795.1 Anaerolineales bacterium | reverse complement strand
TTCCAACTTGTAAACTTAATTTCTAAGCGGTTTACCAGTTTGCAAAATACTCCACATCCGAGCCTGCGTCTTCTCTTCGCCGAACAACGACAAAATCGCTTCGCGTTCGAGATCGAGGATGTATTGCTCGCTCACCCATTGACCGCGCGTGAGTTCGCCACCGCACATCACATACGCGAGTTTGCCTGCCACGTGATGATCGTATTGCGTGATGTAATGACCTTCCTTGAACATCCACGCGCCGATGCGGAGCGCGGCAAGCGCATCGCGTCCCGCGGCATAGATGAGTTCGGGCGCGGGCGGTTTGTATCCAGCGGCGATCATGTGCAACACTTCGTTCTTCGCTTCGGCGAGCAGATGACTGCGATTCATCACAACGCGATCGGCGGGCAAAAGAATGTTCATGCCGCGCGCTTCCTCCGCGCTCGTGGCAACTTTGGCTTGACCCATTTGTAAAAACGCTTTTTGCAACGCGGCAAGCGGTTCGGCGTTTTCGACTCGCATCACAGGGTTGACGATGCGCCGCAACATTTCTTTCGTGCCCGCGCCCGCAGGGATGACACCGACGCCGAGTTCGACGAGTCCGATATATGTTTCCGCCGCGGCAACCACGCGCGAGGCGTGCATCGTGATCTCGCATCCGCCGCCGAGCGTGAGACCCGCAGGCGCAACGACGATCGGCTTCGGCGAATAACGCATCCGCATGTTCATGTCTTGCAATTTACGCACCGCGCCGTCGAGCATGTCCCACATGCCTTGTTGCGCGCCGACCACCATCATAAACAGATTCGCACCCGCGCTGAAATTCTCGCCTTCGTTGCCGATCACCAGCCCATCAAAATTTTCAAGCCGCTCAAACGTCTCAACGGTCATGTTCATCACGTCTTCATCGAGCGAGTTCATCTTCGTGTGAAATTCCAAACACGCCACGCCGTCGCCCATGTCGCGCAGAGTCGCGCCCGCATTTTGCGAAACAACTTTTGTGCCTTTCAACGTCACGATGCTTTCAAGTTTTTTCAACTTCACATACTTGCCCTTCACCGCATCATACACCGCGACCTTCTCGCCGTTTCGATACTGATAAAACGACTCGACGCCGTTCTTCAACATCGCGCTCACCCACTTCGCCGCAGGATAGCCCGCCTCTTTCATCCGTTTGGCTGTCTCTTTTACCCCGAGCATGTCCCACGTCTCGAACGGTCCCGCCTCGTGCATGAATCCCCAGCGGACGGCATCGTCAATCGGCTTCATCGTGTCGGCAACTTCTGGGATGATGGATGACGCGTACTGGAAACTTTGATACGTCAACACTTTGACGAGAGTCGCCGCCTTATCATCCGCTTCAAGCATGACTTTCAGCCTGTCTCGCAGACCCTCGACATCTTTCGCCGCCTTGACCGAGTCGAATCGCGGCTTCGTCGGCGCGACGTGTTCGAGAGTCTTCAAGTCCAGCGACCAGAATTCCCGCTTGCCTTCCGCGTTGCGAACTTCTTTGTAGAATCCAATTTTGGTTTTGTTGCCAAGCCATTTACGCTCGACCATCGTGGAGATCAACTTGTTCGGCGCTTCGGCGTTCAAATATTCCTGTCCCAACTTATCATGCGGAATCAACGGTGCAAGATTCTTTCCAACATGATCCCACACGTCAATGCCGACCAAATCCATCAAGCGGAAGGACGCCGTCTTCGGTCGCCCCATCAGCGGACCCGTGAGCGCGTCCACTTCGTCTACGGTGTAATCGTTCTTCAAGAAGAAGTCCATCGCAAACGCGCCCGTGCCAAACGCCACGCGATTGCCGATAAAATTCGGCGTGTCCTTGCATATCACGATCCCCTTGCCCAAACGATACTCGCCAAACCACGAAATGAATTCAACAACTTCCTTGTCGGTGTCTTTCGTCGGGATGACTTCCAGCAACTTCAAATAGCGCGGCGGATTGAAAAAGTGCGTTCCGAGAAAATGCTTCTTGAATTCCTTCGAGCGTCCCTCGGCAATGTCATGGATCGGGATTCCCGAAGTGTTCGTCGAAACGATCGCACTCGCCTTGCGGACTCCGTCAATGCGAGCCATCAATTCCTGCTTGATCTTCAAATTCTCAACGATGACTTCAACGATCCAATCCGCCTCGCCCACCGCGCCGAAATCATCTCAAGATTCCCAAGTTTGACAAGCGACTTCAACTCATCTGCCATCAGGTTTGCTGGCTTGGCTTTCAAGCAAGCCTCCCACCAGCCTTGACGATCTGATTCTTTGAGTTTGAGACTTCCGAAGTCTTGGAGACTTCGGAAGTCTTTGCCACGATGTCCAGCAACGTCACAGGCACGCCCGCGTTCGCCAAATGCGCCGCAATGGATGCCCCCATCGTCCCCGCGCCGATCACGACGGCTTTGTGTATTTGATATTTCATAATCACCTCGTTTTCAATCATTCATCGGTGGTTGAGTAGCCCGAGGCGGTAGCCGAGGGCGTATCGAAACCACCAGTATTCAAGATAACTCTTGTTACAAAATTTTTATTACGGCGTGGTGGATATAAATGCGGGCTGTCGCCCCTACTCGACCACCGATTTCTATCACTACATTGCAACAAGATTTTGTACGCGCACCTGTGGGTTTTCGTCGCCTGCACGCTTCGACTTCGCTATCGCTCCGCTCAGCGCGGCAGGGCTACTCAACCACCGAGTACACCAGTCTCCAGTCTCTAGTCTCCAATTACAAATTACCAATTACCAATTACTCCCTCACCTCAACTCCGCCCCCGAACCCCAGTATCATAACCACCACGGGGCGATTGATCTGCCCCGTCCCCTCGCAAATATCCGTGATCTTCGCGTCGCGGAGCCATTTCTCTGCAAGGAATTCGCGGCTGTACCCAAGCGGACCCAAAATCTCCACCACCTTCTGCGTGATTCTTGTCGTCACATCGCCAATGACTTCACGCACTCATTGAAGCCTCCAACGCATTCGGCTTTTTGTTATCCGCCATCCACGTCGCTTTGATGACCATCAGCCACGCCGACCTCAACTGAATTTCCATGTCAATTACATCCCGCTCGATGGATGTCAACTTCTGGCGCGGCAACCCGTGACGGATTTTGACTCCGTTCTCAGCAGTTCTCTTCAGGAATTCTAAAGCGGCTCTCGCCACGCCGACGCCTGTCGCGGCGACGAGCGGACGCGTCGCATCGAACGTCGCCATCGCTTTTTTGAAGCCGCATTCTTCTCCACGGTGGGACTGCCGAGAATATTCTCAAAAGGGACGCGCGCGCATCCACAAGCGAGATCGCGGCGGTGTCACTACAACGGATCCCCATCTTGTGTTCCAACTTCACAACCTTCACACCCTTCGTCCCGCCCTCGACGACGAACGCCCTCATCCCCGCTCGCCCCGCGGATGGATCAATCAACCCATACGACGATGAAGCCTCGTCCAAGTTTTTCATATTCGGTGAACGACTTGTCTCCGCCTGTGACAAAGATCTTCTCGCCGTTGATCACCCATTCGTTGGTCTTTTCGTCCAGCACCGCGCGCGTACGGATGGCGGAATTGTCTGAGCCTGCGCCCGCTTCGGTGATGCACATCGCTGCGAAGGTAGGTTTGTCTCCGTTGAAGCGTGATAAAAATTTCACACGCTGATCAGCCGTCCCTGCGGCGTGAACCGCCGCCGCGCCGAGTCCGCCGCCTGGCAGGCAGTGATACATCCCCACGTCGCCCCACGACAACGCACTCCAATTGCGCCGCGATCAATTGGTATCCAATGGGAGATCGTTTTTCTTTGTCGGCATCTTTGCCGTTTCCATTTTCTTTTGGCGCGAGCGAACTGCCGCCCATCGCTTTCATGGCATTGTGCATGAACTCGATGTAATCCCACGGAATCTCGTGTTCATGCTCATCGAAATAACGCGACTTCGGTCGCATCATTTCCTCGGCGACAGTTTTCAAAACAAACTGCGCGTTCGTGATCGGTTTCGGCGCTTCAAATTCGATTGACATTTTTTCTCCTAACGTACACAAGTAGACAGGTAAACAGGTAGACACGTGTGTACTTGTGTACGTGTTTACCTGTTTTCCGTGTTTTACACAATCACATAGGCCCCGTCAACATCGCAAACCCTCGCCCATTCGCCATCCACATCTCTCAACGGGATATCGCGGATGTAACCATGCCGCCGAGAATTTGCACGGCGCGGTCGGTGACCATCATCGCCATATCCGCCGCGCCAGTGGATGCGAGATACGCCTGCGTTCGCCGCGTCTTCCGCGCCCCGTGTCCAACTTCCACGCGGCTGACCGTGACGGCCACGCATCGCTTCGATCTCCGTCCGCATTTCGGCGAGCATGAACGCGATGGCTTGCTTCTGCGCGATCTTCACGCCGAACGCCACGCGCTCTTTCGCATAATTCATCGAATACTCAAACGCCGCATTCGCCACACCGACGGCTGTCGCAGCGTTGGCGATTCTCATCGAAGCGAGCAGGATGTCGAAGTCGCAGCCCGCCGCGCCAGTCGATTCGCAACAGGGACTTTCACATTCTCCAACTTGACTCGATACATCGGCAGCGCGTTGAGACTCATCAACTTCTCGCGCTCTTCGCCGATGGACAACCCTTCCGCCTCTTTCCCGACGATAAAGGCTTGACTCTGCCCGTCGAGATTCGCGTACACCAAAATTGATTCGGCTCCCTCGCAAACAGGACAAACGCCTTCTCGCCGTTGAGAATGTAACTTTCCGCCTTGAAGTCTTGCCGTTGTCCTCAGCTCGTTCGGGTCGAAGTCAAACGCATACTCGATCAACGCCGCAGTGAACGGACTCCACTCACCCGCAACGATCTTCGGCAGATATTCTTTCTTCTGCTCTTCACTGCCCGCCAACAGAATCAGCGTCGCGCCAGCAGACTGGGCGTCATCACCGCCAGCGTCCCCGCCATATCGCCGAACGCCATCTTCGATAGCCAACACACCAGTCACCACCGCGCTCCGCTCACGCGCCGAATCCGCCCATAGGATTCTGGGATGGACGCTTGCAACAAAGCCCAACTCCCATCCCTTGTTGACGAGTTTCTTCGGCAGTTCGTTTGTCCTCTTCCGCTTCATGCGCAGCGGGACGCAGATCGTTTTCGGCGAATTTCTTCACCGCGTCCATGAGCATTTTGCTGTTCTTCAGTTGGGTCGAATGAGTACATGATTTTCCTTTCATTCTTTCATCGGTGGTTGAGCGCAAGCGATCGAAACCACAAGTACGCATACAAATTTTTGCAACAAGAATTACTTTACGGCGTGGTGGTCTCGATACGTGGCGCCTTGCGCCACTACTCGACCACCGGGCTGTATGTTTCAGTAATATTTCTTCCTCAGTAATCTCTCTCAACACTCCGATACTGCACAGGCAAGCCTTGCTCCTTCATCCGCATTGACGATCTCAATCATGTCGTGCTCGTAGAGGTATTCGGCATACGCGCCCGTTTTTTCAATGATGAGCAACAAGTTGTATCCTTCGGCTTTGCCATACACCGCCTCGCAGATTTCAGCAATCGTTCGCGACTCCGCAAGCGCGTCCACTGCGCACTCATGCGGCGGATGATGTTCTTGTGCGTCGTGTCAATTTTTTCGGAAAGATTCGTGATGACTTCGTTGTGTCCGTTCAAAACCGGTCGCGCGTCCTTCGCCCAAACACACTGACTTCTCAAGCGATTCGAGGTAATGACCGAGTCCGTTGTACGCGCCGATGGATTCGGGATATAAATGCGGAGTGACACCCTCCACGACTATGTCGCCGCAGAAAACGATATCGTCCAAGCGCATCGCCACGTGACCCGCGCAATGCCCTGGCAAGTGGATCATCTCGAACGGACCGACCTGCATGTTTTTCGATTCGTATGTGAAGTCCACGGGGACGGATTGGTAGAGGCTCTTCGTGAAGCGGCGAATGCCGAGGAGCGAATCGCGCGCCTCGTCGGCGAGCCCAGCCGACGTCAGGAAAGAAGCGACGCGGGCGCCCATCAACGCAAGGTCTGCGTCATGATGCGCCACGGTCTGCGTATCCAATTCGTGACATCCAATCTTCGCGTTCGTGAGAGGCTTGAGTTTGGAGAGTCCGCCGTAGTGGTCAATGTGTGCGTGAGTGAGGAGGATGTGAGTTAAGTTTGAAGGTTGAAGTCCCGCCTCTTTAAGTCCATTCAATAGATCATCGTGCGAGGCGTCTGTCCCCGAGCCAGTGTCAATAAGAAATATATTTCCGTTGTGATGCACAACATACGCGTACGCCCAAAAATTCGGAAAGACTTGAAGCGGAAGTCGAAAGATTCTCGCGCCGCCAGCAGATTCAAACATAGCAAACGACGCGTTCATTTCAGCAACCCATTCAACAACAAGTTGGAATAGTCGTCGGCGATCTCTTCGATGGATTTGTCGCCGTCGGGCGAATACCACGTGATCGTCCAGTTCAACATCCCCAACAGCGCGCGGACAGTCATGGACGGGTCGTCGCACTTGAAGGCTTTTTTGCTCACGCCCTCAGCGACGACATCCTTCCAAAGCGATTCAAATTTGTCACGATTCGGGACGTGCCGCGCGTGTTGCCTGCGTTCGAGGGCGCGGTGTTCAAAAAGCAAAACTGCGGCGAGGTCCACGTTCTCCGCAAGGATTTGCAGATATTGGCGGATCATCAACCGCAGTTTCTTGTCGGCGGAAATATTCTGTTCGGTGATGGCGGAAATTTTTTCGAGAAGCAATTGCAAAGCGCGGTCGAGAATTTCGAGCAGAATTTCCTGCTTGGACGAAAAGTGGTGATACAGGCTCGCCTTCCGCAAGTTCACGGCGGCGGCAATATCTTCCATAGACGCGCCGTGATAGCCTTTCTGACGAAAGACCTGCGCGGCGGTTTCGATGAGTTCGTCTCGTGTCATAATTTTACCTACCGAACGGTCGGTTCGTGGTATAATACTGCGGATGCAACGAAAGGTCAAGGTCGGTTGCAATTGCCGCAGGTTACAGATCTGCAACGAGGACACGATCAATGAAATATTTCATCACAGGCGCGACGCTACAAAACCATCGAAACTCTGAAAGAAAGTGACTTCAAACGGCTAACGGGCGTCCAGCGCGAAACTTTTAATCAGATGCTGGCGGTGATCACGAAAGGGTTGCGAGACTTCGGGAGGCCGCCCAAACTGAGCCGAGCGGATCAGTTGTTACTGACCTTGATGTACTGGCGAGAATATCGCACGGAATTTCATATTGCCCAATCCTTTGGTGTCAGTGAAGCCACCGTGTGTCGCACCATTCGCAAGGTCGAGGATGCCTTAGTTCGTTCAAAACAATTCCGTTTGCCTGGCAAGAAGGCACTCCAAGGCAGTGACACGGTGTTCGAGATCGTGCTGGTGGATGTCAGCGAACAACCCGTGGAGCGTCCAAAAAAAGCCAAAAACGGCATTATAGCGGCAAAAAGAAGCGTCACACCCAAAAAGCGCAGGTGATGGTGGATCGAAAAAGTACCCAGATCATAACCACCGCTTTTAGTCATGGAAGCAAACACGACTTCCAACTGTTCAAAGACGATGCCTGTGAGTTCTCTGCACATCTGCGGCTTCTGGCCGATGCTGGTTACCAAGGATTGATGGAGCTTCATGAAAACAGCCAGACGCCTTTCAAAAAATCCAAATACCATGCGCTGACAAAACGAGAAAAACAGAGCAATCGGAGTTTGGCACGCAAGCGAATTGTGATTGAACATATATTTCGTAAGTTGAAAGTGTTTCGCATTTTGAGCGAGAGGTATCGCAATCGCAGAAAGAGGTTTGCTTTGCGTTTCAACCTGATCGCGGCTATTTACAACCTTGAACTCAACTCATCCTGACTTTTGCAAGAGGTCTAATGAAATATTTCATCACAGGCGCGACGGGTTTTGTAGGTGGCGTGCTGGCACGGAAATACGCGAGGCTGGGCATGATGTCCGCGCTGTCGGTACGAAATCCCGACAAAGCCGCAGAGCTGAAAACCTCTGGCGTGAAGTTGTTCAAGGCGATGTGACAGACAAAGAGTCCATGCGCGAGGCGATGACGGGCATGGACGGCGTTTTCCATGTGGCGGGTTGGTACAAGTATGCTGAGCGGATCAAAGGCGAAGCGTATGCCATCAATGTTGTTGGCACAAAAAACGTGCTTGAATTGATGCAAGAGTTGAAGATCTCCAAAGGCGTGTACACAAGCACGTGCGCGGTCAACTCGGATACCAAAGGGAAAGTCGTAGACGAGTCCTATCGTTTCACAGGCAAACACCTCACCCAGTACGATCGCACGAAAGCCGCCGCGCATGAAATCGCTAAAGACTTCATCGCAAAAGGTTTACCGCTGGTTATCGCCATGCCCGGCGGAATTTACGGACCCGGCGACACGTCCTCTATGGGAAGCGGCGTCCGAAGCTTATTGCAAGGACAGATACCCGTGATACCCACGCAATTCGGCGTATGTTATGAGCACGTAGAAGATACCGCGCGCGGGCATCTCTTGATGATGGAAAAGGGCAAAATCGGCGAAGCCTACATAACCGCAGGCGAAGCGCACACCCTCGTAGAAACATACAAATTCACCTGCCAGATTGCGGGCGTAAAAATGCCGGCGATCATTCCATATCAAATGCTGAAATTTTTATCCGTTCTGTCTGTGCCGTTTGCAGGTTGGATGCCCGAATATTACACACCGGACGCATTGCGCTCTCTCGCGGGCGTAACCTACTGGGGCGACAGTAGCAAAGCCAAACGCGAGCTTGGGCTGATACAACGCCCCTTCCGCGAGGGATGGGAAGCACTCGTTCGCCACGAAATGAAACTGCTTGGAATGTAATAACCGTCCCGCAGGTTTGATACCAGAGCATCATCCTTCCGAGCAACCTACGAGACGATCATCCGTAAATACAATGCTATAATTTGATTATGACAACTCCGCCCTCAAACCCCGAACCCGCACCGCGCACTCCTGAACAGATCGAACAGGAAAAGCAGATGAAGCGTCTCATGGTGGGCGTCATCGCCGGCGCAGTCGTCGCGCTTGCCCTGCTGGGATTGGCCATCTACTTCCTGCTTCAACCTGCCACGCCCACCGACAGGATTCGCGACATCTTCATCATCGTCGTCGCGCTTGAATCGCTGGTCATCGGCGTCGCGCTCATCGTGTTGATCGTCCAACTCGCCAGCCTGATCAATCTTTTGCAAAACGAGGTGCGTCCCATCCTCAAAGCCACCAGCGACACGGTCAACAACCTGCGCGGCACGGCAGAATTCCTCGGCGAGAATGTTGTCGAGCCGGTCGTCCAACTAAACGGCTATCTCGCTGGCTTGTACCGTATGTTAGAATTGATGGGACTTAAGAAAAAATAGTTGATCCAAGACCTCACAGGTCTTCGAGACCTGTGAGGTCTACTAACCAAAACCGTTAACCCCAAGGAGGTTACCATGTCTGATCGTGATGAATTCGGAGCCTTTCTCGTAGGCTTCATCGTCGGTGGTCTCACCGGCGCAGTCGTATCCCTGCTCTTTGCCCCGCAATCCGGCGAAGAGACCCGCGCGTTGATCAAGGATAAATCCATTGAACTGCGCGACCGCGCTCAACACACCACAGAAGAAGCGCTCGCCCGCGCCGAAGCCGCCGCCGCCGAAGCCCGCGCCCGCGCCGACGAACTTGCCCGCCAGGTCCGCGAACGCGGTGGCGAAATGTACAACACCGCGCGCGAACGCGGCAAGGCGATCTATGATGACGCCCGCGAGCGCGGCAAATCCGCAGTAGACTCGCTTCGCAAAGGCAAAAAATCCGAAGGCGAAGAAGCCGCCGCGTAAGTTTCATCGAAACAACAAAACGAGGGTTTGGCGCAACCAAGCCCTCGTTTTCTTATTATGAAAGCGTTCCTGCGCCTCTTCTTCAAACTCCTCTATCACCAATTCGCTTTCACGTACGATCTCGTCGCCGCGGCGGTTTCGTTCAATCGCTGGAAGGACTGGACGCGGGAGATTCTTCCGCTCATCGAAGGAACGAGGATTCTCGAACTCGGCTTCGGACCGGGACACCTGCAACGCCTCTTACGACGGGACGGCTGGTTCGCCGTAGGAATTGACGAGTCGCCTCAGATGACCCACCTCGCGCGTCGCAACACGAACGGCAGCGCGAATCTCACGCGCGGGCTGGCGCAACGCCTCCCCTTCGCAGACGAATCGTTTGACACCATTGTCTCAACCTTTCCAACGGAATACATCTTCGACCCGCGCACGTTGGCTGAGGCGCGAAGATGCCTGACGGATAGAGGCAGGCTGACCGTCCTGCCTGCGGCGATGCCGAAGAGTAGAGCGCTCGAATGGTTGTACAAGGTCACAGGCGAGTCCCCCTCCGAATCGGAGGAAATCGTCAAAAAGAAATTGAAAGAGCCGTTTGTGAAAGCAAACTTTGAAACCGAAATTATCATACGCGATATGCAATCAAGCCGATTGGTTATCATCATCGCAACAAGAACCAATTCGTAACGCCGACTTAAGTCGGCAGTACCCAAGCAAGGAGAAACAATGCTAAAAAAATTACGTGAACCCGTGAACAGCCTCACCCATTGGGCGGGCGCATTGCTCGCGCTTGGAGGCTTGATCGCATTGTTGATCATCGGCTGGGACACGCCCGCAAAGATCATCTCGCTGGCGATCTACGGCGTGAGTCTCATCGCCATGTTCTCCGCGAGCGCGACGTATCATATGGTGCGCGTGAAAGACCGCGCGCTGGAGGTTTTCCGCAAAGTGGATCATGCCGCGATCTACCTGCTCATCGCAGGGACGTACACGCCGTTTTGCGTGAACGCCTTCGAGGAGTTCTGGAAGTGGGGCATGTTGACCATCATCTGGTCGCTGGCGGTGATCGGGATCGTCGTGAAGGTGTTTTACATCCGCGCGCCGAGATGGTTGAACGCGGGGATCTATCTCGTGATGGGCTGGCTCGCCCTCGCCGCGGCGGGACAAATGCTCGCGGCTCTGCCTGCCTGGGTGTTGACGTGGCTCATCATCGGCGGCGTGCTTTACACGCTTGGCGCGGTGGTGTACATCGCAAAATCTTCAACTTCAAGCGGCGTGTTCGGCTTCCACGAGATGTAGCATTTTTGTCTTGCTCGCCGCTGGAGCGCATTACGTCGCGGTGATGGGAGTGGCGGTGTAAGAGCGGACGTTAGAGAACGTCCGCTACACAGCAATGTGCAAAATACTATTTCAAAATCTGAAACAAATTACTGTAATCATCCGTCCACAATTGGATATCGGTCGAATAGCCGCTCAAATCAACCGCGTGAGTTTGAATTGCGGGGCTAGCAAGCAAAGCGGGATCGCGGGCGAGCAGAATCCAATGCGATTCATAGCCGCCGATTTGGTCACCGCCATAGTTGATGCGCACCATGCTCAAGCCATAAAACTTTGCCAATTGCCAGAACACGGGTTGCAGATCGAGATGCAAGTTCGTGATATGCGCGGCGATGACTCCGTCGGGGGCGAGGTGTTCGAGGTACAAGGCAAAGGCTTCTTTCGTAACAAGATGAACGGGGATCGAGTCACTGCTAAACGTGTCCAAGACCAGCACGTCAGTTTTGCACATCGCGTAGCGAGTTCACGCTCCAGTGAGATACGCGCATCGCCGGGGATCATCGTCACATCTGCCGCGCTGTCGCTGACAAATGAAAAATATCCGCCCTGCCCTTCCGCCAGCGAAATGACAACGGGATTGATCTCGTACAAGCGATACACGTCGCCCGGTTGACCGTACGCGGCGAGAGTCCCCGCTCCGACGCCCAACATGCCCACTCGCATCTTCTTCCCATATTTCGGATGATTCAGAATCGCCAACCCTGCTCCCCCATCGCGGACATAATATGTAGTGGGCACATCGCGCAAAGCAGGGCTTGTGAATTGAAGCCCATGCACCGTGATTCCGTGCGACATGACAAGCGCGGGTTCGTTCGAGCCTTCCAGTACGATCTCGCGCACGCGAATCACGCCATAGAATTTCGTTTTGAATACAACGCGCCAGAATAGAAATTGCTGATCACCGAAAACGGGATCGTCACCAGAGCGAAAATGGTAAAAACGAATCGTGCGCGCAAAACGGCATCTCCGCTTTTGCAGATCACGGTGACGCAATTCCAATCGTCATTGCCAACCCGACAAAAAACTCCCAGTAGCCGTTGAAGATGACGGGGGCGATCAGGCTGACGAACAGCCCGCCAAACGCGCCGCCGATGGAGACCATCCGGAGTAAAACGTCGTCAAATGTTCCGCGTCGGGACGAAAACGGGTATAACTCTCCGCTGACACAACATGCACGCGGCGAATAACAACAAACAATAAGCGAAAATCTGCCAGTAAATATGCAGAAAAATTTGCATGAAGCAGGACAAACAGCGTCAACGCGGTTGAGATGAGGAACAACACCACATCGACTTTCGGTGGTAGCCGCGCTCGCCTGAAAACGTCAGAATGAACGAGAGCAGGTAGATCGTCAGCGGAAGAATCCACAAGAACAGGATGACCGCCACCTCTTGAGAAATTTGGTTCGTGACCGAAAGCAGGAACAGCGACGCTGTCGCGCTCAACGCAACCCGCAGCGCGAGCAGGCTGAGGATGGGCGTCCGCTCGACGGAACTGAATCAGCCGTCACCGTGGAAGGAAGCGGTGTTCGGGTTTGGAATGCGATCCCAATGGCGAAGATCAAACGGCGGAATCCGATTGCCCACATCCATCCTTGCGAACGAAGAGTTAAAAGAACGGTTCGATCAACACGGGATACGCGAAGGTAAGCCTAACAGCGATCCGAGATTAAACGAATAGAGCGACGCATATGAGCGGGTTGGAAATTTACGGCTGAACCATGCTTGCATGAGCGGACCGTTCGCGAGAATAAAAATATGGCAAGCTCAACGGAAACGAAAAGCAATTTGAAAATGTTGAAGATCGGCGCGTCAACGTTCTGAGGCTTCCAACTTGCATCGGGCGTGATGGGCGAAGTCCACGCAAAAGAAAGCGCGACAAGAATTAAGATGGAACATAAAATCAACGCGGCGTGAATGGTTGATTGATTTTTTGTTTTCACGCGGCCGATGAGCCAATAGGCATACGCGTACCCGCCCGTGAGCAGTGCCTGAAAAAACAACATCGCCGTTGACCACACCGCAGGCGTGCCGCCGAACCAGGGCAAAATAAATTTACCGATCATCGGCTGGATCTGAAAAAGAAGGAACGCGGAAAGAAAGATGCTGACAGCAAAAGCGATGAACATGCGCCGATTGTACCCCGTCCGAATTTTATTCGTCGGGGTCTCCGCTGCGCTCCGACAGCAACGCGGGATTTCATGTACAATCGTGACATGCGACCGATTGAAATCATCACACCCATTCTGCTTGCCATTCACTTGCTCTGGCGCGCGCCGCGCCCAACGCCGATCCGTTTTCTGCCGCTCGCCGCGCTTGCCATCCTCGTGATCCATTTCGCGGTTGAAGGCTATCGCTGGCAGATGATTCCTTTGTACGCGCTGACGATCATTTTAGCGGCGCTCGCGATCTTTCATGTGGAGATAAAAAGCGTCGCTTCATTTCTGACCCTTCGACTCGCTCAGGGCGGCGCGCTCATCCTGCTCGCACTCGCGACGGCGATTCCCATCCTTCTGCCTGTCCCGCGCATCGCCGCCCCCAGCGGACCCTACACTGTCGGCACGCGCATCTACGAATTGACGGACGACTCGCGCCGCGAGATCTATTCAGGCAAAGACGAAGTGCGCCGCTTCATGATTCAAATTTGGTACCCGTCGGAAGCGGATTCGTCCGCCGAACGCGCGCCGTGGATGGCAGACGCCAAAATCTACGCGCCCGCCATCGCAGACCACATCGGACTGCCGTCATTTTTCCTCGATCATCTTGCGTTGGTAAAAATCCCCGCGTTCAAAGAGACAAAAGTCGCTGAAACATCTGAGCCATTTCCAGTGATTCTTTTTTCACATGGCTGGAACGGATTCAACGCGCAGAACACGGAACAAGCGCTCGAACTCGCCAGTCACGGTTATGTTGTGGTTGGCGTGCAGCACACGTACGGAGCAGTGGTCACAGTTTTCCCGAACGGCGACGTGGTGTTGAACAATCCAAGTGCCTTGCCTCCCGACGAAACTCCCACAGCAGAGTATGAAGCGACCGCGCAAAAATTGGTCAATCAATGGGCGGGCGATTTGGGATACACGCTTGATTTCTTGAAACTACAATACGACGATTCGACGAGTCCGTTTTTCGGAAAACTTGATATGAATCGAGTCGGCGTGTACGGACATTCAACAGGCGGAGGCGCGGCGATCCAATTCTGCGGCACCGACTCGCGTTGTATCGCCCTGCTCGGCATGGATCCATTCATGCGTCCCGTTTCATACGAAGTGATTGACAACGGCGTGACTCAACCGTCATT
>JAXLVX010000074.1:0-14551 GCA_046328795.1 Anaerolineales bacterium | reverse complement strand
CGCAAGATGTTATCGGATATGGCAGTCCGCGACCCGCAGGCATTCGCCGCAGTGGTTGCGACAGCGAAATAAATTTTTGGTCGGGAGAATATCCCGACCAATTTTTTTAAACGCGAATTACGCTAATGAGCGAATGACGCGAATAATGTTTATTTGCGTCGAGAGAACGGGGTACAATATTTGCATGAACACAGTAATTACCGAGCGCATCTTGCCGACGGGTCAAACGATTCAGATCGCGCAAGGCGACATCACAACCGAAAACGTGGATGCCATCGTCAACGCGGCGAATGAGAATCTGCAACACGGAGGCGGAGTCGCGTGGGCGATCTCGAGCAAAGGCGGAGACGCGATTCAATCCGAATCGGATGACTGGATTCGCCAGCGCGGACTCGTCTCGCACTCGCATCCCGCGTGGACCTCAGGCGGACTCCTCCCCGCGAAATTCGTCATCCATGCGGTGGGTCCCGTGTGGGGAGACGGCGACGAGGATAAAAAGTTATCCGACGCCGTGACAGGCTCCCTGCGCGTGGCGGATGAATTGAAATGTTCTTCGATTGCCATACCTGCAATTTCGACAGGCATCTTCGGCTTCCCGAAAGACCGCGCGGCGGGGATCATCTTTGGGGCGATTGAAAAATATTTTGAAAGCAATCCATCCAATCTCAAAGTTGTGAAATTGGTTTTGTTCGATCAATCCAGTGTGGATGTGTTTGTCAAATCGTGGGGCAAATCAGCAAATGAGCAAATAGGCAAATGATCACTTCCAACCAAAACTCGAAGATCAAATTGGTTCGCTCTTTAATTGGGCGCGCAAAAGAACGCCGCGAGGCGGGGATGTTTGTTGTTGAAGGAGTGAGACTGGTTGAAGAAGCAGTTAAAGGAGACTGGAGACTGGAGACTGTTTTGTACGATGAGTCGTTGAGTGAGCGGGGCAAATCTCTAGTCTCAAGTCTCAAGTCAAAAGGAATTGAAGCGGAAGAAATTTCCTCAGACTTGATGAAGTCCATCAGCGAAACGGAAACTCCGCAAGGAATTCTCTCAATTCTCCAATTCTCCCAATTACCAATTACTAATTACCTGAATTTTATTTTGATTCCCGACCAGATCCGCGACCCGGGAAATCTCGGCACACTGCTCCGCTCCGCCGCGGCGACGGGTGTGCAGGCTGTGTTGATTCCCCCTGAAACGACAGACGCCTTCGCGCCGAAAGTTTTGCGAGCAGGAATGGGCGCGCATTTCCGCGTACCGATCCGTGAGATGGGGTGGGATGAATTACACGATGTTTGCAAGTTGGCAGGTTTACAAGTTTTGGTTGCGGATATGGAAGGAAAGTCTTGCTGGGAAATGAATTTGAAGCAACCGCTTGCTCTCATCGTTGGCGGCGAAGCGGAGGGAGCGAGTGAGCAGGCGCGCAAGTTGGCAAATGAGCGACTCAGCATCCCAATGGCAGGGGATGTTGAGTCATTGAATGCGGGTGTGGCAGGGTCTGTGTTGATGTTTGAGGTGGTGAGGCAGAGAAAATAATGAACTCGGTGGTCGAGTAGGGCGAAGCCCGTATCGAGACCACAGGTGCGCATACAAACTCTTGTTACAAGATTGCTTTACGGCGTGGTGGTCTCGATACGTCCTTCGTCTCCGCTACGCTTCGCTCAGGACTACTCGACCACCGATGGATGAATGAAATGAAAATCCGTTCGATCACTTACTTCTGCAATCCCAAATATCCACTGGAAGAAAAAATCCTGCAAAAGGCGGGGAAGTTTCTCGCGGACGCAAAATCCGCATACGAAACTGCAGGCTACGAAGTGCAGACCGTGCGACTGGCGACAATTCCGTTTCCGCAATTGCTGGGCGATGAACACGTCAACAAGTTGATGGAGTTGACAGAATCAGATCGCGGGAATCGCCGAGCAAAACGGAGTCAGTTACATTTCATTGGGTCCCGCCCTGCCCGAGTCGCCGCGCAGTTATGAAGCGATCCCCGACGCGATCTTCGTCTCGAAAAATGTTTTCTTCAGCGGCGTGATGGCAGACAAAACGGGCGGGCTGGATCTCGCCGCGATCCGCGCGTGCGCCGAGGTGATCGTGAGATGCGCCCAGATCGAAGCGAACGGATTCGCCAACCTGCAATTTGCCGCGCTGGCAAACGTCCCTGCGGGCGCGCCGTTCTTCCCCGCCGCGTATCACGACAAAGATAAGCCTGCTTTCGCGCTTGCAACCGAGTCGGCAGACTTGGCGGTGCAAGCATTTGAACATGCAAAGACCATCGAAGAGGGACGAAATAATTTAACTGCCGAGATCGAAAAGCACGGGAAGAAACTAGCCAAGCTCTCCAAGTCTCTAGTCTCCAGTTCTCCAAAATTTTTGGGCATTGACTTCTCCCTCGCCCCCTTCCCCGACGATGCTCATTCGCTCGGCAACGCGGTTGAAAAAATGGGCATCCCGAAGATCGGATTACACGGTTCGCTCGCCGCCGCCGCGATCCTCACCGAAGCCGTTGACCGTGCGGACTTCCCTCACACAGGCTTCAGCGGATTCATGCAACCCGTGTTGGAAGATTCAGTCCTTGCAAAACGCGCCGCCGAAGGGACGCTCACCATCAAAGACGCGTTGCTTTATTCCGCCGTGTGCGGAACGGGATTGGATACGATCCCTCTCGCGGGAGATACGACGGCTGATCAACTCGTGCCGTTGTTACTGGATTTGTCCGCGCTGGCGTTACGTCTCGACAAACCCCTCACTGCGCGGTTGATGCCAGTCCCTGGCAAGCAAGCGGGCGATGAGACCAATTTTGATTTTCCGTTCTTTGCGAATAGTAAAGTGATGGCGTTGAATTCTGAAAAATTGCAAAGCGGCTTGTCAGGAAACGACGTCTTATCGTTGAGTTCTCGAAGATGAGATTTCCTCTTGATGGCTTGTCATTCGACCAACTGTTATGGCTCGTGCCGATCTTCTTCATGCTCCACAACATGGAAGAAGCGCCGTTCATGGAGCGCTGGTCGAAACGATTACCGTCGAAAATCCACCCGATTGTTTCCACCCGCCAATTCGTCGCTGCTGTGATGTTCTTGACCCTCGTCGGGTTTCTCGCCACGTACGTGAGTGTGGAATATTTGAAAAACTCGCTGGGATACTTGATCGTGTTAGGCATACAGGCGATCGTATTCTTCAACGCTTTCATCCCTCACATCGGAGCGACGATACGATTCCGCATGTACAGCCCGGGCGTAGTCACCGCGATATTGATCACGATCCCCTTTTCATTTTATCTTTTTGGGCGGGCGCTTGCCGAACACATCATTTCATGGAAACAGATATGGATTCTGCTGGCTATCGCTCCCTTCGCCATGATATTTTTCACCTTCATTTCACTGCAAATCGGCAAAACGCTGGATGGAAAATGAAGAAGGAAAATCATCTTGCCCTGATTCACCGCTTCTCAACCCCAGCAACCACCAAACTATCCAACTAGCAAACTATCAAACTCTAAGTTTCCACATCGTAAACGGCTCGTCGAATCCCTTCACGTTGTCTGAAAAGCGGCTCAACGCATCGGGCTTGTGTTGTAGAATGAACTCTTGCACTTCGGGGTCTTTGTAGATTTCCTCGGTGAAGATCAGTTCGCCGCCTTGTGAAAAGCCCGGCAGGCGCGCGGCGATGTTGACCGTCGAACCGAAATAATCGAGACGGTCATTCAAATTGACGACGATGCACGGACCTTTGTGCATCCCTGCTTTGAGCCATAGCATCGGCTCGCCGCGTTCCATGATCTTGATCTGCGCCTTCCACATCGCGCGCAACGCCGCGATCGGATGACGGAACGCCGCCATCACCGAATCGCCCATCGTTTTGACGATCGCGCCGCCCTCTTCCGCGATCGCATCCTCCAACACTTGAAAATGTTCGCGCACGCGACCGAACGCCGGCGCGTCGCCGATCTTGCGATACAAGCGAGTCGACTCGCGCAAGTCGGTGAACATCAATGTGATCGAGCCGACGGAGATTTCCTCGCCGGGTCGAATCACTTCGGTGGCGAACAGATCGCGGAACACTTGCAACGCGGTCACGTCGGCGGCGGTGGCGGCTTGGTCGCCCCACGAGGTGCGCTCAAGTTGAAAGGTAGAGTCGGCTTCGGTAGCGTTGACCAGGTTGAGGGTCGAATGAAGCGCGACGCGGTGTTCGTCGAGAGTCCAGCCGAATTGAGTCGCGCGGAGATCCGTTTTCGACGCCCCATCTGCATCCGCAAATAAAGACGCAGAGCCGCTCACGTTCAGCGCGCGCATCGAGTAACGACCCGGGTCGAGTTGCACGTTGACAGGCAGCGAGCGCAGCGGCGACAAACTTTGCGACATCACCACATGCGGCTGCATCTGCGGGCTTCCCACGCAAAACGCGGCAGTGTAATCAATGGGGCGCACCGACGCGTTCGGGCGGAAGACCACCTCGATGTTGTGATCGAAGTTCGCGCGAAAATCAATTTGGCACGTGTTGCAATGCGAATCGCCATGCACCTCGGCGAGATTGCTGTGACCCTCGGTGATGCCGCGGCACGACGGGCAAAGCAGATCCCACGACATATCCACGATGCCCGCGCGCGTGGCGCGTAAAAACATTTCAAGCACCGCGCGGCGATTCGTCTTCCACGCGTCGGCGAGCGCGTACGGGCGTATGCGCTGGATGGACAACTCGTCGGCGTGATCGAGAAATTCTTCGAGACGTTTCAACAGTTCGGGATTCGTCCCCTGCTTCACCACCGCTTCACTCTGGACCTTCAGCCTGCTTCGCCCACCCGAGCTTAACGCGCGTTGATGCGGCGCATCGTTCGGCGTTTCGTTTTTTTGCAAAGCCTCATCGTATCGGCGAAACGCTTTTTCGAATCGATTCTTTGCGATGACGCCGATCCCAAATGGGATGCCGATCTGCGCGAAAATATTTTGAGTGATGAATGTGGAACTGTAAGTGATGCGCGTCCCGCCCCCGGGCAACGGGTCGAACGTGGCGTTCGTCCGCATCTCGTCGAGCGGACCCTTGCTGTAGCGGCGGGTGATGCCGAACGAGTACGGGTACGTCCACTCGAACGGCTCCTCCTCCCACTCCACGCGGATGACGGGAATCTTCATCCGCGCCCGCTTCGTCCCTTTGACGTTGCTGAGCAGTTCCACCTCCGGCTGACCCGTGTCGCGGTTGAAGCGGTTCGTATCCGCCGCGTATTTCCAGATCGCCTCGGGGGAGGATTTGATGTCCCATTGCCAGGAGAAGTTGAATTCTTTTGCCATGTCGGGTAGATGAGTGAAGTTGGGAAGATTTTACCCAAGAATCCTTGCGGGAGGGTTAAGAAAGCGTTTCATTTCGGTCAGTGAGATTTCCTTGACAGGGTATCCCGATGAAAATACAATGCCAGAAGTAGCGGATTGGGTTTATAAAGAAAATCGGGAGGAGCAATGAGCAAGAAGAATAAGAAATCTAAGATAAGTCCTCAAATATGGGTGGCCATTATTACCACGTTGGGCGTAGTGATCGTTGGACTTTTGAATTTCCCGCCATTTATGCGAATATTTGACTCTACACCATCACCGACACCCATACCTACAAATACTACTGCGCCAACGCTCACTCTTCCGCCAGACACGCCAATACCCAGTCCTTTTTTCACTGAGACGTATACATCTACTTTATTGCCAACGGAACCATTGATACCCACTTTTACCTTTACCCCTATCTCACCTACATCAACCTTCACTCCAACATTGCCAATTGGAATGCAGGTCAAGGTAATCGCTAATCCTCCAACCGGCAAGAAGCCTCTTAAAGTCAAAATAGACGCGCGAGATTCGTTCCTTCGCGCGCCAAATGGTGATATTTTCAAGTGCAGGAATGGCGCATGCAGTTACACATGGTATTTGACCCTCCCGGGTGGGCAGCCTGTCAAGCAGACAGAAAAAGGCGGATATATTGACTTTATGTTCGACAAGAAAGGGAATTACTACATCAATGTTAATGTCTGCCACGGAGCAGATAATCCCACCTGCGCCAGCGGCGGCACCGTGGTGATCGTGGAGTAGTTTCGTTTAAAGACAGTCTGCCAACAAGAGAAAAAATTAGGCGGGTTTACTTTTCGATTCCGTTAGTTTCACCATTGCATAATTGTTGTGCGTCCGCAAAGCCACTGCAAAGCACGGATGAAAGACTCTGTGCTATCCTGTGCGCATGGAAATATTCTTGATCGTCGCAACATCCATGCTCATCACAGTCTTCATCGCAGATACATCACAAAAGCGGAACGCGTACCTGTGCCAGCAGGTCGAGTCCGCCAAGCGACAACCGACGATCAGGAAATAGTTTCATTCTCTCCTCAGCGCACAAGAGCCGGGTCTCCTCCCCGGCTCTTGTGCCGTTTAAGGAGGGAGCGCGGCATCTGGCAGTATAATAGCCAAATCAAACGAGGCGCTCATGCTCCGAAAAACATTCGAGAATGAAATCCAACAACTCAAAGACGACGTGCTTCAACTCGGCTCGATGGTGGAGCAAGCCATCCTTGATTCGGTGGAGGCGTTGAAAAAGCGCGACGTGAAGGCGTCGGAAAAGGTGTTTCAGGAAGACCAGCAGGTCAACCAGAAACGGTTCGACATCGAAAACAAATTGATGGTCTCATCGCCACACAACAGCCGATGGCGCACGACCTGCGTTTACTGGCTTCGACGATGGAGATCATCTCAGAGTTGGAGCGCATGGGCGATTACGCCAAAGGCATCGCCAACATCAACATCCGCATGGGCGACCAACCCCTGCTCAAGCCGTTGATTGACGTTCCGCGCATGGCGCAGATTGGCGCGGATATGCTCCACCGCGCGTTGATCGCCTTCGTCAACGAAGATGTCGAAGCGGCGAAATCCATTCCGATTCAAGACGACGAAGTGGACGCGCTCTACAATCAGGTCTATCACGAGTTGATGATGTTCATCATTCAAGACCCGAAGACCATCGAGCGCGCCAACTGGTTGTTATGGGTGGCGCACAACCTCGAGCGCGTCGCCGACCGCGTGACGAACATCTGCGAACGGACGGTGTTCATTGTGACGGGCGAGATGAAAGAGATCAAGGCGACGGACGATGAGTTTTGGAAAGGGCAACATTCGTAAGGCGGTAATTGGTAAATAGTAAGTTAGGCAGGCTAACACAGGAATAATACGAAAGTGAATGATGCCAAACACAAGTTTTGTCAAAACCTGGCGCAGATTTTAATTGAAGTAGAGTTGGCGAAAAATTATCCTCGACCCTACTTACTCTATACAATGCAGACTCATCGCAATCCACTGCTTGAGTATCTCCTCCCATCTCTTGTATGTCAAAATGGTTTCAATACTGATGAAGCGCTTAGCACTTATATTGATGAACAAAACCTGATATTGCCAAAGAAACATAAAAACTCGCTTCAAAACAAGGTTGACTTTTTGACTGACAAGAACATTCTGCATAATTCAGAGGTACTTCATGATATTAGAGAGACAAGAAACGCCCTCGCCTATAATACAACTAAACAGGTTAGTGATGAATTGAAACATGACTTGAGTGAAATTCAAACAACCTTTGAACAACTGACACTCACAGACATGCGTCCCAAATATGAATTCTTCGCAGAGCGTTCTGCAATGAAAGGCTCAATCAGCTAAAAGCCACACAGGATTTTAGCCACGGACTAAAAGAAGGTAATAGGGTGGTAGTTGAAGTCACTTGGACTGAAAAACTTTTGGAGGATGAGCAAGAGTAGATATAGTCGCAGGTCGCCAGCCCTCTTTCGGTTCTCTTCCAATCCAAAAGCGTGGATACCTCTCAATCCCGCGCTTTTCTGATTGCCATGTCTACGTGTGCATTCGTTTACTTGCTTTCCTGCTTACTTTCCTCAACCCATCCTCCCCCGTAATATACGCCTCCGTCAACTCTGTTTGGGTTTCGTGAACATGGAATTTGTCTCTGAAAACTCCACCAACTCCCCCAGCCAGAACAGACCCGTGTAATCGGATACGCGCGCGGCTTGTTGCATATTGTGGGTGACAATGACGATGGTGTAATCTGTTTTAACTCCGCGATCAACTCTTCCACGCGGAGGGTGGCGATTCTGGTCAAGCGCGGACGTGGACCTGTCCATCAGGATCACTTCGGGTTGCACGGCGATGACGCGGGCGATGCACAGTCGTTGTTGCTGACCCAGCGCGAGACTCAACGCGTCGGCTTTGAGGTCATCTTTCACATCCTCCCAGAGCGCGGCGCGTTCGAGGCTTTCGCGGACAACCTTATCCATGTCCACATCCATGCCCATCACGCGCGGACTGAATGCCACGTTGTCGTAACAGATTGTGGGAACGGGTTCGGCTTCTGAAACACCATCCCCACGCGCTGACGGAGATTCACCACGTCCATTGTCTCGCCGTAAATGTCTTCGCCGTTGAGGAGGATCTTCCCATCTACGCGGGTGCCTGCGATGGTGTCATTCATCCGATTGAGACAACGCAAAAACGTGGACTTCCCGCATCCCGAGGGACCGATGAGCGCGGTCACTTTGCGAGGCTGGATCTCGATGTTGATGTTCGAAAGAGTCTTGGCGTTGGTGTTGTAATAAAAGTCGAGGTGTTGAACGGAAAACGCCGATTGAGTCGCGGTCATGAGGCGATTTTATCAAAGAATGGCTTGCGTTGAGTTCGTCGAAACGAGGAGGGATGTAGTCAGGCAAGCGGCAATGGCTATTATTGCGCGGTTTTCCATAATATTTTGTTTACATGCCCGTCCATCGACTTGATATATTCGTATGACTTCTGCACAATTTGCTCAAGGATCGGAAGTTCGACATCGCTAAGCTGTTTGATGTAAAGACAGTACCCAGCAGTGGTGTGCTTGCCTAACTTAGCCAACAATGTAGAGTAACGCGCTGTGCCGTCCATCAGATAAATGGTGATCTTGCCTTTTCTTGGATAAAAGCCAAGAATATGACCGTCGCCTTCGCGCCCGCTATCGTATTTGTAATGGTAGGTGTCAAACCCAATCGTGCCTACATTCCACATCTTTGGCTTTTGCCCGCTGATTCGCTGCATCATCTCTATAAGCATTCTGCTGTCTTTTACGATTTGCTCATCCTTCAGTGAAGCAATAAACTCTTTAACCGAAGTGTTACTTTGGGATGCTTTGCTTTTGGGTGATGCGGTTTTTTTACTCATGGGAATTCTCCTCTAATAGATTACAGAATATGCGTGTTGTTTCAGCAGGATGGAAACAACGAAATTCAACACAAGGATATTAGTACGTTTGTTCTAAAACGTCAAGCGGGGAAAAATGTCGAGGAAACAGAATCAAGCCGAAGGGAATCTGAAGCGGAGTTCTTCATCCAGCAAATGCTTTCGACTATAATTCGCCACAATGAAGCGCATCCTTATCCTCTTTCTTCTTTCCTCTTTCATCATCGCATCCTGTAATTCATCTTCACAATCCCCATCCAACACATCAACAAAATATATCGAAAACAAAGGCTCGGACACGATCGTGAATCTCGCGCTGGCATGGGCGGAACAGTATCAGAACGAAAACGCGGACGTTCGCATCTCGGTCACGGGCGGAGGGTCGGGGACGGGAATCGCCGCGCTCATCAACGGGACGGTAGGCATCGCCAACGCGTCGCGCAGTATCAAAGAAGAGGAGATTGCGAAAGCGAAGTCAAACAGCGTGAACCCTGTGGAGCATATCATCGCGCGCGATGCGATCGCGGTGATCGTGAACCCTGAAAATCCCGTGTCGGAACTCACACTACAACAACTCTCGGATATTTACAGCGGCAAGATCAACAACTGGATGGAGGTCGGCGGCGAAGACAGACCCATTGTGCGGCTCTCGCGCGAGACAAACTCTGGCACGCACGTTTATTTTCTGGAAACCGTTTTGCGATTGGGCGATAAGGAAAACAAAACTTTGTTTTCAACAGACACGTTGTTATTACCATCGTCGGAGGGTATCATTCTTGAAGTACGACAAAACCCGAATGCGATTGGCTATGATGGTCTCGGCTATGTGCCTCACGATCTGAAGATGATCGCCATTGCAAAAGAAGACGGCGGCGCGTATGTTCTGCCTTCGATTCCAACCGTGAACGATAAGAGTTATCCGATTGCGCGCGATTTATATATGTATACTGATGGAGAACCAACAGGCATCGTCAAGGATTATCTCGATTGGATTCTTTCAGACGAAGCGCAGGAGATCGTGGCAAAACTTGGCTTTGTGCCTGTGGAGTGATTCTTAAACACAAAGGACACGAAGTACACAAAGTTTAATCAAGTGATGGTTGTGAAGCCTTGCCATAGACCATCACGAAAGATAATCAAAAAGAAACCTTCAAGTTGCGCCGCCCATTAAACCTTAGTGACCTTCGTGTCCTTCGTGGTAAAAAAGAAAATGGAAAAATCTCTGAACTGGCGTGAATTCATCATCACGCGACTCATCCAAACACTCGGGCTACTCCGCCATCGTGTTCGTCGCGCTGATATTTTTCTTCCTCATCCGCGAGGGCATCCCAACCCTCGGCGAAGTGGAACTCTCCAACCTCTTCAGCGCGCGTTGGTATCCCATCGAAAATTATTTCGGCATCCTGCCGCTCATCACAGGCTCGCTCGTCGTCACCATCGGCGCGATGCTCATTGCATTCCCGCTCGGCATCGGCACCGCCGTTTACATTTCAGAGATCGCCCCTCGATGGATGCGCGAGATTCTCAAACCTCTTGTGGAATTGCTCGGCGGACTCCCCTCTGTTGTTTTAGGATTTCTTGGGATTCTCCTCGTCTCCCCGTTCTTACGCGTCTTTCTCGACCTTCCAACTGGTCTCACAGCGTTTACAGGGTCCCTCCTCCTCGGCGGGATCGCCGTGCCGACCATCGTGTCTGTGGCGGAGGATGCGCTCGACGCGGTTCCGCGTTCGTATCGTGAAGGCGCGTGGGCGCTCGGCGCGACTCGTTGGCAGACGATCTGGCGCGTGACATTGCCCGCCGCGAAATCAGGCGTGCTCACCGCCGTCATGCTCGGAATCGGACGCGCCATCGGCGAGACAATGACCGTGATGATGGTGACGGGTAACGCGCCCGTGCTGGCGGTCAAACTCGGCAGTTGGTTCTCCCCCGTCCGCACGATGACGGCGACTATCGCGGCAGAGATGGGCGAGGTCGCGAATGGAAGCGTTCACTATCACACGCTGTTCTTCATCGGCATTGTGCTATTCTTAATTTCATTAGGCGTGAACATCGCCGCGTCGTCGGTTGTGTTCCGCGCGAAGAAACGGGCTGAACGCATCCTCTCGTAAATCATTTCTCTTTCGTCTTTCTTCTTTCCTGATACCGAAAGAGGAAAGAAGAAAGAAACCACCCTCAACATGAAACGCCTCTTCACCCTCAACCGCCACCTCACCGAGCGAATCGGATTCACCGCCATCACCCTCATCGCGATGGTCACTGTGTTGCCCATCGTCGGCACGGTCATCTACATCCTCGTTCAAGGCGCGCCCGCGATCTCGCTGGAATTCCTCACAGGCTTCCCGCGCGATGGGATGCGCGAAGGCGGAATCCTGCCCGCCATCATCGGCACGCTGTATCTCGCGCTTGGCACATCCATTTTCGCCGTCCCGCTGGGAATCGCCGCCGCGATCTATCTTGCAGAGTACGCCTCCGACACGCCTCTCACGCGGACGATTCGAATCGCCATCATCAACCTCGCAGGGATTCCCTCCGTCGTCTACGGCTTGTTCGGGCTGGGATTATTCGTTCTCTTCCTCAACTTCGGCACGTCCATCCTCGCCGCTTCGTTGACTCTTTCGATCATGACTCTGCCTGTCATCATCAGCACCGCGGAAGAGGCGCTTCGAACCGTGCCTCAATCTTTTCGCACCGTCAGCATTTCCCTCGGCGCGACTCGCTGGCAGACCATCCGTCGCATCGTGTTGAAAGAAGCACTGCCTGGAATCCTCACAGGAGTCATCCTCGGACTCGAACGCGCCGTCGGCGAGACGGCTCCGATCCTCTTCACTGGCGCGGCGTTCTTTTTACCAAGATTGCCTGGCTCCCCTTTCGATGCGACAATGGCATTGCCATATCACCTCTTTGTCATTTCGACTCAAGTTCCAGAGATGCCGATAAAAATTCAATACGGCACCGCGCTCGTTTTGCTTGGCTTCGTGTTAACCATGAACCTCATCGCCACCGTGATCCGTTCGCGGGCGAGGGCGAAGAGGCAATGGTAATTATCCGTCCGTCATTGCGAGGAGGGCGCTAGCCCGACGAAGCAATCTCCAACACAACGACGGAGATTGCTTCGCTTCGCTCGCAATGACGGAATAGTATCATGAACAAAATTCTTATTGAAAACCTCTCCCTCCAATACTCCGACGGCACCGAGTCACTGCGCGACGTGAGCCTCAACATCCGCGAGCACGCAGTGACGGTGTTGTTCGGTCCCGCGGGCGGAGGCAAGTCCACGCTCCTCCGTTGTTTGAATCGACTCAATGATCTCGCCGAAGTCAAAGCCTCGTCGGGTCGCATCCTGATTGACGGCGAAAATATCCTCGACCCAAAATTGGACGTGATCGCCCTGCGCCGCAAAGTGGGCATGGTCTTTGCGCGTCCTGTGCCGTTGCCGATGAGCATCCGCGAGAATGTCACGTATGCGCTGGAACTCGCGGGCGAGAAACGCCGCGTCAAATTGGATGAAGCCGTGGAGCGCAGTCTCAAACTCGCCGCGATCTGGGATGAAGTGAAAGACCGCCTCGACGCCCCCGCCATCGCCCTCTCAGGCGGACAACAACAACGCGTCTGTCTCGCCCGCGCGCTGGCTCTTCAACCAGAAATTATTTTGCTCGACGAACCGACCTCAGGGCTTGACCCGATCTCCACTGGAAAAGTGGAAGCCGCGTTGCAGGAACTGAAAAAGGATTACACGATCATCCTCGTGCCTCACTCCGTGCAACAGGCGGGACGCACCGCCGATTACGCCGCGTTCTTTTTACAAGGCGAGCTCGTCGAATACGGCGAAGGCAAATCCATTTTCACCGCGCCGAAACAAAAACGGACAGAGGATTACATCACGGGCAGGTTTGGGTAAAAGGCGTAGACACGAAAACAAGTAAACAGGTAGACACGGAAACACGTGTGTACTTGTTTACCTGTATACCTGTGTACTACTCCTGCACAATCCCAAGATTCTTCCAATCGGCATACGTGGGGAAAACTTCAGCAAGGGCGGGATTCTTCAATCGCTTTTCGACAACTTCTCCCAACACATCGCGGTAATCGGTGGTGATATTGAGGTCTATGCCCTCATATAAATTTTCAGGCGCGAGACCTGGCCATTGCCCATACACTTTTCCGCCGTTCACGCCGCCGCCGAGGACGAACATGCAGTTGCCGTGACCGTGATCGGTGCCGTCGGAGGCGTTTTCCTTTACGCGCCGCCCAAACTCAGACATCGTCACGATGGTCACGCGCTTCGCCCTATCACCGAGATCGTGATACAGCGATGCCAGCCCCGATGAAAATTCATTGAGCAGAGTCGGCAGTTCGCCTTCGAGTTGACCTTGCTGATTGTGAGTGTCCCAGCCACCGATGTCCACACACGCTACTTCGAGTCCGATCTCTGCCTTCGCAATTTGCGCGACCTGTTTCATCGCCATGCCAAATTCCGTTTCGGGGTATGCCGCGCCGCCCGAAGGCGTGTAATTGTTCACGTCAATCTTGTCGAGGATGTTGACCGCGTTGAACGTTTCGACGGCGTCCGCATCCAGCGTTGAGCCGAGATTGTAAAGCGACTCGAGTCTTGCGCGGATCTCCGTCAGCTGCGAGACATCGCCTTGCAAGTGAAAATCCGAAATGGATTTGAGAGTCGTCACGGGGATCGGACCGCGCAGGGCGGCTTGCATCACGCCTCCCATGCCGATCGCGCGGAAGGGCGATTCATTCTGCCAGGGGGCTGTCTGCAAGTGGCGACCGATCCAGCCTGTGGGAATGGATTTCTCTCCAGGTGTGCCGCGCTCCATGTAGTCCATGGCGTCGAAGTGCGAGTGAGTCGGGTCGGGCGACCCAACCGCATGGACGAGGGCGAGCGTCTTTTCATCCCAAAGATCTTTGAGCGGACGAAGCGAGGGATGCAGTCCGAAGAATCCATCGAGGTCAATTCCAGTTTTGTCGCTGCCGTCTTCAGGTTCGGGGATGGCGAGCGCGGAACGATTCTCGTAATAGTGCGGGTCGCCGTGCGGGATGACCGCGCTGATGCCGTCCATGCCGCCGCGTTGAAAGACGACGACGAGGATGTCGCCAGCAGGCTCGACGCCTTGCGGAGCGAATGCCATGCGCGGCATCCATGCGGGGAGCGCGGGCGCGACGGCGAAACTGCTTGCGAGTTTGAGAAAATCTCTGCGTGAAATTTGTGTGTTCATGGTTATCCTTTTGCGTACCGCAAAGTTCACTTTGCGGAGAATGGCAAGTTGGCGTTAGAGAACGCCAACTACGCGCGTATTGAATGGCAAGAT
>JAXLVX010000073.1:0-14923 GCA_046328795.1 Anaerolineales bacterium | reverse complement strand
GGATTCGTACCTTCTCGTAGTGCGCCTCGTGACCGTTAGGTCAAACCTCCCTGTCGTTTCGGGCTGTGGCGTACTCGTCACAGCCTTTTTGTTTAAACCTTTTTAACCACAAAGGGCACAAAGTACACAAAGAAAATCAAGGAAGAGGCGATTCGCCCATCGCTCGTCCAACCTTAGTGACCTTCGTGTCCTTCGTGGTAAAGAAATTGGAGAATGCAATGACCGCAATCGAACCCGCAATCACATTTGACTTCCGCAACACCGTCCATGAAAACCGCCTCAAGGGGCTTTGGAAGATGATGGTGGATTACCGCATGCCGTACCTCGGCGCGACCGCCGCGCTTGCCGTCTCCGCGCTGGCGAAAACGTACACGTACATCCTGCTCCAATATTTTGCCGACGATGTTCTCGCGCAAAACAAATTCATCGGCGGGAGTCTCGTCACGACCTCGCTCTGGATCGCGGGCGGATTCGTCCTGCTCGCGCTGGTGGAGGGAAGCGCCTCGTTCCTTTCGGGACGTTTAGCCGCCTACACCGCCGAAGGAATCACGCGCCGCCTGAGGGACTTCCTCTTCGACCACATCCAACGCCTCAGCTTTTCGTATCACGCCACGACTCCCACAGGCGACCTGATCGAGCGCGTCACCTCTGATGTTGACTCGCTGCGCCGCTTCTTCAGCGAACAAGGCATCGGTGTGGGACGAATCGTTTTGCTGTTCGTCATCAACTTCATTGCGATTCTGAATCTCAACGTGAAATTGGGACTGGTCTCAGTGGTGGTGATTCCCTTCATCTTGCTTGTCTCGCTGTGGTTCTTCAAGCGTGTGACCAAAGCCTACGAAGAATATCAAGCCCAAGAGGCGATCCTCTCCACCACCCTGCAAGAAAATCTGACAGGCGTGCGCGTGGTCAAAGCGTTTGCGCGGCAGGATTATGAAAAATCGAAATTCGAGAAGGACAACTGGGGTAAGTTCCTCAAAGGGAAAATTTTGTTGTTCATGCACTCGATGTTCTGGCCCCTCTCGGATATTGTGCTGGGATTTCAAATGCTGTTCGGGTTCATCTACGCCGCGAACATGGCGATCCGTGGAGAGATCACCGTCGGCATGTACATCGCATACGTTGGCTTGGTCGTTTGGCTGATCTGGCCCATCCGCAACTTGGGACGCATCATCGTCTCGGCGTCAACGGGACTTGTATCGTACGGTCGTCTCATGGAAGTGGCGAGGCAGACGCGCGAACCGCTCCACGATGGCGCGTACCAGCCTGAAGGTCCAGTAAGAGGCGATCTCGTCTTCGAGAATGTCTCGTTCATGTACTCGGACGGCAAATCCAACGCGTTGAAAAATATTTCCTTCCACGTGAAGCCTGGGCAGGCGGTGGCGTTGCTTGGGTCAACGGGATCGGGCAAAACGTCGCTGGTGAATCTTCTGCCGCGCTTTCACGAATACACGAGCGGACGAATCCTGCTCGACGGCGTGGAGTTGAAAGAATACTCGCGCTCGTTCTTGCGCAGGCAGATCGGCATCGTGGAGCAGGAGCCGTTCCTGTTCAGCCGCTCGATCCGCGAGAACATCACCTACGGCGTTGGGCGCGACGTGACCGACGAAGAAGTGGAACGCGCCGCGAAAGCCGCCGCCATCCATGATGTGATCCAGACCTTCCCCGATGGATACAAAACCATCGTCGGCGAGAAAGGCGTCACGCTCTCTGGCGGACAGAAGCAGCGCACCACGATCGCGCGCACGCTGTTGAAGAATCCGCGCATTTTGATATTGGACGACTCGACCTCATCGGTTGATACCGAGACCGAAGCCGAGATCCGCGGCGCGTTGAACGGGTTGATGGAGAACCGCACTACGTTCATCATCGCGCACCGCATCCAATCTGTGATGGTCGCGGACTTGATCCTTGTGTTGGATAAAGGCGAGGTGATTCAAATGGGAACGCATGAGGAGTTGCTGTCTCAACAAGATGGAATGTATCGGAGAATTTACGATATTCAGACGAGAATTGACGAGGAGCTTGAATTGGAAATTTCTCGTATCAACTAGACTTCGCTGGTTGAGTAGACCTGAGCGCTCGTTGCGAAGGTCGTATCGAAACCAGCGAAGTTACCAGTGAACATTACGCTATATGGATACGAAAAATGTGGTCTCGATACGTCCCGCGACGCTTCGACTTCGCTATCGCTCCGCTCAGCGCGCGGGACTACTCGACCACCATTTGTAACGGAGAATTATTATGAGCGAAGAACTAATTGAAATTGAAGAAGAAGAATTTACATCACAATTAACCCTCCCCGTTTTCAAGCGGATCGCGAGCCTGCTTCGCCCGCATTGGAAGTGGGTCGTCGGCTTTTTCATCACCATCGCGGCGACATCGTCCACGGATGCGTATTTCACGTATCTGAACAAAGAGATCGTGGATACGGGTATCAGATTGCATGATACTGCCGCGCTGACCCGCATCGCTTGGATCTACGGCTCGATCATTTTGTTTCAAGCCTGCACGGTGTTCACGTTCATCTGGCCTCGCGGGCGTGATGGGCGAACGCGCAATACGACTTGCGCCGAATGTTGTTCAATCACTTACAGCAACTGTCGCTTTCGTATTACTCGCAAAACTCGGTGGGGCGGCTCATCGCGCGAGTCACGTCGGACACGGGGCGCGTCTCGGACCTCGTCAGCTGGGGGATCGTGGACTCGACGTGGGCGGTGATGAACATCGTCACCTCGTTGATCTTCATGGCGATCATCAACTGGAAACTGGCGTTGATCGTGTTCACCATCATCCCGTTGATGATCTTTATCGCGATCAAGTTCCGCCAGTTCATTTTGGTCGAGTATCGCGTGTCGCGGCGCACGAACTCGAAGATCACGGGCGCGTTCAACGAGAACTTTCAAGGCGTGCGCGTGGTGAAAGCCCTCCTGCGCGAAGACGAGAACACGAAAGAATTTCAAGAGTTGACGACGACCATGTACAGATCATCGTATCGAGCCGCGTGGCTGTCGGCGCTCTTCCTCCCCACCGTGCAGATCATCGCCGCGCTCGCGCTGGGACTCATCGTCGGCTACGGCGGACAGCAGATCACCGTCGGCGCGATGACCATCGGCGGGATTCAAGCCTTCGTGTCGTATCTCACGTTCATGATGTGGCCCGTGCAAGATTTAGCCCGCGTCTACGCGGAGATGCAGCACTCCATCGCGTCGGCGGAGAGAATCTTCAAGTTGATAGACACCCCGCCCGAAGTCCACGATAGAGCCGACGCCGTCGAGGCGAAAACGCTGATGGGCGAGATCGAATTCGACGGCGTGGATTTCTTCTACGAAGAACGCAAGCCCGTGCTGACCGATTTTTCGCTGAAGGTGAGAGCGGGCGAGATGATCGCGCTCGTCGGTCCGACGGGCGGCGGGAAGTCCACCATCGTCAACCTGTTGTGCCGCTTCTACGAACCCCGCGCAGGGACGATCCGCATCAACGGGCATGATTACATGGATTACACGCTCGAGTCCATCCACAACAAGATCGGGATCGTGTTGCAGACGCCGCATCTCTTCTCGGGCAGTGTGCGCGACAACATCCGCTATGGGCGGCTGGACGCGACCGACGAGGAAGTGATCGAAGCCGCGAAGATCGCAGGCGCGCATGATTTCATCGTGACGCTTGAGAAGGGATACGATCACAACGTGGGCGAAGGCGGCAACTTGCTCTCCGTTGGGCAGAAACAGTTGATCAGTCTGGCGCGAGCCGTACTTGCCCGCCCTGAACTCTTCATCATGGACGAAGCCACGTCATCAGTGGACACACTACCGGAGCAAGGCGTTGATCCAACGCGGCATGGAAGCGTTGATGCGCGGACGCACGTCGTTCGTCATCGCGCACCGCCTCTCGACCATCCGCAAGGCGAATCGAATCGTCGTCATCGAAAATGGAAAGATCGCCGAGCAAGGCTCGCACGCCGAACTGCTGAATGCGCGGGCATTACTACCGCCTGTACACGCAACAGTTCAGGCACGAGTTGATGAGCAGTATGGATTTGATGAGTGCTGTTGGAGTTGTGAAGAAGGAAGAAACGCCTGAAGCGATGGCGGCAGACTAGCGACTACAAAGGGAAAGCCAAAATTCTTTGCCACGGATTAGTACGGATTTCTTGCCAGATTTTTTCGTGAAACCAATCCGTGTGAATCCGTGAAATCTGTGGCTAAGGTTTTACTCGGTGAACTATCCGAAGTGACAGAAAGGAGCACACCATGAGTCACAACCGCGATAAAGGAAGCAAGGAACAAAAGAAGAAAGCCAAGTGCAATATCAAGGAGAAACGCAAGTTGAAGAAGGAGAAGAAGCAGAAGAATCTGTTTGCTGTTTCTGGAGCACCACAAGACCTCCGAGTTTTCGCAACCCCGAGGTCTTGTGTCATTCAAGCTCTTTACGCACGATCTGAGCCAATTCATCAGGCAAAACCTGAGAGATCAGGATTATTCATCCCACTCATACCCTTTCGCAGGACTTTTGCTACAGCCTGAACTTCGCGGTGTATTCTTATCTGATGCCAATCTTGCCAAGCGAGACAAATAGTCCTTCAGCTTGAGGGCTTTTCGTGATGTGCCTGTATCACAAGAGCGTACAAAATCTTGAATCTTCATTTGCTCCTGTTGCGTTTGCGTTTCACCTCGTAATCGCGACAGTTGATCCCGTGCCTGTTGCGCATAAGGCGACTCGATTGATCCAAATACCTCTACCGCTTCTTGTTCGGTACTAAAAATTGCCCCTCTCTTTATCCTTCAGGTTAAAAGTGGCAACACCTAGATTTCCGGGATAAGGGCCACCCCGGCCGAAAGGGTCGCTAATCTCACATGCAATTGATAACTGCTGTTCAAAGGACTTGATTGCTTCACCGATTTCCCCCAAGGTGGCATGCGAAGTCCCCAGGTTGCCGAGAGTTGCCCCTTCACCGCGGCGGTCGCCGATCTCACGATCTATGACTAGCGCCTGTTCATAGAATTTGATAGCTTTGTGGGGATCCCCCAAAGTGTAATAAGCAAGACCCAAGTTGCACAGGGCAGTGCTTTCGCCACGGCGGTCACCAATCTCACGGACGATTACCAATTGCCGCTCATATAACTCGATGGCTTTGCGAATTTCCCCCAAGTCGGCATAGGCAACACCTAGATTTCCAAGTACACTACCTTCAGCACGGCGGTCGCCGATCTCATTTAGCAAGGTCAGACATTGCTCATATAACTCGATGGCTTTGCGGACTTCCCCCAAGTCGGCATAGGCAACACCTAGATTTCCAAGAACTCTGCTTTCGCCGCGGCGATCACCAATCTCTCGATGGATAACCTGTGCCTGCTCATGGAGCTGGATAGCTTTGCGGGCATCCCCCAAGTTCTTGAACACAATCCCCAGATTGCCGAGTAAAGCACCCCCCAGGCATATTTTAACTCCGAGTTTCCTTGATGCAGAAAGGGCGACGTTCAACCACTCAATCTTCTGTTTTGGCGCAAGCCGCAAGTCGAGACAGTCTAACGGCGCATCGACAGGCACAGCCAACCCTGCAATCTCTTTAGATGTTTCCAAATGTTCAGCTAGCCAGACATGTGCTGAACGAATATGCTCCCATTCCAAGTCGAATAAGCGAAGTCCTTGTAGGATCTTCTCGCCGCCTTCTTCGTACAAAGCGTTTGCAACACTCATCACATCTTTGTAATGCGATGCGTGTTTAATTCGCGTTTCTTGCTCTTCCTCATCTACCATTTGCCCCCGCGTAAATTCTGCCAACAAATCGTGTAATTCATAGCGTGTTGAGGTTTCGTTGAAATCAATCAGGCTGTAACGCAGTAACAAGCCCAGCAAGTTTTCCGTTTCATCAACCTCCATCTCCCATATCGCCGCCGCAGCGCTTGATGCGAACGAAGCAGGGAAAACTCCCCAGCGCGCGCCAGTTCTTTTTCTGGTCATCCTGCAATCCGTTGTAACTCAACTCGAAGGTTGCCAGCACATCAGGTTCAGCATATAATCAGCGCTCAATCGGCTGGACTTGAGCGTTTCCAATCGCCCTTTCGCGCCTTTGAGTTCTTCGAGATATTTTTCCACCTTCCATTGAGCGTTTACCTTCAAGAAACTCCCTGCAATGCGCAAAAGCCAAAGGCAATTTTCCGCAGGCTTTGGCGAGGTTCGAGGCTTTATCTCCAATTCGCGGCAGAGTTCGAGCAGGAATTCTTTTTGCCTCTTGTTCCTCCATCACGCCCACTTTGTGGGTCTTCAAGCCTGCCACCGTGAAATTCCAGCGCGAGTGTGACCAGCATGGCGTAATTTTCGGGCGGAGCGAGTTTTGCGATCTGTTCAGCGGAACGGGCGTTATCGAAAAACAAGAAAACTTTCTTTCCATGCAGGACTGATTGATACGCGGCTTGTACGTTGTCCTCATTCAATGCACGCAAGTCGGCTGTCGGCTCGAAGGAGAGAATGACATGACGGGCAATATCAACCAACGTCAAAGGTGCTGTTATGGCCTTCAGGTCGAGGAAGATCTGCACGTCGGGATAGTCTTTTGCGATCTGGTGAGCGACGGCAAGTCCAGGTAGCGCGGCCCTGCCGATTCCGCCCATGCCTGTCAGCCCGCTGATGGTCGCGCTCTTATGTGATCTGAAGTCTTTTGAGCAGATCGGTGATGAGTTACCCGCGTCCCGTGAAGTCCGCGGGAGCGTGGGGGAAGTTGGTGGAGAGGCGAAAACGTAGGTGCAGGTTTTGAAGCTTCGTGGAAATGTTCATAATATTCTCAGTTTGAATATTTCGCGCCTCATTTCCTGTTGATACCTGCCCACCATCTTTCGCAGTGATATTCATGACTTGAGATGCTGATTCTTTTTTATTCCAATCCAACCATCCTTTAATGCCAGCAGATGCACCAAGCAACAATCCCAACACGGTGGAAATCCATGTTCCTAGCCCCCTTCGGGTTCCGCCAGCGGCATTGTCCAACGCGAATAAACCAACGCTAATTACCAACGTGATGCGCCGATAATCATAAACATAATTGACACTCATTTTTGTTGGTCACATGTCACCTCTCCCCTTGCCGTGATGGGAGTGTTCCAATTGTACTGCGAGATTATCACTTAAACCAAAAGGTGACAGTCACCTTGAAGGTGACTGTCACCTGGAAACAACCCTCATTTCAGCCTTCCCCCATAATCCGACTGGGGTTCGTCGGATTATGGGGGAGGTGTCCGATAGGACGGAGGGGTCACGGCTCCCACTGAAAATGGATGTGAGCGCGAACAACATCGGCTTGCCCTGCGCGTACTCCACGCCTGCGATCCATGCCTGCCAATCGAGTCTGCCGTATTGTTCGGAGCCGGGCTTGAACACCGTGTAGAAATTGACGTTGGCATATTCGGAGGGCCACGGCTCGACTGAAAACGTCGCAAGGTCGAGCGGATTGTTGCAGTTCAACGTGTAATTCGCGCTGAACACTTCTTGCAATTTCGGCAGGATTTGTTCTGAGAAAGTCCCGTTCGTGTCCATGCCGCTTCCGGGCGCGGGTCCCCACTTCACCACATAATCGGATTGGAAGACCCACGGCTTCTTTCGGCGTGTAATTTGCCACTGTTCCCCACCGCCACAGGCGCAAGTCCAATCCATGCTCGCTGACGAGCGAACCCAGCAACTCGCCGTTCGAGTTCAGCATGGCAGTTCGCACGTTGTTCAACAGATCGGTCACGCGCGAGTCGGAGCAAAACGCGGAGGGCGCGGTGTACTCCGTGAGAAACTTCGTGTTCACCCAACCGACTCCGCCTGATGGATTCTGGATCTCCACCCAGCGGTCGCCGCCTGGCGCTGGTCGCCGGCCCCGTGCGGTTCACACCGACGGCATTCGGCGCGAGCGAACCAACGATGGGCTGTCCCGTCCCTGCGGCGGAGCGGATATTCAACACGCTCTCTTGTTGACAAGGGGATGACTGCGTACGGATTGTAGATTCCCGTCACGGGCGGCAGGGGCGTTGAAGTTGAGACCGACGGCAAATCCGTACTCGTTGGCACGAATTGCGTGGCTTGCGTCGGTTGTGTTGTCGCTGTCTCATTGGTGATGATCGGCGTGTTAGTTGGCACAACGAATGGAGTCGGCGTGTCAAACGGGGGCAAAGGCGTGTTCGTCGGCACGGGCGGTTGAGTCGCGCACGCGGCGACGGTCAACAGCACGATGCAGACCAAAAATAGTTTCTTCGATGTTTTCTTCATGGGATTCTCCTCGTCCTTAGTTTAACTCATTCCCCCGCTGAATTGTTCCCCGTCAGCGACGAGACGATTTATCAAACAAATGTAACTGTCCTTGAATTTTATGAAATACCGGAAACGAACGCTGTATAATAGGCATGCACGCTAAATCTGCTACGAGGAGATTCAAATGGCTTACACATTGGATACCAAAGTCGGTGAAATCTTGAAAGACACAGGAGCGGTGAAAATCCTGGAGAAATACGCGCCAGGTGTTTCCAAAAATCCCATGATCGGGCTTGCTAAGGGCATGACCCTCAAAACCCTGATCGCCATGCCGCAAGCCAAAGAAGCGGGGATCACCGAGGATATGGTGAAGAAAGTTCTGACAGAGATCAACGCGCTGAAAAAATAACGCGCGTAACAAAAAATCGGCGGACCTTTTGGTTCTGCCGATTTTTTTGTTAGAAGGATCGCCTTTAGAGGCTGTCTCTTAACTTCTTTTTTTGAACACGGACTCCACAGATTTCACTGATTTTCACAGAGAAGGACTTCTTCCGTGTGTTCCGTGAAATCCGTGTACAAAGGAATGACTTTTTAGATTTAAGAAACACTCTCTGAGTCGGCTTCCAGCCGACTTTCACGAACTGAGGCAGGGCTTCAGCCCGCCGAAATCAAACCCAACAAACCCGCTCAGCCCAAAACGATTCCCTCTTTTGTGACCGCCAATTCATGTCCGCACGATTGACATTTCCACGCGCCCGCCTCGCTTCCCCATTCGATCTGTCCGCACGCCGCGCACCGCAACACGTCTGAAAGTTTCTTCGCGCCAACGGGGGTTGATTCTCCATTCTTACGCGCCAGCACGCGATCGAACAACTTCCACCATGGTGTGATCTGAATCTCGCTGATCCGTTCGCTTCCAGCAAGGTTGTGAAAAACGGGCTTGCTCTTCACCTTCGCCCGTCGTCCCGACTCCTCCGTCCCGCGCGTGGTGAGCAGGATTCCACCCGGGCGCAGGACGCGGGTCAACTCTTTCAACGGTTCGTCCATGGACGGGAAGAGTTCCAACACCTCCAACGCGCAGACCGCATCAAAAGTTGAATCGGGAAATGGCAGGGGCAAAGCAAGATGACGGAGGAATTCGACACTTGCGCTTCGACTGCGGGACGAAGGATCATCGTCCCTTCGCTCAGCGCGGGATAATTTCTCAACCGCCTGTTCCAGCATTCCCTGTGAAAGATCGAGCGCGATGATGTGACCGTTGAAGTCCGCTTGATTCAACAGCACAAATGATAACCGTCCCGTGCCTGTCGCAAAATCTAAAATGAACGGTTCGGGGATTCCTTTCAACAAATCCAACAGGGGACGCGCCAGCATTTCTTCATCGCGCAATTGACTCTCGCGCTTGCCCGCGTCATATTTGCGAGACCAGCGATCATACAACCACGCCTGCGCGCGCGGACCGAGACGCGCGCCCTCGTAAAAATAAATTTCACGGTCAAGCACGTATCCAACGATGACCACAATCGCAATGCCAATGATCCACGTCATAGTCTGCCACGCTGGCGCACCGCTTCATACACGATCAACGCCGTCGAAACCGACGTTCAACGAATTCACTTTCCCCATCATCGGGATTTTCACCTTCACGTCCGCGTTCGCCATCCAAAAATCCGACAAGCCCTCATCCTCCGTCCCAACGACGACGGCAACGGGACTCTTCAGATCCACATCGGAATAATTTTCATTCGCAGATGGACTCGCGGCGGCAACACGGATCGCTCCGCCTTTCAGCCACTTCAACGCCTCAACATTCGCGCAAGCGACGACTGGCACGCTAAACACCGCGCCTCGACTCGCCCGCACCACGTTGGGATTCCACGCATCCACCCGCGCATCACAGACGAGCAACGCGTCCACGCCTGCCGCGTCTGCGGTCCGCAAGATCGCGCCGAGGTTGCCGGGCTTCTCAATTGATTCAGCCACAATAACGAGCGGATTCGCGCTCAACTTCAAATCATCGAGAGACGTGTTGGGAATCGGAAAGATCGCCATCCATCCATCGGGGTTTTCACGATACGAAATCTTCTGGAACACCGCGCGCGAGACGGTCAGCGCTTCAATGGACGAATCGGTCAACGAGCGTGAGGCAAGCTCAGGTCCGAAGAGAATCGTCTGCGGGGTGTGTCCAGCCGCGCGGGCGAGTTGAATCTCGTCGTATCCCTCCACGATCATCAAGCCGTCTTCGTTGCGAGTCTTTTTATCGTCGCGCAGCTTGACAATATGCTTGACGCGCGGGTTTTGCAGACTGGTGATGTCCATCAACCGCCTGTTCCCTGTTTGCGAAACACGAACAACAACGGAATCCCCACTCCCAGATACGCGCCGAAATAAAGCAAACCGCCGGGCTTGGATACAAAATCAAACAAGCCGATGTAGACGAACGCCGCGATGGTGATAAAAACGATCAGCCCGTACGATGCGATGGAATGAGTGAGAATGGCTTTGATACTGCGATCTCGCAAGAACGGTACGACGCTCAGCGCGATCGAAAGATAGAACACGCCGAAACTTCGCAAGGTGAATAGCGACATCACTTCAGGGAAGATGCCGCCGTTCGTGCCGGGCGCACCGATCTTGGCGAGACTGCCGTATAAACCGAGGAAGCCGACAAAGACGATAAATATAATAAGCGCCGCATATTGCTTTGCGTTTGTTTGTTCTCCTCCCGATTCTACTTGCGGCTTTGCGCGAAGCCAGAAGAAAAGCGTGATCAACGAAGCGGAGAGATTGACGAACAACGTCAACAAATATAGCCACGCAATGGGATGGTCTAATTTGAGTTTATCGCGGAAAAAATATACGACGAGGAGTTCGCCAACGCCGAAGAGTCCCAAATACAGCAAGGACGAATAAACGCGGCTCCAATTCCAGCGGCGGGCGGCGATAAATGCCAGCCATGCGTTGCCCAAACACCAGCCGCCGATGGTCATGGTCATGAACGCGGTCACTTTCCACGCGAAGACCGGCGCGAGCGTTTCGGGCATAATGAACAACCACGCGCCGAGAATTGCATACAGCGCGGCAGTTAAATACGTGAGGGCGCGAGAAGTGTTCGACAGCATGGGGACTCCTTATTTTGTGACAAGCAGGCAAGCGGCTTGATGTCCCTGAGTCAGTTCTATTAATTGTGGATCGTTCACTTTGCAAATGTCAATCGCCACCGGGCAACGCGGATGGAAGCGACAACCCGTCGGCAAGTTGATCGGGTTCGGCGTTTCGCCTTGCAATATCACCCGCTCGCGCCGCAATCGCGGATTTGGGACAGGCGCCACTGAGATCAACGCCTTCGTATACGGATGTTGCGGACTTTTCAACACCTCGCGCGCCGGACCAATTTCAACGATGCGACCGAGATACATCACCGCGATTCGATCCGCAAAGTAGGCGACTGTGCTGAGGTCGTGCGTGATGAAGACGATGCTGATGCCGCGCTTCTGGCGAAGGTCGCGCAACAAGTTCAAAATCTCCGCGCGGATGGAAACGTCGAGCATCGAGACGGGTTCGTCCGCGATCAACAACTCCGGTTGCAACACCATCGCGCTGGCGATCACCACGCGCTGACGTTGTCCGCCTGAAAGTTCGTGCGGATAACGCATGAAATAATCTTCGGCGGGGCGCAAGCCCGCATCCTCCAACGCAGATTTGACGGCGGCGACTCTTTCGCGCCTGTCTTTGACTAACCCATGAACGACCAACGGCTCGGCGACAATTTCGAAGATCGTCGCGCGCGGGTTCAACGATTCGTATGGGTCTTGAAAGATCATCTGGGCGCGTTGACGCAATTGCTTCAAACTGATGTGCGGTTGCTTCGCGCGCGCGCCGACCGCTTTTCCGTCGAAGATGATCTCTCCATTGGTCGGTGTTTCCAGCCCGATCAATGTCCGCGCGATGGTTGTCTTGCCGCACCCCGATTCGCCGACCACCGCCAACACTTCGCCGTGTCCCAACGCAAACGAAACATCATCCACCGCTTTTACTGAAGAGTGAGTGCGTTTCGTCAACGAGCCAAGGAGAGCCTGATGCACCGGGAAATATTTGAACAATCCGCGCACTTCGAGCATGGGAGTCTGGGTCATCGCAGGTCAGCCTCCGCGCCTTCGCGCAGAATGCACGAGACGTAATGTTTAGGAGATACTTCAAGCAACGGAGGATTGACCTGTGAACATTTTGCGACCCTCAAATGACAGCGCGGCTCGAAGCGGCAGCCCGGCGGAAGGTTCGTCAATCGCGGCGGCGTTCCGGGGATGGATGCCAGCGTGTCGCCGGGCTTGGTCACATCGGGAAAAGCCTCGAGGAGTTTTTGTGTGTAGGGATGCTGCGCTTCGTTATAAATGTGATCCGCCGTTCCATATTCGGCGACCTTGCCGCCATACATCACCACGACCGAATCGCACACTTCGGCGACCACGCCAAGATCATGCGTCACCAACACGATGGCAAGCCCCAGCGCCTTTTGAATTTCTTTCAAGAGTTGCAACACCTGCGCCTGGATCATCACATCCAACGCGGTGGTCGGCTCGTCGGCGAACAACAGATCGGGCGCGCACGCCAACGCCATGGCGATCATCGCGCGCTGGCGCATCCCGCCGGAATATTGATGAGGATATTGATCTCGCCGAGTCCGCGCGATGCCTACCATCTCCAACAGATCCCTCACTCGTTTTTCTGCCGCGTCTTCGTCCATCAAATTATGGAGCATGATCGCTTCGTGGATCTGGTCGCCCACCTTCATCACCGGGTTCAGCGCGTTCATCGCGCCTTGAAACACGATCGCCATGCTCTTCCAGCGATAGTCGCGCATCTCGCGTTCAGACAGCGACAGCAAATTTGTATCGTTGAACATCACCCTGCCCGCAGTGATCCTGCCGCCCGCGGGGAGCAAACGCATCAACGACATGAGCGTGGTCGTCTTCCCCGAACCCGATTCGCCGACCAGCCCGATCGTCTGCCCGTGCATCACATCGAACGAAACATCTTCCAACGCGCGCGCGATCTTGCCCTCCGGCGTGGTGAATTCTGTCGTCAGTCCGCGCACGCTCAACAACGGTTTTTCGCTCATCCTTTAGACTCCGCTTCCGCGATTGCGATCATGCCCGCCTCGCCTTCAAGATGATGCGCCGTCAATCGCGGGTTCAACATTTCTTCCAACACGTTCCCCAGCAGGATGCACCCCAAACTCACCCACAGGATGGCGATGCCGGGCGGGAGGTAAAACCACCACGCGCCATTGGATATCGCGCTTCGGTCGAACGCAAAGTTCAACATCGTTCCCCACGACGGGCGAGTTGGGTCGCCCAACCCGAGAAACGCCAAGCCTGATTCGATGAGAATGGCTGTGGAAAGGATCAACACGGTGTTCGTCACGATCAATGGCATCAACTGCGGCAAGATGTGTTTGCGGATGATATGCCAATGTCCCGCCCCGATGGCGCGCGCGCGGGCGACGAACTGCCGCTCTTTCACGGTCAACACTTGCGAGCGGATCAGGCGGGCTGTGCTTGTCCAATACAGCAGACCTATTACGACGATCAACACCGCCAGTGGAGAAATTTTCAATTCCATTTGGCGGATGGTCGCCACCAGCACGAGCATGAGCGGCAGGTCGGGTATCACGAGAAGCACGTCGGTGATTCGCATGATGAGGCTGTCTATTTTTCCGCCGAAGTAGCCCGCCACAATGCCCAACGCGCTGCCCACGAACATGGCAATGAAACCCGCCATGAATCCCACCACGAGCGAGATGCGCGCGCCGTACACAAGCTGAGACCAAACGTCATGCCCCGCGTCGTCTGTGCCAAGAACGCCGTGGACGGATGGCGGCGCGAACGTCAACGCGCGGTTGTCCCCATCGCGTATGATCTCGCTGGCGTCGTACGAGGTCAATACAGGGGCGAAGATCGCCGTCAACGTCGCCACGATTACCAAAAAGGCGCCCACCAATCCCAATTTGTTTCGGCGGAACGTTCTCCAAAATTCTTGGATGTTGCGCAGGAAGAGAGTCCAGTGTTCGCCCATGTCAATTGGCTTTCACGCGCGGGTCGAGGTAGGTGTACAGAAAGTCCGCGAGCATGTTGGCGATGATCACGCTGACCGCCAGCAGAAGAAACGCTCCCTGCAAAAGAGGATAATCTTGTTTGACGAGCGCGGTTTGCACGAGATTGCCCAACCCGTCATACGAAAAAACTGTTTCGATGTAGATCGCGCCCGAAACGGTAAAGCCGAGGTTCAAGGCGATGATCGTCACCATCGGGAGCATGGCATTTCGTAAACCGTGTCTTGTGAGGACTTGAAAGTGACTCATCCCTTTTGCGCGCGCGGTGAGGATGTAATCCTCGCTTAGCACCTCCAAAATAGACGAACGCATGATGAGCATGTATTCCCCCAGATAAAGAATCGTAAACGTCAGCGTGGGCAAGACCAGATGTTTAGCAAGGTCGGGGATTACGGTGTGCAGAGGCTTGCCGACATTTTCAGGGCTGACGATTCCGCCCGTCGGCAGACCAAACCATGTGCTTCCAGCCACCAGCAAAATGATTCCCAGCCAGAACGTCGGCGTAGCCCATGCGATCAACGAGAATGTGAGCGCGCCCACGTCGAACGGCGTTTTACGCTTCCAGCCTGCAAGCAGACCCAA
>JAXLVX010000072.1:0-15247 GCA_046328795.1 Anaerolineales bacterium | reverse complement strand
TCGAAGCTTGGAGTATCCCTTCAATCTTTTGCCGACTTTACCGTTTTACTTGACTTTGACGGTTCTGTGCTGGAGTACCGATTCGATTCGCCCCACCTTCAAGATCGTTTTCCAAGCCTTTTGCATAACAAAAAATTCCAGGAAATTCTTTCGCCTGAGCGAGCGAATGATCTAGAGCGTCAACTCTTAAATTTGAGAGAATATGGGGAAACATTGCCGTTTGAATTCTCTATAACTACCCCAGAGAAGAGATGGTTCGACTCGCGTATCTCTATGGTATCTGATACGCAGATACTTCTTAGCGCTCGAGAGATTACAAGTTACAAACATACAGAAAATCAACTGGAACAACAGACACGACAGCGAGCCGCTTCTCGCTCGATAGATTTGGCAATCGCTTCTGGTCTGGACCTCAAACTGCTTCTCTCCATGCTGCTTGATCAAGCCATCAAACTGTTGCGCGCGGATGCCGCATCCATTTTGCTATTCAACTCCGAAACCAACCTGCTCACTTTCTCGTCCGGCGCAGGCTTCCAGACGAACAATCTGCAAGAGATGCGCTTGAAATTGGGGGAAGGTTTTGCAGGCAAAGTAGCAATGGAACGCAAAACAGTTAGCATTCCCGATCTTCGCTTCCATAGGCATGGCTTTGCGCGCCAGTCTCAGTTTACAGATGAAGGATTCGTTGCTTATTATGGACTTCCGCTGTTGGCAAAAGGAAAATTGCTGGGCGTGCTGGAATTTTTCAACCGCACACCACTTAAACTTGATCCTGACTCGGCTGAATTCGTCGGTTCTATCTCAAGTCAGGCGGCAATTGCCATTGATAACGCTACCCTGTTCAAGGATTTACAGCGCGCCAGCGTGGAATTAAGCATAGCCTATGACGCGACCATCGAAGGATGGTCTAGAGCGCTTGACCTGCGTGACAAAGAAACGGAAAAGCACACACGCCGAGTAACAGACCTGACCACGCGGCTGGCGCACATGATGGGTATGGAAAAAGATACGATCATCAATATTCGGCGTGGCGCGGCTCTGCATGATATCGGCAAAGTTGCCATTCCCGATGAGATACTCTTCAAGCCGGGTCCGCTGACCGAAGATGAGTGGCGCATCATGAGGCAGCATCCTGCAATTGCGGTTAATTTACTCTCGCCTATCGCTTATCTTGCGCCCGCCCTAGACATTCCCCGTTGGCATCATGAACAATGGAATGGAACCGGATATCCCGACAGCTTGAGCGGTGAACAGATACCGCTATCTGCCCGATTGTTCGCAGTGATTGATGTGTATGATGCCCTGACCTCCGACCGCCCGTACCGGTCTGCATGGTCGAGGTCGGACGCGATTGCCTACATCGAAAGCCAATCTGGGAGTCATTTCGATCCGCGTGTAGTTATGGAATTTATGAAATTGACAAGGGCAAACGAATACGACGCCGCGAATATAATGCCTCACTTGACCCTTCGTTGAATCTGAATTAAAATCCCCGCCTGCCAAATGCCCTCGTAGCTCAGTGGATTAGAGCGCTTGCTTGCGGAGCAATAGGTCGCGTGTTCGAGTCGCGCCGAGGGCGCCATGATGAGGAGCGGTTATCCGCTCCTTTTTATTTGCAACATGAAAGTAGGAAGAGTATGTCAACCACAAAACCACAAATTCTCTTAACTAATGACGATGGGATTCGCTCGCCCGGCTTGTGGGCTGCCGCCGCTTCTCTTTCGGACCTTGGGTATGTCACCGTGACCGCGCCGCGTGACCAATCTTCGGGGATGGGGCGCAGTTTGCCCAACACATCCGATGGGATCATTCGAGAGGAGCGGCTGCAGATCAATGGTCAGGAATGGAGCGTGTTCGCAGTAGGCGGGAGTCCCGCGCAGGCGGTCCTCCATGGGATATACGATGTCATGAAGCGCAAGCCTGATCTCGTCGTTTCAGGAATTAACTACGGTGAAAATGTCGCGTCAGGTGTAACGATCTCCGGCACGGTTGGCGCGGCGCTCGAAGCCGCCTCGTTGGGAATCCCTTCGCTGGCGATCTCGCTGGAGACGGATTCGAAATATCATCTCTCGTATTCCACCGATGTGGAATTCCCAATCGCGGCAAAGTTTGCGGCAAAGTTTGCCCGCATGTTGTTGGAGCAAAAATTCCCCGCCGATGTGGACTTGCTCAAAGTCGAAGTGCCCGCCGATGCCGAGTCGGATACCCCGTGGCAGTTGACTCGGGTGTCGCGTCAACGGTATTACGAGCCGACGCCTGCCGAACGCGCGTCGTGGGATGAACCCGGGACTGTGGGCTACCGCGAGGCTGGGATGTTCGATGATGAGCCCGAAGACACGGATGTGTACACTTTGCGAAAGAAACGAATGATATCCGTCTCCCCGATGAGTTTCGATCTAACCTCCCGCGTTGATTTTGCCGAACTTGATAAATTGATGAGAAAAAATTAAACACAAAGGACACGAAGTGCACAAAGTTTTTTTCTTTTGATTCTTTGCGTTCTTCGCGCCCTTGGCGGTGAAAAGGTTTTTAGTTAAAGTGCGGAGTGAACCGCGCGACCAGTTTCTCTTTCGGCATAAAGCCAGTGATACGTTCCTTGATCTCGCCGTTCTTCATGAACAACAGGGTGGGGATGCCCATCACGCCGAATTGCATCACAAGGTTGGGATTCTCGTCGGCGTCAATTTTTACCACTTTCACTTTGCCGTCCCATTCGCCTGCCAGTTGCTTGACCACAGGATCAAGCATCTTACACGGTTGGCACCACACCGCGCTGAAATCTACCAGCACGGGTTCGCTGGCGTTCATCACTTCGCTTTGAAAGTTTTGTTCGTCCACATGTAATAAGTCAGCCATGTTAGCCTCCATTTTGTGGACGCACCGAATTTCAGTTGTCTTACGCTTTGAAAATTAACCGCTAAGTTCGCAAAGATCGCCAAGAAAAAGATTAATCCTTCGCGCCCTTTGCGGGCTTAGCGGTAAAGCACAAGGTTTTCCGTTGACGCTCACTTTCCCCCGTGTTAGAATGCCCTTCGCTCGTTTCGCGGGCGCGTAGCTCAATGGCAGAGCAGCGGCCTTTTAAGCCGTTTGTTGAGGGTTCGATCCCCTCCGCGCTCATACAACACTCTGTTTTGTTGAGTGTCCCCACAGGGGGGATGATATTCGATCCCCTCCGCGCTCATAGAAAATTCTCCGTTAGGAGGATTTTTGTTTTTCGCAATGATCTTCACTAAATAAAAAGTGAATGCCAAGGTATGGCATTCACTTTGAGTGATCCATTCCCCCCTTGATCCCCGCTTTTAATTGTGAACAGTCACAAGTATTGTATACTCCTTACAAACAGTACTCAATAGACAGCCCGTCCTTTAGCATAGGCATTTGTACTGATTTCTCTAAAAACCTTGAAATAGTCTGTAATCTTTGCTACTCTTGAGGTGTCACCGAAGGGAGAACTGATGCCAAAAAAAATACGCGTGACGATCCTCGACGACCACCAAACCACCGTAGATGGGTATCACCTGCGGTTGGACGCTAGTCCGCGGGTCGAGGTCGTTGCGGCCATCCATCACGGCGACGAACTCAAAGAGACTCTGAAAAAACATTCCACCGACGTGCTTTTGCTCGACGTGGGCGTGCCAGCCTCCCCCGAAAACCCGAATCCGTATCCCATCTTATATGTCATTCCCGCTTTGTTGCAGGAGTATCCCGATCTGGCGATCCTTGTCGTTAGCATGCACGCGGAACGCAACTTGATACGCGCGATCATGGAAGCGGGGGCAAGCGGATATATCCTTAAAGAGGACCAAGCCATTTTGCGGGATTTGGAAAACGTGATCGTTTCGGTCTCCAGCGGAGGTATTCACTTGAGCAAACAGGCGAAGGAAGCCATCCTGCGCAGCGACGAATCAAGGCGCGACTCGCTCCTCGCAAAACGACAACTGGAGGCGCTTTCCTTATGCCTCTCCTACCCCGACAGTTCCACCGCGGAACTTGCAAAGAAAATGTCCATTTCGAATTCCACCGTCCGCAATTTGCTGTCCGGCGCGTATATCAAACTGGGAGTCCATAACCGTATTGCCGCAGTGAGCAAAGCCCGGCAAATGGGATTGATCTCCCCGGAGCCTCCCACTATCCCAGTTGCAAGAAGATAAACATGATTCGTGGTGCGGGATGCTATCCCGCGCTACGTTACCTTGAGCAACTCATTGACCGGGGCAATCACTTCATCCAGCAATGAAGCAAGCGGCGCGGGATTCGCAAGAGACCTTATCGCGTCGTGCATATTGTCTTGGCTTGCATCATCTTCCCGTACGAACCTCTCACCTATTCCAACTGACGAGTAGCATCTTCCGCCCGCCTCCCACCTTGCGAGGCGGCGTTGGTTTTCGTCAACTTGTCTCATTGAAAGTTGCCGATAAAACGTGTGCATGTTCATGGAAGTGTCTCCTTTCTATAGTGGGTTTGAACGAACGATGGTTGTAAAGGTTTGTGGTATTCTTGAACTCAATCGCATCACCTCCTTTCATATTTCGCTTATGCGGCGTCATCGTGAGTGGAGCGAAGAATCTCCGAGACTGTCGTGGAGCCTCTGGGCGACACGGCTGAAGGTATATGCCATGCAGCAATTGTCTTCACAAAACCGGCGGTTGAACGAATTTCCACTCTCTGCGGTTGCGTCCCTGTTGATCTTATTGGCATATACATACGGCATTCTCTTTCTTGCGCCGTATCCGGGTTTTTATTTCAATCCTACCGACGGCATGATCTTGGAGTTATATGGCGCCGAATCTTCCGAATTGCAAACAGGGGATGTTATTGAAAGAGTCGGTTCGATCTCACGGGAAGATTTGCGCGCAGATCGAAACCTGAATCTTTTTCAAGGGATCGAACCGGGGGAGAGGATCGAGATAGAAGTCACGCGCAATGGAGAACCTTTGACGGTTGACTGGGAATATCCCGGTTTCACTTGGGATGAATTCCCCGCGCACTTTTTCAACATCTGGTGGCTGGCGTATGCGTTCTGGGGAATCGGCGCGTTTACCCAACTCTTCATGCGTCCAAAAGATTCGCGCTGGCGGTTATTCGTTGCCATGAATTACCTGATGGCATTGTTCATCATGTTTGGGGCTGTCTCATCCCATCGAGTTTTGTGGAGCGGCATCCTGCTCAGAGTTGTCGCCTGGTTCATCCTGCCTGTATATCTTCACTTTCATTGGGTTTTCCCGGCTCCGTTGAAATCGTTGCCGCGCTGGTTGTTGGTTTTGATCTATGCCATGTGTTCGATCGTTGCAATGAGCGAACTATTCCAACTCACGCCGCGCACCTCTTATTTTCTGGCAGTGGTTCTGGCGTTTGCAGGCAGTATCGTCTTGTTGATCTGTCATTACATTTTTCAACGCGAATATCGTCGTGATGTGCGCTTCCTCGTAGCCGCCGCAACCCTCTCCATGTTTTTGGGGATCCTGATCGGAATTTCGGGCGGGCTGGAAACATTCCACAAAGCGGACCGCTTGCCTTTTTTGCCCTGCCGATTTTGCCAGGAGCATACTTCTACGTTTTGTATCAGCGTCAGCTGGGCGGGCTGGAGCTTCGCACGAATCGCGCGGTCTCCTTTTATCTTTTTCTCCTCCTACTGGTAGGAATTTTTTCGCTCGCGCTGAGATATTCAGGGCTGATTGATATTCGCCATGAAGCGATTGTCTTTGCAACCATGCTGGTTGCTGTCTTTGCCGCGGGCTTGGGCGCGCTTGTGTTCCCGTCATTTCAAACTCTTGTAGATCGAAAAATGCTCGGCGTGAAAATTCCCAGCGAACGGCTGGCTGAGACGTTTTCCGCCCGCATTATTGCCAGTGATACATTGCAAGACCTGATGAAGTTATTGCGCGAAGAAGTTTTTCCCAGCCTGCTCATTCGGCAATATGTTGTGGTGCGGAGCGCGAATCCGTCGGCGCAGGTGATGGCGTCCGATGGCGTGACCAGCGACCAGGTCCGGGAAGAGAGCGTTGACCAAGTGGCTCGCGTCATTTTCGACGGGCGGCCTGAATCGCCAACTTGAAAACGATCCGCCCTTCGACTGGGTCCGCCTCATCCTCCCGTTGCACGTTGGGTCCGACCTCATTGGAGTCTGGTTGTTGGGCCGCCGCGATCCCGACGATCACTACCCACAAGCGGAACTTCCGATCTTGCAATCGCTCGCCAATCAGACGGGGATCGCGTTGAGCAATATCATCCAGACCGAACGACTCAAAGCGATGTATCACGCGAACCTCACGCGGTATGAGGAGCGAAACCGCCTGGGGCGCGACTTGCACGACAGCGTGTTGAATGAAATGGCGGTAATACTGGACACAAGCATCAAGAACTTTCGCAAGTGCCGGGCTTTGGCGAATCTTACAGCCGCCTGATTCAACAGATTCGTGAGATCGTCAGCGATTTGCGTCCCCCAAGTCTGATCTATGGTTTGAAATTCGCGCTCGAGGGCTGGCAGATACCCTCGCAGAAAGAAGCCATGATAATATGCGCGTCGTTGCCGAGATTCAGATGGATGGAGTGTGCAGGTATCCCGAAGTAGTGGAGAATAACCTGTACCGTATTGCGCAGGAAGCCTGCGAGAACGCGTTGAAATATTCTCGAGCCAATTCGATCACCATTACCGGAGAGTTACGCGAAGAGTGGATTCGCCTCGCTGTGGCGGATGATGGCATTGGTTTGCACAGAAATCAACCTGCCGCTCGATGACATGGTTGCCAATAAACATTACGGTCTGGCAGGCATGTACGAACGCGCAGACTTGATCGGCGCGTTGGTGAGGATTAATTCCAAGCCAGAGCAGGGGACGCAAATCCAGGTGTCGTGGGGTGTGAAAAAAGCTAGTTGATTCTTTTGTGCAAGTAGTGACTACTGCCATATAACTCGAACATCAAAGAATCAAACCTGAACGTACGTGCCTAAAACGGGGAACAAATATTTTAAACTTCATTCTCGAACACCCGTGCTATAATCGCTATCCCACTGATAACTGATCACTGGTCACTGAAATGTCTTTCACCCACCTCCACGTTCACACCGAACATTGCTCGACGGTTTCTCGAACATCAAGAAACTCGTCAAGCGCGTGAAGGAGTTGGAAATGAACGCGGTCGCCATCACGGATCATGGCACGATGTTCGGGGTGATGGATTTTTACAAAGCCGCGACCAACGAGGGGATCAAGCCGATCATCGGCGTGGAAGCGTACATGGCGGCGCGGACGATGAACGACCGCGACTCCAAACTCGACAGAACCTCCTCACACTTGCTTTTGCTTGCCGAAAAACGAAACAGGTTAAGCAAAACCTGCTCAAGATTTCTCCGCCGCGCAACTCGATGGCTTCTATTATTATCCGCGCATTGACCATGACTTGTTAGCATGAAACATTCCGAGGGAATCATCGCCACGTCGGGGTGTATGTCGGCTGAGATTCCGCGCTTGCTGTTGGATGGGAACAATGAAGAAGCCGTCAAGCGGATGAATTGGTATTACGATGTCTTCGGGCGCGACAACTTCTTCATCGAACTGCAACAGCACAACATCAAAGAGATCACCGACCTCAACAAAAAACTGCTCGAAATGGGGATGAAGTATTCAGCGAACTACATCGCGACGAACGACGTGCATTACATCAATCAGGAAGACGCGCGATTGCAAGATATTATGCTGGCGATCCAAACCCAATCGCTTCTTTCGGACCCCGAGCGGATGCGCATGAGCGACGACTCGTACTACCTCCGCGCGCCCGCAGAGATGAGTCGGTTGTTCGCTGAAGTGCCCGAGTCGCTGAACAACACGCTCCTCATTGCCGAACGCTGTAACGTGGACTTGTCGTTCAAGGGCTATCACTTGCCCGAGTTCCCCGTCCCTGATGGATTCACGGTTGCGAGTTACCTTCGCCACTTGTGCGAGGAGGGGGCGAGGAAAAGGTATGGGGATTGGGCGACCAGCCAGAAAGTCCGCGAGAGAATCGAGTATGAGTTGGGCGTCGTCAATAAAATGGGGATTCGACGCGTACTTCCTCATCGTCTGGGACTTGTGCCGTCACGCGCGCGAAAATGGGATTTGGTACAACGCGCGCGGATCTGCCGCAGGTTCGATCGTCGCGTACGTGTTGGAGATCACGGTCGTTGACCCGCTTCAACATGATCTGCTGTTTGAGCGGTTCTTGAACCCTGGGCGTATCTCGATGCCCGACATTGATCTGGATTTCCGCGATGACCGCCGCGCCGAGATGCTTGAATATTGCACGCGCAAATATGGAAGCGATAAGGTCGCGCAGATCATCACGTTTGGCACGATGGGCACGAAAGCCGCGCTGCGCGACGTGGGGCGCGTGATGGACATTCCGCTTCCTGAAGTGGATCGCGTGGCAAAACTTGTGCCGTTCGTGTCGGGTCGCAACACCACGATGGAAGACGCGCTTGCGATCCCCGATTTCAAAAAGATCTATAACGAGCAACCGCACCTGCGCGAGTTGATTGACACCGCCGCTCGCATGGAAGGGACGGTTCGCAACGCGGGGACTCACGCGGCGGGCGTGGTGATCTCTGATAAGCCGATGATCGAATATCTGCCGCTTCATCGTCCGACCTCAGGTTCGGAAGAGACGCCGATCAAAACGGTGACGCAGTTCGAGATGGGCATCCTCGAATCGCTCGGCATGTTGAAAGTGGACTTCCTCGGACTCATCACATTAAGCGTGATGGCAAAAGCGTGCGACCTGATCGAGCAACGACATCATGTCAAACTTGATTTGAATAACATTCCATTGGATAATCCGAAATCGTTTGAGATCATGGGCGCGGGTCAGACCGCTGGCTTGTTCCAGGTTGAAGGCGGCGGCATGACGCGCTGGATCGTCCAGATGAAGCCGAAGACGCTGGATAACATCATCGCCATGGTCGCGTTGTATCGCCCAGGACCGATGGCGTTCATCCCCGATTACATCGCGCGGATGCACGGCGAAGCGGATGTGGAATATCGTCATCCCGCACTGCAACCGATCTTCCAAGACACTTTCGGTATTCCTGTCTATCAGAACAACTCATGCGCGCCGCGGTTGAACTGGCGGGATACACTCCATCTGAATCGGATGAGTTACGCAAAGCGATCTCCAAAAAGAAAAAAGAAGACATTGATAAGCATCGCGCAAAATTTGTGAAAGGCGCGATCAAGCAGGGGATGGAACAAAGCGTTGCCGAATCCATCTACAGCGATTGGGAAGAGTTTGCGCGTTATGGATTCAACAAATCTCATGCGGCAGATTACGGCGTCATCGCCGTGCAGACTGCCTACCTCAAAGCTAATTATCTGACTGAATATATGACCGCATTGCTCTCGGCATCTGCGGGACAGACCGAGAAAGCGTGCCTTATATTTCTGATGCGAAAGAGCATGGGCGTACCTGTCCTGCCGATTGACATCAATGCTTCTGGCCGATTTTCAACGAAGATACCGCCGCCGATGACGACGGCTTGAGCAAGAAACCGCTATCCGCTTCGACTCGGCGCGGTAAAAATGGGGCAGGGCGCAGTCGAATTAATTCTCAAAGAGCGCGACCAAAACGGGACGTTCAAAGACCTCAACGAATTTGCCCGCCGTGTTGACTTACGCGCGGTCGGCAAACGCGCGCTCGAGTGTCTCATCAAAGTCGGTTCGATGGGACGCGTTCGGCAATCGCGCCGCGTTATTGCATCAATAGATCAATCGTCGCTACCAGCACGCGCACTTCCGCGCGGCAGACGCGGGATGATGAGTCTGTTCGGCACAAGAAACAGGCGTCGTCGAAGAGATCACATTGCCCGAAGTGAACAACGACAAGCGCGAAATGCTCAACTGGGAGCGCGAACTCATCGGCTTACATTTCCGATCATCTGCTCACGCCGTATCAAAAAACGTTCGCGCAGATCGTCAGTTATTTTCAAATTAACTCAGCGAAGCCTCGCACGAAGAAAAAGTCCGCGTGGGTGGGTCTCGTCACCAACGTCCGCCTGCACATGACCAAGACCACCAAGCCCATGGGCTTTGTCACGCTCGAAGACATTCAAGGCAACATCGAACTCGTCCTCTTCCCGCGCACGTGGAGAAAACGCGCGAACAACTGACCGTCGGTCAATCGTGATCGTCGAAGGCAGCGTGATCCAATTCCACGCCGCCAAAAATTTTATGTGATGCATCTGGACAGAGATCAAGATCCTCGAATCGTTGGATGAATCAAAGCCGCCTCTTTCTCAGGGTCAACCTGCCTCGCCCTCGCAAGCGACTCCACGCCCCCAGCCCGTAACTCCGCTCAACATCAAATCCACGCAACCAAAGCCGATGGCGCAACACAAGCCGACCTGCCTCCTGTCATGGTTCCTCAAGTTGCTGAGTCTACGCCTGCCCATGCCGTGGGCGGGATGCCATCCCTGCCATGTTGAAAAGCGATCACATCCCGCTCCACGATGATGGAATGCCTCCGCCTCCCGATAACTTCCCCGATGGCTGGCCAATGAATGGCAGCCATCTTTTGCGAAGCAGTGATCGCATCCAAGCCTGAGCCTAAGTTCAAGAAGAGCGATGAAGTCACACCGCCGCGTGAATTGCTTTCCTTTCAGGGGGGACGGAAGGGGGTCGGTGAATGTTCAGGCTGAGATCAATGAAGAGACGCGCGATCAAGATGACGCGGCGCGCGAAGCGGTGGCTTCAGATCGCTCAAATCCATTTACACCACGCTGGTCAAAGAAGAAGACCAGAAGCATCCGCCGAAGCAGGTCACGGTGATGCTACGCTCAACGGGCGACAAGGAACGTGACCGACGCAGGATCAAACCATCTACGGCACGTTGATCTCGTTTGACGAGACCCATCAGTTTTCAAATTTTCGAGAATGGCTCAGGTCATCTGATTGACTTCCCCAACGACACCACGCGCGTCTGCCCTGAGATGCTCGAGCGTCTCAAAAAGTTGATCGGCGGAAGAAACCTGGCGTGTGGAGGAAATTACGTTTCAGTAATCACCCCAGCGCGTAACTCTCTCACCGTACAATATTGGTCAAACAATCCTTCCGCTCGCACAACAAAGCGAGCGGATCGTTTTTTATCAAGCCAATCGCCACATCGAGCAGACGTCTTAACGGCATGGCTTCGATGAAGCCTTTACCTACCTCCACGCGGAAGATGTCAGGTTGAATGTAGGGCGTAAATGGGCATTGAAACCGCTCGAATCACCCGTGGGTAGTTGTGGCATTCCACCGCGCGGTCGCCGACCAGCGCTCAACGGTGAATTGTTTTCTGCCCGCGAGTTTTTCGGCATAATGAATGCTTGTGTTGTTGGTGTGATTCACATTGATCAGCACAACCCAACCATCCTGATCATACAACGAGGCGATGGGGGCGATATGCCTAAAGCGAGTCCGCGTTTGAGGATCGCTTCAGCATGAATTCCCGCGAACGAAAAGGATGGGATGCGAAGTCCGCGTTGCCATGGGATGGTTGCGCAAGGCTTCGGGCAGGGAACCCATCATCGGGTCAACGGGCAGATCGCTTTTGAAAGATACCGCCTGCTTGTTCAGATCATCTTGCTTGCCGTAGATCATCGCGTTGTCAGTCCCACCTCGGAGTGCGACCATACCATTGCGAAGGTAGGCATGATAATGCTTTTTGAACCGATCCCAGCATCGTGCGTAACACCCCGTCCGCCCCATCGCGGATATAGCCGAAGGGCTTCAACGATGCGTGAACGATCACTGGCTTGTTTGATAAATTCAGCGAGTCGAAATAGGATTTGAGTTCGGGGTAATCTAACATTTTATTTCCCTGTCCAAATTGGTTTTTTCTACAAAGGCTTTCATGCCTTCTTGATCTTCCGTGCCGAACAGGTTGTAGAAAATTTGCCTCTCTTCGTCGAGACTGCTTTTGAGGAACGATCTGTAAGAATGATTGATTTCACCCCTTCGCGGCGCGAACAGCCAGCGGCGCGCGAGGCGATCTCCCCGGCCAGTTTCAACGCTTCGGCAGATAGTCGCTGATTTATATGACCGATCTTCGCTAGTCCGAAATGAAGCGCTTCCTGCGCGTTGATCTTGCGGTCGTTGATGATCATTTCCGGCAAAGGCTTTGCCCACCGCGCGGATGAGTCGTTGCAGTGCCACCCGCGCCGATGACCCCGATCGTCACTTCGGGCAGACCGAATTTAGCAGACTCGGATGCGATGATCATGTCACATGAAAGGGCGAGTTCGCATCCGCCGCCGAGCGCCCAACCTGAAACCGCCGCGATGACGGGTTTTTGAATCGTGCGAATCCTGCCGAAGACCGCGTAAAGATCGTTGCGCGTCATATCCAACGCCGATCTGGCTGCCATCTCTTTGATGTCTGCGCCAGCCGCGCTTTGTCGTTTCGTGATCACCATCGCGCCGACCGCGTCGTTTTTATCGAAGGCGTCGAGCGCGTCCATCAGTTCGCGCATGAGCGCGTGGTTCAACGAGTTCAATGCCTGCGGGCGATTCAACGTGACCAGCCCAACCTGTCCGCGCGTTTCAACAAGAATAGATGAATTTGTCATGCCGCCGCCTCCGAATCGAATTATACGTGAGAACAGCCGTGCTGTATAATCGCTTCAACCACAAAAAGGAGTTTTCATGAACCCGTCGCCACCTCTCGCCGCTCTCGTTGCCGTTCTGCATCTCGGCTTTCTCGCGCTCGAAATGTTTTTCTGGATCATCCTGTTGGCAGAAAACGATTCAAGATGACGCCCGAATATTCAAAAGCCTCCGCCTCGCTCGCCGCAAATCAAGGTTTATACAATGGCTTCCTCGCCGCGGGCTTGATCTGGGGTTTGCTTGACGGCAACGCCTCCGTCACAATTTTCTTTTTAGCCTGTGTCGTCATCGCGGGAATTACGCGGCGGACTGACCACCAGCAAAACGATCCTATACATTCAAGCGCTGCCCGCACTAATTGCGCTTCTCGCGGTTTATCTCACGCGATGATCAAACTTGCGGCGCGTGTTGAATTTATCGTCCGATCTTTTTGCAACCGTCGTCACGCTCCTCACGATCTTCAAATTCGATTTTCTTGCTTCCTCGGCTGGCATCCGATCAACGCTCCCATCTTTCGATTACCAGCGCGGACTCGCCCTCGGCGACTTCGGCTGGATCATGCATCGCGCGACCTTCCTCCTCAGCGGACTCGCGGGCGATGGCGATCTTCGCTTCGGACTCCGCCTCAGCCTTTCGACTCAGCTCAAGACAAGCCTGCCTCACACATCGTTGACCTTTTCGCCGCTCCCTCGCTGACTCGCCGGCTTGCCCTCGCCGTCTCGCCTTCACCACCGACCCGACGATTCGTTCCACGCCCGTCACTTGGCACGGACGTTTGCATGACTTGTCGTTCGTCGTTCTCGGTCTCACGCTCATGCCCGCGATGATTTTGCTCGGTTTTGCGTTTCAACAAGATGAACGCTGGAAAAATCTTTCACTTTACACTTGGGTCACTGTCGCGCTTGCGTTTCCCACCTTCTGGCTCAAAGGCGCCGCGTTCTATATTTTTATGTTGGCGATTCTAGTGTGGAGTGAGGTGATTGCAATTTGCCTAGGAAAGATCACTAGTACCTCTCAATGAGTTTCGCATCATCTGTAGCGGAGGCGTATTTACTAGAAAGTTGCATTTTCAGCGCAGAGTACGGCCAGAACTTTTATTTGCTGTACACTGCCAGAGCATATGTATCATTTCGAAAACAAATAAATGAAAGACCTTATCTCGATATATCCAGAGTTAGAGCAATTCGACGGTTTGCCGCGTGCACTTAAAAGTGGACTATCCAAGTCTTTTCCTGATCTGCAGTATTGGTCTGGGATCAGTTTTTCAAAGTTAAAGGAGTTTGAAGAGCACTTTGATAGAAATGGAATATATCATTCGGCAATCAACCTAGTTTCAAATAGTGGATGGTGGGCTAATGTAGATATTGCTGTCGAGCAAAAACTTTATATTCTCACACTGGGCAGCAAGGAAGATGATCCACATATATTTTTAGAGATTAGTAGCCTTGAACAAGTAATAGATTTGTTGTCCTCTTGGTTCGGTAATGCGTTAAACGTGACTCAACTAGATTCGACCGATACTTATATTACATATCTGAATCTGGAAGATGATGCTCAATATATTTGTTGGCAATGGGCTTGCCGTCATCGTCAAGCAGTAAATTGCGGCTTATTTACTCGGCAACTAGCACCATTGTTTTACGAAGCAATGCACGATCCGGCGTTGAGTCAAATAACGCCATACACAAGTCATTCCAGCCTGTTTTTAAGTCGTTACACGGAGTTTCCGTTCGATTCGAGTGAACTTCCAATTGCCGATCCGCTACTTTCTCTAGGAGTTGATCACTATTACAAGAGTATTTTGCAAGAACAAAACTCAGAAAAAGCGGAAACGGCGCTTTCTGAAGTACCATCCGAGATTGGGAAAGTGATTGGAAAAAATCATCTAGGGTATGAATTCACAGACCCTCTTGGGGAAATTATCTTCAGTGGTGAGCCCGTCAGTTTATTGAAGTTTATTCTCGACTATACCAAGGAAAGCTATGTTGTTATGGACCGACGAGGAAATGGACTGGTAACTAAAGATGCAAAACAAGCTGTAGAGTTTTTGCGAAATGCGCTCCCATCTGGCTGGCATAGGTCAATTCGAGGCTCAGCCCCTGATAAATAGCAATCGAAGTAATCGAAACGAACTATTTTGCCTTATTCAATAACAGTTCCCCAAGCTCGCCGGTCGTTTCCAGAATTAGATCCGCCCCAAACCTGAGCAATTCCTCTTTTTCCCCAAAGCCGCATAGCACTCCCACCGTCTGCGCGCCGGCAGATTTGCCCGCGCGTATGTCTACGGTGGTGTCGCCGATCATCAAACATGCTTGAGGATTCACATCCATTCGACGAGCCGCAAGCAGGATGGGGTCCGGATAAGGCTTCGTGTGTTCCGCCGAGAGCCCCGTTATGATGGCGTCGAAATATTTCACGAGGTCGAATTGTTCGAGGAAGCGCATCGTCCCCTTTTCATCCCGCGCGCTGACCACCGACATCGGGCACTTCCCTTTGAGTCGCGCCAGCATTTCATCCACACCGGGCACCAACAGAAATTTTTTCGACGATTGGTGCCGATGGCGCGACATCCAATTGATGAGGGCGGTCATCTCATCGTCAATGCCGAGCGTGTCGGCGATGCCGAGCAGGGCGT
>JAXLVX010000071.1:0-15343 GCA_046328795.1 Anaerolineales bacterium | reverse complement strand
CACGCGCAATCTTCCCCGCAAGTTCAACGGGATCGTTCGATGAAGTATCTGCACAGATGAGGATAACGTCGAAGCCGCGGTTGGCGGTAAAAAGCTGGGATGTAGATTCGGCTCGCGAGCGAGAGACAGCCTCCAGTCCGAGAGAAGAAGCGAGGGCAATCCGCTTGGGATCGAGATCAATGCCCAAGACGTTACATCCAGCGGCGGATGCAATTTGAATCGTCAATAATCCCAGCAAACCCAAACCGATCACCGCGACGTTCTCGCCGAGTTGCGGCTCAGCCAGGCGAAATCCGTGCATGGCGATCGCGCCGAGTGTGGTGAACGCCGCGGATTCAAAGTCTACATTTTTCGGCAGAGGAGTTAAAAGATTGCGCGGCACGACGTTGTATTCGGCGTGGACAGCAAATCCGCCGCCCGCGCACGCCACACGTTGACCCACTTTGAAGCCTTGCATTTTTTTACCAAGCGCGATGATCGTGCCAGCGGACGAATAGCCGAGCGCCATCGGCTGGTCGAGGCGATTGAACGCGGCTTGCATCGTGTTGACCACGCCTTCGCGTTTTGCTTTGTCGAGGACTTGCTTGACGAGGTCGGGACGCGAACGCGCCTTGCCGACGAGACTCTTTTCGGCAAACTCGACGACCATGCGCTCGGTTCCCGCGGACACGAGGCTGGCTTCCACTTTGACGAGCGCCTGCCCCTCGCGCGGAGTCGGCACTGGCACGTCTTCGATGGAGGCTTTGCCTGTTTTGATATTTTGGAGGAGTTGTTTCATTTCGATTTACGATTGACGATTTTGGATTGACGATTTTGGGTTGGTAATTCGTTGTGGGAGAAAGTATACCCGATGAGCGAGTGATATAATTTGCGTAACTTACCCTGTCACTCTGAGGGACGCATCGCGTTCCGAAGAGTCTCGCTTGTGGCAAAAGAGATTCTTCATGGCGCTTCGCGCCACTCAGAATGACATAGAAACGAACATAGGAGAATTGCTGTGGCTGATTCACGAGTTCAGAAATTTGCTAAAGTTTTAGTGGAACATTCCGCGCGGATCGTGCCAGGCGACCGCGTGTTGATCGAAGCGACGACCGCCGCCGAGCCGCTAGTGCGCGAGTTGTTCATTCAGATCATGGAAAAAGGCGGTCATCCGCACCCGATGGTTGCCCTGCCAGGGATGATGCCGTTCAGCCAGGATGAGTTTTACCTCACCTACGCCAACGACGCGCAACTCGATTTCGTTCCAACGTTTTACAAATTGGCATACGACGAATTCGAGAGCCGCATCCGAATCCATTCTTCGACGAACACGCGCGGCACGACGAACCTTGACCCCGTCAAAGCCCAGCGGCGCGGCAAAGCCATCAGCGGAATCACCGAAGCGCAAATGAGACGCGGCGGCGAGGGCAAGTTCAAATGGGTCACCACCCTCTACCCCACTGACGCGTACGCGCAGGACGCGGGCATGAGTTTGAAAGACTACGAAGATTTCGTTTTTGGCGCAGTCCATGCGCATGAAGATGATCCAATCGCATATTGGAACAGCACCGCGGCGGGACAGCAAAAAGCGATTGACTTTCTCGCGGGCAAGGATGTTGTCACCTTGCGCGGACCGAATGTGGATCTGACTCTCTCGATCAAAGGTCGCATCTTCAAAAATTCCACAGGCATGTACAACATGCCCGACGGAGAAATTTTCACGGGACCCGTCGAAGATTCGTTGAACGGCTGGGTGAAATATACCTATCCCGCGATCTACGGCGGCGTGGCGGTCGAAGGCGCGGAGTTGACGTTCAATCGCGGGCGAGTCCAGCGCGCAACAGCGGAAAAGAACGAGGCGTATCTGGTCAAGATGTTGGAGTCGGATGATGGGTCGCGGTACGTTGGCGAATTTGCCATCGGCACAAACTTCGACATCAACAAATTCACAGGGAATATCCTCTTCGACGAGAAGATCGGCGGCACATTCCACATGGCGCTCGGCGCGGGCTACCCCGAAACGGGATCGAAGAACAAGTCCGCGATCCATTGGGACATGATCTGCGATCTGCGAACCGATTCTGAAATTACTGTGGATGGGGAATTGTTTTATAAGAACGGGGAGTTTGTGTTCGGCAAATAGAGCGTAGACAGGTAAATACGGAAACAGGTAGACACGTACACACGAAGGAGAGTCCTCAACACTTTGAGGGCTCTCCTTGTTTACATGTCTACTTGTGTACTTGTCTACGTATCCTCAATACCGCCCCACCGACGAATCCACCCTCCGCGCATAATCGTCAATCCCGCCTGCCACGTTGAAAACATTTTTCCATCCCTGTTGCGCGAGCCACGCGGTGACTTGCGCGCTGCGGTTGCCGTGATGACACATCACGTAGATCGTCGCGTCTTGTGATTTGGCGGATTCAGACAACGCTTCTGTGCCAGATTCGGCAAGTCGGCTCATCGGCGTGACCTCCAGCCTGCTGTCCGTCAATTTGGCGTAATTCAACTCATCGAGTTCGCGCACGTCGAGGAGGATGAATTGTTCATCCGAGTTGAGTTTCATAAGGGTACAGTGGTGGTGATTTCGGGGATCATATAAACCTTTCGGTGGTCGAGTAGTGGCGCTGAAAGCGCCACGTATCGAGACTACCACGCTGTAAAGTTATTTTTGTAACAAGATTTTGTATGCACTGTGGTCTCGATACGTCCCGCGGAATGCACTCGGGACTACCTGACCACCGTCTTTCAAGAAATTATTTCAACGCCTTCACATATAAATTTTCCACATATTGCTTGACCATGCGGCGCGTGGAGAATTGAGGGATGTTCGTCTTCATCGAATCTTTCACCCGCGAGAGCCATCCGTGAGACATCTCCTTCGGGTCGCGGTCGTAATACAGGGGGATGATCTCGTTTTCGAGCGTGCTGTACAAACTTTCGGCGTCTTCGGCATCTTGCTCATCGGAATTCTCGATCTGTTCATCGCGCCCAATGGACCAGCCGTTCTTTCCGTTGTACGCCTCGCGCCACCAGCCATCCAGCACGGAGAAGTTCAACGCGCCGTTGAGCGCGGCTTTCATCCCCGATGTGCCGCTCGCCTCCAGCGGACGACGCGGCGTGTTCATCCACACGTCCACGCCTTGGACGAGGTAACGCGCGAGATTCATATCGTAATCTTCGAGGAAGACGATGCGCCCACCTGTCTCCGCTTTTTTCACTGTGCGATAAACCTGTTGAATTAATTGCTTGCCTGGCTCATCGGCGGGATGCGCCTTGCCAGCGAATAAGATTTGCACGGGCATGTTCGGCTTGTTGACGATGTTCAGCAAACGCTCAATATCACGCATCATAAGACTTGCGCGTTTGTATGTTGCAAACCGACGGGCGAATCCGATCGTCAACGCGTAGGGGTTGATCAAAACTCCCGACGAGATAACCTGCACTGGATGGAATCCGCCGTGCGTCCAACGGTCACGGACGCGCTCGCGCAGATAGAATGCGAGTTTGCGTTTCAAATGCAGACGCACAGCCCACAACTCCGCGTCGGGGATCTCGTCAACGTGCGACCAAAACTCAGGTTCGTCGAGATGATCGTACCAGTCGGAGCCGAGATGCTTGATGAAGAGATTCGTCAACCGCCGCGCCATCCAATTCGCGGTGTGGACTCCGTTGGTCACGTACGTGATCGGGACATCCTTCTCCGCTTTGTCTGCCCACAAAAAGTTCCACATCTTGCGCGAGACTTCGCCATGCAATTCAGAGACCGCGTTGCGCCCGTCCGAATTTCGCAAGGCAAGGATGCCCATGCTGAACGACTCGCTGTGTCCCTTTTGGTGTTTGGCGATGTCGAAGAATTGTTCGCGCGTGAGATTCAATTGCGGATAAATTCCGCCAAGATATTTTTCGATCAGCCACAGAGGAAATTCATCGTTCCCCGCAGGGACGGGCGTGTGCGTGGTGAACACATTTTGCTTGCGAGTCTTTGCGATGGCGTCCTCAAAAGAGGCGCCGCCAGCCACAAGTTCGCGCGCCCGCTCCAAGGTCAGAAAAGCGGCGTGACCTTCGTTCATGTGCCAGACCGCGGGGTTGTATCCCAACGTCCGCAACGCGCGCACACCACCGATCCCTAACAACACTTCCTGCATCACGCGGCGATCAAGATCGGACCAATACAAACGCGCGGTGAGCAAGCGATCCATTTCGGAGTTACCCTCCACATTTGAATCGAGCAGATACAACGGCACGCGCCCAACTCGCGCTTCCCAAATTTGCAACGCGATGCTTCGGTCGGTGAGTTCCACATCGAGCGTGACGCGCTTGCCGTCTTTATCCAACACGGGCAGAACGGGCAGGTCATCCAACACGAGCATGTTGTTCAACGCTTCCTGCCAGCCATCTTCGCTGATGCGTTGCGAAAAATATCCCTGCGCGTACATGAAACCAATCGCAGTGAGCGGCAAACCGAGATCGCTCGCCTCTTTCAAATGATCGCCAGCCAGCACGCCGAGTCCGCCCGAATAGATCGGGAGCGTTTCGTGCAAACCAAACTCCATCGAAAAATACGCGATGGGACGCGAATCAAATTCGGGATGCGTTCGATGCGTCCACGTTTGCGAATCAGAAAAATACGAATCGAAATCCGCAAAAACCGTTTTGTACAATTTTTGATACTCTTTATCGTTCGCGGCTTGTTTCAATCGCGCACGCTCGATCTCGCGCAAGAGTCGGATCGGATTATGCCCCAGCCGCTCCCACAATTCGTAATCGAGCCGTCCGAACAGACGCGCGGCTTCGGGATGCCACGTCCACCATAAATTATATGAAAGCTCGTGCAAGCGCGAAATTTGTTTCGGCAGGTCAACGGGTTTTGGAAGTTGTGTTTTGAATGATGACATCATGCTGGCAATCATACCATGCGCATCAGGAGATTGCTTCGCTCCGCTCGCAACGACATGTCGCGATAGAGATTGCTTCCTTCGACACGCTCAGGACAAGCGTCGAGCCTACGGCTCTCCTCGCAACGACATGCAGCGTTAGGATAATTAACTTATGACCTCATATCCAATCCTTCGTGACGTGTCTCGTCGATCTCTTCTACCCTCAAACTGGCGATGGCGATGGTCAACATTCTCCGCCGCCTCGGCATTGACGTGGACTTCGCCCGCGACCAAACCTGTTGCGGGCAACCTCCTTCAGCGCAGGCTTGCACGCTGGCGCGCGTCTGCTCGCGCAACACATCATCGAAGTGAAATGAGAAAACGACGGTGATATCGTGATGCCCTCAGGCTCGTGCGCGCACATGATGAAGCACAACTATCTTGAAATTATCCCGCGATGACCCTGTGTGCTTCCTTCGCGCGCGCAAGGTGGTGCTGGCGAATCGCGTCTGCGAATCTCACCGAATACCTCGTGGACAGACTCGGCGTCACAGACGTGGGCGCGCTGACGGTGTTCACCTATCATCCAACGTGCCACGCGCTTCGCGGCATGAGCGGATTGACCGCCAACCTCGCGCCCTGCTCGCCAACGTGAAAGGCGCGACTATCGTGGAGTTACCCGCCGCAGAAGATTGTTGCGGCTTCGGCGGATTTTTTCCGGTTGAACACCCTGAGCATTTCAGCAGAATTGCCTCTAAGCGAAAAATCTCGAATCTGAAATCTCAGAACCTGGCTCTAGTTTTGCTCGAAGCAGATGTCGAATGCACATCGCAGGCGGTTTGCACAGACAGAAAAAACAACAACGCGTGGTTCATATCGCGGAAGTGTTGGCGAATCAGTGAGGGAGTGATCAGTGAACAGTGATCAGTTTCGGGGAAACTTACTTCCGCAAATCGCTTTAAACCAACATCTTCAAAAAGCGTTAGACCTCAACGCCGAGCGACGCGTGACGCGACGTATCAACGCACTGGAAACTCTCCCCTGATTTCTGGGCGCGAGAGACGTCAACGCGCACACGCCGTCCGCGCGGAGGTGATTGAGAATCTCGATCTGTATCTCGACCAATTCACCGTCAAAGCGCAAGCGAACGTAAGAGTCATCGTCCATCGCGCGAAGGATGCGGCGGATAGCGGTGAAGATAGTTCTGAAATTGCAAAGATCTCACCGCGAAGCCGCAAAGATCGCAAAGAAAACCAAAAAGAAATCAGCGTTGATCAGCGTGAATCAGCGTCCAAAACTTTGGTTGCAAATCGTGCAGCATGGTCGTCGATGGTGTCAACCTCAATCATGCACTCGAAAAAGAAAATATCCGCGTCGTTGAAACCGATCTTGGCGAGTTCATCGTGCAATTGCGCGGAGAGAAGCCGAGTTCACATCATTACGCCTGCACTGCATTTGAAGAGACAAGATCGGGGTGAACTCTTTCACGAGCTTCTGACATCCCTTACACCGAAGACATTCCCACGCTGACCAACACCGCCCGCAAAGTGTTGCGCGAGATTTTCCTCACCGCAGATGTCGGCATCACAGGCGCGAACTTTGCAATCGCCGATGAAGGCGTTGATCTGCCTCGTCACCAACGAGTGGCAACGGACGCATGGTGACGACTCTTCCTCCGATCCACATCGCCCTCATCAGCATGGAACGCCTCGTCCGCAACCCGGACGATCTCGCGCTCATGCTGTCCCTGCTTCCACGTTCAGCCACTGGGCAAAAACTCACCTCATATACGCAGATTGTCCACAGCCCACTGCAGAATCAACAAAGTCATTTCATCCTCCTCGACAACGGACGTTCGCGCTTGCGCAACTCGCCGCTCAAAGAACTCTACTGCATCCGCTGCGGATCATGTCTCAACGCCTGTCCCGCTTCCGCGAGATCGGCGGGCACGCATATAAAAAGTCCATACTCGGGACCCATCGGCTCGGTTATTTCGGCGGGTTCTTCGGAAGCGAATTCATCCCGCTCGCGCAAGCGTCCACGCCCTGCGGCGCATGCAAAGACGCCTGCCCTGTGGATATTGATTTACCGAAGTTGCTGGTGCGCGTCTGCGCAGATCAGCGTCCCCAGCCCTTCGACGTGCCTCAGGACAAGTCTCCAGTCTCAAATCTTCTACCTCTCAATGGATTAACTCTATTTTCCACTTTCTCCCTTCGGATATATTCCCGCTTCGCCCTCCACCGACACCTGTTTACCCTCGCCCAAAAATTCGCGGCGCTTGGAACTTCTCTTCTCGCGCCATTCTCAACTTGGATTCGCCTCCCTGCGTTTACAGGCTGGGGTTACAGCAAAGATTTGCCGCGTTTTGCGAGAAAGTCATTTCGTGAGAAGTGGGAGGGAATGCAAGTAAACACGGAAACAGGTAGACACGTACACACGAATAAACTTTCGGATAAAGAGGAGACCCTTCGCTCCGCTCAGGGTGACATAGATTTTGTGGAACGATTCACCCAAGAACTCACCGCCGTGCATGGACATGTCCATCACACGGAAGACCCGACACGATCCATCATCCAGTTTTTGCAATCACGGAACATCAATCGCATTCAACTTGAGCCAAATGTTTTAGATGAAGACATGCTTGCGAAAGAGGGCATCGCCTTCAGCCGCGAACCCGACCTTGCGATCCGCGCGGGGGTGACAAAAGCCCAATGCGGCGTGGCAGACACAGGGTCCGTGCTTGAGGCGGACGGCGAGGGGAAATCCCTGCTTGCATCCTTACTTCCCGAAATCCATCTCGCGGTGTTGCGGACTTCGCAAATTTATCCGTCTCTAGAGGATGCGATTCATCTTGTGAAAAACACAAAATCGGCGGTCTTCATCACGGGACCATCTGCAACGGGCGACATCGAAAGCGTCCACACCATCGGCGTGCATGGACCGCGCGAAGTTCACGCCTTTCTCGTTGACGGTTGATATTCGGGATGATACAATCCCGCCCGCTTCAAGTATTGCCCCCATCGTCTAGTGGCCCAGGACGAAGCCCTCTCAAGGCTTAAACGGGGATTCGAATTCCCCTGGGGGCACACGCAAAGTGACAGTCATCTTTAAGATGACTGTCACTTGTTTTATAATCCAGCCACGCATCAACAAAGGAGTTTTATGACAACCTCATCCGACCTCAAAGGGTTGAGCCTGCTTGGAGGCAAGACCAAGCCGAGCAAGAAACTGGAAGCGTTTCCGAACCACAACCCTGACCGATTTTACAAAGTCTCTCTGGAGACCAGCGAATTCACTTGTCTTTGTCCCGCAACGGGTCAACCCGATTTTGCCACCATCAAAGTGGATTATGCCCCGCACAAAAAGGTCGTCGAATCGAAGTCTTTCAAGTTGTATTTATGGTCGTATCGCAACGAAGGCGTCTTTCACGAGCATGTAGTCAATACGATCATGGACGATCTCGTCCAAGTTCTCGATCCGCACTACATTAAAGTCACTGGCATATTCAATGTTCGAGGCGGCATCGGCATCACGGTAGAAGCAGAACACGTCAAGACCAAAGCCGCCAAGAAAGCAATCGCATGAACGCTTCGGAGAAAAATTATCGCTGGCTGCCATTTGTAACGGCTGTCTTTGTGACCACCCTCATTGTTTCAAACATTATTGCAGTCAAACTCGTGAACCTGTTCGGGTTGTTCGTGCCAGCCGCCGTGATCCTATTCCCGGTCGCCTATATTTTTGGAGATGTGCTGACAGAAGTCTACGGATATGCGCGCGCGCGACGAGTCATTTGGACGGGCTTCTTTTGCAACCTCATCGCGGTCATCGCAATTTGGATCAGCGGACAACTACCCACCGCTCCATTTTGGGGCTTGATCGGATTTGCAACTCCCGAAGACGCCCAGCAGGCTTATCAAGCGGTTCTTGGGCTTACGCCTCGTTTGCTTGCCGCTTCGTTTGCGGGCTATCTGGTCGGCGAATTTCTAAACTCGCTCGTGCTGGCAAAACTCAAAGTGCGGACGGCTGGGCGATTCCTCTGGCTTCGCACGATTTTGTCCACCATCATCGGAGAGGGCGCGGATTCTGCCATTTTCCTGACCGTGGCATTTAGCGGAATCATACCGGCGTCTGGGTTGGCGCAAGCCATCCTTTCTCAATGGAGCGTCAAAGTGATTTACGAGACGCTCGCCACGCCGCTCACGTATATCGTCGTCAACGCGCTCAAGAAAGCCGAGGGCGAGGATTATTTCGACAGCAAAACAGATTTCAACCCGATCAAAATCTAAATCGGCTTATAATTTTAGCGGGCTTTTCATTTTTGCAAGGCGAATGACAATGAGCGGCTCAAAGCGTTGGCTCATGTACAATTGCGTTGCGCGGAGAGATCATGACAACACTAAAAGTAGACGTCTTCCACAGCATCAACGAGATCAAACCTGAAATATGGAACCGCATCGTTTCTGGGCGCGGGTTTCAAAGCCACGCTTGGTACACCTTTGGCGAACGCGCCATGGCAGATGCCAAGCCGACGTATCTGCTGGCGTTCGATGGCGAAACACCTGTCGCTGGCGCAGCCCTGTTCAAGGTCCACAATGAACCGCTCCCCTTGCCTGCCGTTGCGCGGCAGTTCATGGAATCCATTTTCAAACACAGGCCGCTTCTCATCTGCCGTTCCCCGCTCGCTGATACGTCCGCATTGTTGTTACCCGGCGAACCGATGCGCGATGCGGCGCTCTCCGCGCTCGCCCTAGCCGCGCAGGAACAATTCAAAAAACAGAAATGCTCGTTCCTGCTCTTCGATTATCTGCTCACCGAACAATTGCGATACGGTTGGCCCAAAGGATTCGAACCGCTCACCGTTTCAGAACCCGGCACCTACATGCCCATAGAATGGCAAAGTTTCGACGAGTATCTCGAATCGGGCAACAAGAAAGATCGTCAGCACTACAAGAAGAGCGTCAAAGAAGCCGAAGATAACGGACTCGTCCTTACCAAACACAGATCCGTTTCCGAAATTGACCATGCGCTCCAACTGGTTCGCAACGTCTCCATCTGGCACGGTTCAGCGCCCAACCCTTGGATGCGGGGTCTGCTCGAAAATTTTTCGATGATTGACAGCACCTGGCTCGAACTTCGCAAAGAAGGCAAACTCGTCGGTTGCGGCGCGGTGATACGCGACAATCAATTTCAACTTGCCACCGCGCTGGGTCTCGAAGACGATGTGCCGGGCGGATACTTCTATCTTTTGTATTCCGCTTTGCAGGAAGCGTTCGAACACAAAGTGCGGCTCGTCCGTTTTGGCACCGGCGCGTACGATGTAAAGCGCAGGCTCGGTTTTCATCTTGAAGACACGAATCATGCCATGGTGAACATGGCGGCATTCGGCGCGCGCGCAAAGAAAAAGTGAATCAATATCATGCTCTCCGAAATTGCGCGATCAATCATAACTCTCTTAACCATCGTTGTTTTCTACGCGATGGACTTCGCCCTCATCCGCCGCTTCGATAAACAACGCTCCGCCAGCGGATCGGGCCGCGCGTGGGATTTCACTCTCTTCATCTTCATCGCGGTTGCCGTTCTCGTTTTACAGCCAATCATTCTTCCCTTCCTCAGTGTTCACATCATCGAGCCGGTTGGTTCTTTTCTACAGATTCTCGGCATCGTCTTGCTCATCGAATCCCTCATCTTACATGCGTGGTCGCGCGCGCATCTCGGTCAATACTACGCCGAACGCGTCGAGGTCCAACCGAATCACAAAGTGATTGACAGCGGTCCGTATAAACTTATGAGGCACCCGGTGATCACATCGTTCTTCGGAATCGCGGCGGGGCTTTTTTTGATTAACCCCGCGGTCACCACCCTCGCCGCGTTTGCATACACGATCTGGGATTTCACCCGCGCGGCAAAACAAGAGGAAGACTTGCTCGCGAAGTCACTGCCCGGATACGCAGACTACGCGAGTCGGACGCCCCGCTTCCTGCCTCGCCTGCGGAGGCGTTCGTGATCCCTTTCGACGATTTCCTGCAACTCCCCACGGGCGAAGTTGCGCAATTGGTCAAAGCGAGCGGGCACAAAGTGTGCGTCTTCCCTGTCAACGGGACGCGGCGCTGGTTCATGCTCGAACACGCCGACAAGATCAAAGGCGATTTCTTTTCCGCATACATGGATGTTTCGATTCAAAATCACATCGAACTTTGTTCCATGCTGTTCGATCACGGGATCGAAACCATCCTCGCCCCGGTCTTCGGGCGCGAACTGTTGCAACGCGGCGATGAATACACAAAACGCGTCGGCATCGAAGGGCTGGCGCGAACCGCCGCCGACAAAAATTATCGAGGGTTCTTCGAACGTTACGAAGTGAAAGTCCGTTTTTACGGCGACTACCGCGAAACGCTGGCTGGCACAGAATTCGAATTCGCGTTGCGATCCATAGACGAAGCTGCCGAAGCCACCAAATCAAATTCAAAACACCGCTTGTTCTTCGGCGTATTCGCAGACGAGGTGACGGAAACCGTTGCGCGTCTTTCGGTGGAACATTACCTTGCCGAGGGCGCGATACCCGACAAGAATCTGCTGATACGAAAATACTACGGCGAGGATGTTCCGCCCGTCAGCATGTTCATCGGCTTCGACAAGTTCAGCGCCTTCGACATGCCGCTTCTTTCTACGGGCGAAGAGGATCTCTATTTCTCCGTCAGCCCATCGCCCTACATGACGATCCGTCAATTGCGAGCCATCCTCTACGATCACTTGTACATGCGCCGCATACCCGAACCCGATTACACAACGCTCTCCGCGCGCGAACTCGATGAGCTGAGAGCGTATTACCGAAAGCATAAAGACCTGGCTTTCGGGGTCGGTAAACTCAAATTCAAACTATGGATACCAGAAACGGCGGACTAATTTTGACAGACCTCATCGCGAAACTCATTGACGAAATCGGTCCAGGTCACATGGCAAGCACGGCATACGATACCGCTTGGGCGGCGCGGCTCGGAGCAATAGACGCGGGCATAAGCAACCGCGCCCTCACATGGCTCACCCGCAACCAACTGCCGGACGGATCATGGGGCGCGCCAACACCTTTTTACTATCACGACCGCGTGATCAGCACGCTCGCGGCGATGATCGCCCTTTCTTATCGCGGTCAGCGGCAGGCAGATCGCACCCAGATCGAATATGGCAAACTCGCGCTCGAGCGCATCATGAGCGGCGCAACGGGAGGGCTGTCCACCGACCCGAATGGCGCAACCGTCGGCTTCGAGATGATCGCGCCGACGCTCGTCCGAGAAGCGGAAAGACTCGGGTTGATCAAGAGTCAAGGCGGCAGGATGCTAGGACGAATCTCCGCTTTGCGAAACAAAAAGTTGGCTTACCTGCGAGACCACATGATCAACCGAAACGTCACTCTGGCATTCTCCGCGGAGATGGCAGGCGTTGACGGGAAGCACATGCTCGACGTTGAAACCCTGCAAGAGCAGAACGGCTCGGTCGGCGTCAGCCCTTCTGCCACCGCCTATTTTGCCGCATACATCAAACAAGGCGACGAAGCGGCTCTGAATTATTTGCGCAACATCATGAATCCTGAAGGCGGCTTCCCGAACGTCGCGCCGTTCGACGTATTCGAGATCGCGTGGACGCTTTGGAATTTAAGTTTTATTCCCGATGTGAGGAAAAACGAGAAACTCAAACCTCATTTGGATTTCCTTTCGAATGCGTGGATCCCCGGACGCGGCGTCGGCTTTGCGGCAGAATATTCAGTGAAAGACAGCGACGACACCGGGTTGGTCTACGACACGTTGATGCGATTCGGCGTCGAAAAAGATATTGCAAGCGTTCTGCTCTATGAAGAAAAAGACCATTTCCGTTGTTTCGATCTGGAAGCCAATCCGTCTATCAGCGCAAATATTCATGTGCTGGGCGCGTTGGGGCAGGCTGGCTTGGATCAACGCAATTCTTCTTTCAGCAAGATCGTCAAATACTTAGAGAAGACGCGAGGGACGAATCCATTCTGGGCAGACAAATGGCATACCTCCGTCTACTACGCCACAGCCCACGCGGTCATCGCCTGCGCGGGATTGGCAAACGAACTTGTCGAAAACTCCGTTGAGTGGATGCTAAAAACTCAAAACAGCGACGGCTCGTGGGGCACATTCATCAAAACCGCCGAGGAGACATCCTACGCCATACAGGCGCTCTGGGTATGGAACGAAAAAGTCGCCCGCATTCCCAAGTCTGTGCTGAGGCGCGGCGCGCAATGGCTGACCGAAAACCTCGACAAGCCCTACCCGCCATTGTGGATCGGCAAATGCCTGTATAGCCCTCGCCTTGTAGTCCGCTCAGCGGTCATTAGCGCGTTGGCGCTCGCGAGTTAAAGTATGAACGATATTCTCCAGCGATTTCTAACCATCTCCACGCTCGACCCAGATGATGCGCGGAAACGAAAGATATTAAACATTCTGCTCGCTGGCGCTGGCGGCGTTTCGATCCTTGGCATTTTGTTATCCATTTATCTCGCCGTTATGAAGGCGCAGGGTTCAGAAGAAATATCGTCTATCCTTTGGGGAAGCATTGCAACGTTGGTCGGGGTCGCGCTCGTTTATTCAGTTAACCGATTTTGGTCAGGCAGGTTGGCGGCATTCCTATTCTTGATCTTCCTCAACCTGGTCTTCACATTGAGCGATACTCCCGAGCAGGTTTCGGGCGGACGGGCATTGTTCGCGTTCACCATCCCGATCTTCATGGCAAGTGTTTTGTTGACGCCAGCGTCGAGTTTTATTTTGGCGGCGCTCAGCAGTGTGATCGTATCGGCTCTCGCGCTGTCTGTAAACCTTACTCCGAATGTACCCGCTATCATCGGCTTCATATTGATCGCATTCGTCGCGTGGCTCTCCGCTCGAAGTTTGGAGCAGGCTCTCAAAGACCTTCGAGTCATCAATCTCAACCTCGACCGCGTTGTCGCCGAGCGGACGCAAGCGTTAGCTGAATCGCTTTCGCGTGAACGCATCGAAGCGGGACGCAACCAAGCCATTCTCGATTCAATCGCCGACGGCGTCATCGTATTCGACAACCACTGGAACGCCACGCTGGCAAACCCGGCGATCAAAGGCATGCTCGATATGCCTCTTGAGTTGGTCATCCACAAGAATTTCCGCGACTTGATCGAACACCCAAGCGTTTCTTCGCGCAGCCGAGCATTGCTGTACGCCATGCTCGATCATAGAACACAGCCCATCGGTTTTCGAATCGAATGGAGCGACAAGACTTTTTCGGTCAGCGCGGCGCAGGTCTACGATCACCAGCGGCAAAACACAGGCACCGTGATCGTCTTCCGCGATTTCACGCACGAGGCTGAAGTGGAGCGACTCAAAAGCACGTTTGTCGGGATCGTCTCACATGAATTGCGCACACCGCTCAACGCCATTCTCGGTTACGCCGAGATGTTCAAAGAAAACGTGTATGGGCCAATGAACGAAAAACAGGTCAACATGGCAGAACGCATCATGAAGAATACCCAGCGCCTGCTTGGTCTCATCAACGACCTGCTCGACCAGGCGCAAATGGAAGCGGGGCGATTAACCGTCTACAACCAACCGGTGAGGATCGCCGACTTGCTCGATTCGCTTCACGGGGTGATGGACAAAATCGCATTGGATAAGAATTTGAAATTGACCAGCGAAATTGACGACGCCCTGCCTGAAATTATTTTGGGCGATGCCGCGCGCTTGCAACAGATCATCGTCAATCTCGTGAACAACGCCATCAAGTTCACCGATCACGGCACGGTTCATGTCCGCTTGTTCCTTCGAGACCGATCATGGGGAATCGAGGTCAGCGACACAGGGCAGGGAATTCCCACAGCAGACCTTCCCTACATCTTCGAAACCTTTCGGCAGGTGGAGCAGGTCACTACCCGGTCACACAGCGGGGTTGGGCTGGGACTATCCATTGTCAAGCAACTCGTCGGTTTGATGAAAGGCGAAATCGGCGCGACCAGCTCGCCCGGCGAAGGAAGCGTATTTACTGTCGTGCTTCCCCTGAGCATCCCGGACAAAGTCCGGTGAAATGGAGAATCGTATGAATAAAACTGCGCTTATCATCGAAGACGATGAAGACCTGGCGAACATCTTTGCGGAAGCCTTGCGCGGCATCGGGTTCGAACCTGAAAATGCCCTAAACGGAAAGATCGCACGAGAAAAACTAATGAAAGAGGACGCGCCTTTCTTGATCCTGCTAGATATGCACCTGCCGTATATTTCAGGGCAGGAATTGTTGCGCGACATGAAGAGCGATGCGAAATTCAATAACTCATGGATCATCATTTCCACTTCCGACGCGCGGCTCGCGGAGCAATACCGCGATCAAGTGGATTTCGCGCTGATCAAGCCCGTCCAGTACAGTCAACTTAAAGGTCTGGCGTCTCGCCTTAAACCAAAAGATGAGATGAGCGGATGAATCCGATCAAACAATGTTGGGCTGAG
>JAXLVX010000070.1:0-15395 GCA_046328795.1 Anaerolineales bacterium | reverse complement strand
TCTCGTTCTAATTATCTTTTTCTATTTGCTGAACACCGCGCGTAAGCGTGTAAACCAAACTACCTCGCTCGGCAAAAAACAACTCCTGCCTGTGTACATCTCGCTTGCCGATAAACCCACATCCATCATTCAAGGGATGAACAAACTCCGCTTCGACGTGAACAAAACCGAAAAGGCGGGCGACAAGTGGCGCTGGATTCCCATGATGATCTTCTTCGCGGGCGTCGCGCTCATGCTCGTGGACGGCATCCTGCTTTTGCTCGGATATTTTTCATTCGTCTTCACGGGCGGCGGAGTCGCGTTGTGGATCGCCGCAATCGTGATGGCTCGCGGATTGCGGAAAAGCGATTCATACGACTTCTCGACTCGCTACAACGGGACGCGCGACATCCTCTACACGCTTCGCGACGACCTCAAACCTGACTCAACCTATTTGGGCCATCTCGACCTCACAGGTTCCTTGCTCCCCACCAAAGTGGCTCGCTCCGCCAACGACGCGCAAGGACGCACGACTGAATACTTCCGCGATGAGTGGCTTGCGTTGAAAGCAAAACTTTACGATGGCAACGTCCTGCGCGTATCGGGCATTCAAAAATCGAAGAAACGGAAATCATATTGGAAGCGCAGTCGCATCAGCGGAAAGATGAAGAGCAAGCCAGAAAAGTTCAAAGGCACGGCGCACGACCTGAAGGTCCGCATCGTGCCGAACCCCGAAGTGTATAAAATTGCCAAGACCAGCGACGAGTTCAAGCAAGGTCTCAACATTGGCAAGTTCACCATCAGCCAGTTAAACACAGAAGGCGGCATGATCTCATTCGTCGCTAATTCACCTTTTGAAGAAGTGGAACATGAAAACATCTTGCAAATTCTCAAATCGGCTTACACTCTCCTGCAAAGAAAGGCGGCGTAAATGAGTCGCAAAGTTATTCCGTTCGTTGTCGCGTTTGTTTTGGTCTGTCTCGTGATGGTGGTTGCCGCGCTGTTCTCGTTCAGCGGCTTAGCGAAAGCAGAAAAATTTGGCGCGTCTCAAATTTGGTCGCAGAGTTACGACACCGCCGAAAGCATGAAGATCATCAATTTGATGGGCGACGACAACGACGAACTCTTCATTCAAAATGCGAATAACGTGACGATCTTCGATGGAAGCGGCAACACGTTGTTCACCAAAGAGTATCAATACCCGAAGACCACGCTCGGCGATGTGAACGGCGACAACCGCGAGGATTTGGTCGTCTTTTATCTCGGCGACTCAGGCTACGCGGTGGACACGATCATTGACGGACAAGTTTCGACTCTCGCTCAGAGTCTGACTGTCGGACTCCCCGCGCGCGTTGCGATTCTCCGCTTCCCCTCTGGACCTCAGATCGTTCTCGGCGATTCTGGCGGCGGACTCCAATCGTTGAGCCTGAGCGGTCAACCCTTGTGGAATTACTCCGTCGGCGGCGAAGAGATCCGCGGTCTCGACGACGCGCTCATCAACGGTCAAACGCATCTCGCCGCCGCGTCGCATGACGGCTCGGTAGTGGTGTTGGATGAAGATGGGCAAAAAGTTTGGGAGACCGATCAAGAGTCCCTGCGAAGGATGCGCGCGTTCGACTTCAACTCCGATGGCAATAGCGAAATCCTGACGGGCGGCGAGTTCGGCGCGTTCGTCGCGTTATCCGCAACAGATGGGAGTCAAATTTATTCGCAGGGAATGGGTCAGGCAGTTTCCGAGATCCGCGAGAAGTGGAGTTGAACGGCGAGCCGTCGTCGCGCGAGTTTGTCGTCGGCGGGAAAGACGGCGGCGTGTGGGCGTTTTCAATGAACGGCGGCGCGGTGAATCAAATGTGGACAGGTTCGCTTTCGGACAAGTGACAGAAATTTCAGGCATTGACGTGGACGGCGACGGCAAAGAGGAAGCCGTGATCGGCGACGACAGCGGAACTGTTGCTGTGTTCACGGGCGATGGCACACGCAACAATTTGGAAAATCAAAGCACGGGCATCACGCGCATTGACGTGGGCGAACTCAACGGCGAGCGTTACGTGGTGATCGCGGATTACAGCGAAGTGCAGGTGAACAAGGTTAACTTCAATTCGATTCAGGATTCAATATACACCGCTGGTCGTTGGCGTGATCGTTTCGGCTTTTTCATTCCGATGCATCGCGGCGATCCTCGCGTCCATTCCGAAGAAGCCTGAATTGAAAGTTTCGTTCCAAGACAAGAGCAAAGATCGCTCGAAGCCGAGCGCCGCATGTTGAAAGAATCCATCGCGGACGTGGAACGCCTGCGCAAATCGGGCGAGGTGACAGGCGACGCGTATCTCGCGCGGCTCAAACGTCTGCGCGGCGATCTCGCAGACAATGAAACGGCGTTCAAAACCGCGGGCTTCCCCATCAAAGTGGAAACGATCCAATGCTAACTGCGGCGGCACCGCCAGACTCGGCATGGATAAGTGCGAGTATTGCGGGCAAGTGTTGTTGTCGTAGTTCGTACTGCGTATTTCGTATCAAACAAAAACGCGCTCCAAACGGAGCGCGTTTTTGTCTTGTGATTCAGCGAGCGTTATTGAATGGTGAAACGAACCGTTTCGGCGGGTTGTCCGTTGAAGAACACTTCCACGCGGTAAGTTCCAGCGGGCCAGCCGCCATCGGGCGCTTCGAAGTAGAAGTGAACCGTACCGGTGAACGTGTCGTCAACGACGTCATATTGAACCGAATCCATCAAAAAGTTCGGGTCAACGCCCTCGGCATTTTCGACATACCAATCGGAGGAAACAACGTTCCCTTTCACGCCGTTGCTGAGGTCGGTCACCACATACACTGTGTCAGACGGCCCAAATGTCGAGCTAACATTCGCTCCATCCGAATCGTACGCGGTGCGGATATTGCTCAACGACGGCTCGCCGCCGCCAAAAGCGCAAGCCAGTGTCGAGGCGGTCAGCGCCAAAACGGCAAGCAGTACAAATAGTTTGTTTCTCATATCATTCTCCTTGTAGGTTAGTGCGCCGAGTATACCATTGCGGGAAAACAGCGCATTATTCCGTCATTCAACTTCAATATAGATCCGCTTGTTGATCGCGCCTTTGCTTTTGTAATCCGCAATTCGGATTTTCCCGATCTCGTTCGTGTTGCGGACGTGAGTCCCGCCGTCGGCTTGCAAGTCTAGTCCCACGATCTCAACCGTCCGCACTTCTTTGATTCCTTCGGGGAGTAGATTGATCTTCGTGCGAATCAAGTCTGGGATTTGGAACGCTTCTTCTCGCGGGAGAATCTTGACTCGGATCTCGCGCGCTTGCTTCACCTCTTCGTTGATCGCAGTCTCGATCACTCGCACCAAATTTCCGCGCATGGTTTCAAATTCAAAATCTAAATGTCCTTTCAAAGGCTCCATGTTTCCGCCGGTCACCAATGCGCCGTAATCGCGGAAGATCGTTCCGCACAGGACGTGCAGAGCGGTGTGGGTGCGCATCAGCTTGTGTCGCCGCGCCCAGTCCAAAGTCCCGTGTGAAGCGGAATTGGGAGTCGGCAGAGGCGCGGTCCCGCCGAGGAAGTGCAAGACATCGTCTCCCTGCTTTTTCACTTTCTCCACCGGGTAGATCACACCGGCAATCGTCAGCGAGCCGAAGTCGCAGGGTTGACCTCCGCCGCCGGGGTAAAACGCGGTGCGATCAAGGATCACTGCGCGTTCCTCCGCCAGCACGTTAATGACCCCAGCGTCGAATTCTTGAAGATAACTATCGGTTTGATATAACAGTTCGGTCATGGCGACTCCATTTCGTGAAGTGTACAGCAAATGATAAAATCAGCCAATGGAATCGGAGGCTGTATGAACTCAAACAGGATCGTGATTGACGGCAAGACCTACAACAGCGTGGATGAAATGCCCGAAGACGTGCGGCGGAATTACGAGGATGCGATGCGAAACTTCAGCGTCCCACCGACGAACGCGGCAAACCCGGCTCAAATGTTGAACAATATCTTCGCCGACTCAGACAACAACGGCATACCCGATATCATGGAAAAGCATGTGATGAATCTGCCCGGCGGAACGACGTTCGTTGTGAATGGGCAAACGTATAATAAATTGGAAGAACTTCCGCCCGAGGCGCGCGCCAAATACGAAAAAGTCATGGGCGCGATGGACAAAAACACAAACGGCATGCCCGATTGGTTGGAAGCGATGACGGGCGGCTCGCAACAACAACAGCCTCAACCGACGATGACTTCAACCGGTTACCCAATCGCCGACACCTCGCGTCACGCTTCGCGCGCGCCGATGCCTGCCTCGCCCGCCATCGCGCCGGAGACATCCAACGGCTGGATGCTCATTTTGGGCGCGGTATTTTTCTTGATGGTCTGCGCGCTCGGCGCGATCGGCTTATGGTATTTCTTTTTGCGTTGAAAATTAGCGTTTGGTTAGAACTTCACAACCCGCTTGACATCGGTTTTAGATTTTTGTATAGTAATTCTCGATGAACAGATCGGCACGGCAGCCCAACCGGCTTGGCGTGCCTTTTGTTTGTAAGAACATCATCCCCATTTTGAAGGAGAGCCAATGATCCAAGTCAGCGGTCTCATAAAAGATTACGGAGCGCGGCGCGCGCTCAACAATATCAGTTTCGACGCCAATCAGGGAGAGATCGTCGGCTTTCTGGGTCCCAACGGCGCGGGCAAGACGACCACGATGCGCATCCTGACCGGGTACATGCCCCCCACCGAAGGGACTGTCACCGTGGCAGGGTACGACGTTGTGGAGGAATCGCTCGAAGTCCGCAAGCGAGTCGGGTATCTTCCCGAAACGGTTCCCCTCTACAATGAAATGACGGCGTACGAATACTTGAAGTTCATGGGCGAGCTGCGCCGCATTCCAGACGTGGAAGAACGCGCGCTCGAAACGCTCGAAGCGGTCAACCTCGAAGCGCGCGCGGATAGTTTCATCGGCACGTTTTCAAAAGGGATGCGCCAGCGCGTCGGGCTTGCGCAGGCATTGCTCCATCGCCCCGAAGTGTTGATCCTCGACGAGCCAACCATCGGTCTCGACCCAAGCCAAGTGGTGGAAATCCGCGAAGTGATCCGCGAGATCGGCAAAGACCGCACGGTCTTATTCTCCACGCACATCCTCTCCGAAGCGCAACAGATCTGCGACCGCGTGCTGATCATCAATAATGGAAAGATCGTCGCGGAAGATACGCCGGAAAACCTGCAATCGAAACTCGTCGGCGCCCAGCGCGTGATCTTGCGCGTGCGCGGCGAATCGGACGGGCTCGAAGCGAAAGTGAAAAAGATCAAAGGCGTGAAAGACATCGAAACAAAGTCAGACGGCTCGATCGAGTTCGAGTTTTCCGCCGGGCAAGATTCGCGCCCGCAAGTGGCGAAGGCTGTCGTAGAAGGCGGCTACGATCTCTTGGAAATGCGATCGGTCGGAATGAGCCTCGAGGAGATCTTCCTCGAACTCACCCGCGAAAATACGTCCGGTAAAAAATCATCATGAGGCAAATCCATGCGTAATATTTGGACCATCGCAAAACGCGAATACGATCATTACTTCATCAGTCCCATCGCTTATGCTGTTGCCGTGGCGCTGCTATTCCTCATTGGCGTGTATTTTGCGCTGATGTTGATGGCGGCAAACCAGGGCGGCGGCTTCGGCGGCGGATACATCCCCGAGATATCGGAGATCAACAACCTATTCGGATTTCTCCTCATGCTGACGATCCCCGCGCTGACCATGCGCGTGCTGGCGGATGAAACACGCACCGGCACGATCGAACTCCTCCTCACGGCTCCCGTCCGCGACTTCGAGCTGGTCGCCGGAAAATGGCTGGGGAGTTTCATGTTCGTCCTGACATTGATCTTGGTAACAGTTCTCTACCCCATCATCCTCAACTCGCAGGTTACGCCCCACCTTGATTGGAAATTGCTCGCTTCATCGTACCTCGCGTTGGTGCTCCTCAGCGGCGCGTTGATCGCGCTGGGTGTGGGCATTTCCGCCATGTTCAGCAATCAAGTGACCGCGTTCATCGCCACATTCGGGTTATTCATTTTCCTGTGGTGGCTGATCGGCATCCCTGCCAGCCTCTTCCCCGTCGGCGGCGATTTTTTCAGTTACATGACGCTTACCTCGCATTTCCAAACCGCGCTTAATCAAGGAAGCGTTTATCTATCCGATCTTGTTTACTTTATCAGCCTCATCGCGGCTGGGCTGTTCACCGGAACGGTGGCAATCGAAATTCGGAGATGGAAATAATGACACCAAAGAAGACCTCTCAAACCGCGCCGCGAAAATATTCGGTTATCGCGCTCATCGTTGCCTTGTTCGCGTGTATTTCCGCCGGTTTGCTCGGCGCAACAAAAGGCGTGATCGCGCTCGGCTTGTATACCGTTGAATCGCCCGCCAAACTCACAAACGCTTTGTGGGTCAGCCTTGGGCTTGTGATCATTGGGCTTGCCATATACGCGTTCCTCGAACCCGCAAGAATCCAAAAATTTCTCACCGGGCGTCAGGCAAAATATGGCGGCAACACGCTCATCGCCGCAATCGCATTCACGCTCACGCTGGTGATCGCCAACGTTCTCGCCTTCGACAATCCGTACCAAGTTGCGGACCTCACGGAAGAACAAGCGAATACGCTCGCGCCGGAACTAGCCACAGCTTTAGAAGAATTACCGGAAAAGGTCACCGCTACGGCGTTCTTCTCGCAAAATCAAAACACCGAGTCGGCGGAAAAACTGCTCGGAAATATCAAAGCCAAGAGCGCCGGGAAATTCGACTACGAGTTCGTTGACCCCAACCGCGATCCGCAGCGCGCGCGCGCAGCGGGCATCACCGGCGACGGCAAAATCCTTTTGCAAATGGGCGACCGCTCCGAGATCGTCGCGTTCGCCTCTGAAACGGAAATTTTGAAAGCGATGATCCGCCTCATCAACCCGGAGGATCGCGCGGTGTATTTCCTCACCGGTCACGGCGAGCGCGATTCGCAGCAAGCCGATCAGGATAGCAATTTGTCGCTAACCCGCGCAAGTGAAACGCTGGCAAGCAAGAACTATACGGTCAAAAGCCTGAACTTGCTCGCCGAGAACAAAATACCGGAAGACGCAAATGTGATCATTATCGCGGGTCCGCAAAAGCCTCTGTCTGCGAGCGAAGTGGAATTGTTGCGGGCATACCTCAACAACGGCGGATCGTTAGTAGTGATGGAAGACCCTACATCCCTCACCAGCTTTGGCGACACGCCCGACCCGTTGGCGAAGATGCTCGCGGACGATTGGGGCATTACCCTCAACAACGACACAGCGATAGACCTTGAAAGTTCAGACCCAACGTTTGCCGTTTCAGCATCATACGACGCCGCGCATCCGATCACGAGCAAAATGAACAATCTCGTCACGTTCTTTCCACTCACGCGCAGTATTACAGCAGATATCAATAAACAAGGGTTTCAAGTGACCCCGCTTGTTTTCACCGCTGAGCGGTCTTGGGGCGAACAAGACGCCAACAGCCTCACGCAGGAAGGCTGGCCCCCCAGCTACGCTCAAGCAACCGAAACACTCGGACCACTGACGCTTGCCGCCGCTTCGGAAAACCTAACCACAAAGGGACGCGTTGTAGTTTTCGGCACATCGCAGTTCGCCGGCGATAAGTACTTTGATTCAGGCTACGGCAACAGCGATATGTTCGTCAATTCGGTGGATTGGGCGGCAGAGCAGGAAGATATTGCGAACCTTACTCCGAAACAACCGGTCACGCGCATGTTCCAACCCGCCTCGCAACTACGAATGCTCATGTTGATGGTGTTGGTTGGTCTGGTGATCCCCGGCATCTTCGTGGCGCTTGGCATTACCACCTGGCTTCAACGCCGACGGCAAGGATAAAAATATGCGTCGCTCGACTATCGGATACCTCCTCGTACTGTTGATTGCAGTAGGAGCCTATTACTTCATCAAAAACCGCGAAACGCCGGTGGAAGCAACTGTCACGCTTGAACCGGTGGACACGACAACCTATCTGTTCGACGCAAAAGACGGAGCGCCCACCGGCATCCGCATTGAGGCGAAGACCGGCGAAGTGGTTGACGTGGCGAAGAACGCCGCCGGCGCCTGGGGGTTGAGTCAGCCGCTCGAAGCCGCGGCAGATCCGGCGTCGGCAGAAGCGGCGGCGAGTCAACTCGCGGTAGTGCAGATCGAAGACACCATCCCCGGACTCGATCTCGCCGTCGTCGGTTTGAAAGAACCCGAATACACCATCACTGTCGCATTTGGCGCAGTGGAACGAAAAGTAGAGATCGGTGTTATCACCCCAACAGAAAATGGATATTACGCGCTCGCTCCGAACGGAGACGTGGTCATCGTCAACAAAGACTCCATTGACTCGCTGCTCGTCATGCTTCACAACCCGCCCTACTTGGAGACTCCAACGCCCAGCCCCACCGCGACGGAAACCCCGCTTCCATCTTCGACGCCTCAGCCTGCCACGCCAGCGCAAGCGACCTCAACCCCGTAACATTTTGCCCGTCGAAACGTCTATGAAAGTGCAAGGCAGGGGCTTGAATTTCGCTTGAAAAATGTGTATTCTGGTTAAATACCTAAGAGAGAATGGACAAGAATTGAATGGATGTAGATAAGATTTTGATGGTTGATGAAGAGGAAGAATTCCCCGCGATCGCGCGACTGATCGAACTGGGGCGGCAAAAATCCTACGTTACCCTCGACGATATTCTTCACTTCTTCCCCGAAGCCGAACAGGACGTGGAGCAGTTGGAAGAAGCGTTTTCGGCTCTGTTGAGCGCGGGCATCCCCTTCGTGGAAGATACCGCGACGGCGGAACCCACCGAAGACGAGCTCGTCGCTGTGGAAGCCACCGAAGCCGAACCCGAAGTTGACCTCGCCCTCGACGATTATCTCGCCAACATTGACACCGACGACACCATCGGCTTGTACCTCAAAGAGGTCAGCCGCGTTCCGCTGTTGACCGCGACGGAAGAAGTTGCCCTCGCCCAACGCATCGAGCGCGGACGCATGTCGCGCGAGGAACTCGCAAAAGGCAACGCCACCCCGCGCCGCCGCTCCGACCTGCGCAAACTGATCGAAGACGGCTGGGCGGCGCGCGAACATCTCATCACGGCGAACTCGCGCTTGGTGATCTCCGTCGCCAAAAAATATATGGGACGCGGCGTTCCTTTCCTCGATTTAATTCAGGAAGGCAACATCGGTCTCATCCGCGCGACCAAGAAATTCGACTATCGCCGCGGACACAAATTTTCCACGTACGCCACATGGTGGATCCGCCAAGCGGTCACGCGCGCCATCGCCGACCAAGGACGCACGATTCGCGTCCCTGTTCACATGGGCGACCAGATCAACAAACTCTTGCGCGTGCAACATCAATTGACCCAACGTCTCGGGCGCGAACCAAGCGTGGAAGAAATTGCCGAAGCGCTCGATGTGCCGCCCAAAAAAGTGGAGAACATGATCCAAGTGGCGCGGCGTCCGCTTTCGCTGGAAACCCCGACCGACGACGAGGAAGATTCGGTCCTCGGCGATTTCATCGAAGACGACGAGGCTCCCCCTCCCGACGACACCGCCACGTACAACTTGCTCAAAGAACATCTCGGCGAAGTGCTGAACGGATTGCCCCCGCGCGAGGTCCGCATTTTGCAATTGCGCTACGGCTTGCTCGATGGGCAGGCATACACGCTTGAAGAAGTCGGGCGCAAAATGGGCGTGACGCGCGAACGCGTCCGCCAGATCGAAGCGCAGGCATTGAGTCGGCTAAGACATCCAACGATCCGCCGTAAGTTGCGCGATTACTTGGGAGAATAGAAAAAAGCGATGACGCTTCAACGTCATCGCTTTTTTGATTTAAAATGTTATGCCGAATGAAGAAACCTTTAATTAGCATGTCCGATTTGGCGTTTCTTGCCATAGTCATCGCCGCGCTCGCTTCCGGCTCGCAAATGCTCAGCATTGACAGCGACCTCGGGCGGCATTTAACTCGGAAATTATATCCTCGAACATCGCGCCATCCCAACAAAACGATCTGTTCTCCACACATTGACCGCGAATCCCGTCCGCCGTACGAATGGCTGTCGCAGGTCGCGTTCGCAATTTCCTATCGTCTGCTGGACGACGGCGGATCCTGCTCACAGCCTTGATCAGCGCCGCCATCGCGATTGTCTTTCGTCAATCCGTGCGAAGAAGCGGCTCTCTTTTAATTTCATTGGTGGTCACGTTGCTTGCAACAGCCGCGACCAGCATCCACTGGCTTCCGCGTCCGCACATCATTACGTTTCTTCTCTTGGCGACTGGTCGAAAATCCTCGGAACGGATAAGGCGAAGCGATAACATCGGAATATATTTTTTTCCATTGACGATGCTGTTTTGGGCAAACCTGCACGGCGGATTCATCTTCGGCTTCCTCGCGCTCGCCGCCTACGTCGCAGGCTGGGCATGGGACAGGTTACGAAAACAAGCGACCAACGAGACCGGCAAAAATTTCTACTCATCGGGCTGACATCCCTCGCCGCATCCATCATCACGCCAGACCTCTGGCACAACTGGGAGGCTGTCCTCAACAACCGCAGCGCGTTCATCCTCAACCGCACCGTAGAAACCATGCCGCCGAATTTACTTGACCCATCCAACGCGCCGTTTGTGATCTTGCTCGCGCTCGCCGTATTCTTTTCAGCTAATTGGCGGAGTATTTCAGCCGCGCACGTTTTTTCCTGCTCGGCGTTTGGCGGCATGGCGTTGTTGATGACAAGAAATATTCCCCTATTCGCCATCGCCTGCGCCCCCATCCTGACAGAGTGGACGCAAAAAGCGAAGCAACTCCCCGCATGGAAACGCTTCGACGAACGCTTCATCAATCTCGCTGCTCCTAGCAGATGGCTTTACCAGCGATAACAATAGTCCTCGCGATCGGATTCGCTTTCAACCACACACAAGGCAAGCAGATTTACAATTTCAATCCGCAAGTCTTTCCCCATCCGCGCGGCGGATTGGAGGAGAATCCCGTCGATAAGGGAAACATACGTTCAACGAGTTCAATTGGGCGGGTATTTGCTCTATCGGTTGTGGCCCTGCGAGCTCGTGCGTTCGTGGACAGCCAAAGCGACTTCTACGGCGAAGCCCCTCATGAATTATGAACGATGATGTTTTGCGCAAAACGATTGGAAAAGTTTGTTTGAAAAATATCAAATTGATTGGGCGATCATCCACACCGACTCTGCCGTTGGCGGTTCAACTAAAGCAAGAGTCCGATTGGATAACTTTGTACGAAGACCCCACAGCCGTCATACTTCAAAGGAAGTAGCAACTACCGCCCTTGACGCAGTGCAACTGCGTCAAGAACTCACTTCAATAGGCTTTATCGGTAAAAAGCTAAAAATCCGTTCTGGACGCTGATGAACGCAGAAAAACGCAGATTTTTTTCTTTTGAATCAGCGTGAGTCAGCGTTCATCAGCGTCCCAACTTTATTTCCGACAGAGTCTAATAATCATTTATCTCTGCCGCGAGATCAACACGCCGTCCGTTTCGTATACCACTTCAAACCCCGCATCTAATTTAAGACTCTCCACAAAATACGGAAACTCTCTCTGCGGCGCAAGCGGACCGCAATTGTTCACGCGCAAAATTTTCGATACATAGATGTAATCATAGTCCGCGCGGTCAACAGACTCGTCAAGGCAAGCCACATCGCTATTCGCCAAACACTCCTGCACCGTATACGTCGAGCGCACATACTCGTTGAACCCCGCGCCCTTCGTCCATTCGGTGCCTTGCACGGTGAACAAACTTTTCCTCCCGCTGATCGCCGGGAACCATTCCATCACCGAATCGCACGAGACCGACGTCGTGCCGGTCAACACGAGGAAGCGCGAATCGTCCGGCGTGTTCTCGCGCGCCCAACGCATCGCCTCTTCATCCGGCGGATACAGCGTGGCAGCGGCTAACTGGATTCCGAATTGGGATGTGGAAAATATCAGATACAGAATCAAATAAATAAAAACATTTCGCTCAGTGGATGAAACTTCCGCTTCTTTTTTCGACGGGGCGGGCTGGATCGCCGGTAGGATGACTTCCACTAGCCCCAGCGCGGCAAGCATCGCCAGCGGAATCGCCGCGGGCCCCGCCGCGCTCCGCCCTTCGATGAAGAAGGGAATCGCCATCCACAACGGCAACAAGAAATCCCGTCGGATGAGGCGGTGGGCGATCCCGATCAAGCCCAAGACCGCGATCACCGTCGCGTAGGATTCCTCCGTAAACACGAAGAAGAGCAAGTTGAACACCGCCGCAAATTTCGAGCCGGTCGCCGCGCCGCTCAACAGCGGAGCCATCCCATGATTCGAAATGACCGATGCCCACCACGGCGCGGACACGATTGCTACGATCAATCCAACAAATAACGATTGAACAAAAGACTTGCGCGTTCGCGAAAGCATGAGCCACAAAAATATCGCGGAGACGAATGTATGCACCGCCGCTTCCGGGTGACTCATCACCGCCAGCCCGCCGAATATGCCTGCAAGGAAAATATCGGAGCGGCGATCCTTCTCGTAGAGGCGAATCACCGCCGCCAGCGTGAGCAACATGAAAAATTGACCGGGGCTGCGCGTCAGTCCGCCGCCCATCACGAACCACGATAACGCGCGGGGCATGAGCGCAAAGAAGAACGTGGACACCGCCGCGTGAAATTTATTTTTGAGCAGTTGCAAGGCAAGAAAATAAAACGCGGGGATCGAAAGCGTTGCGAAGAACGCGGGCACCCAGCGGACAACTTGCGTCGAATCAAGCCCAAAGATCAGCGAGGCGATCGCGCCGAAGTAAAACCCCAACGGCGGATACGCATACGGGATATTCAGATGGTTATACGTTGTGAATGCGGGCAGGATGAAATGATTCGCCCGCAGATCGTCCACCATCACGGCGAACATGCCGCCGTCGTTGATGGCGAAGCCCGCCAACATCGTCGGACTAAAGCGGACGTACGCGCCGACCCCGCACGCCAGAATCAGAATCAACATCCCCCATTCATCGCGCGTGATCGGCTTCTTTTGCTTCATCGAGCGCACCTTCGCCTCATGCCCGCCCTGACGTAAACGTCAGGGCTATTCCTACAAACCCCGCTAAAGCGGGACAGCCGACTTTAGTCGGCTTTGTAGGAATAGCGCGGGGGCTTTGTCCCCGCGCGTTGCTGGCAGACCGGAATGCTGTCGCGCAAGTCAGGCTCATAACACCGAATCAATCATGATCGCTACAAAGATGAACACGAGGTAACTGCTCGACCACTTATACATGCGCCACGCAACTTTATTGCCGCCCGTTCTCCAAACCTTCCATGCGGCATACAACAACGCGCCGCCCAACACAAGCGACGAGACCAGATAGAAAGTCCCAGCCAAGTTGAGGATGGGCAATAGCAGAGTGACGATCACCAACTCGATGGTGTACACGAAGATCTGCTTGCGCGTCTCCAGCTCGCCGCGCACAACGGGCATCATCGGCACGCCTGCGTTTTCATAATCTTTCATGCGGACAATGGCAAGCGCCCAAAAATGCGGGGGCGTCCACATGAAGATGATGGCGAAGAGGATCCACGCCGTCCAATCGAGGTGACCGGTCGCGGCGGCATAGCCGACCATCGGGGGAATCGCCCCCGCCCCTCCGCCGATGACGATGTTTTGCACCGTCGCCTTTTTCAGCCACATGCTGTAGAGGATCACGTAATACACGATCCCCATCAGCGAAAGGAACGCGGCGAGATCGTTGACGAAACACGCGAGAATGTAATAACTGATCAGCGACATGCCCAAGCCGAACGCGAGACCTTCCGCGTCGGTCAAGCGCCCATCCGCCAGCGGGCGTTTTGCCGTGCGCTGCATCCGCCGATCCAGTTCGCGGTCAATGTATTGGTTCAAGGCGCCGGAGCCGCCCGCGGCAAGCGCGCCGCCGACCAACGTCCACATGGTGAGTGAAAACGATGGAAAGGCTTTCATTCCGATCACAAGTCCGCCGTATGTGGTGATGAGCAGTAAGCCGACGATCAACGGCTTTGAGAGCGAAAACAAATCTTTGATGCGTTGACCGCGATTCGTCACAGCCGCGCCGATCTCTGCTGTCACCAACACGCCTGAGGCATACACCAACAGCGCGAGCGAAATCCACAACGCGACGGTGGTCAAATCATGCAAGACCAACAAATGACGCGCCTCCGATTGCGAGACCAACCGCGCTCCCACGAGCGCCTGCCCGAAGAACATCACCGCAAGAATTGTGGTGAGCGGTAATAACACGCGATGTTCGCGCTGTTCGCGCCATGCTTTACGGAACACGACGATCATCAACAACGACGCGATGCCCACCAACGAAAGGTGCGCGAGTTTCAGCCAGCCCAGCGGCGCGCTCGGCACGCACACAGGCAAACCTTTGCAAAATTCCGCCGCGCCGGAGAGGGTCACAATGCGGCCCACCACCGTCAACGCGATGACGGAGACGAACAAAGTCAAAACGTATTTTGAAAAAGAAGAGCGAAGAGAGTATTTCATTTGCTGGTTGATTCCTGCTTGCGTATATAAAATGGATAGCCGAAAAACAAGATCGCGGCGAACGTGAACCACTGCACAGCATACCCAAAGTTAGAGCCTTCTGTCAACTCGAATCCGGGCGCGGAGGGAATGGGCGGCGTCGTATCGTTGGCGTCTTCCGCTTGCTGAATGTAAATATTCAAAATTGGATAAGGCGTCTGGTCGGCGACATGCGGCACGTCGGCGTTGTTCCAAATGTCGAGTCTTGTCCCGCTCGTCGGCAGCGAGTCTTCCACGCCGCCGAAGGCTGGTTTGCCCAACCCCAGCCGAATCACACCTTCGACCTTCACCTCGCCCGGCTCGTCATACTTGCGCCAGTCTGCGGGGGTTGTGTTCCCATCAAGGGGAATCCAGCCGCGGTCCACGAGAACAGCCGTCGGAGCCTGCCCTGAGCCTGTCGAAGGGTCGAAAAGAAGCGGGGTGAAGAGATGATATCCGTATTGATCCCCATATTGCTCTCCATCTTCATCGCGATAGATTTGATTCCTCACCGCGATCTGATTCTCGAAATCATATTCCCCGGTTACTGTTGCCGCGCGGTATTCCATCTCGTCGAGCGAATCGGGAATTTCAGCATTGAGGTCGAGCCGCGGCATAGACTCCATCTCAACGTAATGGGCGTTTGCCGCCTGCCGCGCATCGAGCCGATCCAACTGCCAGATGCCGAGGCGGATGAGGACGAACGTTCCGGCGATGACAAGAAGAGTCGCAACGAACCACTTGCGGCTGAACATTCTACGCAGGAGCATTTTCTTTTTTCTGCGCGGGGAGAACAACGCTGTACAACGCGAGCAGTAAGCCGAGAGAAAGACCGGGACCTAAAATTC
>JAXLVX010000007.1:0-86642 GCA_046328795.1 Anaerolineales bacterium | reverse complement strand
AGATCGTCAATAGGCAGAATGACGCCGTTCTTCGCTAGTTCCTGCCACCAGAAAATATCCATGTAAAAGACGTCCGGTTCAGTGCCAGACGCGATCGAGGTCAGCAGCGCCTGCCGGTAATCTCCGGTGATCGGCTCGTACTTAACGGTAATATCCGGATTCTCAACGGAAAACCGATAGAGCAAGGATTCGAGCAGGGCGGTCTCAGACGGGCTGGACGCCCAACCTGAAAGGCGGATCACCGTTTTTTCCGCGGGAACTTCCACAACCTGCGTTTCCTTTACGGTAACGGTCTCCTTGATGGTAACCGTCTGGGGCGTGGCGGGAGCGCCACATGCCGCCAGCAAAACAGCCACCAGACACAACACTGACAAGAGTTTGAATGTGGATCTCATTTTCTTTTCCTTTCGAATAGTGAAACAAACGTAGTTTTGCAAATCTTCAAATCTATGGTAAAAACGGAAAGCCTTGGTTATGGATGAGAAATTTCACCTCCTTTCGTAGGTGTGTGAAGTTCAAAGATAAACGCATGCCGCCCGGAAAAGTGACTTGCGTTTATCGGATACGTCCGAGCCAAGGCGTTTTTTATGCGGAAGCTCGTTTGATCAACTTGGGCGGCAATAATACCTGTCTGTCTTTCACCGGTCTGCCCTCGACCAGCGATACCAGAATCTCAACACATTTTCTGCCCGCTACATCTATCGGCTGTCGAATAGTGGTCAATGGAGGAAAAAGGTATTGCGACATCGGCACATCGTCAAATCCGATAATGGAAAAATCTTTGCCGACTGCCAAACCATGCTCGCGCACAACGTGCAAAGCTCCAATTGCCTGAGCGTCATCCAATGCAACTAAAGCGGTGGGACGTTCCACATCAGGCAAAGCAAGCAGACGAGCCGCCGCCTCGCGCCCAAATTCGAAAGTCCCTTCGCCGCGCTCGATCCACTTTGGATTAACGTCCGCACCGGCTGATTTCATAGTTTCAAAATATCCCCGCATACGATCCTCACCCACTCGCGAGTCGAGGGGCCAAGCAATTGCAGCAATCTTCCGATGCCCGCTCTGAAGGAGGTGATTGGTCGCCTGCCGCAAGCCATCGGCGCCATCTACATCTACAAAAGGAAAATCAAACTTGGGGTTGGACCGCCCAAAGGCAACGAATGGAAAATCTCGTTCGAGCAGGAACTCGATACGCGGATCGTCAAATTCCACACTGGATAACACAAATCCATCTACACGCCCAGTATCTATCAATTCGCGGTAATCCTCCACATGTCCCTCGCGGAATTGAAAAGGCAACAGGTGATAACCTGCTGCCTCCGCTTCACGTACCATGCTGGTGAGGAATTGATCCAGAATCTGGTTGACTTGATTGGGCGAGATCTGTGCCCACGAATAACCGATCATAAAACTGCGCTGTACGCGCATATTCCGCGCGATCTGGTTGGGGCGGTAACCAAGTTCCTCTACCGCTTCCAGAATGCGATGATGGGTCTCGGGAGACACCTCCAGTTTCCCATTAAGAACCTTGGATACCGTTTGGTAGCTCACGCCAACTCGCGATGCAACTGATTTAAGGGTGACTTGTGATGCCATATTGGGCGAACGTTCGCACGAACGTTCGCCTACATAGTACACCTAATCAAATATGCCTGTCAAGAGGCAAAATGGAAGTTTGCCTGGATAAGTTTGCAAGACAAGGAAAATACCACGAGCCATTAGGCTATAATTTCTGACATGCCGAATCACTTAATTAACTCAACAAGCCCATATTTACTGCAACATGCGGAAAATCCAGTGGATTGGAATCCGTGGGGCGAAGAGGCACTCGCCAAATCAAAATCGGAAAACAAGCCGATCTTCCTCAGTATCGGATACGCCGCCTGCCATTGGTGCCATGTGATGGCGCACGAGTCGTTTGAGGATGCGGAAACCGCCGCGTTCATGAACGAGCATTTCATCAACATCAAAGTGGACCGCGAGGAACGTCCCGACCTCGACGCGATCTACATGCAAGCCACGGTCGCCATGACGGGTTCAGGCGGCTGGCCCATGTCGGTCTTTCTCACGCCCGATCTCAAACCGTTTTATGCGGGCACATACTTCCCGCCTGTGGCGCGATACAACATGCCATCGTTCAGAGATGTGTTGGCTGGCATTGCCCGCACATGGCAAGAACAACAAGGTGAAGCCGCGCGCGTTGGAGATGAAGTTTCGAATCATTTACAGCAAGCGCTCAGCGTCAATGTTCAATCAGATTCCGCGTTCACGCAAGAGCATCTCGACGCGGCAGTGAAAAACTTGCTCGATAATTACGATTGGGGCAATGGCGGCTGGGGTTCCGCGCCGAAATTCCCACAGCCGATGGCGGTTGAATTTTTACTTCGCCGTTCCGTGCTGAGCGGAGGTCTGAGCGAAGCGACAGCGAAGTCGAAGACCGAAGTCGAAGCGTCCATTCTCAAGTCCTCTGTTCACGCCCTCCGCGCCATGGCGCGCGGCGGAATGTATGACGTGGTCGGCGGCGGCTTCTCGCGTTACAGCACAGACAACTTCTGGCGCGTGCCGCACTTTGAAAAAATGCTCTACGACAATGCGCTCCTCGCCCGCGCATATTTGCACGCATGGCAGATCACGGGCGATCCGTTTTTCAAGCGCGTTGTCACCGAGACGCTTGATTTCATTGAACGCGAAATGACTCACCCCGACGGCGGATTTTATTCCTCGCTCGATGCCGACTCCGAACACGAAGAGGGAAAATTTTATGTGTGGACTCTCGACGAAATTCGCGCCGTGTTAAAAACCGATTCTGATTTCTTTGAAGCGGCGTACGGAATCACCTCGCGTGGAAATTGGGAGGGCAAGACTGTCCTGCAACGCGGATTAGACGACTCCTCCCTCGCCGCCCGCTTCAAACTCAACGTGGATGCTGTCCCCTCCAAACTAGCCGACTGCCACTCCCAGCTTTTATCCGCGCGTGCGAAGCGGGTTCGCCCAGGCACAGACGATAAAGTCCTCGCCTCATGGAATGGGCTAATGCTCGCGACGATGGCAGAAGCATCCCATGTCATTGCGAGCGAAGCGAAGCAATCTCCTGCTAGCGAAAGGATTGCTTCGTCGGGCTATCGCCCTCCTCGCAACGACATCTACTACAATCTGGCTGCGCGTAACGCGGAGTTTCTTCTCTCACAACTTCGACCCAATGGCAAACTCAAACACAGTTGGCGCGACGGCAAAACAACAGATGCAGTTTTTCTCGAAGATTACGCCGCGCTAATCCTTGGTTTGATCGAACTGTATCAAACAGATTTCAACGACAAGTGGTTTGCATCCGCAAAAGAACTTGCCGATGAAATGATCGAACTATTCAATGATCCCGCTGGCGGATTCTTCGACACGTCGAAAGATGGCGAGGCATTATTGGTGAGACCCAAAGACGTGCAAGATAATGCAACTCCATCAGGCAACGCTCTTGCGTGTGAAGCGTTGCTCAAGCTCGCCGCATTCACCGACGAAGGAAAATACCGCGACCTCGCCGAAAAATCTTTGGGGCTGGTTGTTGGCATGGCGGTCCGCTATCCCACCGCGTTTGGGCGCTGGCTGTCGGCGGCGGACTTTGCTTTGGGAAAGGTGAAGCAGGTTGCAGTGGTCGAAGAGGCGAACGGCGAAGAGACGTCCGAGTTGATTCGAGTCGTTCGATCCGCTTTTAGACCAAACCTAATCATTGCCGCATCCGCCTATCCCCCATCGAACGACGCGCCCGCGCTGTTGAGGGATCGCCCGCTGAAGAACGGAAAGTCAACCGCGTACGTGTGCGAGGGATTCGTTTGTAAAAACCCCGTTACATCAATCGCGGAATTAAAAGAGTTGCTGTAAAATTGACTCATGGATCCAACACTCACTGAAAACCTCATCAAACTTGGCATGGCAGTTTTGGTCGGCGGCGTGATCGGCGCGGAACGCGAATATCAAGATAAAGCCGCGGGCTTTCGCACGATCATTTTGATCACCGTTGGCTCGACGTTGTTCACCATCCTTTCTCTCACCCTCGATCCCGGTAATACGCAGACGCGCATCGCGGCGAACATCGTGACGGGCATCGGCTTCCTCGGCGCGGGCGCGATCATCCGCGAGCATGGCAAGGTCGGCGGGCTGACCACCGCCGCGACGATCTGGCTCTCCGCCGCGCTGGGCATGGGAATCGGCGCAGGCGAATTGGTCTTCATTTCCATTTCCACAGTTGTCACGTTAATCGTTCTACTTTTATTTCCGCACATCGAGAAACGGATTGATCATATCCGCGAGTCGCGGACTTATAAGATCGTGATGTCAACCAGCAAGACCAAAGGCTTTGAGAAGATCCATCACGCGCTCAAAGCGAATTCGCTCATGATCCTCGAGTATCATCAAACAAAAACCGAAGATACCATCACCGGGATTTGGCGCACGATCGGTTTATATAAAAATCAGGAAAAATTCGTCGAAGCGATGCTGAAAGAAAAAGACGTAAAGGAGTTGATGTATTAGACTCTGTTCGAAATACAATGGGACGCTGATTCACGCTGACAAACGCAGATATTTTTGAATCAGCGAAAATCAGCGTTCTTCTGCGTCCTAAAAAGATGCTCTGCCTGTTGCGCGGCTGGTGAAGAAAACAAAAGGCTCTCTTGCGAGAGCCTTTTTCTATTTCGGTTCGATGTTGCCCGATGAGTCGGTGGGCGCTTCGTCCTGTTTTCCATCGCTGAGTCCTTCGCGAAACGATCGGATGCCTTTGCCCAATTCACTGGCGATCTTGCCGATCCGTCCCGGTCCGAACAGGATGATGACGATCACCAGAATGATGATCCACTCAGAGCCGCGCGGTAGTCCAAGCATGTGTTACTCCTTTGTTCAGTTTCGCCCTTATCCTACCACAGACGGGATTAATTGAGCATTATAGTTCTCTGCGATACAGCAAGCCTTCGATGAAGCGGATGAAACGCCGCACCCACGAACGCACCCTGCCAAGCCTGCGATATTGCTCGGGGCGCACGTGCCCTTTGCTGGGGATCGGTCCCGTCCATTCGGCGGCGAGCGCGCCCCACGTGAGACCCGCGCCAAAACCGACCATCACGAATTTATCGCCGTTCTTGATCTGTCCTTTTTCGATGGCTTCCACCATCGCCAGCGGGATGGATGCGGTTGACGTGTTCCCGTATTTATCGAGGTTGACGATGAAACGATCCATCGGAAGTTTGAGTCCGCGCGCCGCCGCTTCGATGATGCGGATATTCGCCTGATGCGGCACGATCCATTTGACATCCTCCACGTTCAACCCCGCCGCGTCGAGCGCCTCTTGCGTGGCAGACGCCATCACGCGCGTGGCAAAGCGGAAGACTTCCTTGCCGTCCATTGTGATGTGATGCTTCCCCTCCTGATAAGTAGTTTCCGAGATCGGGTTACGACTCCCACCGGCAGGCAATGTGAGCAGATCGCCGCCCGAACCATCCGAGTGCATGACCGCGGAAAGCACGCCGCCCGGTCTTTCACTCGCCTGCAAAACAAATGCGCCTGCGCCATCGCCAAACAGAATACATGTATTTCGATCTTTCCAATCCACGAAGCGCGAGAGAGTTTCAGAACCGATGATCAAGGCAGTCTTGATCGAACCACTGCGGATCGCCTGCGCGCCCATATTCAACGCATAGATGAATCCCGAACAAGCCGCAAGCAGATCAAATGCGCCCGCTTTCGTCGCGCCGAGCTGATCTTGAATTAAACATGCCGTTGCAGGGAACAAATACTCTGGCGTCGAGGTGGAGCAGATGATCAAATCAATGTCGGTCGGGCGGACATTCGCCACTTTGAGCGCTTGAATGGATGCGTCCACCGCCAGCGTGGAGGTGAAGTCGGTCTCGCGGGCGATGCGGCGTTCGCGGATACCAGTCCGCTCGCGGATCCAGGTATCGTTCGTGTCCACGAGCTCAGACAGGTCGTCGTTGGTCATGACCGTTTCAGGCACTGCCATCCCCCAACCTGTGATATGTGCGTTTGGCATTTAAACTCCTAGATTGAACAAGCGCGCCAGATCAAGCAGACGACGCCGAAAAAATTACTACTCCGAATATCTTCCGACCACAATGGTCGCGTTGTGACCGCCGAAGCCGAACGAATTCGACATGACGTGCGTCAACTCTGCCTTGCGCGGCTGATTCGGCACGTAATCCAGATCGCAGACCGGGTCGGGGGTGTGATAATTGATCGTCGGCGGAATGACTCCCTCGCGGATAGCGAGAATGGAAATGATCGCTTCCACCGCGCCGGATGCGCCGAGCAAATGCCCGGTCATAGACTTGGTCGAAGAGACGGGAATCGAATAGGCGGCTTCGCCGAACACCGTTTTGATGGCGGCAGTCTCGCTTTTATCGTTCAAGATCGTCGAGGTGCCATGAGCGTTGATATATTGAATATCGCCGATACTCAACCCTGAATTATCAAGCGCGAGTTGCATCGAGATCGCCGCGCCTGCGCCGTTCTCTGCGGGCGCGGAAACGTGATGCGCGTCGTCCGATGTTCCATAGCCGTTGACCTCGGCAAGGATTGTTGCGCCGCGCGCTTGCGCCGACTCAAGCGATTCAAGGATTAACACGCCCGCGCCCTCCCCCATCAAAAAGCCATCGCGGTCTTTATCGAATGGACGCGACGCGCTTTGCGGATCGTCATTGCGAGTGGACAACGCCCCGATCACATTCATGCCCGCCATCGTGATGGGAACCAACGCCCCTTCCGCGCCGCCGGCGATCATCGCATCTGCCGCGCCGCGCCGGATCATTTCAACCGCTTCGCCGATGGCGTTGTTGCCGGTTGCGCACGCTGTGGCAATCGCCATGTTCGGTCCGCGCGCGCCGGTGCGAATGGCAAGCATGCCCGCCGCGCCGTCCGAGATCATCATGGGAATGAGGAACGGGCTGACGCGGTCAACGCCGCGCTCGCGCATCACCTCCGCCTGCTCCATGATCGTGCCGATGCCGCCGATGCCGGTGCCGATCACGATCCCCACGCGGTCGCGATTCGATTCGTCAATTTTCAAACCGGCTTGCTCCAGCCCTTCCATCGTCACGACGGTGGCGAATTGAGTGAAGCGATCCATCTTACGCGCCTCGCGCGCGCCAAAATGCGAGACCGGGTCGAATCCTTTTACTTCCGCCGCAAAGCGGGTTTTGTGTTTGCTTGCGTCAAAATGAGTGATGGGACCCGCGCCCGATTTGCCCGCCAACAGCGCTTCCCACGTTTCCCGCACGGTATTTCCCACAGGGCTGATGCAACCCATCCCTGTGACTACGACTCGTTTCCTCATCAATTCGAACTCCTCGCCTGTTCGGCGCGTTTTTGGTTGGATTTGGATTTATAACACGCCTCAAGGCGATTGGACACGCTTGCCTGAAAACGTTTGCGCGGTCTGCCATGCCTGTTGAATGTGCGAACGGTCGTGATCAGCCGCAAAACCCATCACCTCGGCAAAGTTCGACGGACCAAAAATGGCATGGCGGACTCTGCGATTCCAAATTTCTTCCGGCGCATTCTTCACTTTATCCAACAACGCAACGCGCGCCTCGCCAAATTCATCCAACGCTTGGAAGACATCTTCGTTCAAATAATTCCGCTCGCTTGCCCACACCGCCGCATCGGGGCGCGAAACAAACGCGTCATCTTTCGTCAACATCTGATCCACTTGCTGGGCGTGCACTTCACGCTCGGTATCGCGCAGATGACAAACGATCTCGTTCATCGCCCAATCGTTGCGCGCGGGTTCATGGCGGCAATCGTCGTCAGATAACGCGGATAAAAATTTCGGCAAGACCGCCGGCGTGGAGGATAGAATCGCCAGCGTCGCCTCGCGGGATTTGAAATCCGGTTCAATCGCGGACGGGTCAGCCGACTCAAGCCAGCGGCGTAGATCAACCAGCGAGCCGGAGTCCGCCCGCCCGTCGGAAGGTGAAGCGGTTTCACTTCCAATTAAAAATGTTTTTAGCCCCAATCGCTGGGCAGGTTGGATGTCGCGATGCACGTCATTTCCAGCCATCACCACAGGCTGATCTTGCCAGCCGAGGCTTCCCAACACTTCGGCATAATACGCGGGATGCGCTTTGGTGAAATGAAATTCTTCGAACGCAGACACCAACTCGAATCGTTCGGGGTCTAACCCCGCCCATTGCAAACGTTGATAGGTTGCTTTGATGGGAAATAATGGATCGGTCGCGATCGCAATTTGAAACCCTGCCGCGCTCGCCCAGTCCACAAACTCAACGGCGTCTGGCATACGCGTGGTGTGCTTGGCAAGCCGCGGAAATTCACGCTCGTAAAAATCGTCGAGGACTTCCTGCAACTCATCTTTCGGAAAACCAAGCGCGGGATAAAAATACGAATCAAAAACCTCGCGCAAAGTTTTGCGCGGGTCTTCATTTTCGTTCATGCGATTCACCCCGCGAATCAGTTCATGCAAAAATTTATCGGACGGGACATGACCGCACACATGGTCTGCCAACGCCTGAAAGTAAGCGGGCATGAACGTGTGCAGATTCGTGTTGAGCAGGGTGTCGTCGAGGTCGAGTAATAATGTAACAGCCATTGTGTTAATCGGATTTCGTAAATGATGATTCTAGGATTTAACTTCAAGTTTGAACGGGAGAGCGTGACACTCGCCGCATCCCACTTGCGGCTCTGAAACGTTTCGCTTGGTTTTTTCGCAGTACGCGGTCACTTGCACGCGCCGCATGAACGCCGCCGAAAACGGACGAGTCACTTTGGCGGTCAAGCGCATGTGTTCGCAGGCATTGGCGCGGGAAATTTCAGGCACGGGGCAAAACTTGCACAAATCGCGCGACCATGCTTGACCGGAGGTTTTGAGCAGACGGCATTCTTCCACGTTTCGTCCGCGAAAGTAATCGCCGTAGAAATAGGGGCATTCAGCGCCGTAGGGAGTTTTCATGGAACAAGTGTAGACTGGCAGTCTAAATATGCGATGAGCGAACAGGCAGATTCATTACCCCATATTCAAGCAGGTGACAGTCACTTTAAAAGTGACTGTCACCTATATTTTTATACCCGCGTCGTATATTCACCGGTCTCGGTGTTGATGCGGATCACGTCGCCAACTTTCACGAACTGCGGACATTGCACTTCCAAGCCGGTCTCGGTGATAACTTTCTTCGTCACACCCGTCGCCGTGTCGCCGCGGATGGCGGTCTCGGCTTCGACCACTTTGAGGTCCACCGTGGATGGGAATTCCACGTCCAGCGGCGCATCGTTGTAGAAAGTGAGTTTAACTTCCATGCCTTCTTTGAGGTACAGCGCGGTCTCGCCGAGCATCTTCGCGCTGATGGCGGGCTGTTCAAAAGTGACATTGTCCATGAAGTGATAGAACTCGCCGTCGTTGTATAAATATGAAACGTTGTGGAAATCGAGGCTCACATCCTGCACCGAAAGCCCGGAGTTGAACGTCCGCTCGATGTTTGCGCCGGTCTGCAAATTCCGCGCTTTGATGCGGATGTTGGCGTTGCCGCGCCCAGTTTTGTTGTGGCTGTAGTCCACCACTTTGTAGAGGTTTCCATCCAGTTCGAAGGTGACCCCTTTTCGTAATTCGTTTACGTCAATCATGCGTACACTTTCCTTATATAGTTTGAAATTCAGTAGAAGCGGCGGGATTATAGCCCATCACAAAGAGCCGGGCAAGGGAGTTTGATGGAAACAAGACGGGCTTTTGCAAAGTCGGGACGTTTCTAAACGCGAATGCCGCGAATGAGCGAATTACGCGAATTTTTTATAGGTTATTCGCGCGATTTGCCGATTGGCGTAATTCGCGTTAAAGCCTTGTCATGAAATCAAGACCTTGCCAATGGACTTTGCAAAAACCGTGTGTAAACAAAGAGACGGGTAACTCGCAACTTGCATCTCATCCTTCATAATTCATCCTTCATCCTTTAGAATGTACCCATGACAACCTTCTCCCCCTCCCTCGACTTCGCCCGTCAACTCGACTCGCAGGACCCTCTCGCCTCATTCCGCGACCAATTCGTCATCACCGACCCCGACCTCATCTACCTCGACGGCAACTCGCTGGGACGAATGCCCAAGTCCGCGGCGGAACGCGCCAAACAAATTGTGAACGAAGAATGGGGCAACGACCTCATCCGCGGCTGGAACAAAGGCTGGTGGGAAGCCCCGCACCGCGTCGGCGACAAGATCGGCAAACTCATCGGCGCGGAAGCGGGTCAAGTGATCGTTACAGACACCGTATCAAGCAACCTATTCAAACTCGCCACCGCCGCCCTCACGCATCAACCCGACAAAAAACGAATCGTCACAGATACATTTAATTTCCCGTCTGATTTATACATTCTCCAAGGGATTCAACATCTCCTCTCCAACGCAGTACGCAATACGCAGTACGAAGTAATAAGAATCTCCGCCATTGACGACGACATCGCCCCAAACATCGCTGATCTCGAATCAAGAATCAACGAAGACACCGCCCTCGTCACCCTCTCGCACGTCGTCTTCAAAAGCGGATACATCTACGATATGCAAGCCGTCACCGATCTCGCTCACAAGAGAGGCGCGCTCGTCCTCTGGGACCTCAGCCACTCCGTCGGCTCCGTCCCCATCGAACTCGACAATTGCAACGCCGACCTCGCCATCGGATGCACCTACAAATATCTCAACGGCGGTCCAGGCGCGCCCGCGTTCCTCTACGTCAACAAAAACCTGCAAGAAAAACTCACCTCGCCCATCTGGGGTTGGTGGGGACAAAAAAATCCGTTCGACTTCGGACTCGACTACGAACCCGCCGCAGGCGCGAAAAGATTCCTGGCAGGCACACAACCGATGATCTCCCTCCTCACGATGGAAGCCGCCCTCGAGCCGACTCTACAAGCGGGCATGGATGCCATCCGCGCCAAATCCATTCTGATGACGGACTACGCTTCTTTCCTGACGGATAGCTGGCTCGCCCCTCTCGGCTTTTCTCTCGGCTCCCCGCGTGACTCTGCCATTCGCGGCTCCCACATCTCCATCCGCCACGCCGACGGCTACCGCATCAACCGCGCCCTCATCGAAGAGATGAACGTCATCCCCGACTTCCGCGCACCCGACAACATCCGCCTCGGCTTTTCATCGCTCTACACATCGTTCGCCGAAATCTGGGAAGGCTTTGATAGAATCAAACGCGTGATCGAAGAGAAGCGATACGAAAAATATCCGAAACAGAAGTTGACCGTGACGTAAACACAATCATGTCACCTACAAAGAACACACCTCGCATCATTCGACATCCATTTGCGCTCCTAATGCAGATGCGCGTTTAGATCCTTATTCAGAGGCTGGAGAATGATCCGCATGAGTGTTCAGGATTTGAAATGCTTGCGTCAGACGTGATAGAACGCGATGGGACAATCATTGAAAAAGCAACAGCCCGATACATTCCCCTGAAACTGGTTTTTTCAAACGTTCAACAACTGAAGAAAAGCGATTTCTTCACATCGCTCGATCAATATCCGCCCGACGATCCATCGCGGGTCATTGCCTACATGTATTCCTGGATACAACCCGACATGGAGGATATCTTCCACATGTTCGGCTTGCGCGGATCCGCCGAAGCCGATATGAACTTTTTTGCAAGTAGCGTAACGTATGAACAGGGTGAAGTTGGAACACCATTCACATTCGAGAGAGATTACTCCCCCTCCCCGCCCATGCCCCATCGGGAAGTCCCTCAACCATACGATATTCACAACCGTTTTGGCGGCGACCCTGTCGCGTTCAGATTAAATGGATGTACAGTTGAAAACAAACTCTTCATCGGCGGGATCGAGATCCAGCCCGATCAACGCCCTGAGATTGATGCCGTTCTGAATTTAGGCGAACAATCAAGCGCATGGGTCAAAGACGATCAACTCTACATCAATGACCGAACCGTCGAAAAGGAGAAGCGCCCGGAAGGTATGGCCCGCGGACGACATCCGCGAAGATGGCAAACTGGGTGGTCGAAAGACTGCAAAAGAATGAAAGCGTTTTGGTCCACTGTGTGGCAGGATGAACTGCTCGACCACGATCACTTGCGCCGTACTGATATTGTTGGAAGGGATCAGCGCCGCGGACGCCTTGCACCGCGTTCATGAAAACCATCCTTGGGCAAACCCGATTCCATCACTGGCTGGCGCTCCGCTGGCTGGCTTTAAAAACACAAAGTGAGAAAAATTCGAAACAAAATTTTCATTATCGCCAAAACCCCGAAGGGTGTAATTTTTGTAGATTTGAATCAACAATGTTTCCAAAATCCCGGAAGGGTGATATAAAAATTTGTTATCTGTCGCCACGGCGCCACGCGACGCCTTCGGGATTTTGAATCATCGCATCCCCGTGCTAATCTTCACTCCTTCAGGATTGTCAACATAAGAGTTGCTGAACCAAACCCGACACCATCAAAGTATCTGCCAATCATAAAAGAGGAAATATCCCCGCAGTTCAGAGTTGCTGACGTTTGCATCGGTGGAAAATGCTATAATCTCGGGAGAGACAGGAGAACGACTATGACAAACTTCTACAGCCGTAATCCATAAGGAAGACAACTGGTATGTGGCGGATTGCCCCGAAGTGGGAACAGTGAGCTAAGGGGAAACTATTGAAGAGGCGCGCTAATCTCAAAGAAGCCACAGAACTCTACCTGGAAGAATTCCCGCTGAAAGAATTCAATCGCCGACTATTGACCACGTTCGACGTGGCAGTATATGCCTCTGAATGGCTGCATCTTCAGGCGCGGATTGATTTACTGAAATTTTCTTCATCTCTACACTGTTCAGAACCAGTGCGCCGGATCGTATCAAACGCGTCATCGGAGAAAAACGATACGAAAATATCCAAAATAAAAGTTGATGGTGATGATAAAACTGAAGGGGTGTAATTTTTATTGACTTGAAATAACAATGTTCCCAACCCCCGAAGGGGTGATATAAAAAATTATGCCATCTGTCGCCACGGCGCCACGCGACGCCTTCGGGATTTTGAAGCATCTTATCTCCGTGCTAGAATCTTCACATCCCTTCGGGATTGTCAACAAAGGAGCGTTTACATGGAATCCAAACCCGACACCATCAAAGTATCTGCCAATTATAAAGAGGAAACTTCCGCCAACCGCGCGGACTTGTTCGTGACCGTCAAAGGGTCGTCGCTCGTCAGCGGGGATGCGGCGATGAAGAAAGCCAAAGAGTGTGAGCGGACCTGTCGAAGCATTGAAGCAGGCTGGAGGTCAGGGAAGAAGCGATCTACTTGCAGGGAGTCCACATCGAGACGTCGAGCGGCGCGTTGTTGAAATCATCCAGCGCGACGTATCGTCTGAAAATCCAATGTGAAAAATTGACGCGCTCGCCGCGAGGATACTCGACGTCATCTCGTCGCAAAAGAATGCCATGCTGAACGACCGTGTGGAAGTATAACGAAGACGACGCGCGCAACGTATTCCGTTCGCCAGCGCTCGAAAGCCAAGAGCAAGGCGGATAAAGTGGCGGGAAGGCAACGCGGAAAATTTGGGGTGTACGATCTGATCGAAAACACGTTCGACGAAGAGATGCCGTATCCGCAGTTTGCGGCGATGCAGGCGGCGCCGATGAAACGCTCCGTGGGCATCACCCCCGAACCCAGCCTCGGCATGGACATTCAGCACAACAAAACGATCAACGCCAACGTTGAGATTTGGTATCGCGTGTCCGCACTCTAATGTCGTTGCGAGGAGCGCTCTTGCTTTTCGCGACGAAGCAATCTCCTACAACGTGTGGAAGATCGCTTCGCTCGCAATGACATTATGTTATTTCCGCGCCAGTACGATCACGGATGCGCCGTCGGCAGAGGTGATGGTCAGCGTGTCGCCATCCAGCGTGAAAGTTGCCGTGCCGATAAATGCGCTGAGGATGGCAGATTCTTGGATGCTTGCGTTGCCAATACACGCCATCTTGGTTGAAATGAATTGACCAAACACGATCTTGCTTTCCTCCAACGTGTAACTCCCATTGAACTGATTACAACCCACATTGCCGCTGATCTTTTCAGCGTCAAATACAATGGATGTGTCAATGCTTGGGTCGGCAGGCGTTGGGCTGGATGCCGAACCGTACGAAACAAGTTGCCACGTCCCCTCGAGGGATGGAGATACAGCAGGGGCGCAAGCGGCAAGTAAAAACATAACAACGATCAACATATAGATTTTTTTCATGGTACTCCTTATTTCAATTGGTTTCATTTTAACTGACGAATTTTCTTCACAGATGTTCCCTCGCGCGGCTCTAGCACTTTTGTTCTAACAATGATACAATCGCGCCTCACAAGGAACAAGGGAATGACTTCAGAAACCATACTCGTTGAACAACTCAGCAAGACCTATCAAGTGCCTGAACGCGAAGGCGGATTCGGCGCGGCGGTGCGCGGATTCTTCAAACGCAAATACAAAGACGTGAAAGCCGTGCAAGAGGTCAACTTCAAGATCGAGCCGGGGGAGATCGTCGGCTTTCTCGGTCCCAACGGCGCGGGCAAGACGACCACGCTCAAAATGCTCTCAGGCTTGCTCCATCCTACGGGAGGCAAAGCCGTCGTGCTTGGGTTCACTCCGTGGGACCTCAAAGCCGATTACCTCCGCTCGATGACGCTTGTGATGGGACAGCGCAACCGCCTCTCATGGGACATCCCTGCGGCGGATTCGTATTTGCTCGCGCAAGCCATCTATCGCCTCTCGGATGACGATTACAAAAAAACCTACAAAGAACTCGATGAACTCCTCGAACTCGAACCGTTGATGAAGAAACCCGTTCGCAACCTTTCGCTGGGCGAACGGATGAAAGTGGAAATCGCGGCGGGATTATTGCATCGCCCCAAAGTGTTGTTCCTCGACGAGCCCACGATCGGACTCGACATCACCGGGCAGGTTCGCATCCGCGAATTTTTGCGCGAGTACAACAAACGCACAGGCGCGACGATCCTGCTCACGAGTCATTACATGGCAGACGTGACCGCGCTGTGCGAACGGATCATCATCATTCATCACGGTCAACTCAAATATGACGGCGGCATCGCCAATCTCTCGCGCCGCATCGCGCCGTTCAAGTTGATCGGCGTGCGGCTTGCCCTGAGCGACGACGAAGGGTTGGGAGAGTCGAACGGACGCGACCTCTCTCCTTACGGCGAACCAGTTCAAAATGAGGAAGACTCGGAGAAAGTCTACGTGCGGGTCAAAGCGGAGGATGTCACGAAGGTCACATCGCGGATGTTGTCCGAACTTTCCATCCACGATATTACGATTGCCGATCCGCCGATCGAGGACGTGATTGAGCGGGCGTTTAACGAATAGCAATGTCGTTGCGAGTCTTCGAGAAGCAATCCCCTGATGAACAGGAGATTGCTTCGTCGGAAAGAGCATCCTCCTCGCAACGACATGAGGTGATTTATGTTTCTAATTTTCAAACGACTCTGGCATGTGAACTGGGCGGAGCAATGGCAATATCGCGCCAACTTGATCATGTATCTGCTGTATTGGCTGGTCTCGCCCATCATTTATCTCGCGGTGTGGACGAGCATCGCCGAGAGCAAAGGCAATGTGAACGGTTACACCGCCAATGACTTCATCACCTATTACATGATCCTGCTGATCGTAGATCAGATGACCAGCAACATCATCATCCATATTTTTGGATACAAAGTGCAAGACGGGTCGCTCTCAGGCGAATTGATCAAACCGATCCATCCCATGTTGACCAACACGCTCGTCAACGATATCGCGTTCAAGACGCTCAACCTGATGTGGCTCGTTCCCATCTGGCTCTTGCTGGCGTTCGTCTTCAAGCCCGATTTTTCTTCGGTCACGCTCGTTGGGATTCTGTTCGCGCTTCCCGCCATCGCGCTGGGATACGCCATCAACTTTTTACTCTCGGGCATCATCACTTCGCTCGCGTTTTGGACGACGCGCGTCTATTCGATCCACGAATTTTATTACGCGTTAATCCTGCTCTTCGCTGGGCAATTCGTCCCGCTCAAACTCATGCCCGAACTGATCCAAACTATCGCGCGTTTTCTCCCCTTTCAGTTGTTCATGTACCTGCCCATCCAAATGATCCAAGGGAAATTATCCATGAACGAGATCGCGCAAGGCTACGTCACTGGCTTGATCTGGCTGGTCGCTGCATTTGCTTTGTTCATGTTCACGTGGCGGCGCGGCATCAGGCAGTATTCCGCGGTGGGAGCGTGACATGCACACACCGAAATTACTTTCCGCGTTTCTCAAAGTCAACATTCAAATGGCGATGGCATATCGCGCCGATACGGTCGTCAACATTCTGCTCAACCTGATGTGGCTTGGCTGGGAACTGCTCACGCTCAACATCATTTTCAGCAACACGCAAACCATCGGCGGCTGGGGCTTCGGCGAACTCATCGCGTTGCTCGGCGTGTTCCGCCTCGTCAACACCATGATGTTCGCGCTGATCTGGCCCAACACTGAAAAATTCAACGCGTCCATCCGCGACGGCTCGATGGATTACACCATCCTGCAACCCGTCAACAGCATGTTCCTCGTCACGTTTTCGCGCATCACCGTTTGGCGGATTTGGGACTTAGCCCTCGCCACCGTCTTGATCGTCGTCGGCATCAACCTGTCGGGAGACCTCGTCACCCCGTTCAGCATCCTGACCTTCATCCTGCTCGCCGTCTCAGGCGTGATCATCATCTACAGTTTGTGGATCGTCCTCATCGCCCTCACCTTTTGGTTCACCAAATTCGACAACAACGTCACCCTCTTGCATGCCCTGATAGACGCGGGACGCTACCCCTCCACTGTGTATCCCGTCTGGCTGCAGATCATCGTCACCTTCCTCATTCCCATCGCGGTGGCAACGACAGTTCCGCTCCAAGCCTTGCGCGGCGATCTGGAGGGCTGGCGCATCGTGATGTTTTTTGCCATCGGGGTCGCCAGTTTTATCGTCGCTTCGCGCGTGTGGAAAGCGGGATTAAAGCGTTACAGCGGCGCAAGCAGTTAAAAAAAGTAGGACAAGATGGCATCTTGTCCTACTTCATTTACAGAACCCACTATTCTATTTTTTCACAAGCACAACCACCGAACTTCCATCTGCCGAGGTGACGGTCAACGTATTGCCGTTCAGCGAATAGGATGTGGTTCCAACGAGCGCCGCGAGGACAACTTGTTCCTGTTCGCCCGCCGCGCCTTCGCAGAACATCAACGTTGAAAACAAAGCGCCGAACGTGATCGTGCCGTCTCCTACTTTGTAATCGCCGCCGAAGCCGTTGCATCCCACCGTCCCGTTGACCTGACCATCTTCGCCGAAGATGATGGATGTTTCCACATCGGGCGCGGAGGGCGTTGGGTTGGCTGGATCGCCGTAGGATTCGAGAGTCCACTCGCCAGCGATCGAAGCGGGTTTCGCGGGGGAACATGCGGCAAGAGCGATCGCCATCACAGAAAGTAACACAAAAATCTTTTTCATCTAATTCTCCTAAAGTATTGTTACTGAATAGACGAATTTCCATTCAATAAGTTCCCGCCGCTTCATACAACTAATTGATTGAAGTTCCTCCGCGCGAACAGGGTGATCCCCGCCGCGGCAGAGACGTTCAACGACTCCACTTTTTTATTGATGGGAATTCGCGCCTTCAAACTCGCGGCGTTCTCGATCTCAGGCGAGCATCCCTCTTTTTCACTGCCGAAGATAATCAGCAACCGTTCATTGATTGACGCGATCTCATCCACCGATTTTTCCGCATCCGCAGATGTGACGAGCAACGATTGGTTGTTTTGTTTGCAATACTCGATCAATTGACTCGTCGTCGCCGTCATCACTGGCAACGAAAACAGATAGCCCCGACTGGCGCGGATTAACCTGCGGTCGTAAATATCCAGCGGATCCATGTTCAGCAGGATCATCCCACCCACACCCAACGCCAGCGAGGTGCGGATGATGTTGCCGATGTTGCCAGAGATGCTTACATCTTCCAGCACAACCACGTCTTTTGTGATGCTCTTCAATTTTTCCAACCCGATGGGCTTGGGTGTCTCGGCAATGGCAAAGATGCGCGAGAGTTTGTCGTTCTCGAAGAGTTTCTTCGTTGTCCGCTTTGCCACTTCGTGGATGGTCGCGCCTGCGGTGATTTTTTCCCTCAACATATCGGAAACTTTGTCATCGCCTGAAAAATAAACGGATTCGATCTCGATCCCCGCTTCGAGGGCTTGCAGGATATTTTCCTCATCGTCAATGATGATCCTGTTAAGTTCGCGGCGTCCCTCGCGCGTGAGCAATTTGCGGATGGGTCCCGCGAGGGGATGGTTGAGCGAATCAACGAGGAAGGGGTTGTTGGCGGAGGGTTCGTTCATGTTTGAGATAATATGCGGTTATGGAGGGAGTGTCAAGAAGATGAAATCCCGAAGGGATGACATGATTCGTCATTGTCATATGACACCCCTTCGGGGTTGATAAAAACCATCTCAATATCTATAATCCTGCCACTCCTTCGGAGTTACGATTCATGGATATTATTTTTCAAGATAAATTTGTTCTCATCCTCAACAAACCCGCAGGGATTCCTGTGTTGCCTGATGGGTGGGATAAAAACGCGCCGTATTTGGTGAAAGCGCTTGAGGAAAAATATGGAAAGATTTTTGTCATCCATCGCTTGGACAAGATCACCAGCGGGGTGATGGTCTTCGCGCGGGATGCGGAGAGTCACCGCGCGTTGAATATGCAGTTCGAGAATCACGAGGTGGAAAAAATTTATCATGCGATCGTGGAGGGGAATCCGAAATGGGAGGAGAAAATAGCGAAGCATCCGTTGCGAGTCAATGTGGGACATAAACATCGCACAACCGTGGACGACAGGAACGGGAAGCCGTCGGAGACGCGATTCAGGCTGAGGAAACTGTATCAAGCCGCGGCGTTGGTCGAAGCGGTGCCGAAGACGGGACGAACGCATCAGGTGCGAGTCCATGCGAAGGCGGTGGGGCATCCGCTGATTGGGGATGTCCTATATGGCGCGGCAGAGTCGAAGATCATAGCGCGTCCCGCGCTGCACGCATTGTCATTGACGTTCACTCATCCAGTTACTAATGAACGACTCACGTTCACAGCGGAATATCCGCAGGATTTTGCCACTGCGTTGAAACTTTTGTAAGTTGAACGCGCTCCGCTTCCTGTGGTATCCTTCGCCCGATGATTCCCAGCCTCCCACGCCTTGATATTTTGCCTGTTGAAAGTTTGATCCTGCATGAAGACCACGACATGCAGAGGAGCGCGCCGCTGATCGAAAAATTGCGCGCCGCTGGAATTTTGCGCAACCCGCCCATGGTGATGCCGCTGATGGACGGCACACAGCGATACATGGTGTTGGACGGCGCGAACCGCGTCACATCGTTAAGCGAGATGGAATTTCCACACATCATCGCGCAGGTGGTGGAAGCGGACGACCCGAATGTGAATTTGCAAACGTGGAATCATGTGGTGTGGGGAATGAACGCGAAATCGTTGATGAGCAAACTCCGCAAGTTGAAAGGCGTGGACGTTGTAAAGATTGATACACATCAATCGTTGGACGCGCCGAAATTTGTGCCTGTCCATGTGCGGATGCCCGATGGAAGTTTGTATTTGCTTTCAGAGGAGCCCACTGATCTTTCGCATCACATCGCCACATTGCACGGCATTGTGAACGCCTACAAAACATCGGCATCGCTCGACCGCACGAGCCAGACGCTGATCGAACCGTTCCGCGAAATCTACAAAGACCTGACCGCGCTGATCATCTTTCCGCGATTCAAGATCGGCACACTGCTCAAACTCGCGGGGCGCAAGATCGTTCTGCCTACCGGGATCACACGCTTCACCGTTTCGCCACGCGCCTTGCACTTGAATTATCCATTGCATGAACTGTCGAGCGGAAAACCTGTCGAATACAAGCGCGAGTATCTCCAGCATTGGGTGGATGAGCGCGTAAAGAAAAAAGGCGTGCGGTTGTATGCGGAGGCGACGTTTTTGTTTGATGAATGAAAAGAAAGAGATTAGAGACTAGAGATTAGATATTTGTCACCACAGCGAGATCGGAGAGAATGAGTTTTGGTTTATAAACTTTGACGACTCTCCTTGACTATCCAACTATAAAACTAACTGACCACCAAACTAAAACATGGATTTCTTTTTCAACAAAGATAATTTGAATCGCATGATGCCTGAGGAGACGCGGATCACATCGCTGACAGCGACGCCGTATCCTGATGGGCGGCGGGTGCGAGTCAATGTCGAAGTCACGCCGTTTCAGAAGCGTCCCCACATCGAAGTTGTGTTGAAAGATGCGAACGGTGACGAAGTTGCATCGGCGAACATCGTCGAGCCGCTGGGATGGAAACTTGAATTCACCATGCACATCCGTGAGAAAGAGTTGAAGAATCCGTACACGGTGGAGGCGAAGTTGTATTATCCCGACGGGCCAAGTCAAGAACCGCAAGTCATTTCATTTGATGTGAAGCCGTCTTCCGCTTCTGAGTCTTCTTAAACACAAAGGACACGAAGGAAGTAATCCGATTCTCCCTCACCCTATCCCTCTCCCGCTGGGAGAGGGGACTTAATTACACCATGCCTAAATATTTCCGCCGCCTAACTTTAATTCTCCTAATTCTCTCTCTTCTCATTACGAGTTGCACTCAGTCATACGCAACGCCTACCGCATCCGAATCCGAAAACACTGCGGAGCCCATCCCAACCAAAGAGTTCACTCCCGACGTTCCAAAAAATTCGCGCGAGATGATGCTTTTCTCAATGGAAGAGGACGGCTACGCTCATCTCTTTGCGTATGCGCCGGGTCAACTGCCGCTCACGCGCTTGACATCCGATCCATGGGACGACATCAATCCCGCCGCCAGCCCCGATGGAAAATCCATCGCGTTCGCGTCCAATCGAAATGGATTCTGGGATCTGTACCGGATGGATCTAACGAGCGGCGAGGTGACTCAACTCACCAACACGCCCGAATACGAGGGCGCGCCAACGTGGTCGCCTGACGGAACCTTTCTCGCGTATGAGACATATCGTGACGACAACCTCGATATCGTCATCGGACCTGCGACCGATCCGCTTCAAGACGCGGTACTTCTAACTGACTCGCCCGCGTCAGACCACTCCCCCTCTTGGGCGCCGGGCGGACGCCAGATCGCGTTCATCTCAGACGGAGAAGTGATGCTCGCGGATTTGGACAAGGCAGACGAGAATCGTTTCTCCGACCTGAGCAACACAGAGACAGCGATAGAAGCGCATCCGATCTGGTCGCCCGATGGCACACAGCTGGCGTGGGCGTCCACAAGCCAAAACGTGGGGCGAAGCGGAATTTACATCTGGGACGCGACCCGCGCCGCGCCCGCGTACTGGCTCGGCGACGGCGATTATCCCGCGTGGGATTCGGTCGGCGGGCAGATCGTCACCACATACAATGCGCCGAATGAAGCGTTCATCACCACCTATTCGCTCGACGGAAAAATTTTGAATCCGCTTTCGCCGTTCCCCGCGCCCTTGCGCGGATTGTTGTGGGCAAATTTGGTCTTTCCCGACTCATTGCCATCGAAGTTTCAAACCGCCGCGCAATTGACTCCCGCTCCGTTGTGGTCGCCAAATGGCGAGCCAGTGTCAGAGGGCGCATCAAATCGGTACTCGCTCGTTGATCTGCAAAATGTGCAGGCGCCGTATCCGCAATTGCATGACCGCGCCGATGAAGCCTTCAACGCCTTGCGTCAGCGCGTGATCGAAGAAGCGGGTTGGGACGCGCTCGCCAGTTTGGAAAACGCGTTCGTGCCGATCACAACTCACCTCGACCCGGGCTTTGAAGAAGATTGGCTCTACACGGGCCGCGCGTTCGCGATCAATTCATTGATGACCAACGCAGGCTGGATGACCGCCGTGCGCGAAGATTTCGGCGCGCAAACGTATTGGCGGTTATACATCCGCGCGCAATTGCAAGATGGCTCGCTCGGCGAACCGTTGCGCGACACGCCCTGGGATCTTTCAGCGCGTTATAACCTCGACCCAAAAGTGTATGAGCAAGGCGGAAAATATAGCGCGACTCCGCCCGGTTATTGGGTGGACGTGACCTCGCTCGCGCTTCAATACGGCTGGGAGCGAGTCCCTGCCCTCCCCAACTGGCGGACATTTTTCCGCGGCGCGCGCTTCACCGAGTTCGCGCTCACCGAAGGACTCGATTTTTATTCAGCGATGCTTCAACTGTATCCGCCCGATATTTTGGTCACGCCGACGCGATTGCTGCCTCCCACCTTTACCGCATCGGTGACGTTCACGCCAACACCGACAGCCACGCGCACGCGCACGCCGCGTCCCACGCTCACGCCGTCAATGACGAGGACGCCAACCACGACGGCTGTGCCATCCGGCACGCCGATCCCCACAGATACGCCGCCGACGATCGTGCCATGAAAAAAAATGTCACATATCATTGCGAGGGCGATAGCCCGAAGCAATCCTCTATTGGGATAATGTTTCAAACACTGTTGAGGAGATTGTGTCGCCACGGCGCCACAGCGACGCTTCGTCAGCCCTTCGGGCTTCCTCGCAACGACATAATAACTTTTATGTTATTGGTTTCACTCCTCGCCGCCTGCGCCGGCGCTACAACATCAACCGAGTCGAATCAAACTCCAACGGCGGTGATCGCCGGGGGTGCGAATCCGCTGCCCGTCGAAATTGAAGCGACGCCGAAGCCGACCATCGAGCCGTTTCGCTTCGTCCTCCCCACACCGGGCGCGGAACCCGTTTCAGGATGGCGTCCGCCTCTGTACCCGATCCCGTGGGCGGTTTCGCCGTACGATCATTTTTACTTCGCCCGCCCCATCGCGGCGGATACCGTCAACTGGCCCCTCGCGGAATATCGCTATGGCGGCGTGTTCTTCGCGCCGAACATCGTTCATACCGGGGTGGACATTGACGCGGACCTCGGCACGCCGATCCTCGCCGCGGGACCGGGGACGGTTGTCTCAGCCAATTGGGGTTTGTTCTCAGGCGTGGAGGGCGATCTCTCTGACCCGTATGGCAAGGCAGTCGTTGTGCGGCATGATTTCGGATACAAAGGAAAGACCCTTGCTCACGATCTATGCTCACATGAGCGAGATCAAAGTTGTGAAAGGTCAGCGCGTGGAAACGGGCGATGTGCTTGGCTTGGTTGGCGACACCGGCGCGACGACGGGTCCGCATTTGCATTTTGAAGTGCGGATGGGCGATAATTCGTTTTACGCCACGTACAACCCCGAATTGTGGATGGCTCCGCCGCAAGGCTGGGGCGTGCTGGTGGGACGTCTCACCACGAAAAAAGGCGAGCTGTTGAGTCAGCATACCGTTGAGGTGCGTCCGTTGCCCTCCGAGGTCCCTTTGCGGAAAGTAATCACCTACGCCAAAGACGCGGTGAACTCCGACCCGTATTATCAAGAGAACTTGGTGTTAAGCGACCTGCCGGCAGGGATTTACAAGGTCGTGATGGAATATGAAGAAAAGGACTTGCAAATGTTCGTGGAAATTTTCCCGGGGCAGGTGACGTACTTCACCTTCACCGATAAGGATGGATTCCAGATCGTCCCGCCGCCCGCGCCAGCGTTGAATTTTCTGCCGGGGACAGCGATGGCTACGCCATGAGAAATAATTGACAAGGGACAATCTGTGGCGTAGAATAAGTGTAGCAAGATTAAACACAAGGAGCAACTATGGAATTCGTTCCCTATCGCCTGATGAGAAACCAACCCAAAGAATTGCGAAAAAAACTTGAAAAACAAGGCGAACTCGTTGTCACCGTGGACGGCGAACCTTTAGCGATCATGCTTCAAGTTCCGAAGGGAAGCCTCGAAGACTTGGTGATGCTCGTCTCGCAAGTGAAAGCGCAATTGTCTGTGGCAAGGATCCGCCAGAACGCGCGGCAAAATGGAACAGACCAAATGACGGATGAGGAGATCAACGCTGTCGTTCAAGAATCTCGCGCCCAGCGCCGCGCAAAGCGCTCAAAATAATGCGTATCGTGCTTGATACGAATGTCTTGGTTAGCGGGCTCTTAAACCCAAGCGGCTTCCCTGGTCGAATTATTGACTTAATTCTGGGAGGCAGTATAACTTTGCTGTACGATGATCGAATTCTGGCAGAATACGAGGATGTTTTGGCTCGCCCGCAGTTGAAAATAGAAAAGGAACTTTCTGCCGGCGTTTTAGGGTTCTTCCGCTTAGGCGGCGAACGAGTAACAGCGATGCCATTGCCCAGTGATTTATCACCGGATCCAGACGATGTTCCCTTTATGGAAGTTGCGTTGTCCGGAAAGGCAGACGCGCTGGTTACAGGTAACCTTAAACACTTCAAGAACGCGCCGGTAGAGGTCGCAGTTCTCTCACCCAACGAATTCATCAAGAAGTTGTCTTGAAACAGACTGCCACCGCCGTGCCGCCTACCCCTTGACGGTCAGAACATCTGTGCTATACTCTCGGCTACACACAGTTCAGACACTTACACTTGTATTGGAGAAACCCCATGTCCCCTCGAAAATCAAAAGCATCCGCCGCCGCTGAAGAGCAGGCTCCCAGCCGAAACGTAGACGGAGCGAAGCAAGCCGTCCTCGACAAAGCCGTAGGCGATATCCTCAAACGCTACGGCGACGGTTCCATCGTCCGCCTCGGCGAAGCGCACTTCATGCAGACCGAGACCTTCCCCACCGGCTCGCTTTCGCTAGACATTGCCCTCGGCGTCGGCGGCGTTCCGCGCGGACGCATCACCGAAATCTACGGACCCGAATCTTCGGGCAAGACCACCATCTGCCAGCACGTTGTTGCCGAAGCCCAAAAAGCGGGCGGAGTCGCCGCGTTCATTGACATGGAACACGCGCTCGACCCGGTCTATGCCGCGCGCGTCGGCGTGGATATTGACAACCTGCTCGTCTCACAACCCGACACCGGCGAACAAGCCCTCGAGATCGTCGAAACCCTCGTCCGCTCCGGCGGCGTGGACGTTGTCGTGATTGATTCAGTCGCCGCCCTCGTGCCTCGCAATGAGATCGAAGGCGACATGGGAGACGCCAGCATGGGCATGCAAGCCCGCCTCATGTCTCAGGCGCTTCGCAAACTCTCCGGCGCGATCAACCAAACCAAGACCGCCGTCATCTTCACCAACCAACTCCGCCAGAAGATCGGCGTGATGTTCGGCAACCCCGAAACCACCACAGGCGGGCAAGGCGCTCAAGTTCTACGCCTCCGTGCGCCTCGACGTGCGCCGCATCCAAGCCATCAAAGTCGGCGACGAAGTGATCGGCAACCGCACGCGCGTCAAAGTGGTCAAGAACAAAGTCGCGCCGCCGTTCCGCACCGCCGAGTTCGACATCATGTTCAACGAAGGCATCTCGAAGAGCGGCGACGTCCTCGACCTCGCGACCAAATTCGAGATCGTCCAGAAGCGCGGCGCGTTCTTCTCCTACGGCGACCAACGCCTCGGGCAGGGACGCGAAAACGCGAAAGACTTCATCCGCGCCAATCCCGCGCTCATGGCTGAGATTGACAGCGTCATCCGCCAGAAAGCCCTCAGCGGCGAGATCGCCATGCCGCTTGAGGTCGGCGGAGGCGACGATGGTGGCGGCGCCTCTGGCAGTTCGGAAGAAGAATAAGGATGTACGGGCGGACCGATGTGTCCGCCCTTTTTGATTTATGAAGATGAAACCCCGTCTCATTTCGACGTTCAGCCTGATTCTCCTCCTCGTCATTTTCCTCGCCTCAGCCTGCTCTCCCGCGTCCACGCCGACGCCGTTCATCCCGCCCACCGCGCCCATCCCCCTCATCGAACCGACCTTCATCATCAACCCGACTCAAAACGTGGTTGTGATCGAATCCACGCCCCTGCCGACCATCGCCCCAACGACCAACCCCGAAGAATGCGTGAACGATCTCACCTTCGTCAGCGATCTGACCATCGAAGACAATTCGCTGGTCACATACGGCGCGACCATTGACAAGCAATGGCTCGTACAAAACAGCGGAACCTGCAACTGGGACGAAACCTATCGCCTCCGTCACATCGGCGGCGCAGATCTCGGCGCGCCGGAAGAGATCACACTCTACCCCGCCAAGTCGGGATCACAAGCCACAATTCAAATCATCTTCACCGCGCCGTTCATTGACGGCAAATACGAATCCGCCTGGCAGGCGTTCGACTCGTTCGGTCTTGCGTTCGGCGATCCGATCTTTATTCGAGTTGAAATCGCTTCGCCGTAAGAAAAACCGTCCCGCAGGTTTTATCAGCCAACCTCAGGTCTTGCAAGAAACTGCGGAACGATTAATACCGAAGGAAAAAATTATGCCCTCACAAACCAACTTCCCCACTGTCTTTGAACACTTGAAGAATATCATCAAGCCCTACGCGCCCAAACTCACCGTCAAGATGAACAATCAAAATGTGTTCTATCTTGATGGTCCTTACAGCGAAAAATGGAAGAAGGAATTGTACTTCGCGTCCACGCATATCAAGAAGAACTACGTCTCCTTTTACCTCATGCCTGTTTACATGTATCCTGATTTGCTCAAGGGCATCAGCCCTGCGCTGAAAAAACATATGCAGGGAAAATCCTGTTTCAACTTCAAACAGATCGAACCCGAATTGTTCAAAGAACTAGAATCGCTCACCAAGCGAGGCTTTGAACGATTCATGATGGAATTAAAGTAACCAACTCACCCAAATCCTCAAACCCTGTTAGAATGGAAACGAAGAAGCCTTTCACCGGGCTTTTTTTATGCTAAAGCAGTAACGCCGACTTAAGTCGGCGCTACCCAAAGGATTCCATCGTCAATGCACTACAACATCCGCCTGTTCTGGCGCACGTTCTACCGCTCATTCTTTGCTTCAAAAAACACACCCGCTCCGCTCAACCGAAGACGTATCATTTTTCTCATCATCTTTTATGCGGCTTGGCCCCTCGGCTCGTTATTTCATTGGTTCTGCTTCTGGCTTGACGACATCCTCTACCCCGCGCATAAAACACAGATAGTTGAAAAGCCGCTGTTCATCATGGGCAACTTGCGGAGCGGCTCCACATTCCTCCACCGCCTGCTCTCGCGCGATTCCACCTTCACCAGCCTCACCACGTGGGACATCTACCTGACTCCCTCTGTCGTGCAAAAGAAATTCACGCAATTCGTCTCGCGCCTCGATAAAAAACTAGGCGGGCATTTGCATCGCGCCCTCTACGCCTTCGACCGCCGCACACTCGGTCAATTCAAAATTCATCCCATCTCGTTCTTCCAACCCGAAGAGGACGAAAACATCCTGATGCACGCCTGGGATTCGTTCTGGGGCACGTTCCTCTTCCCCTTCATGGACGAGTTCCCCAACTACCAGCATTTCGATGAAGCGCTTTCGCCCGCGCACAAACGCAAGATCATGGCGTTTTACAAATCCATGTTACAGCGGCACATGTATGCGACGGGCAAAAAATATTACGTGGCAAAAGCGCCCGCCTTCAGCGCGAAGATCGAGAGCCTCGTCGAATTCTTCCCAGACGCGCGCATCATCTGCCTTGTCCGCAACCCGCTCGACATGCTCCCCTCCACCGTCTCGTGGATTCACTACTCGCGCGCCGTCTTCACGGGTCCGCATGAAAAATATATTTATCTGGATGAGATCCTCGACCTGACTCAATACTGGTATCGGCACCCGCTTCAATACCTCGACGCGCATCCTTCCCCCCGCTACCTGATCCTCAACTACGACGATCTGATCCAACGCCCCGAGCAGGTCATCCGCGGATTTTACGAGCAGTTCGGCTACCCGGATAAGCCGGGCTTGGAAAAGATCGTGGACGAAGCCGTCAAAGAGACGCTCGCCTTCCGCAGTAATCATTCCTACTCCTACGAAGAGATGGGCTTCACCCGCGAACAGATCGTCGAACTCTACGCCGACATCTTCGAGCGTTTCGGCTTCGATAGGCGCGAGCACGAGATGGCGGGGGTTAGAGAAAAACAGGTTATTGAACTGGATTAGCCATCCAGCCGCAAGCAAAATATTTCACCAACAAAAAGACCTCCGAAGTCTGCGAGACTTCGGAGGTCTTGAATCATTTCGCGGTTGATTTTTTCGGCTTGCGTTTCGCCGTCTTTGCCTTTGTTTTTGCTTTTTTAGCCGGCGCGGATTTAGTTTTCCTCACGGCGGGCTTTCGTTTCGGGGTTGGGGCAACCGGCTCCACAACTTCCACGATTTCATCTGCTTCCATAACAGGCTGAGGCGCGGCAGGAGGCGTGATCTTGTATTCCTCTTCCCACTCTTCGGCGAACGCAACGCTAATGCCCTTGTAACGGATCATCAGGATCACCGCGCCGGTCACCGCCATCAATGCGGCGACGATCGCCGAATAACTGATTCCCAATTCGGGGATCTTCGGCTGGTCGGGGCGGAAGAGTTCGATCCATGCGCGCCCAATGCCGGCAAGGATCAACCAACCGGCGAACAACGTTCCGGGCTTGAGTTGCTTCTCATACCGACGAGACAGCCATAACAGGAAACTTGCCGCAAGGATATTCCAGATCATCTCATAAGCAAAGGTGGGATGAAACCGCGTAGTTTCTGGCAAGTCTCGAAACTGGGGAAGGCGATTATCCATTGTGATATGAATCCCCCACGGAAGTGTGGTCGGCGGTCCGTACAGTTCCTGATTGATAAAATTGCCGAGCCGTCCGATGGCTTGACCGATCAACAAGCCGGGTCCCGCCATGTCGAGATACAACCACGGGTCGAGTTTGTTCTTGCGGATGTACCACAGCAACACGATCGAGCCGAACAAAAATCCGCCGAAGATGTGCAACCCGCCTTGGCGGAGGTTAATGAGTTCGGCAGGATTTTCAATGTAGATTCGGTTGCCGCCCAGCGTGGCGTTGACGATATACCACAAGCGCGCGCCGAGGATGCCGAACAACACCACCCAGATGAGCGCGTCCCAGAATTTTTCGCTGTCTTCGCCGCGCCGCTTGAGACTCCGTTCCACGATCATCGAACCGACCAGCACACCGGTCATGACGATCAAGCCATACCAATAGATGGGATACTCGTAACCGAACAAACGGATCGTAAAGATTACAGGGTTTATCATGAATTACCTCTAACGAATGATTTTCAAACTAACAGAATATCGTTCTTCCTGAAGAACATGCCGTCCCTGCGGGAGAATGAGATTTTGCCAGATAAGCGGGAAGATTATAACATTGCAATACTTTGCACTTGCGAATTCATCAATCGGGATTAAAATTGTCCCATGCGCTCATTCGAATTGAACATTTTCATAGACCGTCCGCGGAACGAAGTGTACGATCACATCGCGGAGCCGATTAACATGATCGGGCTTCAACCCTACCTCACCACGATTGACATTCTAAAGGAACAAAAAGACGCCGGCGGGATTCTGCTCCGCCCGTTCTATATGTTAGAGACGTATCGCTGGGCGGGGCTTCCCATCTTCAAGAGCAAGGTGTACACCGTTATCCATCTGACCAACCCCAAAAAAGAGTTGATCGTTCGGCAATACATCAAGCCCGGCACGCAGATCGCGTTTCATTACGAATTCCACGAGATCGAAGAAAAGCGCACGCATTTGATCCAGAAAGCCAGTTTCGAAAAGGTCAACAAGATTCTTGAAAATGCCGTGTACAACCGGGCAAATAAGTCGCAGCGAGGCTTACTCACAAACTTGAAAGTTCGGCTTGAAACGCAATAACTTGCTTGCATCGCTAGAACGATAGTGCTATAATGCCGTCAATCCCCAGTGCTTTACAGTCCATTTATTGTGTAATCCGTTTGTATGGCAATATCTACCTGCGCGGGTTTCACGCAAGACGACCTTGACCGAAGAAAATCCATTCCCACGAACAAACTAAGGGAGACTCCCGCCTCAACGCCCTCACCGGCGTCCTTTTGGTTTGCGGCGCAGTCCCCGTAAAAATCCAACCCAGCAGAGAAAAGAACAATGAAAATACTCGAACTAGAGAACGAACCCCTTTCCAAACTTCGCACGATGGGAAAGTCGCTGAACATTCCCAACTCCAACCGCCTCAAAAAGGAAACGCTCGCCATGATGATCCGCGAGGCGGAGGCGCAGAAGGAGGGCATTGAATTACGCGGCGGCATTCTTGAGATCATGAGCGAAGGCATCGGATTCCTGCGAGCCACGAACTATCGCATCAGCGATCAGGACGTCTACGTTTCGCAGGCGCAATTGCGGCGGCATGATCTGCGGGCTGGAGATTTAGTCATTGGGCAGGTGCGCCCTCCGCGCGAAAGCGAACGCCACTTCGGTTTGCTCAAAGTGGAATCGATCAATGGGCAAAACCCCGAAGAAGCCTCGCGCAGACCCGTATTCGAAAGCCTGACTCCGATCTTCCCGGACAAACGCTTCGACCTCGAGACCGATCACGACACGCTCGCCCCGCGACTCATCAACCTGATCGCCCCCATCGGCAGAGGTCAACGCGGGCTGATCGTTTCACCACCCAAGGCGGGAAAGACTACCATCCTCAAGCAAATTGCGAACTCAATTTCAACCAAATATCCCGACGTGCATTTATTGGTCGCGCTCATCGGCGAACGCCCGGAAGAAGTGACAGACATGGATCGCTCAGTGGACGCCGAAGTGGTCGCCTCCACATTCGACGAGCCGGTCACCTCGCACGTCCGCACGGCGGAACTCGCCTTAGAGCGCGCTAAGAGGCTGGTGGAGATCGGACGCCACGTGGTAATCTTAATGGACTCGATCACACGCCTTGCGCGCGCGTATAACCTCGTTGTCAATCCCTCCGGGCGCACGCTCTCCGGCGGTATGGATCCTTCGGCGTTGTACCCGCCCAAACGATTTTTCGGCGCGGCGCGTAACATCGAAGAAGGCGGCTCACTCACCATCATCGCCACCTGTCTCGTGGATACCGGCTCCCGCCTCGACGATGTAGTGTATGAAGAGTTCAAAGGCACCGGCAACATGGAATTGCATCTCTCGCGCAAACTGCAAGAGCGGCGCATCTACCCCGCGGTGGATATCGAACGCTCCTCCACCCGCCGCGAAGACCTCTTGCTTGGTCCCGATATCCTTCAACGTGTTTGGCTCATGCGGCGCATGTACATCCAGATGATCACGCAACAGCCGCAAGGCGCCGGCATGGATAACGGAGTAGCCACTGAAGCCATCATCACCCGCCTTGACCGAGCGCGCAACAATCAGGAATTCCTCGAAAACCTCGGCAAAGACGCGTAAACCAAACTGTTAGAAAATGTCCAAGTTGATTACTTTTTTCAAAGCGAATACATCCGCCGTTGTAAGTTGGGTTATCACCCTTGCGATCGTCGGAGGCATGGTTGGGGGCGCTTTAGCGTGGAAAAATTCCAAGGTCACAGCGCTGGCAATGGCGCCACGACCGACCGCCGCGCCGGGGCTAGAACCGGCTGACGTCGTGATGCCAGCCCTGAGCGGTCCGGAAGCGTTGGTCTCCATCCCGCGTGAAATTCAGATCAAGACGAACATCCCCGCCGATAAACCGCGCTACAGCACCGTCGAATATCGCGTCAAGCGCGGCGACTCGATCTTCGCCATCTCGAAATCGTATAACTTGGAACCTGAGACGGTCTTATGGGCGAACTACAATGTGTTGCAGGACGATCCGCACAGCCTCAAACCGGGACAAGTTCTTGAGATTCCTCCCGCGAATGGGATCTATTATCAGGTGAAAGAAAACGACACCTTGGAATCGATCGCCGAAGAATTCGATGCGAATATAGACGACATTATCAATTATCCCGGCAATAACATTGATTTGACGAATCCAACAGTCACATCGGGTTCATGGGTGATGATACCCGGTGGTTCGCGTGAATTTGTGCAATGGCTCGTGCCGACGATGGGCACGGGCAACGCCGGCACCGGCAGTTCGCCAACAAATTCAAACGGATGCGCGCCCGGCGCGGTGGGAAGCGGAGGCTTCGTCTGGCCCGCCGATTCGCACTCGCTTTCCGGCAACGATTATTGGAGCGGTCATCTCGGCATAGACATTGCCGCCGGTGAAGGCGCGCCAGTGTACGCGGCAGACAGCGGAGTTGTCACGATGGCGCAAGGCGGGTACAACTATGGCTATGGTAACGTTGTGCAAATAGATCACGGCAACGGATTTTCGACCATATATGCGCACTTAAGCGTGATCGGCGTCTCGCCATGCCAAAGCGTTGGAGCAGGTCAATGGATCGGCTCGGCGGGCAACACCGGTAATTCGCAAGGCGCGCACTTGCATTTTGAGGTTCGTCAGGGCGGCGGTTCCATCAGCCCGTGGTTTGTGTTACCATAGCCCTCCGATGAATCAAACTTCACTCACACAATCACTATCACAACTACCCCTCGGCGAGATTCGATATTTCGATTCCATCGGCTCGACGAACGACGAGGCGCTCAAATGGGCGCAGTCTGGCGCGCGCGATATGTCTATCATCATTGCCGACGAGCAGACCTTGGGGCGCGGCAGGATGGATCGCCCGTGGTTCACTCCGCCCGGCACCGCCCTCGCGTACAGCATGATCCTCCGCCCTACGCTGGATGAAAAACCGCATCTTTCCAGACTTGTGGGACTCGCCGCGCTTTCGATCACGCAGACCCTTCAATCGTTCGGACTCTCCCCACAGATCAAATGGCCCAACGACATTCTGTTGAACCAAAGAAAAGTGGCGGGTGTTTTGATCGAACTGGTATGGGCGGGCGAAGACGTTGTTTGTGTGGTGATCGGCGCAGGCATCAACGTGCTCAAACGCGCAGTCCCCGGCACCGACATCCTTCGTTTCCCCGCGACCAGCCTTGAGGATGCGCTGGGAAATTCAGTAGATCGTGAAAGCTTGTTGCGGAATATCCTATCCGCTTTTGTTGAATTGCGCCCGCAACTCGGCGGCGATACGATCATGAACAAATGGGGCGAAATCCTCGCCTATCGCGGCAGACAAGTGCGGGTTGAAATGGGAGGCGATCGAACGGTGGCTGGAAGATTGGAAGGCATCCTTTCGGATGGCAGTTTGCGAATCCGCGATGACAATGGCAAATCCGTGACAGTGAACTTTGGCGATGTTCGCCTGCGTCCGTTCACTGATATACTTAAAAACAAGGCGCCCAATGTTTGATAATCTGCGTGAATCCGCATCCGATTCTTCGTTCTACGAAGAAGAGTCTAACGAACTCTATCGCGAGCCTGCGGCAAAGTCTTCTGCCGCGCCTTCGAGGCGCAGAGAGACTCGCTTCCTCGGCTTAACAGGACAACAACGATTCCTCCTGTCAGTGATGTTGTTTCTCACCGTGTGCGCCTTCGGCACGTTGGCAATGTTCTTGTTGGGGAAGATGTCGTTGTTCTAACCAATGAAATGATAACAAAAAAATCCCGAAAGTAAATCTTTCGGGATTTTTGATTCTTAGCCGTAATCGTCCAGATACTTCAGCAGTTCAACTGCTAAAGTATCGCTTCTGTTATATCAACTGCGGTTGCGGCTCGGCTTTTTCGTCATCCGCCATCGAAGCGCCTGCCTTTTCCATATCCGCGGCAGAGATGCGCGCCACCGACGCCACATAATCGCCGTCTTGCGGCTTGATGAGGTGGACGCCTTTAGTCGCGCGTCCCGCTGTCTTCACTGTTTTATTTTTAATGCGAATCGTCTGTCCATTCGCGGTCATGATCGTGAGATCGTCATCTTGTTGCACCACGCGCGCCGAGACGATCTTGCCGATCTCTTTGATCGCTTTTTGGTCAATGGTCGAGATGCCGCCGGTAGCACGTCCTTTGGGCGAATATTCTTTGAGCGGAGTCTGCTTGCCAAAGCCGCCGCTCGTTACGACAAGAAGCGAACCGTCTTTTTCGACAACATCCATGCTTGTGACCTGATCACCCTTCTTGAGGCGAATCGCCGTGACACCCGCGGCTTGCCGTCCCATCGAACGGATCTTGGATTCGTTATAGCGAAGCGCTTGTCCATTCTCGGTGACGAAGATCACATCGTCCTTGCCGCTGGTGACACGCGCCCAACCGAGGTGGTCGCCGTCCTCTAAATTGACTGCGATCAAGCCCGAAGGTCGGACCGAGGCGAATTCTTCCATCACCACGCGTTTCACTTTGCCGCGCGCGGTGGCGAGGATGCAAAATCCATGCGCCGAAAAATCCGAAACGGCGATCGCGGCGGTGATGCGTTCATCGCCATTCAACGCCAGCACGTTGACCAGCGGAATCCCTTTCGCGGTTCGATCGGCATCGGGGATTTGATAAACCTTCTCGCTGTACACCTTCCCTTTGTCGGAGAAGAACAACATCGAGTCGAGGCTTCGCGCGGGGATGAGCGCGACGACCTCATCTTCCTCTTTCGTTTCAAAGCCCTTCACGCCGCGCCCGCCGCGACTCTGCGAACGGAACGCGGACGCCGCAACGCGTTTGATGTAGCCACGTTCGGTGAGGCTGATGAGTACCGCTTCATCTTGCACAAGGTCGGCTTCGCTGAGCGATTCTTTGGCTTCCGCGGCGATGCGCGTACGACGGTCATCGCCATATTTTTCGGCGAGCTCGTTCAAGTCGGTTTGAATGAGCGCGAGAATCTTTTTCGGGTGAGCAAGCAAATCTTCGAGGTAGGCGATCTGCTCCGCAACTTGCTTGTGTTCTTCTTCGATCTTCCAGCGTTCGAGCGCGGCGAGGCGGCGCAACTGCATGTCAAGGATCGCCTGCGCTTGCAGGTCGCTCAACTTGAAACGCTTCATCAAGTTTTGCTTCGCAACGTCGGCATCTTCCGATTCACGGATGGTCTTGATGACCGCGTCTAAATTGTTCAGCGCGATCAAATATCCATCGAGGATGTGTTGCCGCGCGCGGGCTTTCGCTAGATCAAAGTTCGTGCGGCGGACGATAACCGTCTGCCGATGTTCGATGAAAATTTGCAACGCGCGTTTGAGCGGAAGCGTGCGCGGTTCGCCATCCACAAGCGCGAGCATTTGCGCGCCGAACGTAGTTTGCAGAGACGTGTACTTGTAAAGTTGGTTCAGCACTTTCTTCGGTTGCGCGCCGCGCTTGAGTTCGATGACGATGCTCATGCCGCGTTGATCGGATTCGTCGCGCAGATCGGAGATCTGGTCAATCTTGTCGTCGCGCACCAATTCAGCAATACGTTCGATCAATGTTGTCTTGTTGACCTGATACGGAATCTCGGTGATGATGATCTCGTGCCTGCCGCCCTTCCCCTCTTCGATGTGCGCCATACCGCGGACGACGATACGCCCCTTGCCTGTGCCATACGTGGATTCGATCCCCTCGCGCCCGACGATAATGCCGCCTGTTGGGAAATCAGGTCCCTGAACAAACTTCATTAAGTCTTCGACGGGGATATCATCCATCCTGTCGTGGTTGTCAATCAAATAATTGATCGCGTTCACGAGTTCGCGCAAATTATGCGGAGGGATGTTGGTCGCCATGCCGACGGCGATGCCCGAAGTCCCGTTGAGGAGCATGTTCGGCACCCGCGCGGGCAGAACAAGCGGCTCTTCGAGAGAATCGTCGAAGTTCGGACCGAAATCCACCGTGTCTTTGTCGAGGTCGGCGAGTAATTCCTCCGCCAGTTTTTGCAGTCGGGCTTCGGTATAACGCATCGCCGCGGGCGCGTCGCCATCAACCGAGCCGAAGTTGCCCTGTCCGTCCACCAGCAGGTAGCGCATGGAGAAATCCTGAGCCATGCGTGCCATACTTTCGTACACTGCCGAATCGCCATGCGGGTGATATTTACCGAGCACTTCGCCCACAATACGCGCGGATTTCTTGTGGGAGGAATTGGAGCGGATACCCAACTCCTGCATCGCGTACAAAATGCGCCGATGGACGGGCTTCAGCCCATCGCGGGCGTCTGGCAAGGCGCGCGCCACGATCACGCTCATAGCGTAATCAAGGTACGCCGAGCGCATCTGGGCGTCTATGTCTACGTGTTCGATGTTTCCAGACTGGGTAGTTTCTTCTGCCATTTTTATCTCGTAGGAAGGGATTTCGGCATAAAAAAGACACGAAGGACGAATTTCTGCGACTCCGCGTCTTAACTAATGAAAGGTCTGCCTTATTTTTCTCTGATTATACCACTGCCCCACCCATGCCCTCCCCAAATTCCGACTGAAGTTCGTCGGAATTTGGGGAGGGTGCCCGAAGGGCGGGAGGGGATAAAAAAACCCGCCTCTCAGCGGATTTCAACCTACTACAGTGCCGAAGGAGGGATTTGAACCCTCAAGAGATTGCTCTCACCACGCCCTGAACGTGGCGCGTCTGCCAGTTCCGCCACTTCGGCTCAAGTGCGGGTGAATTTTATCTCAAAGACGGGTTTTGTCAACGCGAAGAGCGCAGATAAACATGATCGATTCAGAACTTCGGCGAGTTGGAATCGTATGAGCATTGGAACATAATGTAGGCGCTCAGCGTCAAGTCAATATTCTTTGCGCATTTGAAATGCAAGTCCATTACAGTACCGTTAGGGGATATAACTTTCAAAACAAAAAGAGGTTTAATCAGGCATGAGAGAAAGGAGTAGCCATGTTTATCGCCGCAGTTGCAATCTGTTTGCTCCTGTTTGCGGCTCTTGCCGCCGCAGACCTGCTCGTCTCGAACATCAATTCAGATGAGTTGAGCAACATGGGTGTCGAGAAAAAACCATGACAGGCGACGCCCACATTCCCTAGCCCGATGCGAAATCAAAAGCGCGTCGGGCTACTTTGTTTAATAGCGTTGGACGGGGAAACCGCAAGGTATAATCAAAGAAATAATCATGGACATCCAACCTCTGCACACAAAAGTTGACAAGACGATTCAGGTCACTGCGGGCGTGATCGTGCTTGAAAGCCCGAACGGCTTCCCGCGTAACGAATCCAATTTGTATTTGCGGAGGTCCGACGGGACGATCCTCTGGAAAGCGGAAAAGCCAGACGCCAGCACATTCTTTTCGCGCGTCAGGTTGAATGAAGATGGCGAAACCTTCTCGGCGTATACGATCCATGGTCACGCTTGCGAGTTGGCGCTGAGGACAGGAAAACTGATCAGTTTTACGAGCATTCAATGATCCAAGGCTTCCTAAACCTGCCTTACTTCGCATGGACAGCGATCGCCCTCGTCATCGCGGTCATCTTCGTTTTTATCTGGCCCCACAAGGCTGTGACAACAACCACAGGCTTTCGCTACTTCGTCATCCGCTGGGGTCACGCGTTGACGTGGGTTCTGCTGGCGGTCAACTTTGCTTTGCGAGGGATTGACCCATCGTTAAACGATGCGGCGAACTTGATCGCCGCGGCTGGCGGAGTGACATATCTGTTGTTTACGACGATGACGTTTATAATTAGGTAAGAAAGTGAAATGAGGTCAAAATGGTTACCAAAACATTAGACGAACATATTGTCAGCACTCCAGGCATCAAGGGAGGGCGTCCGCGCATTGCGGGACATCGAATCTCTGTGCAAAATATCGTCATTTGGCATGAATGGATGGGGCGGGCAGTAGATGAAATTGCAAATGATTACAATTTAAACGTTGCTGATGTATACGCCGCGCTCGCTTACTACCATGACCATCGCGAGGAAATTGACAAACAAATCAAAGACGATGATGAGTTTGTTGAAGCGCTAAAAAAAGAAACGCCGTCGAAGTTAGCCAAGAAACTTCATGGCAATTAGGTTTTACTGCGACGAACACGTTGACCTCGCGATTGCCAACGCGCTCAAAAAACGCGGGGTTGACGTGTTGACAGCCCAAGACGCAGGGATGCTGGGTGTTCCTGACGAAGATCATCTTGAACTTGCTATTTCACAAAACAGAGTCATCCTCACGCAAGATACTGATTTCCTACGAATGCACAAATCGGGCGTTCAGCACTTGGGCATCGTATACGCGCACCAAAGCGTTTCGATTGGCAAGGTAATTCAGGGCGCATTACTCGTTTTTCAAGCAATGACCGAAGAGGAAATGGTCAATCACGTGGAATACTTGTAGAGACTACTCCTCGCAATGACGGAGGCGTGGTTTTTATCGTGAGATGAGAAAACATGCTTGATATAGAATTTTGGAGAAATTTTCTATCGAATGCACTGGCTACATTGGTCGGCGTAATTATTGGCATCCCAGTAGCGCTTTGGATAAATAGGCTTCAACAGAAATCAATAGATACTAGCGAAAAAAAGAAAACACACCGCCAATCGTTAGCGAGGAAAGGAAAAAGATACTTCAACTAATCAGGAAGAATTACTATTCAACAAGAACGTACTGGGAAAAGTTGAACAAGGCGAAACAAACTACATGAAACTCCTACGGGCTATTGATGGAAGCGAAATTGAGAATCTCATGGAAAGTATTAGAGAATTCGATAAGCCAAAATATGAACTCTGGGACTCGTTCTCGGATGGCGGAGAACTTCAATGGATACAAGACTTGGATTTATTGAATGCTATGTCTTTTGCATATTATTCAATTAAATCCATAGGTTTACCATCGGAAATAAAATTAGCTTCCGATGCAATAAATAGTGCACTAGAAATCATGGACAGAGAGAGCTGAGAGAATGAATAACGTAATCTAAATTTTATTTCAAGAATTGCACTTAACTGAAAATCATCGCATGTATCAAACAAGTCCCAGACTCGGAGGCGAAGGTAAAAGCCGAGGGTGGGCAGATCAATTACAGGAGGCGCGACGCTGGTCATCAACCCATTTGACGAGTACGCGGTGGAAGGCGCGCTTGCAACAAAGGGAAGCGACGAACGGCACGGTCACCGCGTTGTGTATCGGACCCGAGTCTGCGAAGGAGGCGCTGAAGCACGCGCTCGCCATGGGCGCGGACGATGCGATCTCGTTTCGGATCCGCGCTAAATAATTTAGATACTGTTGGTGCGGCGCGAGTGCCTTGCCCGGCGATTCAAAAAATTGGCGGCGTGGACATGGTCGTGTTCGGGCGTCAAACGCTCGACAATGGATCTGGACTCACATCCGCGCAGACGGCGCGCGCTTTAGGGTGGTCACTGCTGGGGTTGGCGGGGCAGATAAAAGTCGAGGAAAGAAGCGTGAGCGTTGAACGAGTCATCGAAGAGGGCAGGCAAACTGTCAAAGCGAATCTGCCCGCAGTCATCAGCGTTGTGCAAAGCATCGGCGAGCCGCGCTATCCGTCGTTCATGGGCATTCGCAAAGCGTCGAAAGCCGAGATCCCCGTGTGGTCGTTGAGCGATTTGGGAATCGCCGCGCCCGACGCGATCATCACGCGCAGTGAGTTGATGAACCCGCCCGCGCGCGACACGTCCGTTGAAATTATTTCGGGCGAAAGCCCCGCCGAGATCGCCGATAAACTTGCCGACAAACTCATCGCGGAGAAAGTGTTATGAAAATTTTTGTGTACATTGATCACTTCAAGGGCGAGGCGCAAGCCACATCGTGGGAGGCGTTGGGACTCGCAAAAAGTTTTGGCGCGACGACTGCGATTGTTTTCGGTTCAGGCGTGGATGATGTGGCGAAAGCCGCGTTGGAATATGGCGCAGATGATGTGCTCGTTGCTGACGACCCTGCCCTTTTGGATTTTCGCGCCGAGAGACGTACGCCTCTACCCTCTCCGCGCTCGCTTCTTCTCGGACCCCCGACCTGATCCTATTCCCCACAACGACTCGCACCCGCGAGTTCGCCGCCATGTCGGCAGTGGACTTGAACACCAACGTCATCACCGACGCGACAGCCGTTGAAGTGAACGGCGATTCGATTGTAGTGACGCGACCCATTTATGAAGCAAAGTTATTTGAAAAAGTGACTGCATCCGCGAAACCGCAATTCATCACGCTACGCGGACGCGCGTTTCCAAAGCCAGAAAAAGTTGCTGGCAAAACTGGGACGATCACAAAAGTGGAAGCGAAGACCGACGCGCTCACGACCGTCGAAGGTTACAGCGTTGCCGATGTTGGAGTCAGCCTCAACGACGCGGGCGTCATCGTCTCAGGCGGACGCGGCGTGTCGAACAATCCATCCCTGCAACCGCCTACTGGACTCGACGACAAGCAAGCAGAAATCTGGCGCGCCCATCAGGGATTCAAACTGGTCGGCGAACTCGCGTCCACACTTGGCGGCGCGGTCGGCGCATCACGCGCGGCGGTGGACGGAGGCTACATCCCCTACTCGAATCAAGTTGGTCAAACCGGTAAAGTCGTCGCGCCCGATCTGTATATCGCCTGCGGAATTTCCGGCGCGATCCAACATCTCGCAGGCATCCGCTCTGCGAAGATGGTCGTCGCGATCAACAAAGACCCCGACGCGCCGATCTTCAAGGTCGCTCGTTATGGCGTGGTCGGCGACCTGTTCCAAATCGTCCCCGCGTTGACGGAAGCGTTCAAGAAGAAGTTGGGGAAGTGATGTTGACAACCTTGCGAAGGTTCAGAACCTTCGCAAGGTTGTATGCCTGAAGGGGGTACTTGTTTACTGTACGTCAAATTGCAAATGTCTTATACAATTCAACATCGAAATCACTTCCCAAGGAGAACCTCATGAAGCAAAGAAGTGTAAAAGGCGTCTTATCGTTAGCAACGGTGATGTTAACCATCCTGGCGTGTAATGTCCCCAGCGGCGCGACAGAAGTCCCTGCGACCGAACCGCCAGCGACAGCGTTAGTGACCGTGGTGGATACGGCAACATCCCCCGCCCCTCTTCCTTCAACGGAAATACCCATTCAGCATCAAATCTTTCCTGTGAGCCTGCCGGTCGAGCGAAGCGGTCATGCGGGCGACTATGATTCATCTGTGACTGCGAACCTGAAAAAAGCAAACGGCGGAGACCGATTCACATTTGAGCGATTCGAGCGTCCGTTCAACGCCAACACAATGGACATTTACTATCCCGAACTCGATATCGTGGACACGTTCGTCTATCAGGACAGAACATGGATGTATGGAACCATCCAAGTTGTGGATCGTTCCGCAGTGAACATGTCGCCCTATCGCTTCGCCATGGAAGTGGACATTGACGCCAACGGCAAAGGGGACATCCTTGTGATGGCTTTGAATCCATCCTCCACCGATTGGACGACAGACGGAGTACAGATTTTTCAAGATACGAATGGTGATGTAGGCAACGCAACAGACATGTTCAGCGACGCAAACGCAACCGACGGCGACGGTTTTGAGACGATGATCTTCGATCAAGGCAAAGGCGACGATCCCGATGCGGCGTGGGTGCGAGTTTCGCCTGAGAACCCGAACATCGTCGAGTTCGCGGTCAAACGCACTATAGTGAACGAAACATTCGTGTACATGATCAACATGTGGACCGGGCACGGCACACTCGACCCTGCCAAGTTCGACTACAGCGACCACTTCACTCACGATCAGGCTGGCGCGGCGGACCCCGAATTGCCAAATTTCTATCCGATCAAGGCAGTGTATGAACTCGACAACTCCTGCCGTATGGCAGTTGGGTTTTTTGCCAGAGGCAGTGAGCCCGGGCTTTGCCCTCTGCAAGTTCCGCCAAAAGCGGATGATCCTTCCTGCCAACCTTCCATGACAGATATAAACTACTGCATACAACTCGGCGGCACATGGAACTACACAACCTGTAAGTGCGATATTCCTGTGATCCCCTAGACAAACCTATTCAAATTCCAAAAAACAGCGACTGGAAAATTCCAGTCGCTGTTTTTCATTCTTTAGGCTTCACCAACCGCCCGCCGATGATCGCCGCGAGGATCATCAACAATAATACGATCAACCCGCTGCATATCCCAACGGCGGTAAACGATGCGCCAAGTCCCTTGAAAAAAATCTCCTCATTTGGCACAACTTTCTGAGAACCATCTTCGAACGTGCAGGTCCATTCTTCTTGATGACCCGTCCCTCCTGTCGGGCTTGTGGTGACAGGTCCGCGATTGTATTCCTCTTGGTCAATGGATACCGCGTTTGGGCAAACCGCCCAGCCCGTCAACTTATCGAACACGGGCGGAATGCCCACCAGCATTGCGCCGCCGACCGGGACAATGAAAAACAACGACGCCCCTCCGATCAACAACACAAGTAATGCGCCGATCAACGAACCATGCCAACGTTTCATAGAGTCTCCTTGAGCAGGAAGATTGAACGACAGAATTATAGCAACAAAAAACGCGCGGAGTACATTACTCCGCGCGTTGGCATGATCGTTTTAGGATCAGGCATACAGCGAGACAGGCAATTCAACTTGATAAACAGCCGGAAGCAGGCTCTCAAACTTTTTCAACGTAGTCCGCAACTGCATACGCGCGCGCGCGAGGCGGCTCTTCACCGTTCCCACCGGCACACGCGCCACCCGCGCGGCTTCCTCATACGACATACCTTCAATGTCTACCAGAATCACCATCAATCGGTAATCGGGGATCAACTCGCGGATGCAAGACTGCATCGCTCGTTGCAGTTCACGCGACTCTGCCATTTCCTGCGGACCCGCGGAAAGGTCGGTCATCCACACGGGGGATTCGATCTCCTCTCCATCAGCATTGAACTGTTCCAGCGGAATTGAATCGTGCCGCTTTGTGCGGCGCAACTCATCGTAACTCGCGTTGACCGCCACACGCGCCAGCCAGCTCTTGAACGATCCGCCGCGAAACGAGCGAATATTTTGAAACGCTTGAATGAACGCGTTCTGCACCACATCTTCCGCTCCGCATTCATCCTGAACGATCCGCAATGAAATTCGATACAGCAGGTCTTGATATTTCAAAACCAGCAAATTGAACGCATCGGCGTCGCCGCGTTGGGCGGTTTCGATCAACAAAGTTTCGGTATCCGCGCTGGGTTTCATACTTGTATCATACATCCCCCTTGTTACGAGCCTGTCGCAGAGATGTCACAATTTTGTGACATCCAAGGAATCCGCCAATCTACGCTAATCCTCGCGAATAAAATGAAAAATTATCGCCTCGGCAGGCGCAGGGTGAGGACGGTGCCGCGCGGCTCGTTTTGACTGGAGCGCACGCCCACCCCGCCTCCGTGCAGGACGGCGATCCGGTTGACCAGCGCAAGTCCCAGCCCGCTCCCTTCGGTGCTTCGCGCGTTCGATCCGCGATACAACTCTTCAAAAATTTTGGATATGTCTTCGGGCGGGATTCCCACTCCCGAGTCCGCCACTTCGATGACGATTGACCTGCCGTCTTCGAGCGCGCGCACCTCCACCGAATCATCCGCGGATGTAAACTTGAGCGCGTTTTCGACAAGGTTATATACCGCCAGCACGAGCAGGTCGCGGTCGCCGGTGATCATGGGAAACGGCGAGGATCCTGGGGATCAACAAACTTAGATTCCTTCCCCATACGCAGGAATCGTCCGCGCGGCTTCCACCACATCATCGAGCAGTTCAGGCACGCTGACCGGATAACGCTCAATAGGACGTTCATCGAGGTCGGCTAGTTTTCGCAGATCGGTCAGCAGGCGCGTCAGCCGCTCCACCGCCCTGCCGGCGTTCTGTCCCGCTTGCGAGCGTTCGTCCTCCGCCTGCGCCTCTTGCAAGTTGACCAGCGCGGCGCTCAGCCCGTGAGCGGATTCTTGATCTCGTGATCGAGTCTCCGCAAAAACTGGCGCCGTCGCTGTTGCGTCTCTTGCAAATAATCGGCATACATGGTTCGCGCTTCTGAAACGTGACGCGAGTCCCAGCGGCGGATGAACAGAACAATGGCTGTGACCGCGAAGCCAAATATAAATGCGACGATGCCTGCGTTGCGGATGGTCACGCCGAAAACAAAGCCGGCGATTCCAAAGTCAATTGTTGAAATGACGGGAGAAACAGCCGGCAAAAATAATTGCGCGAGGATAAACAATACCAGCCCGACGAGAACGGGTAAAAGGATGATCCCCAATTTTTTCCACCGCCACTTTTTGAATCGGTTCATTATCCCTCTCCATGAACGGGCGCGATGAAGCGATAGCCCTCGCTGAGAATCGTTTCGATGAAGCGCGGCTCGGCTGGGTCGTCGTCTAACGCGCGGCGGAGTTCTGCCATGCGCGTGTCTACGGTGCGCGTGCCGGCGGGATATTCCCAGCCCCAGACCGTCTCAAGAAGGCGTTCGCGTGAGATCGCTTCGTCTGGATGTGTCATCAAATATTCAAGAACCGAGAACGCTTTGGGCGTGAGTTCAAGCGTCTCGCCGGAAAGCGACGCGCGGCGGGCGCGGCGATCCAATGAAAGTTCGTTGGCGGTGAGGAAGCCACGCCGCTGAAAGCGAGCGCTCGCCGGGACGCGCGTCTCAGCACCGCGCGGATTCGCGCCAGCAGTTCATGCGGATCGAACGGCTTGTTGAGGTAATCGTCCGCGCCTTCTTCGAGGGCAAGCGCGCGCTCGGAGGCTTCGCCGACTTGCGTGAGGAGGATCGTGGGGGTCCAAATATTGGATTTGCGAAGACGCCGCAGAGTTTCGCGCCCGTCCATGCGCGGCATGAGCACATCGAGGATGATCAGATCGGGATGATGCGCTTGCGCTTTGTCGAGCGCGGTCATGCCGTCTGAAACGACAAGCACATGAAAGCCGGCGCGTTCGAGGAACGGCGCGAGGCTGTCCGCGATGGTGGGGTCGTCGTCGGCGAGGAGGATGGTTGAGCGATCGAGGGACATAGGTAAACGTCCCGCAGGTTTTTCACCAGCACAAAATCGGTTCGATGAAACCTGCGGGACGGTGAATCACGTCGAGGCTAGAGAAAAGCCCGGTCGGGCGGACCAGGCTGGAGCCTGCGCTGAGCGAGTCGAAGCGTCGGAAAGAGGCGAAGCGTCCTAAGGCGAGAACGCAAAGGTGTTGATAATCTGATTGAAGAGCGCGGACTCGGCAACTTTGTCGAAGATCGGCGGAGGCGTGGGAAGGTTGCCGGGGTTCACCGATCGCAAGATGAAGGCGAGGTTGATGCAGGCGTTGTTCTTCATCGTGGAATAACTCACCCAATCATAGAAACTGCCCGCCGCGCCTTCGGAGCCTTCCTCTTTGAGGAATTGAACGCCGTTGATGGTGACGGTGCTGGACGAGGTTGCGGTGCCGTTGCCATATTTGCATGTGGCGGCGTTGTCTGTGACCGTGACCGCAAGATATTTCTCGCGCAGGTTGGTGCCATCATTGACTTTGAAATCGGCGCGACCGGAATTATCGGACATGCCCGCCGCCGCATCGGGCGGAATTCGAACTCCGAATTTGTATTTGCTGTTTTGGAATAAATTCCATCCGCTCAACGGGTCGGGAGTGGGCGTGAAGGCAGGAGTGGCTGTGAATGTTGGCGATGATGCAGAACCCGGCGTGGATGTGAACGTGGGCGTGCCGCCGCACGGCAGTGGAGGCGTTGGTGTCGGTAACGTTTCAGTGCGCGAGTTGTTCTGTTCGTTACTTTCAGCAACCGCTCCGCCCGGGTCAACAACTGCTGTGGCTGGATTGGCAAAACTTGTGAAGAAGATTGACTTGGATTCGCCGACAGCCAAACCATTCACAGTTTGTTGCGCACTGCCTGACTGAACAGCGAAGCTTCCCGCAGGCGCTTGACCACTATTTACCACATTAACGCGCAAGCCTAACGATTCGCCGGGATTAAAACAATTCGGGTTCGGGAACGAAACGCTCATGGAATTGATCGCGAGGTCAGGCAACGCGCCTCCGCCGCCTGTTGGGCGATAAATATGCGGACCTACCCAGAGGGCGCGATCACCAGCGGCAGGACCAACCGCCAAAGCGGAGAGAGCGAATTTCACATCTTTGCCGGCAAGCGGCGAGAGATCAACATCCACGTTGAATACTTGTCCTTCGTAGCGTTCGAGGAACGGACCCCAAAACGTGGAGACTTGACCGGGGGATGATTCGTAATCGAGCCGGAAAGCCACATAGCACAACGTGGAACCGCCTTCACAACCGATTGTCGAGCGGAAGCGGTCGCCGGCTTGCACGCGGAAGGCTGGATAGAATCCTTGGATGTATCCGCTTGAAACGTTTTGCGGGAAAGTGAGAATGGTCGGGCGCGGATCGGTCGCTCCAGTTTCAAGTTTGGCGTTGTTCAACTTCAACACAAAGCCGCGCGCATCGCCATCGGCGCCGGGGCAGGGTAATTGACCCGCGCCGCTAAACCACGTGGCTGAACATGCCGCGCTTGCAAAATCTAACACAGAGCCGGGCTGGGGCGTGACGGTCGGTCCGCCGGAGGTGGCTGTGGGAGTCGGTGTCTTGCTCGGTCCGCCCGGCGTGACGGTGGGACCCGAAACTTTTATATCCACCCACCACGGTCTGTTCGCTTGCGCGCCGATGCCGAACAACGCGCCGCTGGCATTCTTGAACATCCAATTGCCGCGATACGAACCGGCGGCAGAGGGCGCGGTCATGTTCACTGAAATATCAATCGTCTGTCCAACTTCTACGCCGCGCGGGAAGGTAGCGGAGGCGGGCGCGCCCATCTGTTCGCCGCCGAAGAAAGCGAGTTGGTAAGAGGTCGTCCACGCGCACGAGCCGACGTTCTTCAAACGCCATGTCTTGGTGAATGTTTGACCGGGCGCATACAGCGTGCCGTCCGGCACGGTCACATCGGCGACGAACTGAACTTTATCGCACGATGATGCCGGCACGGTCGGCGTGATCGGCGCGGGAGTGTTCGTCGGAGTCGAGGTAGGAGGCGTCCCCGTCACAGGAGGAGGAACGATTCCACCGCGGACGATGGCTGGGTTGCCCCATAGCGCGCGGTCGCCAACGGGCGAGCCATACGCAGACATGTACAAAATGAATTTGACGTTTTTGCCAGCGAGAAGATCCAAGTTGACCGGTCGAACGCTTGCCGGTTTCCTCAACCCTTCCCATCGTTCGTTGAATTGGAAGATGGTGATCGGGGAATCCGAGTCGTTGATCTTATACGCAAGCCTGAATTGCACGTAACAACTTTTTGCGGAAACCTCGCATCCCAACTCGGTTTGGAACACGTCGCCTTTTTGCACCGCAAACGCGGGGTACTCGGCTTGGATGTATCCGTTCGTGATGTTCTGCGGCGCAACAAGGATGGAGGCTGCCGGCGTGGTGTTATCTTCATACACAAACTTCGAACCGGTCAGCGCAAAGCCTTTTGAATCGCCGTCGGTTCCGGGGAAGTTCAACGGGCCCGCGAGGCTCGACCATTTGGCTTCGCCGGCTTTCGCAACAAAATCATACGCCACGTTCGTGGTCGGCGTTCCAACCACGTTGATCTCGACCCACCAACTTTTGTTCGCATTCACACCGATGCCGAAGAGAGTCCCCTGGTCGCTCTTGAACTTCCAATAGCCGATGTAATGACCGGGCGAATTCGGCGCGGTCATGTCCACGCTCACGTCAACGGTTTGACCGGGCGCGATGCCGTTGGCAACAGTGACCGCCGCCACGCTGCCCATCTGCGTGCCGGCGTCGAAGACCATGGTCACGTTGTTCCATACGCACGTGCCGATGTTCCTCAAGCGCCACGTCTTTTTGAAGGTCGCGCTCGGCTGGAAGTTCGTCCGGTCGGGGACGGTCACATCCGCTACGAACTGCGCCTGATAACACACAGCGGCAGACGCGCTCGTAGGGTGCGTCGCGGCGGGGATCAGCGACAACACAAGCGCGATCAACGTCATGATCGAAACGGTAGCAAATCGGGATTTCATGGGCTTCTCCTCTGCTTGGTCAAAACGCCCCGCAGGTTCTCATCGAAACCTGGCTCATCATTGAATCCTGCGGGGCGATCATTACTGACTATACGCCTCTAGTATAACTTTTCTTTAACAAATGTTCAATATCGGCATGATGACTCTTTTCTCCTCTTATCCAGAGGAACATAAATTGATTCACCGTAGTAACCGCTTCGCGTCAGTCGTTCATTTTGCGGCAAAAGGCGACTGAAGTCGCCACTACGACACCGGATATTCATGGGTACTCAGAATATAATACAGCCATGCCGAGAACGATCCTTCACCTCGACCTCGATGCGTTCTTCTGCTCCGTCGAAGAGACGCGCAACCCCGAACTGCGCGGCAAAGCCTTCGCTGTGGGCGGCAGACCCGAAGAGCGAGGAGTTGTTGCGTCCTGTTCGTATGCCGCGAGACGGAACGGCGTGCGGAGCGCGATGCCGATGAGTCAGGCATTGCGACTCAACCCGGGGCTGATCATCGTTTCGGGGAATCATCGCGCCTACCGCGATGTGTCGCGCCAGGTGATGCAGAGGCTCCACGATCTCACCGCGCTGGTGGAACAAATTTCAATTGACGAAGCCTTCCTCGACATTTCGGATATTCGGGATGACTCACAACGCGTCGCGCGCGGACTTCAGACTCGCATCCGCGACGAACTTCATCTCCCCTGCTCGATAGGTATCGCCTCGAACAAACTAGTAGCGAAGATCGCCACCGAGGTGGGGAAAGCGCTCGCGCTGAAACGAATCAAAGCCGACGGGCGAACTGAGCCGCCCAACGCGGTGACAGTCGTCCCGTCGGGCGAAGAGGCGGCGTTCTTGAATCCACTGCCTGCGGATATGCTGTGGGGAGTCGGTCCGAAAACCTCGAAGCGACTCGCAGAGTTGGGCATCCACACGATCGGTGATATTGCGAGGTGGCGTGAAGAGGATTTGATCCGTTTGTTCGGCGAGAATGGGCGCGAGTTGTCGCGTCATGCAAAAGGGATCGATGCGCGTCCTGTGGTCACCGAGCGCGAGACGAAATCCATCAGTCAGGAGATCACGTTTTCGCGCGATGTGCGCGACGATAAAATGTTGGAGAAAACGGTGCGCGAGCAATCGGCGGAGGTGGCGCGGCAGTTGCGGAAAAACGAACTGGCTGGCTCGACGATCAAGTTGAAGATCCGCTGGCCCGATTTCACCACGTTGACGCGGCAAAAGACTCTGAATCGCCGCACCGATCAGGAAGATGAAATTGCAAAAGCCGCGCTCGAATTGTTGAAGTCTGTCCGCAAACCGAATCAATACGTGCGACTCATCGGCGTCGGCGTGAGCGGACTCGGCGCACCGATCCGTCAACTCGGTTTGTGGGATGTGGATAACGAAAAGTCGCGCAAGTTGCAAGAGGCGGTGGATGTGTTGAGAGAAAAGTATGGCGATGATGTTATTCAAAAGAATTAACATGAAAACTCTTAACGACCATGTCATTCTGAGCGAAGCGAAGAATCTCCTCTCGCATTGGATACCTTTATGGGATGGTAGAGATTCTTCGTCGCTCCTCAGAATGACATAATGAAAAGGAGACGCAATGAAAACGCTCGATCTAAAAAAAGAATTCAAACATCTCTATCAACCTTCGGCAAAGAAACCTGAGATTTTGAAAGTGCCGAAATTGCAGTTCGCCATGATTGACGGCAAAATCGAAAAAGGCAAAGAGCCAGGCAACTCGCCTGCCTTTGCCGAAGCGACACAAGCCTTGTACAGCATTTCATACACTCTCAAGTTCATGCTCAAGAAACGCAAAACCAACGCAATTGATTATCCCGTGATGGCTCTCGAAGGTTTATGGGGCATACAGGATGTCAATGCCGATGTGGCAAAGAAGGATAATTGGACTTTTACGCTGATGATCATGCAACCCGACGTGATCACCAAAGATATTTTCGCCGAAGGCTTGGAGCAAGTCCGCAAGAAGAAAGGCGACTCGGATAATTTGTCCAAGTTGCGGCTGAGTCATTTTGAAGAAGGCATCTGCGTGCAGATGACTCACATCGGACCGTACGCCACCGAGCCTGCCACCATCGAGATCATGCGCGCCCTCGCGGCTGAAAACGGCTACCGCGATAACGTCGGACCGAACGGCTTGCATCACGAGATCTATCTCGGCGACCCGCGCAAAGCCAACCCCGCGAAGTTGAAGACGGTGGTGAGACATCCGTTGGCTAAAGTAAATACGTAAACAAGTAGACAGGTACACAGGTTACACACGTGTTTACTTGTCTACTTGTTTACCTGTATACTTCCACTATGAACTGCTTCTATCATCCCGATAAACCAGCCATCGCCCTCTGCAAATACTGCCAGCGCGGACTCTGCGCCGATTGCGCCGCGCACGCGGGGGATTCGCTGGCGTGTAAAAATTTGCACGAGGAACAAGTCCGCGCGATGGAGGCGTTGATGCAGAGGAACATCCTGCAATCGAAGCGCGTCCGCTCGGATTATTTGCGGAACACGATTTTTTACGGCGCGGTTGGGATTCTATTTACCGCATTCGGCATTTCCCAGCTCAATTGGCTGGGGTTACAGGCGGTCGTCTATGTGATGATCGGGCTGGCGTTGCTCTGGGCGGCATTGGCAAATTATTTGGAGAGCAGGAAGTACAAGTAAGAAGTTACTTCGGTGGTTGAGTAGCCCCGCGTGCAGTTCGCGGGACGTATCGAAACCACCATGTAACAAAAGTGCTTTTGTCAACTGGTGGTTTCGATACGGTCTCGGCTATCGCCTCGACCTACTCAACCACCGATGTATGTTTGCAACCTCCTTCCATCCCGTGCGTATGTCTCCCTAGAAAAAAAGGTGACTGTCACTTCAAAAGTGACAGTCACCTACTCAACGAAAGGAGTGCAGACATGAACCCCAACTACAAACAACTGACACGAAGCGCGTCCAACCGCATGATCGCGGGCGTGTGCGCGGGCTTGGGCGAATACCTCGGCATTGACCCAACCATCGTCCGCTTGCTGACCGTGCTGGCGTTCTTCACAGGCTTTGGCGGGATCGCGCTGGTCTACTTGATCATGGCGCTGGTTGTCCCTGAGCAGGTCACTGCTCAACAACAGTAACCGAAAAGAACCAAGCCTCGCGGCTTGGTCTTTGTTTCTAAAGTGCTATAATGTTTCAAACCTTCATCCATTGGAGTCTTAATGCCTGTTGTCCTTCGTGTACATGGTTACAAGTTCTTCTTCTACCAAGCGGATGTAGCCAATGAACCTCCCCATGTTCATGTGATCAAGGAAGGCAACGAAGCCAAATTCTGGCTTGACCCAATTCGCATCGCGCGCGAAGGTAGATTCCGAAAAAGCGACTTACGCGACATTGAGCGCATCATCGAAGACAATTTGGAGTTTCTCTTGAACGCCTGGAACGAGGAGAAAAGCAAGCATGTTAACGGTTAAAGCAAAAATCCCTGCCCACGCAGATTATGAACCTATCCTTCCACTTTCAGTCCCCGACTTGAAAGAGGTGAAGGCTTTTGCAAGTCACCTTCATTCCCTCGGCACACACTGGCAGGGAGAACTCTTCGGCTGGCAGGCAGAGTACACCCCCGAAAGCGACAGGAAGCCCGAAGACTCGAAAATGACCTTCACTCCCGCCGATTTCTGGATCGGTGAAAGCGGAATCTGGTTCTTCTCGCTGATGTGGGAACATGGCAAAGACAAAGAACCTGTTGAGTTTTTGGATGATCGCGGGGTTGTGAAATAAATTCAACTACGGCACTCGCAGGTTTTCATTTCCCAAACAAAGGTAAAATAGGGACATGACACGTAAAGTCCCCGCACGGATCAGGAAACTGATGAAGGAACTCAAAGAAGGACTTGTCCAAATCTATGGCGACAAGTTGAAAGCCGTTTACCTTTACGGCTCCTACGCGCGCGGGAATGCACAACCCGACTCCGATCTTGATGTAATGATCGTTCTCCAAGATTATCGTAGTTACGGAAAAGAAATAGATCGAACGGGAAAATTGACCAGCAATTTATCTTTGGAATACGGCATAAGCATCAGCCGTGTGATGACAAAAGAAACGCAGTGGAAGATCAGTGATACTCCCCTGCTTCGCAATATCCGCATGGACGGGGTTCCCGCATGAAAGAGCACAGTCGTAAATTATTGAACAAAGCGATTGACTCCATCGAAGTCGCAGAGTTCCTTGTTGACAAGGAAAAAGCGGACATAGCTGTTGCACGTGCTTATTACGCCATGTTCTACATTGCTGAAGCTTTGTTAAACGAGAAAGGATTGAAGTTCAGCAAACACAGCGCCGTCCATGCGGCATTTGGCGAGCACTTCGCCAAAACCAAGGAAATGAACGCCAAATTTCACCGCTGGTTATTGGACTCCTTCGACAAGCGGCAAGTTGCTGACTATGATGTGGACGGCGACATTGAAAGAGACGTAGCCGTAAACGCAATTCACCAAGCCCGCGAGTTTCTCGAAGCCGCGCGGGAATATTTGGAGAAGCCACAGACCTGACATGTCTCACGATGGCGCGTGTCGGGACTGTAATTTGCGTGGACAGCGATTCCCTCCAGACAAGGTTTAGCGGAGACATGTCAGGTCTTTCACTCCCACCAAAAAGACCAGTTTGAATGAACTGGTCTTTTGATTCACATCGCTAAGAATGACACATTCTCATTTCAAAATCATGATATAGTTTGAAAACTAGATTGGGAGTGGAGTCCACATGCAAAACCGAACTTATCGTTTCTCTACCTTTGAACGTTTCTTTGGTGCTTTTTTCTTTTTGATGTTTAGCGCCTATTTCGTGTTCATGGGGGTAGATGCCTGGAATCTTTTCTCGATTCAAGACCAATGGGCGATTGGAGAAATTTCGTTTGGAAATATCCTAGGTGCGTTGTTTGTTAGCGGACTTTCGCTTGTTGTAATCCTTCTTTGGTGTGGGATGGCAATATACGCGCTTACCTATCAGATTTCACTTTCAGACACGGGAATTCAGGTGCAGGCACGGAAGCATTGGGGCTGGAAGTTGCTTCATCGTCTTAACGGTTCCTACTTTACTGGAGAAATTCAATTTAATACTATTTGGAAGATTGAGGTTGCTGGCTGGGCCAAGCCGGGCCATGCAGAGGTATATTTGCGAGACGGGAAGCGCATATTTCTTGGCTTCAGAGTTCTTGAGAACAATACAGAGTTTATGAAACAACTCGCCAGCCACCTCTCGCCCGATCAATTTGGGGCTGGTACAGATTTCCTTGGTAAGCCGCGCCGATTCAAGACCTTGGTTTGGGTCATTTATACCATTGTGTTAATCTCCTTATCGGCGGGATATCTTCATGACCCCTTTATAAACATATGGAAATCCACCATCTGGAATGAGGAGCTGAGCGCCTTGGCTACTTATGGGATTTCCTCTGATCGCGATGGCTCAATTTGGGTAAGTACGGGAGCGTATCGTGATGATGCTTATATCTGGCATCTTTCTACTGATGGTCGCCAGCATTGGAAGTTTCCCGCAAATCTTTGCGACCGTTGCCTGCTACATTCTGTGAGTCACACATCAGAAGGCTATCCTGTTGTTTTGGATACAGGGTCGGAAAGGTCAACCATTTTCAAATGGGATGGACAGCAATGGGCTGAGAAGAGGGTTGAAATCAATTTCTTTAGTCGCAATGTGAATTCCTATGAAACAAGAGTATGGGGTGAGCAGAATGGCCAAATCGTATATTGGGATTTTTCAACTGACAAAATGGGAAATGTGCCATTCCCGCCTGATGTCATCGAGCAAGATATGCAGATTTTCGATTACAAAGTTATTGACGACTCGGTGTTGGTCTATTTTTTTGAACGCGATGTATCTGAAACAATCTACAAATTGTCAAACGGACAATGGAGCGAGGCGGCGTATTCCAACCCAGTTGGAGATACAGCTATGGCTTATGGGCTAGATGATCACGGAACAATTTGGGCTGTGAAATCAATTGATTCTGAAAAAAGACAAATCCTTTTGGGCTATTTCGATACCGACAGCGAGACCTGGATCTGGCAAGATATAGGACAGTTTTTTAACTACCCACTAGCTTTTTTTAAGGATGTCGCGGTTGATTCGTTAGGAAGGGTTTGGATTGCAGGGGTTTACGAAGGCATCGACGAGGAAACTCGTTTTTTGGAATTCGTAAAGGTAGTTAGCTGGTCTGATGATGTTTCTGAGGTTGTAGAGTATAACGAAAATAACTCAAATTTTGAAAATATTTCGTCTCTAACAGTAACCAGCGATGGGCGTATCTGGGCAAGCGACCTTAACTTGCTTTGGCTTGATGCAACGACCGAACAATTACCTGCCCCTTTGCCTGATTGGGTTGCCAAATTGGATATCTATAAATACTTGGGTTTTTATGTTGCAGTGTTTCTTGTACAAATGTGTCTGCTAATATTTGCTGGATACTTGGATCAAAAATAATCTGATTGCCATCAGCCATCTAGGCGTTAGCTTCACCTCGCCAGCGAAATAAACACATCCTCCAGCGTCGGCTCGCCGACAACCACATCGCGTACATTCAACATCTTCAACCCTCTCAACAACTCCTCTTTCTTCTTTCCTCTTTCCACAATCGTCCTCAAATGATCTCCCGCCAGCGAGACGCTTAGCACGCCCTCCACATCGGGCAACACTTCCAAACCTTTTTCCAGCGGATCGGCATACACTTCCCACACGTCGCCCGCGATGATGTTTTTTTTCAAGTTCGACGGCGTATCCATCGCGAGCAATTTTCCATCGCGCATGATGCCGACGCGCTCGCAGTATTCGGCTTCGTCCATGTAATGCGTGGTGACAAGGATCGTCACGCCGTTTTCGGCGAGCTCGTAGATCAAGTCCCAGAAGGCGCGGCGGGCGGTGGGATCAACGCCAGAAGTCGGTTCATCGAGGAACAATAATTTCGGTTTATGCACTAACGCGATGCCCAACGCGAGTCGCTGACGCCAGCCCGCCGAGAGAGTCCGCGTCAGTGTGGAGTCATGCCCGCGCAGCCCGACCAGTTCCAACGTCCGCGTGATGCGTGCTTTGTCGCGAATCCCATAGACGCCGCCGTAAAACGTCAAATTTTCCAGCACGGTCAAATCGTCATAGATCGCAAATTTTTGCGACATGTATCCCGCGCGCGCCCGCACCTGTTCGCTTTGTTTGAACGCGTCGAATCCCAACACGCTCGCGTTGCCGTCGCTGGGTTCGAGCAGTCCGAGCAACATGCGGATCGTCGTCGTCTTGCCCGATCCGTTCGGACCGAGATAGCCAACGACTTCGCCCGCGCCCACTTCAAAGTTGACATGATCCACCGCGACGAATTCGCCAAATCGCCGCGTGAGATTTTCGACTTTGATTATCGCGTCATTCATGGTTCGACTCCGAGAGCGCGATGAAGACATCTTCTAGAACGGGACTCACCGCGCGGAGTTCGTCCACTCGTCCGCCCTCGCTTCGTATCGCGGACTTCAACCTGCCTAGCACATCGTCAGCCTTTTTCTCCCCCACGCGGATGTGCAAACGATCGCCGAACGCCTGCACGTCTTCGACATCTTGATCTTTGTTCGCAACGTGACGAAGGATGTTCAACGGCGAGCCGCGCAATTCAAGCACGCGATTATTCAGTCGCGCGCGCAAATTGGATGGTGTGTCTTCCGCGATTATTTTTCCGCTCTTCATGAATCCAACTCGATGACATCTTGACGCTTCATCCATATACGGAGTTGAAATTAAAACAGCAACTCCGTCCTGAGCGGAGGACTGAGCGTTCTTTGCGAAGTCCGTAGTCGAAGGGCGACTTGCAACGCTCGCTTCGACTTCACTCGCTTCGCTCGTTCCGCTCAGCGAGGAAGTAGACACCAACTTGATCACCAACTGCCAAAAGTCTTGACGTGTTACTGGATCAACGCCAGTGGTTGGCTCATCCAGTAACAACACGCGCGGACGTGTGACCAGCGCGGATGCCAATCCCAATTTTTGTTTCATCCCGCCAGAAAGTTGACCCGCTCGTCTGTCTTTGAACTTTTCGAGGCCGACGAATTCGAGAATCTCCAGCGAGCGCGGAAGCCACTCGTTGGATTTCAATCCGCGCGCTTCGGCAAAGAAGCGGATGTTTTCAAGAACGGTCAAATCTTCGTAGAGAGAGAAACGCTGTGAGAGATATCCGAATTGCGCGCGGGCTTGTTCCGTTTGTTTGTTGATGTCGTATCCGCAAATGACCGCGTCGCCCGCGTCCGCTTTGAGCGCGCCGACGAGCAGGCGCATCGTGGTCGTCTTCCCCGCCCCATCCGCGCCGACGAGTCCATAGATTTCGCCTGCTTTGATTTGCAGGGAAACATCGTCCACGGCGCGGGTGACGCCGAAATGTTTTTTGAGGTTGGAGGCTTGAACAAGGGTTGTCACGGTTATTCCTATGGTTTGTTGCTTACTGCGTACTGCGTACTTCGTATTGCGTAGAGAGCGACACTCCGAGCGGTAGCGAAGAGTTTATTTAGTGGAGCAGTATAAATTCTTCGCCGATTCAAAGCCCAGCATGACATAACAACAATAATTCTCCAATTCTCTACTCCTCTGCTGCTACTGTAACCAATCTCAAATCTCTAATCTCCAGTCTCTAACTACTTGAACACCACATCCGCAGGCATGCCGATCTTCAACTTGGCATCGTTATCCGTCACCTTCAACTTGACGGCATAGACCGTTGAACTGCGTCCCTCAACTGTCTGCACGTTACGCGGGGTGAACTCGGCTTGGTCGGCGATGTGGACGATTTCGGCGGTGAAGACGGGGCTTTCGCCAGATGCAACGTCAATCGTGACAGTGGCTTCTTGCCCGAGTTTGATCTCGTTCAAACGCGTCTCTGGAACATAGACGGTGATGGTGAGGTTATTCAAATCAGCCATTGCGAGTGCCACCGCCCCAGGCTGGACAAATTCTCCAGGTTCGATGTTGCGCGTGAGGATGACGCCATCCATCGGCGCGTACACGGTGAGTTTGGCGATCTGCGTGTCAATGAGATTAAGATTGGCTTGCGCGGTGTTGACGGCGGCTTGCGCCTGTTCCATGGCGGCTTTGGCTTGTTCGAGAATTTTGCTCGCGGCAGTGACTTGCGGCGAGTCCGCGCCGGTTTGCAGGGAGCGCAGGTTATCCACTGCGGTGTTGTAAATTTCCTGCGCAACAGCGACTTTCGCGCGCGCCTCGAGAATATCTGCCGCGGCATCGGTTGAGAGAGCGTCATCGTATGCAGATTGAGCATCGTCCAGCGCGAGATCGGCGTCGTCGAGGACAATCTGCGCCGCGTCGCGGAGGTCTTGCCCATTCGAGGCGCCGACGGTTTTGTCGTACGCCGCCTTCGCATTTTGAAAAGCAGTGCGTGTTTGCGAGAGAGTCGCTTCCAAATCAAGAAAATGCGAACTGCTGGCGCTTTTCTGAATATCATTCAGGTTTTCTTGCGCGTCTTTCAATGCGGCGAGGCTTGAATCCACATCGGCTTGCGCGGCGGCGAGACGTTCCGCTTTTGAGAAGTACCAAGCGGGCTGATCGAACTCGGTCGGGTTTGTTGCGCGCCAATCGTTTGTCCGCGTGAGTTGTTCTTGCGCGAGCGCGTTGTTGAGAGTCACATCGTATTGTTGTTGCGCGGTTGCGTACGCGGCGGAGGCAGTGTTGAGGGCGGCGTTGGCAGAGTCAAGCTGGGCGGACGCGACGGCTCGTTGGGCGGCGAGCAGGCTCCCGTCGAGAGAAAGAAGCGGATCGCCCGTCTTGACGGGCTGTCCTTCATCCACAAGAACTTCCTTCACTTTGCCAGCCATCTCCGGCGAGATGTTGACGATCACCGATTCGATCGTGCCTGAGGCTTTGAGTTGTCCGTTTTCTTTGGGCGAAAGCGAACGGAACGCATAATATCCGATGGTGGAAAGAACGATCAGTGCGACGATGATGCGAATGGCGAGAGGCGGTTTGTGCATGGTGAACTCCTTGTGATACAACGAAAGATGAAAGAGGAAAGAATCTAATCGAGTCGTTTTCTAAATCGCAGCGCGGCGAGGGTCATGATGCCGATGGCGAAGAGGGTCATGGCGATCACATCGAACTGGATCTTGTCGAGTCCCACGCCTTTGAGCAACAGCGAACGGATGATGACGAGGTAATAACGCAGGGGCATCAAGTACGAAAGCCATTGCAACACTTTCGGCATGGCTTCGAGCGGAAAGAAAAATCCAGAGAGAAAAATGCTCGGCAGGAGAGTCATCCAAACCGTGAGCATGGCTTCCTGTTGGGTGTTGGCGATCGTGGAAGCAAGCAAGCCGATTCCCAGCCCCGTAACTAAGAACACGCCTGAAAGCAAAATGATCAGACCGAGGTCGCCGCGAATCGGAACTCCAAACCACCAATGCCCCACCGCGAGGACTTCGATGGTGTTGAAGAATCCCAGCACGACATACGGCGTGAGTTTACCGACGATCAATTCCCACGGGCGGATGGGCGTGACGATCAGTTGTTCGATGGTGCCGCGTTCGCGCTCGCGCACAACGGACGTGGCGGTGAGGATCGCGGCGATCGCGTAGAGGATCATGCCGATCACGCCGGGGATCATGAAGTGCGCGCTGATCAGGTCGGGGTTGAACCAAACCGTCGTGCGGACTTCGACGGGCGGTTGCACGCGCAGGTTCATGCCGCTGAGTTCGAATTTCTGCAAAAGAATTTTCGAAGCGTGAGCCTGTCCGATCAATTGCGAGGCGGCGAGCGCGGTGGATGCGCTGGTCGGGTCGGAGCCGTCGAGGATGAAAGCGATCTGCGCGTCTCCTTCCGCCAGTCGCTGGGCGTAATCGGGCGGGATGATGACCGCCGCGCGGGCTTTCCCGGCAAGGATGAGGTCTTCGATCTCCGCTTCCGAATCAACCGCATACGCCACTTGGAAATAATCCGCCGCGCGATACGAATCGAGCAGGGCGCGCGATTCCACGCTTTGACTTCGGTCTAACACGGCGAGCGGAACATTGCGCACGTCGTTGGTGGCGGAATACCCGAGCAGGAACAATTGCATGATGGGAATAACGACGATCATTACCAGCGTGCGCGGGTCGCGGAAGATCTGGATGAATTCCTTGCGGATGATGGAGAGGAGGCGGGTGTTCATGGGGGCTCCAGAGGAAAAAGTTATCAGTTATCAGTGAGCAGTGTGGGATACGGGTTACGGGATACATGTTACGTACTGCGCAGCGCGTATTCCGTGTTTACATGTTTACCTGTCTACGTGTGTACGTATTTACTTGTTTACTCCGATGCCTTCAAAATACCATGCAGGAAAATATCAATATAGGCGTCTTCTGTATTTTTCGGCATGAGTTTGCTCACAATTGAATTTGAGATGATCATTTCGGTCATCAGGTACGAAACAACCAAACCGATAAATGAGCGCATGAGCAAGGCTGGGTTGGTCACGCGCAGGTTTTTTCTTGCTTTGACCACACGCTCAAAAACAGGCAATATCTTCGGCGCGATCTCTTTCAACAGCGCCGCGCCGTGCTTGCCTTTGAATTCGACCATCTCGATGAACATCAGGTTCACGAACTCGGGGCGTTTCCCCATCTCAGAAATAACGATGTGTGCCGCGTTCTTGTAAAAATCTTCGGCGGTCTCCCCCTCCGCCGCAAGGACGGCAGGCAGGATTTGCTTGTATGGATGCTTGTCAATGATGATGCCGGCGAAAATCTCCTCTTTGTTGGAGAAGTGGTTGTAAATCCCTGCTACTGAAGCAAGGTCTACCTGTTTAGCGATCTGGCGCATGGAGGTAGCGGCGTATCCCTGCGTGAGGAACAGGTTCATCGCGGCGTCTTCGATGGCGTGGCGCGTGACTTCGCCTTTGGTAGGTGTTAATTTCGCCATTATTGATACGCTAGCGCAACGACAAGAGTAATGAATGAAACTAACTGCCAGATAGCGCTAAATGTGTGCCAACGAGCAAAATTGTCCAATATCTTCGATAGCACAACTTCGTCATCTGGCGCTTGCCGCAGACTCAACAAGGATGGAAGAGCGCGAGAAGTCCCAATAAATGCCAGCACAGTAGCCGCAAGCGCCGTTGCTATTGACCAACTGACGATAGCCGACTCTCCGCTCATAAAAGCGCCGGCGGTAACAACAAGCGTCAACAATGCTCCCAAAATTGAAATCGGTAGATAAGTTTTGACGCCAACATTAAAGTTCGCAAGCGCAAACTTAGTATAGGGTATCGCGCCGATCTGCTTCCGCACAGGCAAACTGATGAGCGCCACATCGTAAATAAGACCCGCTCCAAAGCCGCGAACTGCCGTAGTAACCGCAAGAAGTATTAAGAACCAATCCATGTCTTCTCCATATACGTGGACATCCTAAAAAATGAACGAGTGTTCGTTTTTTATTTTAGCATCTTCAAGCAAATTTTGTCAAGCGCAAAAATCGAAATGGTAGAATCACGCCCATGCTCCCCCTCTCCAACGTGGAAAAATACATCCGTTCGCATTTGCGCTACAACGTCAGCATGAATCTGTTGGACGGCGCGTTCTTCGGCTTGGCGCTCGGCTTCGGCTCGTTCGCGACGATCATCCCGCTCTTCGTCACCCAACTAACAGACTCCGCGATCCTGATCGGACTCGCACCCGCGTTCCACGCCATCGGCTGGCAGTTGCCGCAACTCTTCAACGCGGGTCAAGTCGCGCGGGCGAGAGAGTACAAACCCATCGTTCTGCAAAACACAAAGCACGAACGGATTCCGTTTCTTGTGCTGGGGGTCACCGCGTTCCTCATTCCCGTGATCGGGATCAAAGCCGCGCTCGTCGTTACATTTCTCGCGCTTGCCTGGCAGGGACTCGGCGGCGGCTTCACCGCCAACCCATGGGCGAACTTCATCTCGAAGATCATCCCGCCCGAATCGCGCGGCACATTTCTCGGCATCCAAGGCGCGCTGGCGAATCTGACGATCAGCGTTGCCGCCGTCGGCGCGGGATATTTATTGGAGACCGTCGCGTTCCCGAAGAATTTTGGAATCAGTTTTCTCGTTGCGAGCCTCTTGTTCGGCGCGTCGTACGTCGCGCTAGCGAAGACACGCGAGCCGAGGGATGAGGAAAAGATCGTTACGGAGAATCAGGCTCCCTTTTGGGAAGACGCGAAGCGCGTCCTAAAAATGGATAAAAACTTTAACTGGTTCCTCGTCACGCGCTTCCTCATGATGTTCGCCACGATGGGATTCGGGTTTTTTATCCTGCTCGGCTTGCGCCGCTTCGACATGGATTCGATCACGGCGGGCTATCTCACCGCCGCGCTGACGCTCGCGCAAACATTTGCGAACGCGGGCATGGGCTGGCTCGGAGATAAGATCGGTCATCGCGCGATGCTCATGGCGGGCGCGGTTGCCGCAGTGTTGAGTTCGATCATTGCATGGCGCGCGCCGACCATCGCGTGGTTGTATCCCGCGTTCATTCTTTCGGGCATCGGCAACGTTGCGCTCTGGACGATCGGCATCGCGTTCACAGTGGGCTTCGGCACAGATGTGGAACGCCCAACATATATTGGATTGTCAAACACGCTCGTCACACCAGCGACAGTCGCCGCGCCGATCCTTGGCGGATGGTTGATTGATCGTTTCGGTTTTGAATCAACGTTTGGGTTGGCGGCGCTCGCTGGTATCATCACCACAGGCATTTTGATTTTTGTCGTGAAAGATCCGCATAAAACGTAATGCCGACTTAAGTCGGCGCTACAGGAGACAACCATGACCCTCATTCAAGAAAAAGTTTCGCAAGCGATTGACATTCTCAAAGAACAAAAAACCGATCTGTGGCTCACGTTCGTGCGCGAGACGAGCGGCGTGCGCGACCCCGCGCTCGATTTTCTCATCGGCGACAACGACCTTACGTGGCTCTCCGCGTTGATCCTCACGCGCAAAGGTGAAAAGATCGCAATCGTCGGCAACCTCGAAGCGGAAGCGGTTCGTCAACTCAACGTCTTCGATGAAATTCTCGGATACGACTCCGCCGTCAGCGGACTCTTACGCGACACGATCGCGCGCCTCAACCCCGACGGGATAGCGGTCAACACTTCCCGCAACAACGTCCACGCGGACGGGTTGACTCACGCCATGTACGAATTCCTCAAAGAGTATCTGGCTGGCACTCCATACGCAGACCGCCTCGTCAGCGCGGAACCCATCATCAACGCCCTGCGCGGACGAAAAACTCCGACCGAACTCGAACGCATCCGCAAGGCAGTTGAGATCACGAATGAAATCTATGAGAAGACATTCGCGTTCATCAAAGTCGGCATGACCGAGATCGAGGTCGGCGAATACATGCTCAAACTTGCGAAAGAATTTGGCGTGGGTCTCGCATGGCCCCAGGAGAATTGTCCCGCAGTTAATTCGGGTCCAAACAAAGTGGTCGGGCATAACGGGCCCACCGACATACGCATCGAACGCGGACATATCGTCCACTTCGATTTTGGGGTGAAATACGAAGGCTACTGCTCCGACATTCAACGCGTGGGCTATGTGTTGCGCGAAGGCGAGACCGAGGCGCCCGTCGAAGTCCAGCGCGGATTCATCACCATTCGGACAGCCATCGAGAAATCCCGCGAGGCGATGAAAGCGGGCGTGACTGGAAATTCGATTGACGTGATCTCGCGCGAAGTCGTCGAAGATTCGGGCTACCCCGAATTCATGCACGCGCTGAGTCATCAACTGGGACGTGTGGCGCACGACGGCGGCGCGTTGCTGGGTCCGCTGTGGGAGAAATACGGCGATTCGCCAAATCAAACTGGAACTCGCTCAGGTGTACACCATCGAACCACATGTGATGATCCCCGGCTATGGCTGCATTGGCTTGGAAGAAGATGTTGTCATGACCGCCGCCGGGCGCAGAATACATCCGGCGATCCGCAAAAGAGATTGTGCTGATTAGGGGATAATGAAGAGCTCGAGTTTTGAAAACTCGGAGCTCTTGTTTAAACCTTCGTAAAGAAAATCATATTCTTCCACGCCCTGCCACGTCTCTTCATGCAACTTCATATTTCGTCAACAGCGGATGCACTCGAGCCATCTCTTCGTAAATTTTTGCGCGACACGTCGGATCGAGAAATGCGCGTTAGCGGCAGACACGCTGACAAAACGCAAACGCCTCGCGCAAATTGAACTGCGCCAACACGCGGCGATTAGATCCGTTGGGGACAACATATTGCGCAACGGCGGGATTGAACGCGTGCAATTTTTCATACATCTTCGATGCGGACTCCATCGCCGCCTCATACGCGGACGTAGAAGCCTGCATCGCCGATCAACAGCGGGTCGCGTACTGACCGCGTCGTCAACCTTTGCGGCGTCTGCGTCATCATGCGGTGACGTTTGAATTCGGCATACGCGCCTGATCGCGAGCAAGATCGAAGGTGTAGGTAGAATATTCCGCTCACGAAGCGGGACATCGAACTTGCCTAGTTTACTCAATAAGCTCTCGGCAAGTTTTTCTTTTTCTCCACTCACTCAATCCGCCAACAAAATTCAGCGCATCTGCGTAAGCCATCTCACCAAACCGATATAAAGCGGCGGCTAAAACTTTTTCTTCTCGCCATCTTTATCGTAGTCAATCAAACTACACCAATCATCCGATTGATTTTCGACACTTGCACCTGGCGCAAGTGCAGGTGTTGACGATTTACGATTTGAAAGTTCGGAGATAGTTTCTGTGAGGTACGGAACTGTATCAGCATACTTTTTACCAAAGTTGGTGTTTCTGCTTTCGATACTTCCTTTACCCTTTCACCTATTTCGCGCACCTCAGCGAGTTCATGCGATAGCATCTTTCAGATCGTATTTTCGATGACGCGCGCGTTCATGGTCATGCCGACGTTTGCCAGCGCGGCGGCGGGGAGGATGAAGCGACACACATCTACGTATTTCGAGCGGATGCGGCGATCCCAAACATCATCCTTTTCATTTTTCGCGGCGCGGGAAGCGGTCGAAGAGAAGATGAGTCCGCACAGGGTCGAAACGAGTCGGCATAAGTCCGAAAGAGGAAGCGGATGGTGTCCACAAATTCGGCGCGGGGAGGGGATGCAGATCTAATTCTGGCGGAATGGTGAAATCATCTGTCCCCATCGTTGATAGCGCGTGGATTTTTCAGTGTACGAGGCGAGTCGATTCGACTCGATGCTCTCAATGGCGATGCGCGAAACATTCTCGAATGCGATGTGCAGAACCGCGTGCTCCGCCACCGATGCGTGACCGTATCCCACCACCCACTTCTCATGGAACTGCGCGGACTTTTCGTCGCTGGAGTTCGGCGGCAATAGCGCGGAAGGATTCGGGCGAGCGCGATGTCTTGGCAAACGCGACCGCGATGGTTTCAGGGCTGAGCGCGCGCGGCGAGAGTAAATAAATTTCACGTTCGGGCATGAAGGTCTCCTGTTTATCCTTGCGAAGGTTTAAAAACCTTCGCAAGGATTTTAATCTGGCGCATTATACCTATATGGGTACGTTGTATCAATAAAAAGGGCGGTCAAATGACCGCCCGCAGGTTTTGTTACAAAGACTCAACGGTTTGTTTCATCTTTATCGTGATCGCCATCGCAATGATGAGCGAGAGCAAATACAACGCGCCAAAAATCGTGTATGCCAAGCCCGTTGCGCCGCTTGCAAAGAACAGCGCGGCAAAAACGACGAAGAGGACAAATTCCGCGTACGCCAGCGTTTTAGCCGAGCCTTGCCGAGCAACGTCCGTGTTGTGTTTGCGCGAAAGTGAAATCAGAAGGAGGAAATATAAGCCAAACGCCAGGAATTCTCCCGTTTCCAGAATGATATTCAACCATGCGGGGACGGTGAATCCCGCCCAGAAATTGACTTCGCCGCCGAGGGGCCAAAATATTTCAACGCCATTGAACCAAATTATCAAGTCAACGAGAATGTGCATCAGAATACCGATGCCAAACCCGATGCCAAAGTTATTCCATCGTTGGTTTCTTGTCGCTGCGGCGACGACATAAAACAACGCCAACATGGCGAGCGCAGTGAAAACGCTGTGCGTGAACGTACGATGTAATCCATGAGTATCGCCGCCAGTTAATGTGGCATAGGCGACGGCAAGGTTATCGAGGTCGGGCGCCATGTTGCCCAGCACCGCCCCAAGCAACAGCCATTCCTTATGTGGCATCCATTTGCGCGTTGCTACGCCTATGATCGCATGAAGTCCGTTTTGTGACATGTAAACCTCTTGACCTCTCAGAATTTAGGAACTGCCGATATTTTGCGGAAAGTCCGTTGGACGCGATGGTTTTTTAGGAGCCAATTGCTGGAGTTTATTCAAGGCGCTTAATCCGCCGAACAAGCCGAAAAGGAAAAAGATGTGGAAGAGCAAGCCCATCCACTCTTGAAACACAAGCATCAAAAGCGTGTCAATCGCATAGAAGATCATGCCAACGATGAACGCCCATTTCATGCCGCGATTGGCAAATACGCCGAAGAGCGCGAAGATACCCGCCACGATCGCGCTGACGACCAAGCCGACGATCTTTACGACGAGCGCGGATTCTTGCATCACTAGAGCCAATTCAATGAAAATCGTGTCTACCAATAGGGTTCCAGCTAACCCTACGACAAAATACATGCCGCCTCCAAACTGGAGCATGGCGGAGTTGATCACGGAAAGCGCGGCGATCCAATAGAAATTATTCGCGCCGCCCTTCATTCGGCGCACCAGGTCGGCAAGCGCCGCCTGCGCGCGATACATCTCTCCTGTTGGGTCTTGAGCGGGCGGTTGGATTGGTTGTGACGAAGAATCAAACGGTTGTGTCATGGTTCATTTCCCTACCGAGTTAGATTTACAGGGTCAATGTACAACAAATCAGGAGGAAAGTCAATTACAAAGTGGTTTCAGTCTTCATGAAGAGTTTGCCTGACCACTTCAACATCCTTCGTTATCTGCGTTACCAGCGCATCCACCGAGTCGAACTTCAGTTCGTCGCGCAGACGTGACGCGAATTCGAGTTGCAGATTTTCATCATAGATATCGCGATCAAAATCGAGCAGGTACGCTTCCACGCTCATTGTTTTTTTGTCGGGAGTAAAAGTTGGGTTGGTGCCGATATTGACGGCGGCTTGAAATCGTTGCTGATTGACGAAAGCCCAGCACGCATAAATTCCGCTCGCGGGAATCAATTTATCAACCACATAATCCAAATTCGCTGTGGGAAATCCAATTGTCCGCCCGCGCTGGTCGCCGCGAATCACCGTTCCTTGCAAACGATATGGACATCCCATCAATTTCGCGGCTTCTTCGACTTTTCCGACCGTGATCAATTTTCGGATCGCAGTGGAGGAGATCACGCCTCCTTCCCCCTTGAGGGCTGACACGGTTTCGACGGTGTATCCCAACTCCGAGCCGATCTCGGTAAGACGCGGAATGTTGCCTTCGCGGTCTTTTCCCAGCGCGGAATCATAGCCAAGCACAAGGTGTTCCAGCCCGAGGTGGGATTTGAGCCGCTGCATGAAGTCGAAGGCGGTGATGTTCGCCACCTCCTTGTTGAACGGATGCGTGACGACCACGTCCACGCCCAACGCTCCGAGAATTTCGGCGCGTTCGTCAGGCAGGGTTAGCAATTTGATGTCGTTGCGTCCAAATACTTTCGCGGGATGCGGATCGAACGTCAACACAACGGCGGGCAGATTCTTTTCATGCGCGCCTGTTGTCAACTTTTTGATGATCTCTTGATGTCCGCGATGAACGCCATCGAAGACTCCAATAGTCAGCCATGATTTTTGCAGTGATATTTCCTCGAGGGAGCGATAATGATTCATGCGCTTACTTTATCATTTCGCTCCAATGTTGGCAACCGAGCAATGTGGGCGGAGTTTGAAGGTGGTGAAAAGCCGCCGAAGCAGATGCAAATAAAAAAGTCCCGCATGAAGCGGAACTTTTTAGGAGCAAGTTATCCACGATTCCAAAACGGCTTGATGAATATCCCCTGACGGTAAGACATCCAGAGAAAATAGATCCCGGCGCTTAAGCAAACGATCACCGCAAAAATGGACGCCTCAGCGCCAAACTCACCGCCAGAGAGGAGCATCGGTCCGCTGAGCGTGGATTTTAATAACCCTTCGGATTCCATCCCCGAGACCGCGACGCCGAAGATGCCGCCTTGCACAAAATTCCACGCAAAATGGATGCCGATGGGAATCCACAAACGGCGCGAGTAGACGTATGCGGCGGCTAGCAGAACGCCCGCTTCGATGGCGATCGCAAGCCCCGCCCATAACGTGGCATTGGGATTCGCCAGGTGCAACCCACCGAACACTAGCGCCGAGAGTATCAAAGCAAGCCACGTTCCCAGCGATTCTTGCAAGATGCGGAATAAGATGCCGCGCATTAATAATTCTTCGAATATCCCCGAAATAATGCCCGTGATCAGCCAAGGGATGACGAATTGCAAAGGATTGATCGCCGAGACTTGATAATAGCCCAGCAGCCATAGAATCGCGATGGTCAAAGAAAATAAAACAACTCCAAGGAGCACGCCGATCGGTAATTCTCTTAGCGCGGGCGTAAGAGCCAACTCTGAAACAGGTCGCCTTTCAACAACGCGGACAAACCCATAATAGGTAAGTAAGGCGGTGATCGAAATGACGATGACTGTGACCGCATCGGCAAACGTTGTTCCATCGCCCACCACTGCTCTTACGCCAAATTGAACAACGCTTGGAACGATAAGGAGCAGGGCAAACCCCATAATGATTCGAGTCAGCGGAAATTGCAAAAACTTCATAAATCTTCCCGCAGGTTGCAGATTTTGGTTCATAAAAATTCTCCTATGAATACAGATTCTTTATTCGCTTACCAACAACCACTTTGCCATTCTTCCGTGCAATTGACCGACACCCCGCGCGATGTGCATAAAACCCGTCCACACGAGAAAGCCGCCGATCGAGAACAAGATCAATTGCCAATACGGGAGATACACGGGACCATCTATCCAATTGAAGACCGGTGTATTGAAAAATAGCTGAATCAAGGGCGCCGCCATACATGCCAGCGAAACGCTCAACACAGTGACCAGCACGATGAAATACAAAGTCCCTAGGACAAACTGCGCAAGCATGTAGATCAACATCATCCAGGTTGCTTTATCCTTCAACAACGCTTTCAAACGGTCAAGCCATTTCATATCGCGATGTGAAAATAACGGCTGGCGAGGCATACGAATACCGAGCAACGCCTCGACTAAACGTCCCTCGATCAGGGCAAGTCCGCGCACGGAAAGCAGGAACAACAACGCAAGCGGAAAGCCAAAGATAAAGAGCAGAAAGGTGATGGACAGAGAAACGCCCGTCACCGCCCAGGTGAAATACAACACGCCGGTAACAAAAGCGATCAGCATGTAAAGGAGCGCTCCCCAAGCACGCGGATCGGCATACACGCCAAAAAAACGACCGAACATGGAACGAGGTTTAACCGCTTGCCGTAACACTGGAAACGTGCGCTTCTCCACTTCCCTGTATGCGGATGCAGTTTCTTCGGGCGTTCCATACTCGTCTACGATTTTCTTGAGCAAGTCTGCATCGCTTGGTTCAGAATCCTTTTCACGAGAAGCCATCAACGCATTCGTCAAATGTTCGCGGGCATCCGCTTGAGCGTCTTGGATCAACGCGGGGTCGGCGTCTTTCATTTCATCTTTCAGGGCATTAAGATAGTCATCAATGGTATTGAACATGGCTTATCCTTTCAAAATCGCGTCCACAAATTTTTTGGTCTGCTTCCAAATCTCAAGCCATTCTTCCAACGTAGAACGGCCCTCTTTCGTGATCTTGTAATACCTGCGCGGCGGACCAGAAACCGAAGGCTCCACCGTGCTTTCGAGCAATCCGCTTTCTTCCAGGGAACGAAGCACCGGGTATAACGCTCCCTGTTTCATCATGGGAACTTCGGGATCGCTCTCTTCCAGCATTTTCGCGATCTGGTAGCCGTAGAGCGCCTCTTTGCTCCGGTTCAGCACGCTCAACAACACGAGAGCGGATGCGCCCGCATTCAGTTCCTTTTGAAATTTTTTGGTTTGGACGGTCAAGTCGGTCATCCTTGCTCCTGTCAGGTAGTATCAAATTTACACTATTGATAAATCAATAATAGTATAAACTTAGCAGTATGTCAAGGCTTTTAATAGAAACGCCCCGCCTTGAAAGGCGGGGCGTAACAGTTATTTTTTATTTCGTGGAGAATTAAGCGTCGTTGGTGAAGAATACTTTCTTCGGCTGCCAGGCGAGCGCGCCGTCTTCACCCGTGATACATTCCATCAGCGCGACCAACTCGCCTTGCGTGCTGACGCCGCGTACTTTATTTCCAAGAGCCGCATCTTCCGCGGCTTTCACGCGGTGACCATGCCTCACGCCTTCCACTTCATCGGGGCTGAGTTCGATGGCGGGCCAATCGCCCAGCGCTTCGGCGGCAGGGATGAGATATTGATACCAGTTGCCCGCGGTAAACGCCTCTTGCAATTTGCGAAGCGGAGTCGCATCACGCAGAGAGAAGCGTCCGCTTTTGGTGCGGCGCAATCCGACGAGGTACGCGCCACAACCTAATTTTTCGCCGAGGTCGTTTGCCAGCGAGCGGACGTATGTGCCGGACGAACAATGCACATCAATCACCACTTCGGGCGGCGTCCATTCCAATACTTCGAGATGATGCACGGTGATCTTGCGCGGAGCGAGTTCCACCGGCTCACCCTGACGCGCCATTTCATACGCTTTGCGTCCCTGCACTTTGACGGCGGAATACGGCGGCGGCGTTTGCTCGATCTCGCCGACGAACGTTTTCAACGCTTCTTCGAATTGCGCCTCGGTCACATTGACGGGCTGAGCGGACGGAGTCACCCTCCCTCCGCGTCGAAGGTGTCGGTCTTGCCGCCCATGCGGATGATCGCCTGATAGCGTTTATCGGAAGCGGAAACATATTCGCTCAACCGAACGGCGGGACCGACCAGAATCACCAACACGCCGGAAGCGCGCGGGTCGAGCGTGCCGGTATGCCCCGCGCGGCGCAACCTGTTCCATTTCGAATCGCCTGGACTACATCGTGTGAGGTCATGCCGACTGGCTTGTCCACCACTAGGACGCCGGAGATGGCGTTCTTCATATCTTGACTGTTCACTTTTTCCTCCTCGGAATCATTTTCGTTTCTATTATGACACAACAAATTAAATTTTAGTTAAGACCCAACATCTCTTTAGTTGTTCTTAGTACCAATGGCTGAATCTCGTTCAACTCGCCGGGGATATCTGCCCCAGCCGCGGCGGCATGCCCGCCCCCTTCAAAATGCTTCGCTACTTTGGAGACATCTATGCTTGGGTCGAGCGCGCGCCATGAAACCTTTACACGATTGTCGCTTTGTTCGACGAAAATCATACCTACCTTGTTCCCCTGAATTGCGGAAATGATATTAATGAGGTCTGCATCGTCATTCCCGCCATAGCCCACTCGCTTGCGATCTGCAAGTGTCAGCGTCGCCCAGACAATTCCGTTCTTCTGCTCCAAGCCAGACAAGCCCGCGCCCCAATATTTTGCCGCAGGGAACGATTTATGCACAAGGGAGCGCATATATAGATCTGCAAGATCAACGCCTGTTTCCATCAACTTCGCGGATACTCTCAGCGCGGACGGATTCGTATTCGAGGTGCGAAAGCCAAGAGTATCTGTGACGATGCCGGTCAACAGCGCGGCAGCGATGGGCTTGGTGATCTCATAGCCCCATTTCGGCAAATAATTGGCGAGGATCGCCGCCGTCGCAACCTCGTCCGCTTCGATGAGATTCAACGCGCCGAATTTTTCGTTGGTCTTGTGATGGTCAATGTTGATATCGGGCTGACCAAAATTCTCGAACGCTTTGCCCACTCGTCTGAAATCAGCGCAATCTACGGTAATAAAAGTATCGTATCCCTCTTTCGGCTCTCTGACTACGAACTCGCTTCCTCCAAGATATTTAAACGACGAGACCCCATCCACAAGAACCATTTGCACGGTCTTGCCCGCGTCCTTCAACGCCAAGCCTAAACCGAGAAGCGAGCCGATCGCATCGCCGTCCGGGCGGACGTGTGAAGCGATAAGCACATGCTGTGATTTTTTTAATCGTTTTTTGATAGCCCCTGATATTGATTGAGCCATTCGTTGCATTCACCTTTTTATCACATATCGTGGTGCGGGATGACATCCCGCCCCACCAAGTTTCCGACGTAGTTGCACTGCGTCGGTTCATGCGAAACAATATTATTTCTTCGTCCTCAACCCAGCCAGAATCTTCTCGATGTGGTCGGCGTTCTCCGGCGTCACGTCCCAGTGGAAGCGCAGGCGCGGAAAGGCGCGAAGTTCAACGCGCGAGGCGAGAGTCCGCCGCAGGAAACCGGAAGCAGACTCAAGTCCGGCGAGAACGTCTTTCGAACGCGAAGTCCCTTCGATGGCGGAGACGTACACATCCGCAAAGGCGAGTTCTTTATCCACTTTTACGTCGGTAACGAAAATTTGTTGCAGGCGCGGGTCGCTGATCTCGCGGATCAACATCTCCGAGAGTTCCTGGCGGATACGATCCGCGATGCGTTGAATACGAATTCCAGAAGGCATGGCAAGGACAACCTTGCGAAGGTTTAAAACCTTCGCAAGGTTCTATGATTTCTCCAAAATGTAGCAGATCAATTGATCGCCGGGCTGAATGTCGCTGAAACCTTTGAAGCCGACGCCGCATTCGTAACCTTGCTTGACCTCTTTGACGTCGTCTTTTTCGTGACGCAGCGAACCCATATCGCCTTCGTAGACGAGGTCGGTGCCGCGATAGAGTTTCACCTTTGCATTGCGGCGCAGTTCGCCATCGGTGACGCGGCAGCCCGCCACACGTCCGAATTTCGAGGCGGTGAAGACCTGCAACACCTGCGCGCGACCGATGACCTTCTCCTTCACTTCGGGTTCGAGCATACCCTTGAGGGCTTTCTCGATATCTTCAGTCATGCGATAGATGATCTCGTATAGGCGGATATCCACGCCTTCTTTGTCGGCAAGCCGCCGCGCGGAAACTTCCGCCTGCACGTTGAAGCCGATCATGATCGCCTTGGAAGACGAAGCCAGCATCACGTCGTTCTCGCCGATGTTACCGGTTTCGGCGTAAATGATCTTGATGCCAATCTCACCCTCGCCAAGTTTGTTCAGCTCAGAAATGACCGGGTCAAGCGACCCCTGCACGTCCGCTTTGACGATCAGATTCAATTCCTTCGCTTCACCCGCCTGCACGTTGGCAAACAAGTCTTCCAACGACACTTTCTTTTTCGATTGCGCATGCTCCTTCGCGGCTTCGACCCGCTCAGCGACAATGACACGCGCTTCTTTGTCCGAGTCCACCACTTCAAACAGATCGCCCGCCGACGGCACGTCGCTCAAGCCCATCACAGCGACCGGCGTCGAAGGTCCCGCTTTTTTCACAGGCTTGCCTTTGTAATCGGTCACCGCGCGCAACTTTCCATGCGCGATGCCCGCCACGACCACGTCGCCCATTTCGAGCGTTCCGTTTTGAACGAGCAGGGTGGCGATCACGCCTTTTGTTTTATCCACTTCGGCTTCGATGACCGTGCCGATCACTTTGCCCGATGGATTCGCTTTGATCTCCGTGTTATCTGCCACGAGCAAAATGCCTTCGAGCAGATCGTCAATTCCCTGCTTCTGTTTCGCAGAGACAGGAATCACCATCGTGTTGCCGCCCCACTCGTCAGGGACAAGTTCCTGCTCGGCAAGTTGTTGTTTGACGCGGTCCACGTTGGCGTTGGCTTTATCAATCTTGTTGAGCGCCACCATGATCGGAACTCGCGCGGCTTTCGCGTGGGCGATCGCTTCGCGCGTCTGCGGCATGACTCCATCGTCCGCCGCGACGACGAGGACGACGATGTCCGCGCCTTGAGCGCCGCGCGCCCGCATCTGCGTGAACGCGGCGTGACCGGGCGTGTCGAGGAAGGTGATCAATCGTCCCTTCTTTTCCACTTGATACGCGCCGATGTGCTGTGTGATTCCGCCCGCTTCGCCCGCCGCAACTTCGGTCTGGCGAATCGCATCGAGCAGACTCGTCTTGCCGTGATCCACGTGACCGAGAATAGTCACCACCGGCGGACGCGCCTTCAATTGTGAAGCGTCCTCCCCGGCGATCATCTGACGCCAGAGAGGAACTTCGCCTGTTTCGGTTTTTACTTCTTCAACAACTTCGGGAATCGCCTCAAAGCCATATTCAGCCACCACGATCGCGGCGGTATCAAAATCCACCGACTGATTAATGGTCGCCATCACACCGTTGGTCATCAATTTTTTGATCAGATCAATGGGGCTTTTTTCGATCTTCTGCGCCAGGTCGCGCACCACAATGCTCACCGGCAGTTCGACTTTATTTCCATTACTGCTCATAGGACTACCTCCAAATTCTGCAAATCAGCAAATGATCAAAAGAGCAACAAACCGATTTGCTCATTTGCCATTCTTGCCGACGAAGGCGTCTGTGAGCAATATTTACATCACATCGTCTCGCCAGCCCCTGCTTCTTGCGGCAACGTCTTCATAAATTCTTCAAGCCGCGCGCGATCATCTACGGTCAAAGTCGTTTTCAACGCATGCGCGAGCGCGCCTTTCATGGCTCGTTCCCAACATTCGCGGCGGTCATGCAGGTAAGCGCCCCGCCCGGCGAGTTTGCCGGTCAGGTCCACCTTCACGCCCTCTGCCGCGCGGACGATACGGATCATCTGTCGCTTTGGCAAAACGTCACGACAGCCCACACACGTCCGCTGGGGCACATGCTTCACACGTTGAACCGGTTGCTTTGACATGCTCCTTCATCTTCCCCTCTCCTTTAGGAGAGGGGTAAGGGGTGAGGTGAATTACGCTTCCTCGTCGAAATCATCGTCGCCGCGCTTGTGTTTCTTGCGGCCCACAACCTCGCCGCGTTCTTCATCGAGCACAAGTTCGACGCTGGCTTTCTTCTTTTTCTTGCCTTTTTTCTTGTCGTCGGATTCATCCGCATCGCCCGCAGATTGGAAGATCTCCGGCTTCATGGCGAACAACTCATCGAGCGAGACGCCGTCTTTGGCGTGTTCGTCTTCCTCTTCCTCGACGACCTTTCTCGTTTCTTTCTTAGCGGACGCCTGCTTCTCCGTAGGCGGCGCGACGTCAACGGTCAACGCCTCAGGCTGAGATGCGGCTTGCGCGGCCGATTCAGCCGTCACTTCGGCGGGAGGCGGTTCGGGGAATTGAATCGCGGCGAGCGCCTCTTCAATGTTCTGCATCGCTTTCGGTCCGATACCGGCGAGTCCAAGCACGCGGTTGGGGTCAGCCTTCAAGGTCGCCATCAAACTGCCAACCGTGTCGAACCCAGCCTCCACGAGAATGTTGAAGATGTGTTCTTTGATGCCCGCCTGATCGAGCGGCATTGCAAACGCGGCAGTCGGGATGTCGCTCATCACTTCGCCCGCGGCTTGCGCTTCGGCGCGCGCGGCTTCTTCTTTGATCTGGATCGTGCGCTTTTCAACGCGATCCACAAATTGACCGAGGGTTGTGTATTCTTCCGGCGTCACCGGGCGATTCTCGGCTTTCTTTGCGAGAATCTCTTCCACAGCAGGGATCAACTCGACCGCCGCCGGGAGCATCTCTGCCAGCGCCGCATCGGATTGTAATTTCTTGATCGCATCGCCTGCCGCTTCGGTGATGGACTTGATGTCAATGCGCCAGCCGGTTAACTTGGCGGCGAGACGCGCGTTTTGCCCATCGCGCCCAATGGCGAGGCTTAATTGATCTTCAGAGACCACAACGGTCGCGGTCTTGTTGCTTTCGGTATCGGCGACGTACACGCCGGTCACACGCGCCGGGCTGATGGCTTTCGAAATATAAACAACGGGGTCTTGATCCCATTGGATGATGTCAATCTTTTCGTCGTGCAATTCTTTGACGATGGCTTGAATGCGCACGCCTTTGATGCCCACGCACGCGCCGACCGGGTCAACGCCCGCCTGTGTCGCCATTACAGCCACTTTGGCGCGCGCGCCGGGTTCGCGCGAGATCGCGCGGATCTCGACTACGCCGTGATAAATTTCGGGCACTTCGTTTTCGAGCAGGCGGCGCAAGAAGTTGCGATGCCCGCGCGAGAGGATGATCTGAGGTCCGCGCGAACCGTCTTTCACTTCCAGCACCACAGCGCGGACGCGCTCATGCTGTTTGAAGCGTTCGCCGGGGATTCTCTGGTTGGCAGGCAAAATGCCTTCGGCTTTCATGTCCAGCCCAAGCGTGGTCGCTTGCGCGTTCGTCGCCTGCACCAACCCGCTGACGATCTCGCCGACCTGCCGTTCGAAGTATTGCATCTGGTTCGAACGTTCCGCCTCGCGGATGCGCTGTTGGATCACCTGTCGCGCGGTTTGCGCGGCGACGCGGCCAAAGTCGGCGGGCGTGGTTTCGACTACCACCATGTCGCCAAGTTGCGCTTCGGGGTTCACCTTCCGCGCTTCGTCGAGCAGGACTTCGGTCTTCGGTTCCAGCACATCTTCAACGACTTCTTTTTCGGCAAAGACCAGCACCTTGCCGGTATCCAAATCAATTTTGGCTTCCACATGCTGGGCAGTGGACGCGTTGACAGCCCGCCGATAGGCAGACGCCATCGCGGACTCGATCGCCCCAAGGATGACTTCCTTGGATAGTTGTTTTTCTTCTAATACTTCGTTGAAGGCGAGGGCAAACTCGTTCTTGGACATGCGAATTACTCCGTATTCTCCTACCGCTGATTTATTTCAAAATGAAACTTCAGGCGATTTTGCAACTCGAATTAGAACTCAATTTCCATTTAATATTGCGGCACTGCGTATTTCAAACAAAAAAGTGGGGGTGAGCCCACTTTCCAGTGCGTGCTTCTAAGTTCAAGGTACAGCGGCATTTTAGCACGATGAATAAAAACTTGCAAGATATAATTCACGCCATGAATTCGCGCAACCTTGATAAAGCGGCTCTTCGCGGTGAGCCTTCGTATGTGTGGAGAGCCGGTCAACAACGCCGCCTCGACATGATCGTGAAATTCGCGGGCAAACGCCTCAAAGGGAAAATCCTCGAAAACGGATGCGGCGTCGGCATGTACGTGGAGCGTCTCTCCGCTTTCGGCGGCACGGTCATCGGGCTGGAATACGACTTCGATCGCGCCCGCGAAGCGCGGACTCGCTCGCCCTTCATCCTTAATGCGGCTGGGGAATTTCTTCCGCTTCTTTCCGCCGACCTCGATCTGATTCTCAGCCACGAGGTGATCGAGCACGTGCAAGATGACCGCGCGGCGATCCAAGAAATGGTTCGCGTGTTGAAACCAAACGGGCGGCTCGTCCTGTTCTGCCCGAATCGCGGCTATCCTGTCGAAACGCATGGAATTTATTGGAAAGGCAAATATCATTTCGGCAATAAATTGTTTATCAATTATCTGCCGCGCACACTGCGCGATAAACTCGCCCCGCATGTGCGCGTCTACTCGAAGCGCGATCTGCTGAAACTATTCGAAGGCTTGCCTGTTAAATTCATCGAACAGACAGTCATCTTCGGCGCGTACGACAACATCATCGCGCGGTTTGGTATTTTGGGAAAGTTTCTTCGTTCGTTGTTGCAATTTTTAGAGAAGACACCGTTGAAGATTCTTGGAATATCCCATTTTTGGGTTGTGGAGAAGGTATGAACAAATCGGAATTGCTTTCCACGCTGAAAGACTCCAACCAGCGCGTCGTCAGCTGGTTCGCAGAGATTCCCGCGAATAGATTCTTTCAGCGCGAGGGAGAGGTCTGGTCCGCTTCGGATAACTTGGATCACCTCATCAAGTCGCACAAGCCGATTGCGAAAGCGTTGAAGTTGCCAAGGCTTGCACTGCAGGGAATGTTCGGGTCGGCGAATCAGCCGTCCCGTAGTTATGAGGCGATCTGTCAGGCGTACAAAGATACGCTCGCCGCGGGCGGAGTCGCTTCGGGGAGATTCCTGCCCGACCAGCAAAATCCCGATGACACTGAGGCGCTCAAAAAAGATTTGTTAGGTCAATTTTCAAAAACCAGCGCGGAGCTGGTCTCCGTCGCCGAAACGTGGGATGAGGATGATCTGGATCGTTTCCTGCTCCCCCACCCGCTGATCGGAAAGTTGACGATCCGCGAGATGTTGTTTTTCACGATCTATCATAACTTGCGACACGCAAGTCAAGAGGGCGATTGAGGGTTATGATAATTTCCGTTTGTGTTCTTTCCGAATAACAAGTTTCCAATACAGCACAGCCAATTGCCGCAAGGTGCGAAGGACTCGCCACGGCACCAAAAATTGAGACACGCCGTATTTGCGCGAGTAATGGTTAACGGGGACTTCGGCAAATCTATAGCCCGCATCTTCGATCTTCTTCACAAGTTCCAAGCAGATCGCCCCGCTTACGCTTTGCAATTCGATCTCATCGAGAATCCTGCGCGGGATCAGGCGGAAGTCGCAATCCACATCGCGGATGTGAATATTGAAAAATATCTTTACAAAATTGTGATACGCCCGCCCAATAATGGTTCGAAATAATGAATCGTTGCGAGTGAGTTTGTAGCCATTGACCGCATCCACCCCTTCATGGAGGGCGTCAACCAGCAGGGACATTTCCAGCGGGTTGTATTGCGAGTCGCCGTCGGTGTAGAAAACCCAATCTTTTGTCGCCGCATGGAACCCAGTCCGCAGAGCCGCGCCGTATCCCCGATTCGCCGGGTGATGGATCACTTTCAATTCGGGGTATTTCTCTTTCATCTCCTCCAGCACCGTTGCCGTGTAATCGGAACTGCCGTCGTTCACCACGATAATTTCATACTCTTGAGTCAACTGGCGCAATGCGATACTCGCGGCGCTGACCATGCTCGCAATCGTGCCGCCGTCATTGAACGCCGGGAACACGGCGCTGATATTGGTAATTCTCGTTTGGGGTTTTGATCTATTCATCACACCTATCGTTTTCGACCGACCGCGATCACGCTCAAACCAAAGGGCAGGCTGTTTCTGGCAATGAGAGCCGCCTCGCTCCTCAGAATTTTCTCGAACACCTTATCGAACCGTCCGACGCTCGCATCGAGATCGGAATGTCCGTCTCGCAGACCGAAGATCCTTTCACCGAAGCGCTTCATCACAGCAATCGGAAATAAGAACATGTTGGCAAACGAGATATGCTCGACTATGAATCCGCTTTGAACGAGCAAACGCTCAACTTCTTTGGCGGTATATCGTTTTTTCGTATGCACAATTTCATCGTGCCGTCCGCGCAGCCAATCGTAGGCGGGGAGGCGGAGAAGCACGCGCCCATTGGGAACAAGAACGCGGAGGAATTCACGAAGCGCCGCGAGGTCGCTTGCTACCGCTTTTTCGTAGAGAACGTCGAAGCAGGTGACAAGGTTGAACTCGGCGGAGGCAAATGGAAGGTCGAGAATTGAGGCGCGAGCGATGCGGGAAATGCCTCTTTGATGGCAAAACTTCAGAGCGAGTGGATGAACGTCAACGCCGGTTACTTGTCCGTAGTCTGCTAGAAGCGTTGACATGGCTGACCCGGTTCCGCATCCCGCGTCGAGGATACGAAGCGTTGAAGATGCGTCATACCAACGAGCCAACAAAGCCCGCGTGATGGACGCCATGCCGCGATACCACCAGTGTTCATCTTCGACCCGGTACATGAGTTCATATTCGCGCGGATCCAATGTTCCTCGCTAGGGAATTTGATATGCCAACAAGATCGTCCGCGTGCAATCATATTGATAGCGGACCTCGCCGCCGGGATGGAGTCGCACCCAATCCTCCAATTCTTGGATACGATCCGGGTTGGCAATGATCGTTTCACCGGTAATTGGACTCAATGTGTCCAGCGATTCTGGGTGGTTAATGATGGGTCTGCGCAGGCTGAGGAAATCGGTTGAGCCGTGACTCCCGTAGAAATAGATATCATCGCTGAGCAAATAGATGTTGGACTCGCTTGTGACCGTCCGAACATAAGAGCCAAGATAAGATGCGAAACGACTCTCCAAATTTCCACCGAAACGGCACTGACCCGCAAAGTCTCCAAAATACGTCCACACGTTGAGGACCAGCAGGCTGAGAAGAACGAAGGACGCGGAGAATGTGTAAAGATTCCTGGCAGTGTTCCATCCGATGCCAAATAATTCCAGGATGTAATCCAAACCGATAGCGAACATGATCACGGCGGCGGGGAACGCCATCAACATTCGGTACGAATCCGCAGACGGCGGGATCGCAAAGACGCCCACAGAAATAGTTGTTCCCCAGAAATAACCGTTCAGGAGCAGGTAACTCGGCTGTCGCGTCCGCAGGAAGACCATACCCAAGCCAATCAAAAACAGCATGGATGAAACGACCGTCAGCATGGGCAGAGGCGAGCCGTAAAAATCGAATGCCGGGTAATAGATAAGCGACATGAACGCGTGAACCACGCGCCCGAACAAGACGCTTGCCGCCGACTGTCCAGTGCTTTGAACCGTCGCATCCAGCCAGCCCGATTGAAATGTTCCGTTCTGTGAGATGCGGTTCGTGAACTCTGCCATATTGCGTGAAATGTAAAACGCTTCCGGCAGGATCGTGATCAAGAAGCCGCCCCAAAAGGCAAGAGCCGCGCGATATGCCTCTTTAAACCACGACCGATTAATGATGAACGAGATCACCATATAGATCAATACGAGCGCAATGATGACCTGCGCCGTGAGATACACCGAAAAATGGATCGCCAATAAGATGCCGCCCAGCGCGGTCCGCCATGCGCTGCGCTTTTCGAGTCCGCTCAGAAGAAAATATAATTCAAGAGGCACAAGCCAGGCGCCATGGATATAAGCGACCGATGCGATGCGGCTGAAATGGATATGTGTGTGAGAAATCGCCAGGAAAATAGCCGCGATCAAGGCGATCCTGCGCCCGCTGATCTGACGGGCAAAAAGATACAGCGATGGAATCGCCAAAACCCCTCCGATGGCAGGCAGTAACCGCAGGGCAAAAGGAGTCGCGCCAAACAGCCGGAGCATGCCATTGATCATTTGCAGGTAGAGCGCGCCAAAATTTTCCCACAATGCAAACGGGTTGGATAACCTCCCGTCAGCAGTCGCTTGAGCGGCAAGCCCGACCAATCCTTCATCACCATCAAGCACGCGAGGGACCTGCCCCAGATTGAAAAAACGCAGAATGGCGGCAAGAATCGTAATTGCGATCACAGTGAGAATCTCAACTCGATTCTCCTTGATCTTCAACCAGAGTTTTTCCAGCGATAGCCTTTGTTCGGCAAACACAAGCAGATACCCCATGGCGCTCATCAGCCACAGGGATACTAACGGAATGTAGTTTTGTTGAAAAAGAGTTGTCCCGATCGCGGTCAATACCGAAAATGTCACGGCAAAGAGGAGCCAGAAGATTCGATCCTGGAACAATGCGCGGGTTGATAATTCCTGCCAAAACTTCGTCGGCTTAATAACTACGCTGGAAAAAAATACGGTCAGCCCCACAATCGCTAATCCCGTGTAAGGAGGAAATACAGTCATCTCATTGATGATCGGCTGTGAAGATACGAGCAGTTGACTCGAAAGCACAAGGGTGAAACCAACGAAGGCGATCAATCGGCGCGCCTTCATCACATCCCCATTTGTCTCCGATTTTCGATTTGGCATGGCAACTCCATTCGATCAGTAATTTTTCAACAGGAAAACTCAACGGTAATTCACAACTTGCACAGAAGTCGTAGATCTGATCTCCTATTACACACTTGATTCGATGGCGTACAAGGGCAATGGAATTATACCGAAAAATTCAGGCGTCGCAGTCAATCAGCAGAGAATCGAATCCGAACCTTAGAGTTTTGTTATTTTCGAGAAATTTCATAAAAAATGCTATACAATCAGGCGCAAGTTAGGGAGTAGCCATGACGTCCCAAGGGCGTCACCGGCTGGTCGTCAAGACGGAACGAACGTTCCCGGCCAGCCGTACGCGCAGAATCCGCGCTATTGGCGAGACTATCCACATCAAGACTGTGGAGTCTCGCTTTTTGTTTTCCACAGTCAAATCATAGGAGAATTAAGATATGGAAGGAACGATTTGGTTGTGGATAGGGTTCAACCTGTTCGTATTGGCGCTGCTCGCCATAGACTTGGGGGTATTTCACCGTAAGGCACATGCGGTTTCACTCAAAGAGGCAGCGATCTGGAGCGCGGTGTGGATCAGCCTGTCTTTGCTTTTCAACCTCGGCTTATATTTCTTTTGGGAAAGGCTTTCTCCCGGAAGCGCTTACTCGAACAGTGAAGCGGCGTTGGCATTTTTCACGGGGTATATCATCGAAAAATCGCTGAGCGTGGACAATATCTTTGTGTTTGTATTGTTGTTTACATTCTTCGCTGTGCCTGCCGCCTATCAGCACCGCGTGTTGTTTTGGGGCATCATCGGCGCGCTCATCATGCGCGGCACACTCATCGTGGTCGGCGCGGCTCTGCTTCATGAATTCCATTGGATCATCTATGTGTTTGGAGCGTTCCTCGTTTTTACTGGGATTCGCATGGCATTACACCGCGACGAAGAAATGCACCCCGAGCGTAATCCGCTGGTCAAACTTCTACGCCGCATCATGCCGGTCACGAAAAAGTACCAAAGCGATCAATTCTTTATCCGCCGAATGGGCAAGATCATGGCAACGCCGCTCTTCCTTGTGTTGATCATCGTCGAAAGCACCGACCTCATCTTCGCGGTGGATTCCATCCCAGCCATCTTCGCCGTCACCGACAACGCCTTCATCGTCTACACTTCAAATGTCTTTGCCATCCTCGGCTTGCGTTCGTTATACTTCCTGCTCGCGGGCGTGATGGATAAATTCTATTACCTCAAACACGGCTTATCCGTCATCCTCGTTTTCGTCGGCATCAAGATGTTGATCGTGGATATTTATAAGATACCCGTCGGTCTCTCACTTGGAGTCATAGCCACCATCCTTGCCACATCCATCGCCGCATCATTGATACGATCTCACCGAAACAGCGAACTGGAAACAACAGCGAGCCAATCATAAAGCGGCTTGTCGCTCGATGCAGAGAATTACGCTTTTTGTTTCTGGTGTATAATTCGCCCGCTTGAGTATGGAGAGGTCGCGTAGTCTGGCTTAGCGCGCACGCTTGGAAAGCGTGTAACCCCAAAAGGTTCGCGGGTTCGAATCCCGCCCTCTCCGCTGAAACACCTCGAATGATATCGGGGTGTTTTTCTTTAGGTTCGCGCATCCCCATTGAAGGGATGGTATTCGAATCCCGCTCTCTCCGCCACAACAAAAAACTTCCGCACTTGCGGAAGTTTTTTGTTGATTTGAAATAAACTACGGTGTGGGCGTCGCAGAGGCTTCGACCTTTGCGCCTGCGTACAAAATAAAATCATTCGGAGCGACATCCGCCGAGTGACCGGTAGTGGTCATCCCTTGCGTGGTCAATATCGTGAACAGACTGGAATGTTCCCAATTGCCGCTACCGAAAATGTCATTGCCTTTTGCGCTTGCGTCCGCGCGGCCCGCTCCTAATTGCATAGCGCTGTAGGAGGTAAGGTCAAGCCCGCTGCTTCTCACCGTCAGATCGGAATTATGACAACTCACGCAGCCGATCGCGCCGGGATACCAGAGACTATTCTCAACAAACAATCGCTGAATATCCGCTTCATACGTCCCTTCGCACGATTGTCCGTGCATATCGGTAAACGGGAAAGGTTCTTCTTCGGGAGAATCGGCAGCGACCCATGCGCCGATCAGTTGGGTGGCAGAGACTTCGCATTTGTTAAATTCGCCTTCCGCCGCAGGCATTTGTATCACCGCATCGTTTCTGGGAATTAGCGTCGGGATGGGAGTCCGTTCGACAATGGTTTTGTGTTTACTGCAGGTAAAGGTAAACCCGCACGCTGAAATATACACAATGCTGAGCCACATGGCTACCACACCAAGAAACCCGATCAGGGTTCCATAGATCATTTTTCGGACATCATTCATGTCAGGATTCCCTATTTCTCTAATTTCAACGTGCGGACGAAGTTGACCACATCCCAGCGTTCAGAGACAGTGAGGTTTTCGTTCAATGCCGGCATTCGTCCTTCGATACCGTTGGAAATTGTGAGGAAGATCGAACCATCGCTCTTGGATTGCGCAACGTCGCCGGTGAGATTAGCAGGCTTGAATTGGATGAGAAACGGGGCGACCGAACCATTGCCTTCGCCGGTGATACCGTGACACATCTGACAATTGATCGCGAACAATTCGCCGCCGCGCGTGATAGACGCCTCATCCGCCGGGGTGGGATTTTCCGGTTCACCCATGCCGGGGATGGAAATTGGACCTTCGATCGGGATCGAACGCGAAGGCACGGGAAGCGGGTTTTCCATCTGTTTGAAGGTCGGCTGGATCTCCATGAAACCGACCCAGTCTATTTTTATAACATCGTATAAAAATAGCTCGGTCACGCCCAGCAAGATGCCTAGAACGAGAAATACCCAAAATAGCTGCTTCAAAAGTCTCATAACTGTTGCGCCTCCACAAGCCTGATGGATTCAGCGCCTATCTTGCCCAGCGCGTCCATGAATTTTTTCTGCTCATTTTCCGCGCATTTGAAGAAAACGCCGATCTTTCCATCGCTGATCTCAGGCGCGTATTCGAGCCGACCATAGTTCGGGAAATAACTTTCAAGGAAGACGCCGAGGAACGTGGCAAGCAGGGCAAAGAGCATCGTCATTTCAAACATAATGATCGCCCCAGGCGGGATCGGCGTAATGTATTGACCGCCTACCGAGATCGTATACAGGTGGGGCGTTCCCCAATTCAGAAAGACGCCAAACAGAAACCCGGCAACGGCGCCGCCCATAGAAAGCATGGGAACATTCGTATGAGGATGCGGTCGTCCAAGCATTTTATAAGAGACCGGCGCGCCGGAGATCACATTGATGTTCTCGTCGGTTACGCCCATCTCGTGCAATTTCTCGATGGCATTCGCAGCCGGATCAATATCTTCAAAGAGCGCTAATAAGGTTGCATCAGACATGTTCTGCTCCGTTCTCACTCGAAATCGCTGATCGTTGAAACATGAGCCTTGCCCACTTTGCGAAGCGAGTGCGTCATCTGGCCCTCCTGCACTTCCCAGACCGGGATGAGAGGAATAAGGCGGGAGGCGAGCATATAAAAGAGAAGGAAGGTAGAGAATGTTCCAATCGTCAGGAGCACATCAGCCCGCGGTTCAAATAATTTCCATGTGAACGGCATACGGTTGATCGTCAACGTGATCGGGACGATTATGTAGCGCTCCCAATACATACCGACGTTGATCATCAGTCCAACTGCCGCCAACAACCAGGGCGTCTGACGCCATTTCTTGTTCCATAATATGAGAGGCGGAATGATGATATTGAACAGAACCAATTGAAGGAACATCCACCCCATTGGACCTTCTTCCAGCCAATGCAAGAGAGCATCGGTCCACTTATCGCCGCCGTACCATTGCACAATGTAGTCGTTGAAGAAAAAGTACGTATACGCGAACGTCACCATCAACATCAGTTTGCCAAGTCCGTCGAAGTGCTCCTTGCGGATGAAATAGTCCATATGCTTCATCGTCAAGCGCATGATGAACAACACCACAGCCACCGCGCCCATGCCCGAGTGCAACGCTCCAAGGACGAAATAAGGACCATATACACTAGACGACCATCCAGGGCGCATCGCCATGGCAAAGTCCCATGAAACGATGGTGTGCACCGAAAACATCACTGGGATAATGGCGAACGCAAAGAAGTTCATCGCCGTATGCAAGTGCCGCCACTCACCCTCTGTGCCGCGGAACCCGATGGCGAGAATTTTAAAGAAAGTCTTGCGCCAACCGGTCGAGCGATCGCGCGCCATCGCAAGGTCGGGGATCAAAGGCAGGTACAGATACATGGTACTGCCGAGAACGTACGTTGTGATGGCGAGCAAGTCCCACATCAATGGAGAGTGGAAGTTGGGCCACAATTGGCGTTCATTCGGAAGCGGGAAGAGCCAATAAGCAAGCCACACGCGACCCATGTGCATAAAAATGCTGGCTCCGGCTTGGATCAAGCCGAAGGTGGTCATCAGCTCTGCCGCGCGCGTGAACGGACGGCGGAACTCGATCTTCATCACCCGCAAGATCGCGGAAATGAACGTCCCCGCATGGCTGATGCCGATCCAGAACACGGTATTGACGAGGAAGATGCCCCAATACGCCGGGCGCATCACGCCAGCTACCCAAAGACCTTCGTCAATCAAGTAGCCCCATAAGAACACGAAGCACGTCGCGACCAGAAACGACAAGATGCCGAATACCACCCAGAACTTCCACGAGGTGGTCGTCATAGACTCCATCACCATCGCGTTCATTTCACCGCGCGATTTGGAGTCGTCGAACATCAAAAGTTCGCGCGGATCGTCCTCTTCTTCGTGATGCTTATCGTGCGCTTTTTTCGCGCCAGGCATGTATTTGGATGCAACAGCCATTGGTTATCCTTCCTTCAGGTAAGTCACACGCGGAAGAGTATTGAGTTCCTCGAGATGCTTCACGCCGCGATCCACACGAGACAGTTGACTGACAAGGCTTTCTTCCCGGTCAATGCGCCCGAACGTGATCGCGTTTGCCGGGCAGGCTTGCGCGCAAGCGGTCGTGAACTCGCCATCTTCCACTTCGCGCCCTTCCGATTTCGCTTTATCTTCAGCCTTATGGATGCGCTGGATGCAGAACGTGCATTTCTCCATCACGCCTCGGCGGCGAACGGTCACATCCGGGTTGAACTGGTTATGAAGCGGGAACACCAACGCGCCGTTGACCATGTTTCCGCGTTCCGGTTCGGTATGGTAATCACGCCAATTGAACGAACGCACTTGATACGGACAGTTGTTACCACAATAACGCGTACCCACACAGCGGTTATACACTTGTAAGTTAATTTGCTCAGAATTGCTGTGCTGTGTCGCAAACACCGGGCAGACCGGCTCACACGGCGCGTGACCGCATTGCTGGCACAACATCGGCTGAAAGGAAGTCGCCTTTACGTCGGGATATGCTCCATCCCAGAATCGTTCGATGCGGATCCAATGCTGGGATCGCCCATAGCCCGAATCCTCCTCCCCAACGAACGATAGATTGTTTTCCATGGCGCACGCCGCCACACAAGCCTGGCAACCGGTGCAAACATCCTGGTCAATGCTCATCCCCCACTTGCCCTCTGCGGCTTCGGCAATTGCGCCTATCGCGCCTACACGATTAAGATCAACGGTCATCTGCATTCTATTGCTCCTCGCCCATGCCCTCGCCATACACGCCGATGCGGCTTTCAAGGCGGGACAGAATTTGCTGTCTTCCAGTTTTTTCGATGCGTACTTTCATACCGGCGAATGCAAGATCGCCCGCTTCATTGAAATGCGCTCCCAAAACATCGGCAGGATTCGCGCCGCGCGGGAAGGCGTCGCCAACATATCCTTCTCGCGGGACCAAGCCGATGACTCGCTCGGCATAGAGTTTCGCCGTAGCGAACCTTCCATAAGCAGAGTGACCTTGCCCGAACGGCATCGCGATCACTCCCGGATGGATGGCTGGGTACAAATAGGCGGCCGCTTCCACCTCCCCCGCTTCGCTGACGATCTTCACAACATCGTCGTTTTCGATCTTCAATTCACGCGCCGTCTCAGGGTTGATCGCCACCCATGTATTCCACATCACGGTTGTCATGGGGTCGGGCAATTCCTGCAGCCACGGTTTGTTCGCGCCTGCTTCGCCCAACGTCGGCGAAACGAATGGGACAAAGTAGAACTCCCCTTCGCCGGCAAATTCGGCGGCTTTAACATTTAAACTTCTAG